>NZ_NASY01000032.1:0-208377 GCF_002075365.1 Anoxybacillus sp. UARK-01 | reverse complement strand
AATTATTTAAGTGAAAAGCTAAAGGAGTTTATGCTCGCTTATAAAAATGTGGCGGTTTTATTGATTGATATTCACCGCTTTAAATTCATTAACGATTTTCTTGGATATTTAAACGGGGATGAATTGTTGCGGAAGGTTGCCAATCGCTTGAAGGAATTTGAATCTGAACGGACGTTTTTAGCAAGAATTAGTGAAGACGAGTTCGTGGTTGCCTTTGTTTATGATCAAAAGGATGAATTGAGACAGCTGCTTGACAAGCTTGACGCCTGCTTACAGGAGCCATATTTTATTGCCGGGGAAAAGCTGAATATTACGACGAATATCGGTGTAAGCTACGCAGCTGATGCCGAGCGATCGGTTGAAACGCTCCTTAGCAATGCTCATAAAGCTGTTTATTATGCGAAAATGAATGGGACGAATCGCATTGTTGAATATGATCCTCATATGCGCGATATTTTTGCCAAAAAGGTGCGCCTTGAGAATGATTTGCAGCAGGCGATCGAAAATGGGGAATTTTCTTTGTATTATCAACCGAAAGTGAATGTTGTAAGCGGCACTCTTAGTGTCGAATCGTTGATTCGTTGGAAGCACCCGCAACTCGGAATGGTCAGTCCGGCGGAGTTTATTCCGATTGCGGAGGAAACAAACAGAATCGATGAAATTGGGAAATGGGTGCTGCGCCAGGCGTGCCGCGATTTAAAGCGGTTGGAGAAAGCGGGATTTCCCCATTTAAAAATGGCCGTCAATTTATCAGCCCGACAGTTCCAAAATAAAGACTTGGAAGAAGTAGTATGCAGGATTTTGGCAGAGGAGAACATGAATCCGACTTCATTTATATTTGAAATTACGGAAACTGCTATTATGAAAGAGCCTTCGGAAGTAATCGCGATTTTGCAGAAATTTAAACAGCTTGGTATCACGATTGCGATTGATGATTTTGGAGTGAGCTACTCTTCATTAAATTATTTGAACCGGTTTCCGATTGATGCTGTAAAAATCGATCGTTCCTTTATCCGGAGCATTAGCGAAGGGCGAAAAAGCGAGGAAATTGTAGAGGCCATTATTTTGCTTGCACACAAATTAAATTTATTTGTCACGGCGGAAGGGGTCGAAACAGCAGAGCAAGTTCGTTTTCTGCTTGAAAAAGGCTGTGAGGAAATACAGGGATATTATTTCAGTGCTCCGGTTCCATTCGAACAACTGTTGGATACACTGGGGAAGGTACAAGAATTAATGAAGCCATGGCGCGTATGATGCTTATGATGCCGGTTTTTTTCTAATATTTTAGCCTGTATCCGTTGTCATGAAGGAGTTTCTGTCGTTACTAATAGACAAGCCATCTGATCGATAGTGGATCGCTTAATGGCCGTTCTTGTCGTTTTCGACGATGATCAAGCAGCCGATAACGAATCGCTTCCCAGCCCTGTTTATGGGCTGGAAGCGGCATCGTTTGGACCGCGGTTACACATGTTTGTTATTTTCTTCTAAATAATAAAAAATATGCTGTTTCTTTTTCTAACCGACTTAACCGTTATTCATTTCATTTTCCTCTCCACAAATCATTTCTAGTTTTCTCTCTGATTAAACTTCATGTTTTTTTAATCCAGGCTTAATAAAAAGATCCTTGTTATAGATGAGGTGACATCATCCTTGTCGTATTGGGTTATCGTGTACACAGAGCTGTCCATGATTGGACTGTGAGAGAGTATAAGTAGCGATGTGATGAAAAACGGAAAAGCGCATCAAGCATTTCGATATGCGTTCAGGCGGTTGATAAGCACTGCGTTTTTCCGTTATTGGCTTCACCCGTCCGCTCATAAACGACTTGATTTAATTTTTGTCTTCGCTTAGTTGTGTTTTCCTCGTTTGCTAAATGTTTTTATGATAGGGTGAGCCGGGAAAAATCAAAAGGAATGGACATGTTGCTTAGTGAAACTGAAACCTTTGACGCACACTAATCGTATATAGTCCTGTTTGAACGTTTTAATAAGGGGAGTGAAAAATGTTTATTTTACAGTTGGCAGCTATTTTGTTTGCCTCAAAGATAGCGGGGGATATTAGCGCACGACTTGGCCAACCAGCAGTGCTGGGGAAATTGCTGATCGGTATTATTCTTGGACCAACGGTATTAGGATTAATCAATGACACAGAAATTTTAAAAGAAGTCAGTCAAATAGGTGTTATATTGTTAATGTTTATTGCGGGGCTTGAGACCGATGTAGACCAGCTTAAACGAACGGGAAAAGCGGCCACCTATGTTGGAGTGCTTGGAATCGTGGTGCCGCTATTGCTGGGATATATGGCGGGAATTGCTCTTGAGCTCTCAACGATACAAGCGGTCTTTCTAGGGCTATTGTTGTCAGCTACAAGCGTCAGTATTTCCGTGCAGGCGTTAAAAGAAATGAACCAATTAAAATCAAAAGAGGGGACGGCCATTTTAGGAGCGGCTGTCATTGATGATATTCTTGTCATTATCGCATTAGCGTTTTTGATGAGTCTAGCTGGGGGAGATGTCCAGCTTGGTGCTGTGATCGTTAAGAAAGTGGTCTTTTTTGCGGTTGCCATTTTGCTGGCATGGAAAGTCGTTCCGGTTGTATTGCGATTTTTTGCACCGCTTCGTGTTGATGAAGCTCTTATTTCCGCGGGATTAATCATTTGCTTTTCGTTCGCATATTTGGCAGAAGCGACAGGAGTTGCTGCGATTATCGGGGCTTATATAGCCGGACTAGGGATCAGTTTTACCGATTATAAAGAAGAAATTTTTCACAAGGTGGAAACCATTAGCTACTCGATTTTCGTGCCAGTCTTTTTTACTTCGATTGGTGTTGCTGTAGAGTTTTCCAATGTTGGCCAGCATCTTTGGGTGATTATCGGCTTAAGCGTACTAGCTATTTTGACAAAATTAGTTGGTGCTGCATTTGGAGCGAAATTAGCTGGATTTGAATGGAGAAGCTCATTGGCGGTTGGAGCCGGAATGGTTTCGCGTGGCGAAGTAGCACTGATTATTGCTGGTATCGGTTTGGAATCTAATTTATTAACGGCTGATTTATTTGCTGTTCTGATTGTTGTCGTCCTTATAACGACATTAGTGACTCCTCCGCTATTAAAAATGATTTTTAAGCGCGGCTCGATTTCTCAACCAGTCTGACGTGCAGCCCTCACAATCGATGAAGGAAATGAAAATGGTTGTAGACAAAGTCAATATTGACTTTGTCTACAACCTGAGACTGGTTACTGAAACGGGCTTTTTGTTTTTTGGCTAGCAGATATATTTTCTAACTTAAACCAATCGTTTTTTCGTCGATGACTTCCATGCCTTGCTTATGCAGGTTTATGGATAGGCATCATGACAAGATTGGATTGATCGTCGACTCAAAAGCAAAGCTCTATTTTTTGCTAAATAGTCACTAAGCGTCGAACAATCAGCCACTTCCAGACAAATGAAACTGTTTAGAAGTGATGTTGTTCGGTCGTCTAATTGGTGAAATTCCACTTGGAAACAAAGGTGGAAGCATGAAGCGGTATTTATATCGCTCGTCTTACGGTAAAAAATATGATGTTAAAATGGCATTCAGTTCATCAGCATGCCGTGTTGGAATTTGATGTCTAGCTTTATCAATATAGATGGCGCGAGCATGAGGGACGTATGTTTTAAAAATGGTTTCATAAGCATGGAGATAATAATCGCGATTGCCGTATATGATCAACAGAGGAACCGTTAGTTTTGCTAAATGCTCTGTGTTACGATCGTGCAGCATCGTTTTATACATGCCGAATAAATCCTTTTGATTGGCGAGCCGCGCATATCGTTCAATTGCTTTTTTTTCGTCTTGGCTTTTTCCGTGAGCGGTTCCTAATACTTTAGCAAGTAACGAAATGGCTCCGATTTTCGCTGTGAAAATGCCTAATAAAAATTCGAAATATAGCCATAATGTGCGTACTTCGGGAAACCCGCCGATTAATACGATCGCTTCCGTTTGTTCTGGATAGCGAAGCGCAAAAGCTTGCGCAACAGAGCCTCCACTTGAGTAGCTGCAAATAATCGCTCGTTCAATTTGGAGAGAGCGAAGCAATTGATGAAGATCTTCCGTAAGCAAAGAAATCGTTATTGGTTTGTTTGAAGCGCTGCTTTTTCCGTTTCCTCTCATATCATAGGTGACAACGCGAAAGTTGGCTGTCAACGCTTGCTGCTGAGCAAAAACGTTGCTTCCCATTCCTGGCGGGTGAATAAACACCAGAGCTTTTCCTTCTCCTGCATCCGTATAATATAGGCGAATATCGTTTTCTATCGTCATGTATGGCACGTGTAAGGTCCTCCATTCATTGAAAAATTTGTGCTTCATCCTATTTTTATCGTCGCTGCTGAAAAAGCTTTGCTAAGCCTTATATTTTCCATTTTCCCATGACATAATGGATACGCGTGGCGCCAGATCCAATCGGTTTCACTGATCGTTCTCGCGCGGTAATCCATATGATGAATGAACCGTATTGATTCAAACCTCACGGTCAGGAGGCAAACCATCGACTTGTCTCGGCCAGCCTAAGCGAGCGCGCGGCGATCAATAAGCCATTTGAATTTATCTGGAGGCGGTGTGGTTCAGTTGCCTGATCGCCGAAAGCGGCTCATCCCCTGTCATATAAGAGAGGAAATATTGAGCGCTCAAGCTATTATGCGCAACTAGCACCATGGGTAATGGATGACATGTTCATTTCAATAGTATGGATCGAAGGGAAAAGAAAGATCAGCTTTCACTTTCAGGGAATCGATTATTTATACAGATAAGGAGATCCGTAATCCTCTGTCACATTTAAATCGGGATATTCTGATGTAAAATGAACAAGAATAGGACTAAAATCTAAAGATGGATACGCTTGAAACAGCTGTTGGTCTCCATGACGAATGGCTTCAAGAGCAAGCGGCAATTTTTTTTGGAAAACTTGTTTTCTTTGCTTATTCGTTTCTTTTCCGCTATTTTTGTTTCCTACGTATACATAGAGGAATAAAATGAGTGTTTGCTTCACTCGCTTCCACTCAGCTAATACTTCATCGCGCGTTGGATGAAGATGTTTGACAGCAAATGATGACCCAATGTACAAATAAAGATCATCAGTGTCGTCAGAATGGATTAACGTGTATTTTCTTGTGTTAGGTGGAATGTGCAGACGTGCGTTGTTTTCCCATTGCACGTGAAGTTTTTTAGGATTTATCTGATTCATCATTCTGTCTCCTTTTTGTCTATAAATGAGGCTTAGCTTTTTAACGATTGTTTTTCGACGATTGCGAGTGACTTGAAAGACCGGTCCATTGCTCTTTCTGAAGCTGGCTGTTGCTCGATCTCTACTTATTAAATGGGATTTGTATAGTTTGGTTATATTGTATGTTTTGGCAGCAAAAAAGCTCGCTTCGAAAAAAGTCGATTATTGACGAAAGGTAAATCGTTGCGTAAGATGATAGTATTGTAAACGTCTAAATCAAAGGAGCTGGGCTTTTGTGGGAAAGTCCTTTCGGATTGAAAAAGTATTGAATAATAACGTATTGGTTGCTTCGCACGAAGAGTATGATGAAGTGGTTTTGTTAGGAAAAGGGATCGGCTTCGGCAAGAAAAAGGGAGATTTCATTGAGCAAAACGCGGTCGAAAAATGGTTTATCTTGAAAAATGAACGTGAGCAGGAGCAATATAAAAAGTTGCTTCCAAGCCTTGACGAAGAATTCATCGGTGTCATGAATGAAGTGATGCAGCACATCAAAAATCGGGTCAATGCGCCATTGAATGAGCATATCCACGTTGCTCTGACCGATCATATTTCTTTTGCGATTAAGCGCATTCAGCAAGGACTTGATCTGAAAAATCCATTTTTGATTGAAACAAAAAGCTTATATCCTTTAGAGTATGAAATTGCCGGAGAAGTCGTTGACATGTTAACAGAAAAGCTGCACGTGCAATTTCCTGAAGGAGAGAAGGGATTTATTGCTTTACATATTCATAGTGGGATTTCGCATCAAAGTCTTTCGGAAGTAAATAAGCACTCACAATTAATTGCTCAACTGATTTCCATTGTAGAAGAACAGCTTCATATTGCCATTGACCGTGAAAGTATTTATTATTTGCGATTTATTCAGCATTTACGGTATGCGATCGAACGAATTAAAAAAGGTGAGCGTGTCGAAGAACCAAAAAAGTTGTCGAAAATCTTGAAAGAAGAATATCCGATATGTTATAATGCTGCATGGAAGCTAGTAAAAATCATGCAGCAAACGCTGCAGATGCCTGTGGACGATGCAGAAGCAGTCTATTTAACGATGCATTTGCAAAGGCTTGCAAAAAAAAGTAAATAATTGTCTACATCTTTACGTGTTACTGATTCGATCAGGCATGAGTAAAGAAGACAAAATGGAACAAGCAATTATGGATGGTTGTTTTTCTATCCTGTTGCTATTCATGTTCAATTTTGTTTTTCTTTGCTCATGCCTTTTGTTTTTTCATCCTTTGCAAGTGCTTACAAATATCAGGCATTTGGTGAGATGACTATAAAGAGAAAAAATGTTTGCTGCCAATTTAGAATGAGAAGGGGGATTACATTATGAAAAAAGCGTTTGGAACGCTGCAAAAAGTCGGAAAAGCGTTAATGCTTCCCGTAGCGATTTTACCGGCTGCAGGTATTTTGCTTGCTTTTGGTAACGCTTTACAGAATACGGCGCTAACAGACAAAATTCCTGCACTTAAGGCAGACTGGGTCGTTCTTGTGGCCAAAGTCATGGAGCAATCAGGAGGTGCGGTGTTTGACAACCTTTCTTTGCTCTTTGCGGTTGGGGTAGCGATCGGGTTAGCCGGAGGCGAAGGTGTTGCGGGCCTTGCTGCGATTGTCGGCTACTTAATTATGAACAAAACGATGAGCGTCATATTGGGCGTCACGGCTGATAAAATCGGCACAGATCCGTCGTTTGCGAATATTTTAGGGATTCCAACATTGCAAACAGGGGTATTTGGCGGTATTATCGTCGGTATTTTAGCAGCGTATATGTACAATAAGTTTTTCAATATCGAGCTGCCGCAATATTTAGGATTTTTTGCCGGCAAGCGATTTGTACCCATTATCACAGCAGCATCTGCTGTTCTTTTGGGAATTGTGATGACATGGGTATGGCCACCTATCCAGCATGGCTTGAATTCATTCTCACATAATATGATTGATGCGAATAAAACGCTGGCAGCCTTTATTTTTGGCGTGATTGAACGCGCGCTTATTCCATTTGGCTTGCATCATATTTTCTATTCGCCATTCTGGTATGAATTTGGTGAGTATGTCAACAAGGCTGGAGAAGTTGTTCATGGTGACCAAAAAATCTTCTTTGCTCAACTAAAAGATGGAGTCGATTTAACGGCCGGAACATTTATGACAGGGAAATTCCCATTTATGATGTTTGGTCTTCCTGCCGCTGCACTGGCTATTTATCATGAGGCCCGCCCTGAAAACAAAAAGGTCGTTGCCGGAATTATGGCATCTGCAGCACTTACATCGTTTTTAACAGGAATTACCGAACCAATTGAGTTTTCGTTCTTGTTTGTCGCACCGGCACTATTTGCGATCCATACCATTTTTGCCGGATTATCGTTTATGATTATGCATATATTGCATGTGAAAATCGGGATGACGTTCTCCGGTGGTGTCATTGACTATTTGCTATTTGGAGTGCTGCCAAACCGAACAGCCTGGTGGCTTGTGATCCCAGTAGGTCTTGTATTTGCCGTTATTTACTATTTCGGCTTCCGTTTTGCGATTCGCAAATGGAATTTAGCGACTCCGGGACGTGAAAAAGTGACGGAAGAAAAAGCGGGCGAAGCAGCAAGCGCGGGAGATTTACCGTACGAGATTTTAGCAGCGCTTGGCGGCAAAGAAAATATCGAACATTTAGATGCATGCATCACTCGTTTACGTGTATCAGTTCATGATATTCAACATGTCGATAAAGAACGGTTAAAAACGTTAGGTGCAGCTGGTGTACTTGAAGTAGGAAATAATGTACAAGCGATTTTTGGACCGAAATCCGACATCTTAAAAGGGCAAATTAAGGATATTATGGAAGGGCGCACGCCGGTTCGTGTGAAAGAAGAGCCAAAAACAGCAAGTGCTCAAGTCGCAGCGAGTGCGAGTGCAGATGAAATTATCGCTCCGCTAACAGGTGAAGTACTTCCGTTGTCAGAGGTGCCAGACCAAGTGTTTTCACAAAAAATGATGGGGGATGGTTTTGCCATCATGCCAACAGATGGAACCGTAGTTTCTCCTGTTGATGGAAAAATTATCAATGTGTTCCCGACGAAGCATGCGATTGGGATTGAATCGAAGAACGGCAGAGAAATTTTAATTCACTTTGGTATTGATACCGTAAAATTGAACGGACAAGGCTTTGAAGCACTTGTTTCGCAAGGAGACGAAGTGAAAAAAGGACAGCCGATTTTAAAAGTAGATTTGCAATATGTAGAAAATAATGCTCCTTCCATCATTACACCGATTATTTTTACAAACTTAAAAGCGAACGAGCAGATTCGCTTAGAGACAGAAACGACAGTAACAAAAGGTGAGCACAAAGTAGCTGTCATCGAATAACCAAAAGGTGATACAACGATCGACAAATTTCTTTTCTGTTGAATAAGAGCAGATATGTTTGTTATGATGACAAAAAAATATATTGTTAAAGGAGAATGGTTTAAATGGCTGAAAAAGTATTTAAAGTAACTGCTGAATCTGGTATTCATGCTCGTCCTGCTACTTTACTTGTTCAAGCAGCGAGCAAATTTAACAGCGACATTAACTTAGAGTACAACGGGAAAACAGTGAATTTGAAATCCATTATGGGCGTTATGTCGCTAGGTGTTCCACAAGGTGCTCAAATTAAAATTACAGCTGAGGGTTCAGATGCAGCAGAAGCGTTAGCAGCATTAACAGATACATTGGCAAAAGAGGGTCTCGCACAATAATGTCTAAGAATATTACAGGGATTGCTGCATCAAGCGGTATTGCCATTGCTAAGGCATACCGCTTAGAAACCCCTAATTTTACTGTTGAAAAATATGACATTACGGACCCACAGGCTGAAATTGAACGTTTTGAAGCAGCTATTGTCAAAGCAAAAGGCGAACTTGAGCAAATTCAGGCCCATGCATTACGCGAATTAGGGGAGGACAAAGCTGCCATTTTTTCTGCGCATCTTCTTGTGTTAAGTGATCCGGAACTATTAAATCCGGTAAAGGATAAAATTAAAGCAGAAAAAGTCAATGCAGAGTACGCATGGAATGAAACAACGTCCATGTTTGTTGCGATGTTTGAATCGATGAATAATGAGTACATGAAAGAGCGAGCAGCTGATATTCGCGATGTAGCGAAGCGCGTGCTTGCCCATTTACTCGGGATTGCGATTTCCAATCCGAGCTTGATTTCCGAAGAAGTGATCATCATTGCCGAAGATTTAACACCTTCTGATACAGCACAGCTCAATCGTCAATATGTAAAAGGATTTGCTACTGATATCGGCGGCCGAACCTCTCACTCGGCGATTATGGCTCGTTCTCTTGAAATTCCAGCAGTGGTGGGAACGAAATGTGCCACAGCGGAAATCCAAAATGGCGATGTGGTCATTATTGATGGACTGGATGGACAAGTTGTTGTGAATCCATCGAGTGATGTGCTCGCTCATTATGAAGAAAAGCGGGAGCGCTTTGAGAAGCAAAAAGCGGAGTGGGCGAAGCTTGTTCACGAGTCGACGGTGACAAGCGATGGCCATCATGTTGAATTAGCTGCAAATATTGGCACACCAGAAGATGTTAAAGGTGTGCTAGCCAACGGTGCAGAAGGAATTGGCTTATATCGTACAGAGTTTTTATATATGGGCCGCTCTGAGCTGCCGACAGAAGAGGAGCAGTTCGAAGCATATAAAGTAGTACTGGAACAAATGCAAGGCAAACCAGTCGTTGTTCGTACGCTTGATATTGGCGGCGACAAAGAATTGCCGTATTTAGATCTTCCAAAAGAAATGAATCCGTTTCTAGGGTTCCGAGCGATCCGTCTGTGCCTTGAAATGCAGGACATGTTCCGAACTCAGCTTCGTGCGTTGCTGCGCGCAAGTGTGTATGGAAACTTAAAAATTATGTTTCCGATGATTGCAACACTGGAAGAGTTCCGGCAAGCAAAGGCCATCCTTTTAGAAGAAAAAGAGAAGCTTCAACATGAAGGAATTCCAGTAGCTGAAGAGATTGAGATTGGAATGATGGTGGAGATTCCTGCGGCCGCGGTGCTTGCCGATCAATTTGCCAAGGAAGTCGATTTCTTTAGTATTGGAACAAATGATTTAATTCAGTATACGATGGCGGCTGATCGTATGAACGAACGGGTTTCTTACCTTTATCAGCCGTATAATCCAGCCATTTTGCGCCTTGTTCATCATGTGATCGAAGCCGCTCATAAAGAAGGAAAATGGGCAGGAATGTGCGGAGAAATGGCAGGAGATGAATTGGCGATTCCAATTTTGCTCGGCTTAGGACTGGACGAATTTAGCATGAGCGCAACTTCGGTTTTACGTGCTCGTTCACAAATGAAAAAACTCTCAAAAACAGAAGCAGCTAGCTTTAAAGAAGCCATTCTATCCATGAGCACAGCAGAAGAAGTGGTGGCATTTGTGAAACAAACTTTCCATATTGAGTAAAAATATAAGCGGTGGCCGTAACCACCGCTTATTATTTAAAAGAGGCTTCCACTCCATTCATACAGTATGATTGCTGCTTTTGCGTCTTCTCCATCATTTTCAGCCACTGATCGAACAGCATGGCCCAAATGAAGCAAAAAGCTTTGATTTTGCTGGCTACATGATCTTTTTTGTCCATATTTAGTCGCTGAAAGGCGCTGGACATAATGGCCATAGTCTCACATTTTTCCTCTACTAAGCAGCTGATCAAGACGAACCGAACAACAGGCGTGTAGATCAATTATATCGCCTCATGATGAAAATACATACAGGGACCATTTATTCCATCTTTAATTCTATCGTACTTCTATTTTTATCTAGGTGTGTGATGATCCAATACAAATCAATGGACACTGCTTGATTCCTCGCTTTTCTGCCGTAGTCGGCAAGCGAAAAGCTTGTGTCTAGCTATATGATTCCATATTTTTAGTAAAATCATGGATCGTCAACAATTGGAATTTTTACCGTGATAAATGCGATAGCAAAAAAAGTTTTTCATTCATTTTGCTATGATTGAGAATATGCTACTATAGACGGCTATAGACCATGGTTTTATAATGGAAATGGCAACTCGACAAAATAGGATGAATTTTGACAAGGGGGAGAAAAAGCGAAGTGTTCAAAACATTAAGAACAAAACTGGTTGTCTTAATAGCTTTACTAATGGTCGTTTCTTTAGCCGTTACACAAATTGTCGGGGTCGTAGAAACAAAGCAGATGATTCGCAAGGATGTCAGCAGCCGCGGGCATGCGCTTGTTGAGCAGCTGATTGACGATATTCAATCAAGCTTTACAAGTGAAGTGAATAGTATGAAGCAATTTAGCGAGTCTCCAGCGATAGTCCAAATGGCGAAAGACAATCAAGAATCGCCGACAGTTGAAAAGGAATTTCAAACGTTTTTAAAGATTCATAGCAATACACAGCTTGTTTATATTGGAACTGAAGGGAAAAAGATGTATACGACGCCGAAAGTGGACCTTCCGGCTGGCTTTGATCCGACTTCCCGTCCGTGGTATAAAAAAGCAATCGAGCATCCTGATGAGGTTGCCTGGACGGATCCATATGTAGATACGGTTACAGGAAAGTATGTGGTGACTCTTGCCAAGGCGGTGAAAGACGGTGCACAAGTAGTTGGTGTCATCGGGATGGACTTGTCACTTGATGCCGTTACAAAAATTGTGAATAAAATGGATGTAGGATACAAAGGCTATCCGTTTTTATTTGATCAAACAGGTATTGCTATCGTCCACCCTCAATACAAAGGAAAGAATATGGCAAACGACGCCACTGTGAAATACATGCTTGACCGTGACAGCGGCGTGTATGAGTATACGAGAGACGGCGAAAAGAGAATGCTTTATTTTACAACTATTCCCGAGCTAGGTTGGAAAGTTGGAGCGGTGTATAAAGAAAAAGATTTATTTGCGGTCAGTAATTCAATTGCAGCACAAATGCTCATGATTACGATTATCGCAGTACTTATCGGAATGATTGTCATTTATTTGATGGCTCGCTCCATTGTCAAACCAATCGTCTACTTGCAAGAGCAAGTAGAGAGGGTAGCAGAGGGAGATTTAACGGTTCAAGTGAAAGTAAAAGCAAAAGATGAAATCGGGCAGCTGGCTTCTCATTTTAACCATATGGTTCATGAAATGCGGGCACTCATTCATCAAGTGAATCAGTCAGTTGCTGAGCTCGCTCAATCTGCCGATCATTTAAGCGCTGTTTCCGAAGAAACGATGACTTCAAGCGAGCAAGTAGCGACAGCGATTAATGATATTGCAAAAGGAACATCTGAACAGGCGAGTGACCTAGATACGATCAACGAACGAACAACCATGCTGTCAAGTCAAATTGAAGCAGTCGCTCAATCCGCTTCAGAAATGCAAACTTTATCAAATGATACAAAAGAAGCAAGTTATTATGGATTAGAAAAATTAAATGAGCTGCAATTAAAATCAGATGAAGCAAAAAATGAATTGCAGTCTGTAGAAAAAGTAATGGATGATCTCGTTGAAAAAATGAAAAGAATTGATGAAGTCATTCAAACGATTACAGCGATTTCCGCACAAACGAATTTGCTTGCGTTAAATGCGAGCATTGAAGCAGCACGAGCAGGCGAACATGGTAAAGGATTTGCGGTTGTGGCTGAGGAGGTTCGCAAATTGGCGGAACAATCTTCTCAAGCGACCGAGTTGATCCGTCAGACAATCGCGACGATTCAGCAACAAGCGGATTTAGCAATGCAAGCAGTTGGGCGTTCAAAAGATATGAACGAAGAGCAACAGCAAGCCGTTCATACGACAGGCGAATCCTTTATGAAAATTTCCGTCATGATGGAAGAACTGACAAACTCCATCTCTCATATTAGTGATGAAGTGAAGCATATGAACGAAAGTAAGGATCAAGTGGTTGAGGCGATGCAAAATATTTCCGCTATTGCTCAACAGGCGGCAGCTTCTGCGGAGGAAGTGGCAGCATCAGCCGATGATCAGCTGCAGGCGCTCAGCACGGTCACAGAGTCTGCTGAAAAATTAAGTGAGATGGGACAGCAGCTCAAGAAATTAGTTGAAAAATTCGATGCATAATCATTTAAGCGCGCGGGAAATCCGTGCGCTTTTATTGATGAGAAGGAGGAAAACTCAGCGGCTTTGCCGAATGGTATAGTAATAATAAAGAAAAGGAGTGAAGAAGGTGGAGCTTCAGTTAGAGGGAAAAACAGCGCTTGTTGTAGCGTCTAGTCAAGGGCTTGGTAAAGCGATTGCCCAGCGGCTGGTGCTGGAAGGTGCCAATGTGATGATTACGAGCCGCAATGAAGAAAAGCTGAAGGAGGTGGCTCAAGAGCTAAGCGAGTTACATAAAGGAAGGGTTGCTTACATTCGAGCGGATGTAACGAAAAAAGAAGAAATTCAGCGGCTTGTTGTCCAAACGGCAGAAACATATGGAGCTCTTGAACTGCTTGTCAACAATGCGGGAGGACCTCCGACGGGAACTTTTGAAACGATTACGGATGAGGATTGGTATCAAGCATTTGAATTAAATTTACTAAGCTATATTCGCCTCATTCGTGAAGCACTGCCTTATTTAAAGAAAAATGGCGGAAAAATTGTCAATATTGCTTCTTCTTCCATCAAAGAGCCCATTCCTGGCTTATTGCTATCAAATACATTCCGCACTGGAATTGTCGGTTTGACCAAAACGTTGGCTTCTGAATTTGCTCAATATAACATTTTAATCAATACCGTAGCGCCGGGAAGAATTGCAACGGAACGGGTGGCTTTTTTAGATCAGATGAACGCAGAAAAATTTGGAATCACAAAGGAAGAAATGGAGATGCGGATGAAAAGTGCCATTCCGCTTGGCCGCTATGGAACGCCGGAGGAGTTTGCCAATGTGGTGACCTTCCTTCTTTCAGCAGCCAATTCCTATATGACAGGCCAATCGTTTCTCGTCGATGGGGGGATGGTCAAAGCGATTTAACCAAAGGTGCTACTTTCTCATTTGGGTGAATATAAATAAAAGGACTTACCCCAGCGGAGAAAGGAAGAGGCATCGTGAAAAATAAGGTGGTTGTAGGTCTTTTAGCCATTTTGTTAGGTGGTCTCGGCATTCATAAATTTTATTTGGGAAAGCTTGGCCAAGGCATTCTTTATTTATTATTTTCGTGGACAGGAATTCCAAGCATCATCGGCTTTAT
The DNA here is from genome assembly GCF_002075365.1 of Anoxybacillus sp. UARK-01. Lineage (NCBI taxonomy): Bacteria > Bacillati > Bacillota > Bacilli > Caryophanales > Anoxybacillaceae > Anoxybacillus > Anoxybacillus sp. UARK-01. Next base: position 193,941 of record NZ_NASY01000032.1, on the reverse strand, counting down.
TGAGGGAATCGTTTATCTCGTTAAATCCGATGAAGAGTTCAATCGAAAATATAATGTCGTGTTAGAAGATTAGCACCTTGGCCGCAAGCCAAGGTGTTTTATATGTGGAGGAATGAGTATGAAAACAATCGGCTTTATTGGTCTTGGTGTGATGGGACAAAGCATGGCGCGCAATTTGCTGCAAGCAGGATATGATTTGCTTGTGCACACGCGCACGAAGGAGAAAGCAGAGGAGCTATTAAGAGCAGGGGCGGTCTGGAAGGAAACGGTTCGCGAGCTTGCCCGCGAGGCGGATGTTGTTATTACGATGGTGGGCTATCCACAGGATGTAGAAGCCGTATATTTTGGCGAAAACGGATTAATTGAAAATGTGAAGGAAAACACGTACTTAATTGATATGACAACCTCTCCTCCGTCGTTGGCCGAGAAAATTTATGATGAGGCGAAGAAGAGAAAGGTATTTGCGCTAGATGCTCCTGTTTCTGGTGGAGACGTTGGTGCCAGAGAAGGCCGGCTTGCGATTATGGTTGGGGGCGATGAAGCGGCATTTCATGAGTGCAAGCCAATTTTTGAAGCGCTAGGAACAAATATTGTTTTTCAAGGAAAAGCGGGAGCGGGCCAGCATGCGAAAATGTGTAACCAAATTGCGATTGCTACCAATATGATCGGTGTTTGTGAGGCGCTCATTTATGCGAAACGTTCAGGTCTTGATCCTTATAAAGTGTTGGAAAGCATTTCACAAGGAGCTGCCGGCAGCTGGTCACTGAGCCAATTAGCCCCAAGAATGTTGGCGGGGGATTTTGCGCCAGGATTTTATGTAAAGCATTTTATTAAAGATATGAAAATTGCGCTGGAAGAGGCGGAAAAAATGAATTTGCAGCTGCCCGGACTGAGCTTAGCTAAAAAAATGTATGAAGAACTGGCGGCAAGCGGTGAGGAGAACAGCGGAACACATGCGTTATACAAGCACTATGATCATTCATAAACGCCCTCTAGCACTAAGAAAATGGCACCTTCTCTATTGCGCCAACTAAGAAGAGGGAACTTATAGACGTTTTCAAATTTTCGACTGTCAGAGGCCAGTCGATGGCATGACCAGCTGCCTCCTTGATAAAAAGGTGAGAAGCTACCCAAGCTCTCACCTTTTATGTTTTTGAACGTACTGTTCGATGCGATTCAGCCCCTCTGCTAGCGTTTCTAATGAATAGGCATACGAAAGCCGAACATATCCTTCTCCGTATGCTGAAAAGGCGCTTCCAGGAACGACGGCTACGCCAGCTTTATCCACTAAATCAAGTGCGAATTCAAAAGAGGAAGTATGAAATGGTTCAATAGATGGAAATAAGTAAAAAGCCCCTGTTGGCTTTTCCACTTGAAAGCCCATGTCAACAAGCCGGCTGTAGGCATATTCCATTCGCTGTTCGTATAGCTTCCGCATGTCGTTGGCGTCTTCTTTTCCCGCTGTCAAGGCGGCTAAAGCGGCTTTTTGCGAAATGGAAGAAGCGCATGAGACGCTATATTGGTGCACTTTAATCAGATGTTTTGTTAAAAACTCTGGGGCGAAGACAAACCCCACTCGCCATCCCGTCATTGAATGTGACTTGCTTAATCCGTTAATCACAATGGTTTGATTGCGCAGCCATTTGGCAATTGAAGCATGTTTGCCGCTATAAACAAGCTCGCTATAAATTTCATCCGATAAGATCCAAATCGGGCGATCCTTCAACAGCTCAGCCAGTTCTAGCAAATCCTGCTGCGCTAACGTTACACCAGTTGGGTTGGAGGGATACGGCAAAACGATACAGCGCGTTCGTTCATTTATGTACGGTTTAATCAAGTCGGCGGAAAGCCTAAATTGGTTATGGCGGGTGTCGACATATACAGGTTTGGCTCCGCACATGCGAATAATCGGCTCATAACCGGGATACACAGGGCCTGGTAAAATCACCTCGACTCCTTCCTCCAAAATGGTGCGAAAAGCGATGTCAATGGCCTGACTTGCACCAATCGTCACAATCACTTCGTTTTCATTATAGTGCAAGCCATATTTTTCGTTGACAAAACGGCAAGCCGCTTGACGCACTTCAAGCAAGCCTGCATTGTGGGTATAGACTGTGAAGTTATCAGAAATGGCTTGTTTCCCAGCTTCTTTCACATGTTCAGGAGTCGGAAAATCCGGCTGGCCAATTGTTAATGAAATGAGGTTTGGACGATCGGCAACCATATTAAAAAATTTGCGAATTCCTGAGATTTCAATATTTTTAATACGCGGATGAATGAGATGCTCCATAGTATTCCTTCCTTCCATACTCCATTTGTTTTATTTTATCACGGAAGTACAATAAAAGGTGAGCCTTCTTCTGCGTATAAAGACGAAGAAGTGGCTCACCTAATCAAACGATTCATGATTATAGTGCTGTGAGGCTTCGCATTCCATCATTTCGAAAAATCTCCCTGCCTATTCTCTGTGTTTTTTTAGCAATTCGTTATATTGGGTGGATAATTCTAAAAACAGCGCTTGATCTTTGGTAGCTAGCGCTTCATCAATCTTTTCCATTAATTTATTTTTTTGATAAAGGAAAATAGCTTGTTCCAGAATCATTTCAGCAAGCGGTCCGTAGCTGTTTTTTTCTTCCGGTTGCCCAAACATCATAATCCCTTCGTGAGGAAATTGTTTTTCGTACATGGAAACTCCCCCTTATTCGGGAACAAGATGTTCCCTTTTTTATATTATCGTCTTTTTTTATAAAAAAGTAAAGAAAATTTTGATAAATTCGAAGGTAGTAATTTTTACAAACAAGCGACTATTTTTCGGGTATTATATAGATAAATACAGCTTGAGAATGGAATAAAATTATTTTTGAAAAGCTGATGGCTGGGGAGAGATAAACTTTTTCGAGCGGAGTGAACCAATTGAACAACCACAATCGTCTGATATCAATGCTCCATCTATAAATTCGTGGTATGATATGGATACAGCTTGATGTGCCAATATTTCCCGTTCCGATGAGCAGGTATGACGGTTGTTCGGTTCTTGGCAGCTGGGGCGTGACGGAGACAAGTCCGCGGCTTGTCTCCGACCGTCGAAAACATGCCATTTGGCTTTTGCATGAGCCATCTGCTCGATCTTCTCGTTGGATCTTGATCCTTCACAGATAGATCCAGTGCCAAAATCATTGATCGCCTATATATCATGCTAGTCGTTAGCAAGAGGATTGCCGGCTATGGCAGAAAAGCCAAGAATTAAGATATGTCTTTAGCGAACGATGCGTTTGCTGCCTGTGAAAAAATGAAGCTAGAGGTGAAGGTTTTTCGTTCGTTCATCTACATGCCTATGTTTTGATACATTGACGTCGAAGGAAGGGGGAGAGTGATGATCCGAACTTGTGTGATTACTAAAGACTTTGAAGTAGTCTATGATGTACCACTGCCATTTTTAAAAAAACCTTCCGTTTCATGGTATTGGGTCGATTTCCACGAACCGACAGATGAAGAGGCAAAATTGTTGGCCGATTTTTTTCATTTTCATCCATTAGCGATTGAGGACTGTTTGGAATTTATTCAACGACCGAAGCTGGATTTTTATGATCAGTATTTGTTTATGGTTGTGCACTCTATTAATCAAGAAACATTGGAAGCGGAAGAAGTGGATTTATTTATCGGACAAAACTTTCTCGTTTCGTTTCATAAACAATCCGTATGGGGAATAAATCAAGTATGGGAAAGGCTGCAAACAGAAGAGCATTTTCAAGCAGGACCATTTCACGTGATGTATCATGTTTTAGATAAGCTTGTAGACGATTATTTTCCGCCGATGTATCGAATGGAAGATATGTTAAATGATCTTGATGAAAATACAAACGATCATACCATTCAGGAAATCCTCGAAAAAGTATTTGATATTCGCGGTGATTTATCCAAACTAAGAAGAACCATTGTCCCGATGCGTGATTTGCTTTATCGGATTATTAACTCTGATCGGCTACAGCGAATGAAGGAACAGCATATTTATTTTCATGATATTTATGATCATTTATTAAAATTGGTGGAAATGATTGAGGCGAATCGCGATATTACTTCTGATATTCGCGATAGTTATTTGTCATTGAACTCCAATCGGATGAATACAATTATGATGACATTAACGGTGATTACGACGATTTTTATGCCGTTGACGTTCATTGCCGGTGTGTATGGGATGAATTTTGACAATATGCCTGAATTGCATTGGAAATACGGGTATTTTGCTGTGCTAGGAATAATGGCACTCATTGCGGTAGCCATGTTTTTCTTGTTTAAGAAAAAAGGATGGTTTCGTTTTCATAAAGGAAATGGGTAAAACGGGAGAGACAGCGAATGAAGCGAATTGCAGTCATTGGACAATCAGGGGATATTCCTGACAGCGTACGAAAAATTGCGGAGCAGGTAGGCGAAGAAATTGCGAAAAGAAAGGCGGTCCTATTAACCGGCGGAGGAAGCGGAGTCATGGAAGCAGCTTCTAAAGGAGCAAAGCAGGCAGGGGGATTAGTGATTGGCATTTTAGCCGGAGATCGCACAGATGTCGCTAATGATTATTTAGATGTACCGATTACAACAGGGCTTCATTTTGATTTTCGCAGCATGGTGCTCGTTCATTCATCGGATGCCCTTATTATGATCCGCGGCGGCAATGGGACGCTTGGGGAGCTGTCAGCGGCATATATGAATCAAAAACCGGTGGTTATTATTGAAACGACAGGCGGATGGGCGACAAAAATAAAAGAGGTGGCCTATGAAGGAGGGTATTTGGATGAGCGGCGCACGGTGGAGATTGCGTTTTGCAGTTCAGCAGAAGCTGCAGTGGATCTGGCTTTTAACCGCATTTCCGAGCCGCTTGATAGCGAAAGAAATACAGGGAGAATTGGCGATTAAAAAGAGAGGGTGTCCAACGAATAGTTTGAGCACCCTCTTTTTATTTCCGTTGGAAGAGGAGTAGATCCTATGACTAATGAAAACAAAATGATAGCACGTGGCATCATGTTTGTTTATCCACCCACCATATTCTATATACATTAATCGAAGTCTTTGTACTTGTAACAAAAAAAGGACTATATAATCGGACAGCATCATACGATAAAGTGATGGGATCTTTGACAAAGAGGAGGGGATAGGATGGACCGTCTTGATCCGTATGGCATGTTTTCTGCCTATGTACCGGGATTTACTGAAATGTTAATCGATTATCATGACAGGGAAAATAGTGAAAGAAACCAAGAAATGGAGAATATATGGCGCATGATTCGTCCGAAGCTGCAGCCGCTATATGCGAAGCTGCAACAATATTATGTTCCGCGCAATATATCACGCTATATGTTTCGTGTCATTGTCCAAACAGCGTTAGATCATAAGGAACATGTGGAAGGAACAATGGATCAAAAGATTGAGCAGCTGTTTCAGCTAACTAGAAGAAACTCCCCTTGGTTGTTTACTGTGTTGCAGGCGTATCGCGTTCCGGAAAATGAAATCGAGCAAATCGTAAGATCCGTCATTCGTTTGGTGCTAGAGAATATCGGATATAGGCCGGAACAGGATTGGAGCGCGTGGGAAAGTTTAGGAGGAACATTAACATCAGGACCGGCTGTGGCGTCTTGGGGACGAGATCGGCTGGATGTATTTGCAAGAGGTGAAAGGCATCAATTGCTCCATAAATGGTGGGACGGTGTGCGTTGGAGCGATTGGGAAAATCTCTCCGGTACATTAACTTCCTCTCCAGCTGCTGTCTCATGGGGGGAAAATCGCATTGATGTATTTGGTCGCGGGCCAGAACGGCAGCTTTTGCATAAATGGTGGGACGGTGTACGCTGGAGTGAATGGGAAGACTTAGGAGGAGTGTTAAGCTCAACTCCTGCGGTGGCATCATGGGAAGCCAATCGGCTGGATGTGTTTGTGCGCGGCGAGGATCGTCATCTGTATCATAAATGGTGGGACGGTGTTCGTTGGAGTGAATGGGAAAACTTGGGCGGCATTATTACATCCGCTCCCGGAGCTGTTTCATGGGGAAAGCAAAGAATTGATGTATTTGCGAGAGGAGCAGAGCGGCAACTTTTGCATAAATGGTGGGACGGCGCGCGCTGGAGTCATTGGGAAGATCTGAAAGGTCTTCTTACTTCGAGCCCAGCAGCGGCATCTAGAGGAAAAAACCGCTTAGATATCTTTGCGCGCGGTGGGAATCATGAACTTCTTTATAAATATTGGGATGGCGCGCATTGGAGCGAGTTTCTTCATCTTGATGGAAGGCGTATTACATCTGAACCCGCTGCTATTTCATGGGGAGGAAATCGTCTCGATGTTTTTGCGCGTGGAGAGCGTAACGAATTGCTTCACCGTTGGAAAAGATGACGAAAAAACACGCTGGCTATGATTACCTAGCCAAGCGTGTTTTTATTTTTGTAAAACTCATTCAAGAAATGAAAAGAGTATGATACAATGATGGGCGATGTATCAATGAACGGGGGAAATCAAGAATGATTTTCATGATTAAGCCTCTCATTGTCAATATTACGATTTTGCTCTCATTAACATTTAATGCGAATTTATTTTTCCCTTTTCGGGACCGTCTGACTTTAACGATGCGGCAGCAAGCCATTTATGGGCTATTTGCTGCGTTTGCTGCCATGCTGTGTATGTTTTATCCAATTGAGACCCTAGGGGAGACACATTTTGATTTTCGGATGATCGTCATTTTAATTGTGACGCTATATATTGGCTGGCCGGCCGGAGGCATATGCACATTGATTGTGGTGATTACGCGTCTGATTATTGGCGGCTCTTTTGCCGGAATCGGAGTGCTTGTTTCCGTTCTTTCGTTTATCACTGCTTGGTTATTTCGGCCTTTTTATTGGAAAGCAAAAAATAAATTATGGCATGCATTAATGATTGTGATGCTGTATTTTCTTTTTTATTTTACGATCATTGTTCAAACGGTTTCATTTTTGAATTGGGAATTTTATAGTACGTATTTTGCCATGTTTTTGGCGACTTACCTGTTGATGATTGTTTTAATTGAACGCTTAATTGTGTATAATCGCCAATTTGATGAGATGGTATATATGGATAAGCTGACGATGGTCAGTGAAATGGCGGCATCCTTTGCTCATGAAATTCGCAATCCGATTACGACGGTCCGCGGGTTTGTGCAATTGCTGCAAAAGGATGCTGGAAATTCACAATTAGAGCAATTTGCTCCCCTTATTCTAGAGGAGCTAGATCGGGCAAATAAAATCATTACGGATTATTTAAAATTGGCAAAGCCGGCTGATTTTCGCTTGCAGCCGATTGATTTAAGTGAAGTGCTGCGTGACTGTGTGGACTTGCTTCGCCCGTTAGGAGCGTTTGCCAATGTGTCTATCGAATGGGAGAATATTGAAAAATGTTACGTCTGGGGAGACGAGCAATATTTAAAGCAATCATTTTTAAATATTATCAAAAATGCGATTGAAGCAATTGATAATGGCAGCGGAAGTGTCTTTATTACGACACAATCTCTTATGCAGCAAAAGACTGTCAAAGTAGTGATTGAAGATAACGGAAAAGGAATGACAGAGGAGGAGTTAAAAAAGATTGGTCTTCCCTATTACACAACGAAGTCAAAAGGAACGGGGTTAGGGAGCATGATTTCCAATCGCTTAATCCGTGAAATGGGAGGAACCGTTCATTATATGAGCCATCCTGGAAAAGGAACGCGCGTAGAGATTACATTGCCTTTAATGAAATAAGACAAACCGTCTCAGTCATATGATAATATAAAGCAGCTATACGGAGCTCATGATGTTTTTCGACGGTCAGGTAGCTACACGATGAATGGCTTCATAGATTCATGAATGGGTCTGACAGCGGGAGTATTTGGACCTTTGCTATACGAATGCGTGACCAATGCCAGTCTGCAAATATACCTTTGAGCGTCGATTTTCCAGATCTTCGTTCCATCGTTGCATTTTTCGTATAGAAAAAAGTGCAGAGAGAAAGGAATGAGAGAAATTATGGCGAGAACGGTTTGGGGAGTTGATTCCGCGGCAACAGTGACAGATCAATCGTTTTATTGCGTGAAAAATGAGCTTGGCTATCCAAAATTTTGGGGGCGTTACTTAGTAGAGGTGCCGAATGTCTCTGATGGATTAACAGCTCAAGAAATAGCTCGACTACATAGCTATGGTATAAAAATATTGCCGATCTACAACGCTTTTCGCCAAGCAACAGGATATGCCAACGGACAAGTCGTTGCACGCAATGCAGTATTTCATGCGCGTCGGCTTGGGATTCCAAAAAATAAAATGTTGTTTGCCAATATTGAAGATTTTTTTGCTGTTGATGAGGCATGGATTCGCGCTTGGGTGGAAACGCTTCAGCCTACTGGCTATCGTCCTGGATTTTATGCAGATCCATCCAAAGGGGATTTCTCTGCAGCTTATTGCGAAGCAGTACAAAAAAATAACCAAGTGGCTGTTCAATCCGTTATTTGGAGTTCAGCACCGAGACCCGGAACGACATCCGAGCAAAAAGCTCCGAAATATTCTCCGGCTTCGCCAAATTGTAAAGCGAATGCATGGGCCTGGCAATACGGACGTGATGCCGAAGCATGCCCTGTCGACACCAACCTAGCTGACCGCCGATTGCTTGATTTTTTATATTAGAAAAGCTGCCGATAAGAAGGCAGCTTTATTTTTTAGAGAGGAATTTATAAAGAAAAAGGTTTCTTATTTGCTTAGGAAAAAATATAATAAAATTAGGACATTATACGAGGAAGGACGTTATCGAAGATGAATGAAAAACGGGAGATTTTGTTAGAAAGCGGAACCAATGAATTGGAGATTGTCGAATTTTTAATCGGTACAAACCAATTTGCTATTAATGTGATGAAGGTAAGAGAAATTTTAAATCCTGTCCCCATTACAAAAGTTCCCCATTCTCATCCTAATATAGAAGGAATTATCGAATTGCGGGGAGAGGTGCTTCCCGTTATTGATATGGCCAAGGCACTCGGCTTTCCTCCATCGGAAACGCCTCAGCAAGATAAATTTATTGTTGCTGAGTTTAATCAGCAAAAAGTGGTATTCCATGTACATAATGTTACTCGGATTCATCGAATTTCTTGGAGGCAAATCGAAAAGCCTTCCCAAATGTATCAAGGACTTGATGGTCAGGTAATCGGGGTTGTTAAGCTTGAAGGCAAAATGATTTTATTGCTTGATTTTGAAAAAATGGTGGTGGATATTAACCCGGAAACAGGGATTAACGTACAGCAAGTGAAAAAACTCGGAAAACGGGAACGCTCGAATAAAAAAATCGTGGTTGCCGAGGATTCCCCGCTTTTGCGTAAACTGTTGCATGACACGCTTGCTGAAGCAGGTTATGTGCTTGTTGAATTTTTCGAGGATGGAGAAGCAGCCCTTCATTATTTACAAGCAATTGTGAAAGAAGGGAAAGACATTGAGCAGGAAGTGCAGCTTGTGATTACTGATATTGAAATGCCGCAAATGGATGGACATCATTTGACGAAAAGAATCCGCGAGGATGAAAAACTAAGCAAGCTTCCTGTTATCATTTTCTCGTCGCTTATTACCGATGATTTGCGTCATAAGGGCGAAAAAGTTGGAGCGACGGCGCAAGTCAGCAAACCAGAAGTGGGCGAGCTTGTGAAAGTAATCGATAAATATATTTTATAATCCGTGGTGACAGATAAAACCGATTCATTTGCTGTCCTTGTCCTGGATAGAATGGCGGTTTTGAGCCTCCTGTTACCGTTGGACAGTCTCTGCAAAAGGCTGTCCATTTTTTTATGTAAATGCTATTTTTAGGTATGAAAAGCCTTAATGGTTCACGATGATCGGAAACAAGGGGCTTCTCGTCTAAAAGCAGGCTGAATTTCATATAAAGATACAAACGAGAGAGGATTCCTCTTTTGCAAGGAACAACTGACAGGTCGATAAAGTGCTGAGGCCTTCATTAGAATAAGGGATAAAAGCAGGGGATTGATGAAAAATAAAAAAGAAAGGGACAAAAAGATGGCTGTAAGAGAAACGGTTGAATGATAAAGTGTATTTGCTTGTTCATGAACCGAAATGACAGAAAAGAATAAGAATAGAAAACGAGCGCCGGTTGCCGAAGGCGAGTAAACCCGACAACCGGCCGCGAGCAAAAGCGCGTCTCGTTTTGCTTATTCTGAAATGACCAGATTTCAAAGAGAGCGGCTCCATTCCATCCTTAACGTTCACCGAGCCGTTTAAATACCGGCTTTTGGTATGTTCTTGGCGAAGGTTTGTTAGCTGGTGTTTCACTGATGCCGGCATATGACTGTAACAATGCTTTGGCTTGCGACAGCGGCATTTTTGCGACAGGATTGCGATAAACGCCATTTAAGGCCCCTAAGTGCGGAAGAGTTGCGAAGTCTTCTTTTGTCGGAGGAATATGAAAATAATAGTTGCCGACAGCGACAAGAACGTCAGATTGCTGTTGGCTGTTGCGCGGATTCGGCGAGAAATGAAGACCCACCTTTTTGGCTTTGCCCTCACTAATCAGCTTCTCAATCGTCTTTTTCTTTAACAGATATAAAAAAGATGGATTTAATGCTGTTTTCGCATGGCGATTAACAGTGAAAATCGCTTTCGCTAAGTTATCTATCGTTGGTTCTAAACTCTCCATGATTCGTCTCCTTTTCAATAGGCTTGTCTAGTACTTTTATTATACAGCATGAACATTTGTTTGCAACATATGATATGATTAATGAAAAATAAACGTAAGGATGAACAAGCATGAAAGAAAAGTACGGAATCATTGATATCGGATCAAATACGATTCGTTTAGTGATTTATGAACGGCAAAAAAGCGGTCGGTTGCGTGAAGTTGAAAATGTAAAAGTGGTGGCAAGACTTCGCAGCCATTTAACAGAAGACCAGATGTTGGCGGAATCGGGCGTGTCGCTTTTATTAAATACACTGCAAAGCTTTCAGGAAATTACCCGCTATCATCGTTTAGAACGCGTCAAATGTGTGGCTACCGCTACAATTCGCCAGGCGAAAAACCAACAAGAAATCGCTGAATGGATAGAAGCGAATACAGATTTTTGTATTCGGGTACTTACTGAAGAGGAGGAAGCCTATTACGGGTTTCTTGCCGTCGTTAATTCTACGCCCATTTCTGAAGCGATAACAATAGATATTGGCGGCGGTAGCACAGAAATCACTTATTATAAAGACAGGCAACTATATGAATTACACAGCTTTCCGTTCGGAGTTTTGTCATTAAAGCAAAAGTTTGTGGCGGGCAACGTTCCAACAGATGAGGAGTTAGAGCTTCTTGCCGAATATGTAGAAGAGCAATTTCACTCTTTGCCATGGCTGCTGCAAAGAAATGTTCCTATTGTTGCTATGGGGGGAAGTGCTCGAAATGTGGTACAAGTTCATCAACTTATGTGCCGATATCCGCTTGCTGGTGTTCATCAATACGAAATGAAACGAAAACACCTGCTAGACGTTCGAAAGCTACTAACCTCACTTCCATTTGAAGACATTCAAAAATTGGAAGGTTTATCCAAGGATCGTGCGGATTTAATGATTCCTGCATTGGAGGTTTTTCGTGTACTGTATGATGTCGTAGAAGCTTCTTCGTTTGTGTTGAGCAGAAAAGGCTTGCGCGATGGCATTTTTTATGAAGAATTCACTCAACCGTTTGGGACTAGAGTATTTCCCAACGTTCTCCAAGAAAGCTTTTTCGAATTGGCACAGGATTATGATATTCGCTTAGACGATGTGGAATATGTGTCCCATCTTCTTTCGCAAATGGTGGAGCAAATTCGTTTGCTTCAATTATACCCGTTGACAGATGAAGATGTGCGGGATATGAAATGGGCTGCACGGGTGTTTTATTTAGGGCAGTATATTGATGAAGAATCAAGCAGTCAGCATACATTTTATTTATTGGCCAATCGAACCATTGATGGATTGATGCATAAGGACCGCGTAAAACTTGCCCTTATGGCTTCTTACAAAAATAAACCGTTATTTAAACAGTATATCGCTCCGTTTAGCAGTTGGTTTACGAAAGAAGAACAAAAGCGCATTCGCTTTCTTGGTGCTCTTTTAAAATTTGCTTATAGCCTAAACGATACGAAGCGAAAGATTGTTCAGCAAATGAGATGGTCTGAGCAGAGCGACACCATTATCATGAACATCATTTGTAGCGGAGATTTTCGAGCAGAGGAGTACCAGGCGGAAAAAAATAAAAAACATATCGAGAAAATACTCAAACGCCCGATTGAATTGCATTTTCAGCAAAATGAGTAAGGAAGGGAAGCACGATGGAGCTAAATAATCCAAATTATTATAATAATCGCGAATTAAGCTGGCTTGCTTTCAATAAACGTGTGTTGCAAGAAGCATTTGATGAGAGAAATCCATTGCTTGAACGATTAAAATTTTTAGCGATTTTCAGTTCGAATTTAGATGAATTTTTTATGGTGCGTGTAGCCGGCTTAAAAGATCAAGTAAAGGCAGGATTTAATAAACCTGAAAACAAAGCGGGGCTGACGCCGAAGCAGCAACTAAACAAAATTTCCGAAAAAGTATATGAGCTAGTAGCTGCTCAATATCGGTTTTATAATGAACAGCTTTTGCCCATGTTAAAAGCAGAGAAGATTTACTTGGCAGCTATAGATGAATGGACGGAAAAGCAGAGGGAGTTTTTGCAGGCGTATTTTACTGAACGGATTTTCCCTGTTTTAACTCCAATGGCCGTGGACGCGTACCGTCCGTTTCCGATGCTGCTGAACAAAAGCTTAAATTTAGCAGTTGTGCTTGATGCTGAAGAAGAGGAGGAAAGACGAAAATTAACGATTGTTCAGGTCCCCTCTGTGTTAAATCGCTTCATCCGTCTCCCATCGGAATCTGACCGCTTTGTATATGTGTTGCTCGAGGATGTCATTACGGCTCATATTCAAACGTTATTTACTGGATATGATGTGATTTCAGTGACTCCATTCCGCATTACGCGCAATGCCGATTTGACGATCCATGAAGAAGGCGCGCGCGATTTATTAAAAGAAATTGAAAAAGAGCTAAAAAAACGAAAATGGGGGGCTGCTGTTCGTCTGGAAATAAGAAAGGACGGGTTTGATCCATTTATTTTAAATTATTTATTAGAGGAATTAGAAATTGGTCATGATGACCTATATGAAATCGACGGACCGCTTGATTTGACCTTCTTTTACCGCTTTTATCAAGAACTATCTTTATATAAAGAGCATTTGGTATATGAGGCGCTTATTCCGCAGCCCCCAAGAGATTTGGATTCTGGGGAGGACATTTTTGAAAAAGCGGCGGAACAGGATATTTTGCTTCATCATCCTTATGAATCATTTGAACCCGTCATCGATTTTGTATCGGAGGCGGCAGATGATCCGCAGGTGCTCGCCATCAAGCAAACATTGTATCGCGTCAGCGGTGATTCTCCCATTATCGAAGCTTTGAAGCGGGCAGCGGAAAACGGCAAGCAAGTAACGGTCCTTGTTGAGTTGAAAGCTCGTTTTGATGAAGAGAATAATGTGCAATGGGCCAAAGAACTGGAGAAATCAGGATGTCATGTCATTTATGGCATTACGCATTTAAAAACACATAGTAAGATCACCCTGATTGTCAGGCAGCGAAATGGGAAAATCGAGCGCTTTATTCATTTAGGTACAGGAAATTATAATGATGCGACAGCCAAACTGTATACCGATTTAGGTCTCATAACATCCAACCGTGAATTTGGCGAGGATGCTACGAATTTTTTCAACTATTTAAGCGGATATATGGAAAAACCTCATTTTCACTATCTATCCGTTGCTCCATTCGATATTCGCCGCCAATTTATTCACCTCATTGATGAGGAGATTCGCCTGCATCGTCAACACGGAAATGGACGTATTATTGCAAAGATGAATGCGCTGACAGATAAAGAGCTGATTATGAAACTGTATGAAGCTTCACAAGCAGGGGTGAATATTGATTTAATTGTTCGCGGAATTTGCTGCCTTCGCCCGGGCATCCCGGGAGTTAGTGATCGCGTTCGCGTCCGCAGTATTGTTGGTCGGTTTCTTGAACATAGCCGAATTTACTATTTCCAGCATAATGGAGCGGAGAAAGTGTTTCTATCATCAGCTGATATGATGACGCGTAACATGGATAAACGAGTGGAAATTTTATTTCCGATTTTAGCCGATCATTTAAAATCAAGAATTGTGGACATTTTGTCTATCTTGCTTGCGGATAATGTGAAAGCTAGGGAACAGGATAGGTATGGTGAGTATCATTATGTGAAAAAAGCGAAGGGGGAACGGGAAATTGACAGTCAATTGTGGCTACTTAATTTAGCCTATCGCGTCAAAGAAGATGAAGAATAGAAAGAGGAAGGTGGATAAACCCGTGATACTAGTTGAGGATGATGAGGCAACGATGGTCCATACTGCTTGAATTCTCAACCTTAAATCAGTGCATCAACCATCCGACGCCGACGATGGTTGATGCTTTAATGTAAAGATTGTTAATTCAGGAGGAGTTAAAAAGCGCAATGGCATTCGAGTTGTGCCTAGGCCTCGATTGACATAAAGCCTCATTTTCCCCACCTCATAAAATCCTTCATAATACTGAATGGCCAGTGGAGGTGTGATCAGAGGACCGATGAAAGGAAGCTGGATCTGGCCGCCGTGACTATGCCCTGATAACTGCAGGTGGACAGGGTAATGCGCCGCTTGAATGGCTCCATCTGGTTCATGCAATAATAAAATGGTATAGGTAGATGGAGGAATTTGTTGAAAGGTTTGTTCAAAATGCGGGCGGCCAAGCATTAAATCGTCCATGCCCGCAATCGCGATTTTGCTTTTATCGACGAGCTGGATGATCGCATGTTCGTTCACAAGCATACGAAATCCGGCCTGATTCATGATATTTCGGTATAAATTCGTTCCATAACCTCCATGATCGTGGTTTCCGTAAATGGAGAACTTCCCAAACGGAGCACGAATTCTGGAAAGGATAGGAATAATTTGATGAGCATAAGGATATTGATGAGGAGCATCGATCAAATCCCCAGTAAAAACAACCAGATCTGGCTTGATATCGTTGATTTGGCTAACAAGCTGGTTCAGCCGCTCGAGTGAATAATAATCTCCGAGATGTGTGTCGCTAAATTGTACAATCGTCATACCATCGAAGCTCTTGGGGATTAATGGATGAGTAATTGAATGTTTACTGATGGTCAGCCGGCTTGGCTCGATAAAACGAGCGTAGTAATACCCGAAGGAAGCGATAAACATGCCTCCGAGCAGGGAGCCAATACTTTTTTTGAGAAATGTTCTTCTGTTCATTTGTGGCGTGGTTTTCATGAATTATCTACGTCCTTTCCCCATTATTTATATTATAAATGGAGAATCAAAAACAGAAAAGTAATAGATCAAGCTCAGCTTTTCATTGATTGCCTCTTGCAGGTAAAAATATCGGTTTTTCGTCGCGGAAACAGCCGATTTGTCTTTCCGTTTGTTTTATTTTCAAGAAGTATGGATATAGACCAATAAAAATGTTAGAAAATTATGTATATTTATAGTAAAATAAAAATGAATGAATAATCAGTCAGTAATTTAAGGGGGAGAAAATGTGCAGGGAAAAGTGATTATTGTAACAGGTGCATCCAGCGGAATGGGAAAATATATGGCCAAGCGGTTTGTGGCAGAGGGAGCTCGTGTTGTGATCACAGGAAGAAGATTAGAGGCGTTAGAAGAGGTGAAAAAGGAAATTGAGACCGCGGAAGGAATGGTGCTGCCGATTCAAATGGATGTGCGTGAACCTGAACTCGTCGCCGAAATGGTTCAGCGCACGGATGCGGAGTTTGGGCAAATTGACGCATTAATTAATAACGCAGCAGGAAATTTTATTTGTCCAGCTGAAAAGCTGTCAATCAATGGATGGAATAGCGTGATCAACATTGTGCTGAACGGAACATTTTATTGCAGTCGAGAAATAGGGAATTATTGGATCAATAAAAAAGCAAAAGGCACCATTATTAACATGGTTGCTACATATGCGTGGAATGCCGGTGCTGGCGTTATCCATTCGGCGTGCGCGAAAGCGGGCGTGTTAGCGATGACGCGCACACTTGCTGTAGAATGGGGCAGAAAATATGGGATTCGTGTGAATGCGATCGCTCCTGGTCCGATTGAACGAACAGGAGGAGCGGAAAAGCTTTGGGAATCCGAGGAAGCAGCGAAGCGAACATTGGCAAGTGTGCCGCTTGGCCGGCTTGGAACACCTGAAGAAATTGCTGGACTTGCTGCTTTTTTGCTTTCAGATGAAGCCGCTTACATCAATGGGGAATGCATTACAATAGATGGGGGGCAATGGCTAAACCAATATCCGTTTTAATTGATAAAAGAAGGCGGTTTCAATTATAGGAAACCGCTCTTTTTTTTAAGGCTATCCATGAACGAATAAACTGCTGCTTGTTTACTTGATGTGCTTTTTTCCCCCAGAGAGGATCGTTGATATAAACAAAATCTGAATCAAAACCGACAAGAACAACCGCATGCAAATCGAGCGGTGTACGAATCGTTTGTCCACCGTGCTTCCAGCTTTCCCAACGATCTGGAAGGCGATAATCTCCTGTTGTCCAAACAACAACGGGATGGCCATTGGAAACGTACCTAAGCAGCTCAGTGAAAGGTTGTCCAGTTAAATTAACGGCACGTTCTGGCAGATATTTTTCCATCAGCTCTACAATCGGTTCATCAAACACGGCATAACCGCTCGATTTTCCAGTCATATCTCCAACAAATCCGTCTGCCGGATTTCCCCATGAAATGATGTTTCCATGTCGATCCCTTATTTTCGGATCTAAATCCTTTTTTATTTGTTTGGCTAAGGTCAGTTTATTTACTTGGACTCCTGCATATTGCAGCACCATGGCTAAGCTTGTTACCTCACATCCATATTTCAACTCAGGAACTTGCTTAATTAACGGTACATGCAGAATCACTTTTTCGGGATTTTGTACCGCTTTCGGCTCATAACGGAAATGAGGGTTTTCTGCCTCTTTTGCCAAATGGGACGGAGGTGCTGCTTTTTTCTCTTCATTTGAGCAGCCAAGCAGCATAAAAAACGCTATTCCCATATAAAGATAGTTCATGTTCATCACCTAATCCAATCGAAATTCACTTTGAAGCAGTATATGATCTGAAACAGATATGAAGCTGAAACGAATGACAGACCTTATCATGAGAGCCTATATATTGGTATTGAACACATCCATTCGTTTGTTGTCTTTATGCTGTGTAATATGAATGAACGATATGTGTGAAAACTTATGGTTGGAAGGTAAGTCATCGACCTCCTTCGATCAAGCTAAACCGTGCCGTCGAAATCGGCTCATTCCTTTTTGGCATGGGAGACACATGTTGAGACATCAAGTTGTATTTATATAGTTACAAACAAACTTTTCTGCCTCTTCCCTTAAACAGGAACGCCAGCGAGCAAAGGGATTGGCCCGTAAAAGCGTTCACTGTTCGACGAGCGCATGCCTTAAAGCATGTTCGGACTTATAGTATGGCAACGATTTTTTTCTTTATGAGGTAGGGGAATCGTGTGGTATAATATGCAAAATGACGAGTGCAAAAAGAGGTGAGCAGCATGGATGCGTTAGATATTGTAACTAATTTGCAACGCGTCATCCCGTATTACCAAGCGATCTTTAGCGCTGATGAGCATCGCGTCATCGGCTATGAAGTACTAGGCAGATATCGCTCTGAGGATGGAATTGTAAGCTTAGGCCCTTTTTTTCATGACGAAGCCATTCCGGAGGAATTTCGCTTAGAAGTCGATGAAGTCGTAACAAGAAAGGCGCTTGACCATTTTTTATTGAATGATGACCATTCGCTGCTTATTTTTCTTAATCAAGATGCTAATTTATTGATGATGGATCGGGCAGAGTCATTTTTATCTTTATTGTTTCAATATAAAGAGAAGGGCTTGTCCTTAGATCGTATTGTGCTGGAAATTAACGAGCCGTTTTTTAAAGGAGACTTTAATCAGCTTAGTCATTTATTAACCTATATTCGTACATACGGGATTCGCGTGGCTCTCGATCATATTGGGGAACACAGCAGCAATCTTGAGCGCATTAGCCTATTGGCGCCAGATATATTAAAAATGGATTTGCATGAACTGCGAAAAATCTCGAGCAGCTACTCCTATCAGGATGTGCTTTATTCGATTTCTTTGCTTGCTCGCAAAATGGGGGCTACTCTTTTGTATGAGGATATTGAAACCTCTTTTCAGCTGCAATATGCTTGGCAAAATGGCGGCCGTTATTATCAAGGGTATTATTTGGCTGAACCGCAGTCTGCGTTGCTACCGGCTGATTTTCTAAAAGACCGTTTGCGTCAAGAGTGCCACGGATTTATTCAGCTGGAAAAGAAAAAACTGCAAATACTATACAATATTTCCGAACAGTTTCAACAGAGAGTCACAGCGCTGCTTTCCAAGTATAAAAAAACAGCAAGTTTTAACGAACTCATTTCGTCTCTAGCTGCTGAGCTGAGCGATGTATGCTTTCGCATCTATGTGTGTGACGAGGATGGATTTCAAAAATCAGCAAATATTTTCAAAAAGAGTCATGTTTGGGAACTGCAGCCGGAGTACTATATGAAGAATTGGAGTTGGCGTCCATATTTTTTAGAAAATATTGTGCGTATGCGTTCGCGTAAAAGGGGCATTTTATCAGACTTGTACGGAGATATCGAAACAGGAGAGACGATTCGTACGTACTCCTATCCGATTGATGAGTGCCACTACTTGTTCATTGATTTATCTTATAGCTATTTATTTGAGCACGATGCTCATTATTAGTATTGAATAAAATATAGGGGAAATGGGGGAAAGTAAGCACGAGGTGAAAATACGATGGCGCAAACTTCATTTATATTATCAATAATCGTATTACTTATCGCGATTATTGGATTTCTCTATACGTATTCACTTGGACGGCGCCAAAAATTGCAGGAACAATACGATGCGCCGGTGAATGAAAAAATACAAGAGCATCCGTATATTCGCAATCCTGTCCTGCTGGCATATGTGCTTGCTGGCTTGTTGGCTTTAGGCATGATTATTTATCTTGCTTTAAACAGAGGATAAACAAGCGGGGCGATCCATTAGAAGGGTTGCCCTTTTTGACGAGGGAGATTGACGAAAGAGGATACTTTACACGTTTTTTCTGATATAATCAATGGGGGAAACATGGGCATATGTTTATTTTTTTGAGAGCATCAGGCCTATACTATACATAAAGTGCCCTTTTCGTATAAAGGAGGAAGAGCTTATGTCTCAACTGCTAGGGATTATTCAACGGCTTATGCAGCTTCGTGACCAAGAGCCGAGTGGCAACGAGGCGCCGCAGCGAAATTTTGAAGTGAATGGAGAAAAAAAATGCAGTGTCACCTACCTAGCGAAAAACGATACATTTATGCTAGAGGTATATGAGAAAGGGAAGAAGCCAAATACTTACCAATTTGACAATATTGATATGATTGCGATCGAAATTTTTGAGTTATTAGATGAAAAAAAGTGAGGCGAAATCATGAAAAAAAAGCCGGTTGTTATTTGCCCTGTATGCCGAAGCCAAGCTTATTTAGAAGAGGTATTAACGGCACAATCCAATCAAAATGTGATTTATGCATGTCCTTCTTGTCAGTTTATGCTGCGCAACATTTATACAAGTAAAGGATAAAAGGTCTTCGAATAGCGAAGGCTTTTTATTTTTTTTTGGACTTTTTCATCGTATTTGTGAATATATACTAATGGATGTTGGCAAGGAGGATGAATCATGAGAAACGAATGGCTGGAAAGATTATCTTTAGATGAGCAGATGTTGCTGCTGGATGTGCTTTTTACTCAGCAGTATGCACTTGAAATTATTAGCTGCGAGCTCTCTGATATCGAAAGGGGCTACAAATATGTAGATGAAGCGCGTCATCAAAAATTAGTACAGCTGTATCATCGAATTCATGAAGAACTATCGCTTTAAAAGCGATAGTTATTTTTTTATCCAACACCGCTGAGTATGTTAAACTGAAAAGGGAAGAAGTATATGCGAAAGGCGGAAATAGGCATGATCAGTTTTGATAGCAAAGAATTTACCGGCAAAACGATTGCACAATTTTTAATTCCTTCAGAAAAAGTGGCTCATGTTCAAGTTGGAAATTACTTGGATCACGCTTTGTTAGTTTTAACAAAAACTAGATACTCCGCAATTCCTGTACTTGATATATCTTATAAGCTGCATGGACTTATCAGTACAACGATGATTATGGATGCTATTTTAGGACTAGAGCGAATTGAGCTTGAACGATTGGAGCGAATGAAAGTTGAGGAAGTGATGAATAAAGATATTCCACGTTTATCTTTAAACGACAATGTGATTAAGGGAATCGGACTGATTGTCAATCATCCTTTCGTTTGTGTTGAAAACGAGCAAGGCTATTTTGAAGGGATTTTTACAAGACGCGAAGTATTAAAACGGTTGAACAAGCAGCTGAGGCGCTTCAATCATTATAATGGATGAGGCTTCAGCGTGCTTTACCCGATCATTTTAAAAACAAGCTGAATAATCAGCAGGAATGTGACGATATTTAAAATGAGTGACAAGTGTTCTTGTTTTAGCTTTTGGGCAAGTCTGACAGACACTTGTGCACCAATGACGGACCCTAGCGCTAAAAAAGGGGCGATATGCCAGTTCACATGGCCGGCGTACAAATACGTGGCAAAGGCGCCAAAGCAGCTGATAAACGTTTGGAATCGCGTAAAGGCGATCGCCGATAAATAGTCAAGTCCTGTTGACAAATAAGTATACATTAATAACGTGGCTTGACCTGGACCGAACATTCCGTCGTAGACGCTAATTCCATAAAGCGGCGCATATAATTTTTTCGAAAAAACGGCTGACCGCTGCTGCGTCATCTTTTTTCGAAAAAACTGCAGGCTGAGAGCAAATGTCAACAACGCAATGGCGATAGCCGTCATGGTTTTTTCAGGCAGGGATGAAGCAAGCAATCCGCCTGTAATCCCCCCTCCTAAGCTGATCGGAACGATAAAAGCGGTTTGCTTCCAGCCGATTTTTCCTTCGCCAAGAAGTACAAAAAAGCTTGAAAATGAACTGATCATATTGGAAAATTTAGCGGCGGCGATCGCTTGATGGACAGGTACGCCTGTTAAAAGCAGGACAGGCATGCCAATTAAGCCACCACCGCCGGCCAGAGTTCCAACAAACGATGTTAATGCCCCGATGACGATAAATAAGGCATAGTCCATATGCAACCGTCCTCTCCTTGGTTTAGTATTTTCTACTATCATCATATACAATTTAATGGTATAAGGAAATTTCATAAAAATAAACAAGAATGATAAGCAAAACTTATCAGAAAGAGGCAATGGGTGCATGACTGAATATGAATGGCTTGTGATTTTAGCTGAGGAGCTGAACATGCGCAAAGCAGCGGCAAGATTATATGTAAGCCCATCAGCTCTTTCTCAACGTTTGCAGACGCTTGAAAATGACTGGAATACAAAAATTTTCGTTCGAACACCTCGCGGGCTGATTTTGACACCGGCTGGAGAGAGAATTGTCCAGCTGGTCAAAGAAATCGTGCAAGCGACTGAGCAAGTAAAAGAGGAAGTCGAGCAAATGGATGGACGGGCGAGCGGGACGTTAAGGTTAGCAGTCGTTTCTATTGCTGCCCAGCACTGGCTTCCATCCATCTTAAAACGGTTTACCGAGCGATATCCGAACGTCAAAATTGCGTTAGTTACAGGATGGACAAGCAATATTATGGAATGGATGTATCAAAACGATTTTCATATCGGGATCGTGCGCGGTGTTCCCCATTGGAACGGCATCAAGCATTTTTTGTTTGCTGATCGGCTGTATTTAATCGATCAAAAAATTAACGGTCTTGAGCAGCTGCCCAAAACCGATCGACCGTTTATTCAGTTTAAAAGCGATTCCACCTATTTTCTCCATATTCAACAATGGTGGCATGAACAATTTGAAACACCGCCTGAACGGACAATGGTTGTTGATCAAATTGAGACGTGCAAACAGTTGGCTTATCATGGGATCGGTTATGCGATTTTGCCGGAAATAGCGCTTCATGATTTAGACGATTCTATGAACAAAATTCCGCTAAAGGATCGAACGGGGCGATTGATGGAGAGAGGTACGTGGCTTATCGGTGCAGATACCGCGTGGCAGCTTCCGCAAGTACAAGCGTTTTATCAAGTGGTCCGAGAGCTGATGGACTGAATTGGTGCTTGTCAGCGCAGGCTTTGTTTTGCTAAAGTAAAGGAATAAGAGAATAAAAGGAGGATGCTGACATGAAAATGATGGATGCAAATGAAATTATTGCGTTTATTCAAAATAGTAAAAAAGCGACGCCAGTCAAAGTATACATAAAAGGAAATCTTGAAGGATTAGATTTTGGAACCGGCTCAAAAGCGTTTATAACGGGAAATGCTGGAGTCGTGTTTGGTGAATGGCAGGAAATTCAAGCGGTGATGGAAGCGAATAAAGACCGCATTGAAGATTATGTTGTGGAAAATGACCGCCGCAACTCTGCTATTCCATTGCTTGATTTAAAAGGAATTAAAGCTCGCATTGAACCGGGTGCGATTATTCGCGATCAGGTTGAGATCGGCGATAATGCGGTCATTATGATGGGGGCTGTTATTAACATTGGCGCAGTTGTTGGCGAAGGAACGATGATTGATATGAATGCAGTGCTTGGTGGTCGGGCAACGGTAGGTAAGAATTGCCATGTTGGTGCTGGAGCGGTATTGGCAGGAGTGATTGAACCGCCTTCAGCGAAGCCAGTCATTGTAGAGGATGACGTAGTGATTGGCGCGAATGCCGTTATTTTAGAAGGGGTAACGGTTGGAAAAGGCGCAGTTGTTGCAGCCGGCGCGGTGGTAATCGATGATGTGCCTCCTTATTCTGTTGTGGCAGGGGTACCAGCTCGTGTGATTAAACAAATTGATGAAAAAACAAAAGCCAAAACAGAAATTAAGCAAGAATTGCGCCAACTATAAAAGTGGTGTTGTTCCGTTTTCAACATTAAAAAGAAGGCTATCTATCAATATACCCGTTAAGGCGAAACAGCCAAGCGAAGCGTGGAGATGCTCCACGCTTTTTTACGAGGAGGAGAAAAGCATGGTAAGCCCATTTGTATCGATTCGCCGTGATTTGCATAAAATTCCTGAATTGGGGTTTCAAGAGTTTAAAACTCAGCAATATTTATTAAATTATATTGCGTCATTGCCGCAGGAAAGGTTGGAAATTCAAACATGGAAAACAGGTATTTTTGTAAAAATCAATGGCCTTCAGCCGACAAAAACGATTGCCTACCGCGCGGATATTGACGGACTTCCCATTCATGAAGAAACAGAACTTCCTTATCGTTCTCAACATGAAGGAAAAATGCACGCTTGCGGACATGATTTTCATATGAGTATTGCTTTGGGTGTATTAACCCATTTTGTGCATCATCCCATTCGTGATGATTTATTATTTATTTTTCAGCCAGCCGAAGAAGGTCCAGGCGGTGCGTTGCCGATGCTTCAAAGCGAGCCCATGCAGCAGTGGCGGCCAGATATGATTATCGCACTGCATATAGCACCGGAATATCCTGTTGGTACGATTGCTATAAAAGAAGGATTGCTATTTGCTAATACATCAGAACTGTTCATTGATTTAAAAGGAAAAGGTGGACATGCGGCATTTCCTCATCTAGCAAATGATATGGTCGTCGCCGCCTGCGCCCTTGTTACACAACTTCAATCAATTGTAGCGCGCAACGTTGACCCACTTGACAGCGCTGTTATCACCATCGGGAAAATTTCGGGAGGAACGGTGCAAAACGTAATTGCTGAGAATGCGCGTTTAGAAGGAACGATTCGCACACTATCAGCAGAATCTATGAAAAAAGTGAAAGAGAGAATTGAATCTCTTGTTAAAGGAATGGAAATCGCCTATCAATGTGAAGCATCGATTGATTATGGCTCCATGTACTACCAAGTATATAATAACGAAAAACTGACGAAAGAGTTCATGACATTTGTGCAGCAGCATTCTGATATTCACATGATAGAATGTCGAGAGGCCATGACAGGAGAAGACTTTGGCTATATGCTTGCCGAAATTCCAGGGTTTATGTTTTGGCTTGGTGTAGAATCAGAATACGGGTTGCATCATGCAAGGTTAAATCCGAACGAACTTGCGATTGATCAAGCCATTTCCTTGCTGGCATCTTATATTGGATGGAAAGGAAATAATTAGAATGGCATATTTTCCTCTCCGATAAGGCACATTATGTGAATGAGGAGGTGGATGAATGATGGCAAAGATTGGGGTAGAACCATCGTTAACAAATGTTCAACAAGCATTAAAAGAAAGAGGTCATGAAGTGATTGCACTTCAACAGGAAAGTGATGCAAAAGGATGCGATTGCTGCGTTGTGACTGGCCAGGATTCAAATGTGATGGGCATCCAAAATGCTGTATCCTCAGCTTCTGTTATTGAAGCGAGCGGTTTGACCGCAGACGAGGTTTGCCAAAAAGTCGAGGAGAAGTTACGCTAATCAAGCGTCTCGTAAATCAACAGCTTTTGAAAAAAGACTAGGCGCCTTCCTAGTCTTTTTCTGCTCTCAATCGTTTGCATGCAAGTGACATATAGATACCACTTGATGTGTCAGCATTTGTTTCCGAGTGACCTAGTGATCATTGATTCTGGCGCTTGGCCATGTTTTGGCGTGGTCGGGACAAATCGTTGACTTGTTCTCCAAACGACGAAAAGCGGGGCTTTGGAATGGGCTATAAGCCTAATCTTCTAATGGGATCTATGTATAAAGTCCACGATGCAAGCATGTCAATCGATTAGAAAACGATGATATGGATATAGAAAAAATAGTGAGCGAATTATAATCACTAGAATAATGGCGATCAGTTTGATCAGCGCGCTATCTGTGTTTTGGCTCATAACATTTTCATGGAATCGTGAGTGTTTGGTCTGTTGTGAATGAATAGGGATGTTAAGAAGTCGCTCAACAGCTTTTCAGAATCGATTATTATATAATCTTTCATAACCATATAGCTTTTTGTATAATTTTTCCGCATATATGGTATACCATTGAGGAAATATATAATATTTTCTCAATCTAAAATGATGGAGGGATACATATGGCAGAGCGTATGGTAGGTAAGCAGGCTCCTCGTTTTGAAATGAAAGCTGTTTTACCTAACGGAGATTTTGGCATGGTCAGCTTAGAAGAAAATATCAAAAATAATAAATGGACGGTTCTTTTCTTCTATCCATTAGATTTCACGTTCGTGTGTTCAACAGAAATCACCGCTATTTCTGAACGCTATGAAGAATTTGAAGATTTAGATGCGGTTGTCATTGGTGCTTCTACAGACTCTGTATATTCTCATAAAGCATGGATAAATATGTCGCGCACAGAAAATGGCCTTGGAAAGATTAAGTATTCATTAGCAGCGGATACAAATCATCAAGTATCCCGTGACTATGGCGTACTTATTGAGGAGGAAGGAGTCGCGCTTTGCGGTTTATTCGTTATTGATCCAGAGGGAGAGCTAAAATACGCAGTCGCACATCATAACGATATCGGTCGTAATGTGGATGAAGTATTGCGCGTTCTGCAAGCGCTGCAAACAGGCCAGCTTTGCCCGGCAAACCCGAGGCAAAAAACGCTGGAGGTATAATCGAAGAAGGTCTAACAACATCATGTTAGACCTTCGTTTACGAGGAGGGATATGATGAAATTACGTGAGACAATGCCTACATTGAACGGAGCAACAGCTTATGTAAATGGCACTGTTACAAACGAGGATTTGATCGGAAAAAAACCGACGCTTATTCATTTCTGGTCCGTAAGCTGCCATGTTTGCAAGGAAGCGATGCCGCAAGTCAATGAATTTCGCAATCGCTATAAGGATGTATTAAATGTGGTGGCTGTACATGTGCCACGCTCGGAAAGAGATTTAGATATTGATCTAGTCAGAAGAACGGCAGAAGAACATGGCATGACACAGCCGATTTTAGTAGACAATGAACACCATATTACGGATGCATTTGAAAACCAATACGTTCCTGCTTACTATGTATTCGATGCAGAAGGAAAACTGCGCCATTTTCAAGCGGGTGGAAGCGGAATGAAGATGCTGGAAAAACGCGTCAATCGAGTGCTGGAGGAAAAGCAAAAAGCAGAATAAAGCTCCAAAAGGAACGATACCGCTCGTTCCTTTTTGATTTGCATTTTTTGTCATAACGTATTACATTAACAAGAGAAGATCATGTTGCGATGTGAAATTGGAGGAATACATGTGAAAAAAAAGCAGTTTGCTGTAATTGGATTAGGTCGATTTGGCGGCAGTATTTGCCGTACATTAAGTGAACAAGGGATGGAAGTGCTTGCGATTGATATTGATGAGGATCGCGTCAATGAATATGCCTCCATTGCTTCACATGCTGTGGTAGGAGATTCAACTGATGAGGCCGTGCTGAAAAGCTTAGGCATTCGCAATTTTGACCATGTGATTGTTGCGATCGGCGACAATATCCAGGCGAGCATTTTAACGACGTTAATTTTAAAAGAGCTTGGGGTGCAAAATATTACCGTAAAAGCTACCAACGACTATCATGAAAAAGTATTGAAAAAAATCGGAGCCGACCAAATTGTTCATCCAGAGCGCGATATGGGAGAAAGAATTGCACACAGCATTATTTCGAATAATGTTCTTGATTATTTAGAGCTTTCTGATGTTCATAGCATTGTTGAAATTGCAGCAAGCCATCGCCTTGAGGGCCATTCATTACTGGAGTTGGATATTCGGGCGCGTTATGGGATCAATATTGTTGCGATTAAGCGAGGCAATGAAGTTATTGTTTCTCCGTTGGCCTCTGAAATGATTCGAAAAGGGGACATATTGGTTGTCATCGGCGCCGACGAAGATATTGACCGCTTTGAAGCAAAAGTGGTGAGCGGCTAAAAGCATAGGAGGAAACGAACCGCTGCTGTTTTGTATCAATACGTGGCATAAGACAATGATTTTCCTCGTTTTTCAGCCGCCCTTCATGTCTTGCTTATGGCGCTTTTTTAGATGTTAAGAGAGGCTGAAACGTATAGTCCATTCAAAAGCAGAAGGTTGTCTTTTCGCCGAGTGGTTGTTTCAAACCGGGAATATGGAAAGCAAAAAGCAGGGAGACTCTCCCTGCTTTTTGCTGTTTCTGATTAGATCTCCATAATAATTGGCAAAATCATCGGCTTGCGCTTCGTTTTTTCATACAAAAACGGCGCAAGAGTATCTGTGATTTCATTTTTGATTTCTGACCATTGATTGGTTTTCCGTTCAAGCACTTTTTCAAGATGTTTTGTAATTAATGCTTGAGCATCGCTAATTAAATCGCCAGATTCCCGCATATAAACAAAACCGCGTGAAATGATATCGGGACCAGCCGCGATTTTGAATTCTTTCATATTGATGCTGACAACGACAATCACAAGGCCTTCCTCAGAAAGAATACGACGGTCGCGAAGCACGATATTGCCGATGTCTCCAATGCCGCTGCCATCAATATAAACAGATCCGGACGGAACTTTACCGACGATTCCTGCTTCCTCTGCACTTAGACCAAGCACTTCGCCGTTGTCCATAATAAAGCAGTTCTCTTCAGGAACCCCGCAGTCAACAGCAAGCTTCGCATGCATTTTTTGCATTCGGTATTCTCCGTGAATCGGCATAAAATATTTTGGCTTCATTAAACGAATCATTAACTTTTGCTCTTCCTGCCCACCGTGACCGGATGTATGGATATCATTTAACGGTCCATGAATCACTTCGGCACCGGCTCGATACAGCATGTTAATCGTACGGTTCACGCTGACCGTGTTTCCAGGGATTGGGGAGGATGAAAAGACAACTGTATCCCCAGGAATAATTTGAATTTGCCGATGCGTGCCGTTGGCGATGCGAGATAATGCTGCCATTGGTTCTCCTTGGCTTCCTGTACATAAAATCGTGACGCGATGGGCTGGGAGGCGATTGATTTGTCCGGCATCAATAAATGTATCCTTTGGACATTTGATGTAGCCAAGTCCTTGTCCAATCTCAATGGCTGCCTCCATGCTGCGGCCGAATACAGCGATTTTTCGATTATTAAGTACTGCAGCTTCAGTTACTTGCTGCAAACGATGGATGTTAGAAGCGAATGTGGCAAAAATAATCCGGCCTTGAACTTTGCGGAAAATATCATGGATGCTTTCACCGACGCGGCGTTCTGACATTGTAAAATGTGGAATTTCGCTATTGGTGCTGTCGGATAGCAAGCATAGAACACCTTCTTTTCCGATTTCAGCCATTTTTGTTAAATTGGCTGGTTCACCTACTGGAGTGAAATCGAACTTGAAATCACCGGTATGCACGATTTGCCCCGCTGGAGTTTTTACGACAATCCCATAGCTATCCGGAATGCTGTGAGTGGTCCGGAAAAACGTAACGGCTGTCTTTTGGAAACGGATCACATCATCCTCTTTAATTTCAATGAGCTTTGTTTGGCTTAATAATCCGTGCTCTTCTAGTTTATTGCGAATGAGTCCTAAAGCAAGCTTTCCACCGTATATTGGAACGTTCACTTGACGAAGCAAATAGGGGATACCGCCAATATGGTCTTCATGACCATGAGTGATAAATAATCCTTTAATCTTTTCTGCATTTTTGACTAAATAACTGTAATCAGGAATAACATAATCAATACCGAGCAGTTCATCTTCCGGGAATTTAATTCCCGCGTCAATGATAATAATTTCGTCTTGGAATTGTACGCCATATGTATTTTTTCCGATCTCGCCTAATCCGCCGAGCGCAAATACACCAACTTGGTTTTCTTTTAAAAACTTCATCATCTAAATCTCCAGTACATTAAAATTTGGGCTTTGTTTTTCATATTCTAAATGAGCGCCCTCAAGAGGCTGAATATATTCAATGTTGATTGCGCGATTTTTAAGTTTTTGGCGTACTTCCCGTTCTGATTCCGCTTCGATATACAGCGTGTTTGTTTTTTCTCTTACAGGCACTTCGTCAAGATTTTCTTGATAAAACACTTTAAAAATCATTGTAAAACCTCTCCTTACTAACCGATAATTTCCCTAACTTTTTTATTATATATAAAATATAGTTGATTTTCATGCTTTTTATTTTGGACACGGCACATGTTCCAAGCAGCGCTGCCTTTTACTTCTATCATCTTTGACGAAACTCCGAGCTTTCATTCATGTCTTTCATTTTAAAAGAAGCCCTTCTTTGTTCTTAAGAAGGGCTGTCCGGTTAAGCGATTGATTTTTTACGGAGCAAATCTTTCCATTGTTGGAGCAATTTTTTCTTGAGCTTCTTCAACATCTCTCATCACTCCCTACTTTTTATTGTACTCATTTCTTGTCGAAAGTAAATGTCCACTTTTTTTATTTAGTATATGAAGATTAAGAAGGGTTTTTCATGGTGAAAGCTGGAAGATTTTTTGTTTGACATTCCTGCTTTTTTTCATTAACGTAATGATGAAGAAATGCAATGATTTTTTATAAAGGTGAGAAAACGATGAAGAAAATTGTATTTTTTGATATTGATGGCACACTGCTTGATGAAAACAAAGAATTGCCGGCTTCTACTGTGCAAGCTATTCAGAAGCTTAAAACATCGGGAGTGTATGTAGCGATTGCGACAGGAAGAGCTCCTTTTATGTTTGAAAATTTGCGGAAGAAATTAGGAATCGATTCCTTTGTCAGCTTTAATGGTCAATATGTCGTTTTTGAAGACGAGGTCATTTATAAAAATCCTTTGCATCGTTCTAAGTTGCATGAATTGAAAGAGCGTGCTCATGAGAATGGGCATCCGCTTGTGTTTATGGATGCCGAAAGGATGAGGGCGAGCGTTGAAGAACATCCATATATTCATGTAAGTATGGAAAGCCTAAAATTTTCTCATCCTCCATTTGATCCGCTTTACTATGAGCAGCGCGATATTTATCAAGCGCTTTTGTTTTGCAAACCAGAGGAAGAGCATGTCTATATCACATCGTATCCTGAGTTTCATTTTGTGCGTTGGCATAACGTATCTACAGATGTATTGCCGTTTGGTGGTTCGAAAGCGGAAGGAATTCGCAGGCTGATCGAACGAGTCGGCATTGACAAAGAGGATGTTTATGCATTTGGCGATGGGCTAAATGATATCGAAATGCTTCAGTTTGTCGGTACAGGTGTGGCTATGGGAAATGCCAATGAGAAAGTGAAAGAAGTGGCTAATTTTGTAACAAAGCGAGTGGATGAAGAAGGGATTTTATACGGACTGAAGCAGCTCGAGCTGATTAAGTAAAAAGAAGGGCGGTCCGCCCTTCTTTTTACGCTTTATCGTTCAATCGGAATCGCATTTTCTGGTGCTTTGAAAGGGTTTTCTTGATCGATGTGATCATAAAACATAATACCGTTTAAGTGGTCAATTTCGTGCTGGAAGACAATGGCCGGATATCCTTTTAAGCGCAAAGTGATATTTTCGCCTTCAAGGGTTGTACCGGTAACCGTAATTCGGGCATAACGCGGTACATATCCGGGAACGTTGCGGTCAACAGACAAGCATCCTTCTCCGCTTGTTAAATAGCAGAGCTGAACGGAATGGCTTATGATTTTTGGATTAAACAGACCATAGCTATATAGCGTTCCTTTTTCATCATGGGCATGAACAGCAATCATTCGTTTTAAGACGTTAATTTGTGGGGCTGCTAATCCAACGCCGGGACGCAGTCCATATTTTGCCGCCGTCTCTGGATCTTGGCTCATTTTTAAGTATTCCAGCATGCTTCGCAAAAGGTCCTGCTCTTCCTTAGAAGCAGGCAAAGCAACTGGTTCAGCAACGGCCCGTAAAGCCGGATGGCCTTCGCGAACAATATCTTTCATGGTAATCATCGCTTATCACTCCTTGTATAATGAAATCATATCAAGCGTGTTGATGATTGAATAAAAACAAATGAACAGTACTGAATTCCTCGCTTTTCTGCTTCAGTAGAAAAGCGGATGGTGAGCCATATCATCTGTTTTAAAGTAAAATAATGGACCATCAACACTAGTGAAATAATATCTGTGCAACTGAAAGATCAAAAAATGATCTGTGAACAATCGACGATTGGAGGCAAGCTTCGGACCTGTTTTCGCCACATATTCGCGTGACAAAGACGCGGAACACGCCGCTTTCAGACCCATTCACGGGGGTATGAAGCGACCCCCCACCGTCGAAAACAATACCATATTATATAGAAGAATTAAATGTTTTTCATCTATAATAGTCTATCAAACAAATTTGTGGATCGTAAATAAACATATGATAAAATGGGTCAGGAAAGAAGGGAATGAAAGATGAAGCAAGCTAAACTATTTTTTCTGATTCTTTGTCTGATGGTTTTCGTGCAAGGGTGCAAGGTGTTGGCACCTGAAAAAGAAGTGATGGATGCGTTGGAGAAAATGGCTAAATACGAGGACAAAATGAACGAAGAGCATGAACAGCTTGTTCGTCTCGAGCAGGAGCAGACAAAGCTGTACAACGAGATCATGGATCTTGGAATGAAACGATTTTCTGAAGTGTCCAAATTATCGCGAAAGGCTCAAGTGCTTATTGAAAAAAGAAACAAGCAAATAGAGGAAGAATATAAAAACATTGAAAAGGCTGAGGAACAATTAACCATCGTTAAGGAAAGCCTTTCGCATGTACAAGATGAAACAATGAAAAAACAGGCGAGTTCCTTGATAAAAATTATTGGTAAGCGGTACGATGCGTACAAGTCAGTATATGATCACTATCATAAAGCGTTAGCGCTAGAAAAGGAATTTTATCGTCTTCTTGAAGATGAGCATATAACGTTAGAAAAGCTGCAACACCAAACGGACCAAATTAATCGTGCATATAAAGAACTGCTTTCAGACAATGACCAATTTAATGATTATACGGAACAGTATAATCAAGAAAAGAAGCGATTATATCGTGAATGGAAATAGCTGTCGAAAAGGCAGCTTTTTTTAATGCCTTAATATACTATAACAGAATATAACACAACGTCATTTATATATTATAACAGATTATTTCGGTTTACAATATATGTATGGGAGTGATTCGAGAAATCAAAGTAATTGACGGATGGGTTAAGAAGGTGTAAACTTGAAGTTGCAAATAATCATTGTACTAATTTTATTTGTAAAAACATTGATACAGTTTTTTGATTCTCGTAATCCTGCCACATCATGTGCAGACGGCCGGCAAATATTGTCTGTTTATAGCGGAATTTGGGTAAATTAATGCTGTATGAAAGTGCTTGCTGATGCTTGGTATGGTTGATTTTACTTTATATACAAGAAAGGTAGAGGTGAATGGAATGGGTGCGAAAACATCCGTATTCAATTTGAAGAAGCAGCTCGAAAAAGTGGCTGAGCAATTTCCGACTTTCCAAATCTTAAACGAAGAAGGCGAAGTTGTAAACGAAGCAGCGATGCCGAATTTAAGCGATGAGCAACTAAAAGAATTAATGCGTCGAATGGTTTATACACGCGTGCTTGATCAACGTTCGATCTCGTTAAACCGCCAAGGACGCTTAGGATTTTATGCGCCAACGGCCGGTCAAGAAGCAAGCCAGCTTGCAAGCCAATTTGCGCTTGAAAAAGAAGATTTCATTTTGCCTGGTTATCGTGATGTACCGCAAATGATTTGGCATGGACTTCCGCTTTATCAAGCCTTTTTATTCTCGCGTGGCCATTTTCATGGCAATCAGATTCCTGAAGGCGTTAACGTATTGCCGCCACAAATTATTATCGGAGCGCAAATCATTCAAACAGCCGGCGTTGCTTTAGGAATGAAAAAGCGCGGCAAAAAAGCGGTAGCCATTACATACACAGGCGATGGCGGAGCTTCCCAAGGCGATTTTTATGAAGGAATGAACTTTGCCGGAGCGTTTAAAGCCCCTGCTATTTTTGTTGTGCAAAACAACCGTTTTGCGATTTCGACCCCAGTAGAAAAGCAATCAGCAGCAAAAACGATCGCTCAAAAAGCCGCAGCAGCGGGTATTCCTGGCAT
The DNA here is from genome assembly GCF_002075365.1 of Anoxybacillus sp. UARK-01. Lineage (NCBI taxonomy): Bacteria > Bacillati > Bacillota > Bacilli > Caryophanales > Anoxybacillaceae > Anoxybacillus > Anoxybacillus sp. UARK-01. Next base: position 160,714 of record NZ_NASY01000032.1, on the reverse strand, counting down.
TCAAGTGGATGGCATGGATCCATTAGCTGTTTACGTAGCTGTGCGTGAAGCTCGTGAGCGCGCGGTTAATGGAGAAGGTCCAACGCTGATCGAAACATTGTGCTTCCGTTACGGTCCACATACAATGGCTGGGGACGATCCAACTCGTTACCGCACAAAAGAACTTGAAAACGAGTGGGAGAAAAAAGATCCGATCGTTCGCTTCCGCAAGTTTTTGGAGAAAAAAGGTCTTTGGAGCGAAGCTGAAGAAAACAGCGTAATTGAGCAAGCGAAAGAAGATATTAAAGAAGCGATCAAAAAAGCAGACGAAACAGCGAAACAAAAAGTAACGGATTTAATGAGCATCATGTATGAAGAGATGCCGTTTCATTTAAAAGAACAATATGAAATTTATAAAGAGAAGGAGTCGAAATAGGCCATGGCGCAAATGACAATGATTCAAGCAATCACGGATGCATTGCGCATCGAATTAAAAAACGATCCGAACGTGTTGGTGTTTGGGGAAGACGTTGGAGTAAACGGCGGCGTATTCCGCGCGACAGAAGGCTTGCAAGCGGAATTTGGGGAAGAACGTGTATTTGATACACCGCTTGCTGAATCTGGAATTGGCGGTCTTGCGATCGGTCTTGCGCTCGAAGGATTTCGTCCGGTTCCTGAAATTCAGTTTTTTGGCTTCGTATATGAGGTCATGGATTCCATTTCCGGACAAATGGCTCGTATGCGCTATCGTTCAGGTGGACGCTACCATGCTCCAATTACGATTCGTTCTCCATTCGGCGGCGGCGTTCATACACCTGAATTGCATGCGGACAGCTTAGAAGGATTAGTAGCACAGCAGCCTGGATTAAAAGTGGTTATTCCTTCTACTCCATATGATGCAAAAGGATTGTTGATTTCTGCCATTCGTGATAACGATCCAGTTATTTTCTTGGAGCACATGAAATTATATCGCTCATTCCGTCAAGAAGTTCCAGAAGGAGAATACACCATCCCGATTGGCAAAGCGGATATTAAGCGGGAAGGAAAAGATGTATCCATTATTGCTTACGGCGCAATGGTTCATGAATCATTAAAAGCAGCAACAGAACTTGAAAAAGAAGGGATTTCTGCAGAAGTGATCGATTTGCGCACCGTTCAGCCATTAGATATTGAAACGATTATCGGATCTGTAGAAAAAACAGGCAGAGCTGTTGTTGTTCAAGAAGCACAAAAACAAGCGGGAATTGCTGCGAATGTGGTAGCAGAAATTAATGAACGCGCGATTTTAAGCCTAGAGGCTCCGGTATTGCGCGTAGCAGCTCCAGATACGGTTTATCCATTCTCTCAAGCAGAGCCTGTTTGGTTGCCAAACTTCAAAGATGTGATCGAAACGGTGAAAAAAGTCATGAATTTCTAAGCGAAAGAGGAGGAAAATTCCTCCTCTAGCACATTGGAAACAATTAGGAGGTCGACAAACAGTGGCATTTGAATTTAAATTACCAGATATCGGCGAGGGCATTCATGAAGGCGAGATTGTCAAATGGTTTGTGAAGCCTGGGGATGAAGTCAACGAAGACGATGTGCTTTGTGAAGTGCAAAACGATAAAGCGGTTGTAGAAATCCCTTCTCCTGTCAAAGGAAAAGTGCTCGAAATTTTAGTAGACGAAGGAACGGTTGCAACGGTTGGTCAAACATTAATTAAATTTGACGCACCGGGGTACGAAAACTTAAAATTTAAGGGACAGGATCATGACGAACCAAAAGCAGCAGAAGAGCCAAAGCAGGAAGCTGCTCCAGCGCAGGAAGCCTCTTCAGCGGCGGCTGAAGCGGACCCGAATCGCCGCGTCATTGCGATGCCATCTGTACGGAAATACGCTCGGGAAAAAGGAATTGACATCCGTCTTGTGCAAGGGACAGGAAAAAATGGTCGTATTTTAAAAAGCGATATTGATGCATTTTTAGCGGGAGGTGCCGCAACGCCGAAAGCAGAAGCTTCTTCAACAGCTCCAGCAGAGCAATCAGAAGAAAAAGCGGCGTCAAAAGCAGCACCACAACCAGCTGTGCTTGAGGGAGAGTTCCCTGAAACACGCGAGAAAATGAGCGGTATCCGTCGCGCAATTGCTAAAGCGATGGTTAACTCTAAGCATACGGCTCCACATGTCACATTGATGGACGAAGTAGATGTGACAAAATTGGTGGCACACCGCAAGAAATTCAAAGATCTTGCAGCACAGAAAGGAATCAAACTCACATTCCTTCCTTATGTTGTAAAAGCATTAACATCGGCATTGCGTGAATTTCCAACGCTGAATACGTCGATTGATGATGCTACAGAAGAAATTGTCCACAAGCATTATTACAATATTGGCATAGCGGCTGACACAGATAAAGGCCTTCTTGTTCCTGTTGTGAAGCATGCGGATCGTAAATCAATGTTTGCAATTGCCAAAGAAATTAACGAGCTTGCAACAAAAGCGCGCGAAGGTAAGCTTCTTCCAGCTGAAATGAAAGGCGCGTCCTGCACGATTACGAATATTGGTTCTGCTGGGGGACAATGGTTCACACCGGTTATTAACCATCCGGAAGTAGCGATTTTGGGTATTGGCCGTATTTCTGAAAAACCTATCGTTCGCGATGGAGAAATTGTCATTGCTCCGGTATTAGCCTTGTCATTAAGCTTTGACCATCGCATGATTGACGGAGCAACAGCACAAAATGCATTGAACCATATTAAACGTCTGTTAAATGATCCAGAATTATTATTAATGGAGGCGTAAAACAATGGTAGTCGGTGATTTTGCAATCGAAACAGAAACTCTTGTCGTTGGCGCAGGGCCTGGTGGATATGTTGCTGCCATTCGCGCAGCTCAATTGGGCCAAAAGGTAACAATTGTTGAAAAGGCGAACCTAGGCGGTGTTTGCTTAAATGTAGGATGCATCCCATCCAAGGCTTTAATTTCAGCTGCTCATCGCTACGAAGCGGCGAAGCATTCAGAGGACATGGGAATTAAAGCGGAGAATGTCACAGTTGACTTCACAAAAGTGCAAGAATGGAAAGCTAGCGTTGTAAAAAAATTAACTGGCGGCGTTGAAGGGCTTCTAAAAGGAAATAAGGTTGAGATTGTCCGCGGCGAGGCTTATTTTGTTGATGCTAACACGGTGCGTGTGATGACAGAAAACAGCGCACAAACATATAAATTCAAAAACGCGATTATTGCGACAGGCTCTCGTCCAATTGAGCTTCCAGCATTCAAATTTTCGAAGCGCGTCCTTGATTCAACAGGGGCATTAAATCTCCCTGAAATTCCAAAATCCATGGTTGTCATCGGCGGTGGATATATCGGAACAGAATTAGGCACAGCGTATGCGAACTTTGGCACACAAGTGACGATTCTTGAAGGTGCAGATGAAATTTTATCCGGTTTTGAAAAATCAATGAGCGCCATTGTTAAACGCCGCTTGAAGAAAAAAGGTGTAGAAATCTTTACGAATGCGTTGGCAAAAGGTGTTGAGGAACGGGAAGACGGTGTAACGGTTACATTTGAAAGCAAAGGTGAAACGAAAACAATCGATGCGGACTATGTGCTTGTAACCGTTGGAAGACGTCCGAATACGGATGAACTTGGCCTAGAACAAGTAGGCATCAAAATGACAGAGCGCGGGCTCATTGAGGTTGACAAACAATGCCGCACAAGCGTTCCAAATATTTATGCGATTGGCGATATCGTTCAAGGCCCGCCGCTTGCTCATAAAGCGTCCTATGAAGGGAAAATTGCGGCAGAGGCGATTGCGGGACATCCATCTGAAATCGATTATTTAGCGATTCCTGCTGTTGTCTTCTCAGATCCTGAGTGCGCTTCTGTCGGATATTTTGAACAGCAAGCGAAGAATGAAGGAATTGAAGTTCTAACCGCTAAATTCCCATTTGCAGCAAACGGACGAGCGCTCGCATTAAACGATACGGATGGCTTTATGAAGCTTGTCGTGCGTAAAGAAGACGGTGTTGTAATCGGTGCGCAAATTGTTGGACCAAATGCCTCTGATATGATTGCTGAGCTTGGTCTTGCTATTGAAGCGGGAATGACGGCGGAAGATGTGGCTATGACGATTCATGCCCATCCAACATTAGGCGAGATTGCGATGGAAACAGCTGAAGCTGTTCTTGGCAGTCCGATTCATATTATTAAGTAAAAGCATCAAAGGATATCCCAGCAGAAGGGATGTCCTTTTTTTATCTATTGACTGCGACTAATTTTTCTTTTTGCTTCATATCGTTATGGTATAAAGAAAAAAGGGGATCGTCCAATGAAAGAATATGTTGTTTTTTTGTCGCAGATGATGATTTGGAGCAGCTTTTCACTCATTGAATGGTTGTCTGGCCGCGATCGCCCGCTGTTCCGAGGTTTGTTGCTTTGCATATTTTGGTATTTTGCTTTTTTGCTGGCGAGAAAAATGGGATTGCGCACAAAGAAAGCCATATGGATTACCTTGCTGACGGAGATTATTTATTTTAGTTGTCAGCGGCTTGTCTGGGAAGCATGATCGTTTGTAAATATAAATGGTTGTTCTGACAGAAGCCCATTGATTTCCTTGTTCTTTTAGCCGACTTACAGGCTTTCTTAATCAGATCATAGATACGACAGAAGATGGACATACAGCTGATTCGAAAGCAGAATTCCCCTTTTGGACCGTTGGAGGAAAGGAGAGGCTGAAGCTCTGTTTCATCAATAAAGAAAACGATCGCTATTTGGCTATCGTTTCATTGATAAGCGCTTTTATATTTTGCGTCACTGGCTGCGCTTGTCCGCCCGTGAACAACTTGTTGATCAAGCAATGACAAGCCAGTCTGAAGTGGAATGAATGGGGGGATCAAAATGATAGGAGACAAACATAAAAGTGTGGATGAAAATACTAAATTATCTAGCTAAACGCAGGCTTTTCTGCCTTTGTCTTCAAACAGCGAACGCAAGTGAACGAGCCAGCTGGTCTTCTGATTTGAGAAAACATGCGTAGTGGGCAAGCACATCGCTTGCCCACTACGGCACTAAGAATCAAGGGATGTCAATTAGACAATCAACATCCCTTGTACATAAAATTAAAATGAGATTTTCTCTATCATTTTATCGTTTATAAAAATACATGATGCGTCCATTAAATAAATGGAGTTCTCCTTCAAGCTTTTTGGCTAAAAATTTGCAAAATTCATTGGCCTTTCCTTTGTCTCCGTGAGTGGCTCCGTTAGGGAGGGTAATTTGAATAAAGGAACTTGCTTCTGTTTCATTTGGCTGCGTTTGACCGACAACGATGAAAATGGCTTGGTAGCGTCCATTTTTTCCTTTTAAATAAAGCCAAGAGCCGTTTTCGTTGTTCACTTCCATGATTTCATACGGAAAAGCAGCTTCTTTATATTCCCAACCTAATTGTTCTCCTGTCTTTTTTGTCATCTCTTGATATGAATCGAGCAGCTTTTTTACTTCTTCGAGCGTTACCGTCTTTTGCCGTGAAGCAGGAACGAGCTTTATGTATGCATGGGTTGACATAAATAATCACCTCTCTAATCGCATTTTAGCATTAGTAGAAAAAATTTTCTATTGATTTTTTAAATATACTGAATTATAATAAAATTCAGTATATTTAAAAGGAGGGGAGTTTATGGATTTAGTAGATAAGTTGTATGACGAACACGAACAAGTGAAGGTCCAATTTGTGGGATTTGCCACGAAGGACACACGCTATGATTTCGGAATCGTGTATACAAACTTGTTTTTTGGTAAACCGCTTGTCATTTGTATGCAAACTGGACGCTCCGCTCTCCTCGATCCAAGAGATGTAGAAAATCATGAATACTTACAGAATATTTTTCGTATTGATACAGCAAGTCAGACTGCCGATTTGGCTGATTTCTTTTCTGATCTTATTCCACCAGCACCGCTGCATCCCGAGTATGATTACTAAAACAGGAGAGAAAAAAAGCAGGCATCAATGCCTGCTTTTTTTTGTATCTTTTTTTAAAAATGTGACATACAAAATAACCATTGACACCTTTAATGTGATATATTATTATTAAATCAGTCAGTCATTAAGTCATCATAAAGGAGTTGTATGGATGGGTACAATCGTTTGTCAAACGTGCAATTCGACAATTGGACATTTTGAAGATGAAAAAGTAACAACACTTTATGGAAAATGTGCAGAATGCACACATGACAAAATAGATGACAACCAATAAGTCACGGTCAAAAGATGGGGGAAGGGTTTCAAAATAAAGAAAACGCATGCGAACGGGAGAAGCATGCGTTTTTTTGTTATAAAAAACACAGGCTGATCCATCGACTTGTGTTCTCAGGTTGTTGGCAAGTGCTTTCATTCTGCATCGATTGCCTGTCAGTTGTTTCAGACCGTTTGATATCGAAAAATATTGAAACGGCTGGATCTAAAAAAATAGTAGACAAAGTAAATCTCTACTTTGTCTACCACATGGTACTTTTTATAGGGATTGAACCTCTTTAATCACGCGCAATGTCTGCAGTGTATCATCTTCAGGCCCTTGCACCGGTAATCCTACTTCTAAATTCTTTTTAATGTAGGCTAAATTTTCTTCTGTAATAATTTCTCCAGGAATAAAAATGGGAATGCCTGGAGGATAAACCATCACAAATTCAGCGATAATTCTTCCAGCTGATTTTTCGAACGGTACGACTTCTGTGTCTGAATAAAACGCGTCGCGCGGCGTAAAAGCGAGAGAAGGAATATCCGGCAGCAATACTTTCGGTTTGATTCCTTTATCTGCTTGATGGCGAAACTCCTCTGATAAATGACGAAGAGCCGTTATCAAAATGTCTGCTTCCTTCTCCGTGTCTCCAGGTGTGATAATACATAGAATATTGTATAAATCAGATAACTCTACTTCGATATTATACATTTGGCGCAGCCAGTTTTCGACGTCATAACCGGTTAGCCCAAGCTCTTTAACAGAAATAATTAATTTGGTTGGATCATAATCGTATGTTGCGGTTGTGCCTAAAATTTCTTTTCCTACACAGTACAAATGAGGAATTTGATTAATTTGCTCCCGGATCATTTCAGCCAGCTGAATGGCTTTTTCAGCAAGCTCTCGTCCCTCTGTGGCTAAGCGTTTGCGTGCGACATCTAAAGAAGCGAGCAGCAAATAGGACGTAGAGGTCGTCGTGAGCATACTTAAAATCGCTTGAACACGTTTAGCGGATACAAGCCCTTCGCGGACATTTAAAATAGAGCTTTGCGTCATCGAGCCGCCGAGCTTGTGGACACTTGTTGCTGCCATATCCGCTCCCGCTTGCATGGCCGACATCGGCAATCTTTCATGAAAATGAATATGCACGCCATGCGCCTCGTCAACAAGAACGGGAACATGATAGGCGTGGGCGATGTCCACAATTTTTTTCAGATCGCCAGCAATGCCAAAATAAGTAGGGTTTATCACGAGTACTCCTTTTGCATCAGGATGCTGCCTTAAGGCACTTTCTACCGATTCTGGTGTAACTCCATGCGAAATGCCAAGCTCTTTATCAACCTCAGGATGAATGAAAATCGGAGTTGCTCCAGAAAAAACGATCGCGGACATCACCGATTTATGCACATTGCGAGGAACAATGATTTTATCACCAGGACCTGCTACGGACATCACCATTGTCATAATTGCCCCGCTTGTTCCTTGTACAGAAAAAAACGTATAATCAGCACCAAAGGCCTCAGCTGCTAATTCTTGGGCGTGTTTAATGATGCCTTTTGGCTGGTGCAAATCATCTAACGGTCCAATATTAATTAAGTCAATTGCTAATGCGTTTTCGCCGATAAAATGGCGAAATTGAGGATCCATTCCTGCTCCTTTTTTATGGCCGGGAATGTGAAATTGGATCGGATTTTTTTTCATATGTTCTAGCAGTCCGGTAAATAACGGCGTTTCATACTGTGACAATTCTTCCTCACACCTCTTTTTGCATAAAAATAAAACAAATGCATTATAGCACTTATTTATTTGTTTGCAAAGAATCATTTTTGACAAATCAGCCACCTTTTTTCTATAGGATTTTTGTCGCTTGCATCATGGCGTTTTTTCTCATGTATATAAGTAAAGGGTGATATGCATGCAGTCTAAAAATCTCTAGAGAGTCAACGGTCAGTCACGCCTTGGCATGATCAATTCAGCATGTGATTGATAAATAACAAACAGATAAACAGGAAAATCGCCAGCTTATCAAGAAAGATAGTATACTTAATATGAAAAATGCTTTTTGCATTTATAGGCTTTAGCGATCAGGACAGGCTGGTGATGGCTTGCGTTCATGCTAAAAGGAGGGCCGCAAATGCCTTTTTGTCGCTAGGACTATGATGAAAAAGGAGAAGAACTGGCTGCAATGAATGAACAGCCTTATCAAATGAGGAGGGAACAAGATGGGTTGGAAAACAAGAGTGACAGAACTGCTAGGGATTCAGTATCCAATTATACAAGGAGGATTGGCGTATTTGGCTTATGCTGACCTAGCGGCTGCCGTTTCTAATGCTGGAGGCTTAGGGCAGATTACGGCGATGTCTCTGCCGTCTCCGGATGCTTTGCGCGCTGAGATTAAAAAAGTCAAAGAAAAAACCGATCGGCCGTTTGGAGTGAATTTTGCGATTGGACAGCATGGACGGCCATTTTCGCATATGCTGGAGGCGGCCATTGAGGAGCAGGTACCGGTTATATCGGTTACAGGCGGAAACCCTGCTCCATTTTTCGAACAGCTAAAGGGAGTGAATGTGAAAAAGCTAGTGCTTGTTGCGGCTGTGCGGCAGGCGGTCAAAGCGGAAGAATTGGGCGCTGATGCAGTGATGGTGGTTGGGCAAGAAGGAGGCGGCCATTTAGGAAAATATGATATAGGAACCTTTGTATTGATTCCAAAAGTCGTCGATTCTGTATCGATTCCAGTGATTGCCTCAGGAGGAATTGGAGATGGCCGAGGGCTCATGGCTGCGTTAGCTCTTGGCGCAGAAGGGATTGAGATGGGCACGCGCTTCATTGCGACACAAGAATGTATCCACGCCCATCCATTGTATAAAGAAATGCTTGTTAAGGGATCAGAAAGTGATACAGTTGTTATTAAACGTAGCTTAGGCGCTCCTGGACGGGCCATTGCCAATGAGTGGACGGAAAAAATTTTACAGATTGAGCAGCAAGGCGGAACATATGAGCAATTGAAAACATACATAAGCGGAGAAGCCAATCGCCGATTTATTTATGACGGAAAAACGAGTGAGGGGTTTGCGTGGGCAGGACAAGTAATGGGGCTGATTCATGATGTTCCGACTGTGGCAGAGCTGTTGGAGCGGATGATTCGGGAAGCGGAACAAATTCGCAACAAATGGACAAACTAACAGCGGAGGTGAAAAAGATCGTGGATTACTCATACCCATTTTCTTATGATTGGACAACGCAAGAGGTTATTGATGTGATTAAATTTTTTGAAGCGATTGAAACCGCATACGAACGGGGAATAGAGCGGGAACAATTCATGAGCCTGTACCGTCGATTTAAAGAAATTGTCCCGAGCAAAAGCGAGGAAAAAAAGCTTTGTGATGAGTTTGAAAAGGCGAGCGGGTATTCGTCTTATCAAGTGGTTAAAAAAGCAAAGGAAGCCAAAAATGGCGACTGGATTCAAGGAAATGAAAAATAATTAGACGAATACACAAATTTGTTGCATAGCCCCCTTTCTTGACATAAATATATATAAACAACAACTATCAGAAAATTTCGTTATTTGGGTCGAGAATGGACAAAAGAAAGGGGGACTGGTGTGAATGAAAAAAACAGTCAATTCATTAAAACGGTCGGATGGCGAAAGACGAATGGCGGTATTGCGCCTTGAACTTGATTATGAATTAGCGACTCTTTATGAGGCGATGGTGGAAAATGATGAAGAAAAAAAACAGGAATGCAAAAGAAAATTAGAGAGACTGCGCCAAGAGTTTATGCGTCTTCAATTATAAAAAGACAATCATATGGCGAACCACGCACGATGCGGTTCGTTTTTTCTTGCTGAATATACCAAATTGCACTATTCTAATTTATATTTGTACATACAAGCTTATGATTATTTTTTTGTTTAGGAGGAGTAAAATGAGCACAAATTGGGAGCATATCGACAAGTGCGCTAAGGAATGGATAAAAGAAGCAGGTGAACGCATTCATCAAGCCTTTCGGAAAACGCTAACGATTGAAACGAAATCAAGCCGCAGCGACTTAGTTACGAATGTGGACAAAGAAGTTGAGCAATTTTTTATTGAACGAATCAGACAAACCTTTCCTTCCCATCGCGTCTTGGGAGAAGAGGGATTTGGCGATTGTATATCCGCGCTTGATGGCATAGTTTGGATTATTGACCCGATCGATGGAACGATGAACTTTATTCATCAACGCCGCAATTTTGCGATTTCCATTGGCATTTTTGCAGATGGTATAGGGATGCTTGGATATGTGTATGATGTTGTGCATGATGAGCTATATTATGCTCAAAAAGGCAAGGGCGCTTTTTTAAACGATCAGCCGCTGCCAGTGTTGCAACCTGTATCCATTCCAGAAGCGATTATTTGCTTAAATGCATCTTGGATTATTGAAAATAAACAAGTCGATCCGAAACAATTGGCCCGGCTTGTACAAGAAGTCAGAGGAACGCGCTCATATGGTTCCGCTGCGTTAGAAATGGCCTATATTGCTGCGGGGCGTCTTGATGCCTATTTGACAATGAGGCTATCGCCATGGGATTTTGCCGGCGGTCTTGTCATTGTTAAAGAGGTGGGCGGGCTTGTGACGAATATAGATGGTGAACCGCTGGATCTTCTCGGTCCGAGTTCTGTATTTGTATCGAAGCCAGGGCTCCATCGTGAGATTTTGCAGCAATACATCCGGAAATGAAACCGGGACAAGCTGTTGTTTGTCCCGGTTTATAATGTTCCCTTTTGCCGCTTTCGTTTTTTCACAGCAAATCCAGTCCCCATGATGATGATAAAGATAAGGAATGAAATAATGATACCGATCACGCTTTGTTCAGCGATAAAAATGCCAATAGCCATAATGGAGGAAGCTGCTAAGATTGCAAACAGCAAAAAGATCGGCTGAAACGATTTCATGAAAATCTCCCTTCTTCATTATCTTTTCTCTTCTTTATTCAGTCTACACGAAAATATTCCGCTTTTCTATGATCTTTATGATATAATAAACGAGCAATTTACACATAGGAGTGAAAAAGGTGAAACGGCGAGAAGATTTGCGAAATATTGCTATTATTGCCCATGTTGACCATGGCAAAACGACGTTGGTGGATCAGCTATTGCGCCAGTCAGGAACCTTCCGCGCAAATGAACAGGTGCAGGAACGGGCATTGGATCGTAATGATTTAGAAAGAGAACGCGGGATTACTATTTTGGCTAAAAATACAGCGATTCATTATAAAGATACACGTATTAATATTTTGGACACCCCGGGACATGCGGATTTTGGCGGAGAAGTCGAACGGATTATGCGCATGGTTGACGGTGTTCTGCTTGTTGTCGATGCATATGAAGGCTGCATGCCACAGACTCGCTTTGTGTTGAAAAAGGCGCTCGAACAGCAGCTGACACCGATTGTTGTTGTCAATAAAATCGACCGTGAATTTGCTCGGCCGGAAGAAGTGGTTGATGAAGTCATTGATTTATTCATTGAACTTGGCGCATCGGAGGAACAGCTGGACTTTCCGGTTGTGTACGCCTCTGCTTTAAATGGAACTGCCAGCCTTGATCCGGACAAGCAGGAAGCGGATATGTCGGTATTGTTTGAAACCATTATTGAACACATACCAGCTCCTATCGATAATCGGAACGAGCCTTTGCAGTTTCAAGTAGCGTTGCTTGATTACAATGATTATGTAGGAAGAATCGGAATTGGCCGAGTGTTTCGCGGTTCAATTAAAATGGGGCAGCAAGTGGCCTTAATGAAGCTCGATGGTACGGTGAAGACGTTTCGGGTGACGAAGCTATTCGGTTTTATTGGATTAAAACGAATAGAAATCACCGAAGCAGAAGCAGGAGATATTATTGCTGTATCAGGGATGGAGGATATTAATGTGGGAGAGACGGTCTGCCCTGTCGAGCATCAGGAGGCGTTGCCGGCACTGCATATTGATGAGCCGACATTACAAATGACTTTTTTAGTCAATAATAGCCCATTTGCCGGAAGAGAAGGAAAGCACGTCACGGCCCGAAAAATTGAAGAGCGCCTTCGAATGCAATTGGAAACAGACGTTAGTCTGAGAGTAGAAAATACAGATTCTCCTGACGCTTGGATTGTCTCAGGAAGAGGAGAGCTCCACCTATCCATTTTAATTGAAAATATGAGGCGGGAAGGCTTTGAATTGCAAGTATCGAAGCCAGAGGTTATTATGAAGGAAATGGATGGAACGCTGTCTGAGCCAATAGAGCGGGTACAAATTGATATCCCTGAGGAATATACAGGAGCGATTATAGAATCGCTTGGCATGCGTAAAGGGGAGATGGCGGATATGATTCATAACGAAAATGGGCAGGTCCGTTTGATTTTTATGGTTCCGGCTCGCGGTTTAATCGGCTATCGAACCGAATTTATGTCCTTAACTCGAGGATACGGAATTTTAAATCACTCATTTGATCATTATGCTCCTGTACAAAAAGGATTGGTCGGCGGACGGAGACAAGGTGTCCTGATTTCAATGGAGACAGGTAAAGCGACATCGTACGGCATTATGCAGGTCGAGGATCGGGGAACGATCTTTGTCGAGCCGGGAACAGAAGTGTATGAAGGCATGATTGTTGGCGAGCATACGCGCGAGAATGATTTAGTCGTCAATATCTGCAAAGCAAAGCACGCAACCAACATTCGTTCATCTACGAAAGAGCAGACGGTGACCATGAAAAAACCGCGGCTGATGACGCTTGAAGAAGCACTCGAGTACTTAAATGATGATGAATATTGTGAAATAACGCCAAAATCCATTCGTTTACGGAAGAAAATTTTAGATAAAAACGAACGGGAGAAGCTGGCCAAGAAAAAGAAAGCAGCCGAGCAAGCAAGATAAAAAAAGGGGGGAGAAGGATGAATGTGATGGAGCGGCTTTCCTTTTTTGCTTCGTTATATCAGGTGCATGACAATCCCGAACGGGGAATGTGGCTTCTTTATATCACGGTTTTTATTTTATCGGCTATTGTTTATCGTCTTGGTTTTGCTAAACAGCTTCCTTTGTTAAAAAACGTCATTATTTATGTTCTGCTTGCGCTCGGCTGTACCATTTTAACATTTTTCGCTGTCTTTTTGCCGATTGCTGAAGGACTGGTGATAGCGGCCATTGTATTGATTATTTATAAGATTCGCTTGCGTCAGTCGCAGCAGCAAAAAATGAATGCCGGTGAGTAGGAGCGGTAAAATCATGAAATCATTACAAGATGCCCTGTACAATTGGTTGACGATTCAAGTGGTGGCGGATGCCCGGCCTGAAGACCATGCTGCACAAGACACGGCACAACTTTTTAAAAATATATTAAAGATTGACTTTCAAATCGAAAAGGTAGCTTTTGTAAAAGAAGAAGAAATGTACATTGTGAGTTACCAAAAAGGCGGAAAAGAGCAAGCCACACGGTTTCCGGTCGAATTCATTGAAGGGATGCTTGAGCAAATTCAAAGCGAGCCCGAAAAATATACGAACTATCCTAAGGATAGATGAGAACGGACGCTTTATATGATCCGAGCAGAGAAAACGGATCGTCCGTCATCGGTTTCCGTCGTAAGCCATGCTTCTTGTGTTTTTAGTCTGCTTCAACGCATGCATTGGATTTATAGCCCAGTTATAAAGTAGAATCCGCATTTCTTGACGGTCGAGGAAGAGACGATAATGAACTTTTGTTTTAGCGAAATAACAAAAAAGCACCGGCATCCGGTGCTTTTTACCATTCATCATGTGATTCTGATGAACGATAGATGCGGAATTTTCCTGTCGCAAGCCGCGCTTTTGTTTTTTCCGCAATCCGTTCGTGGCATTGTTCGCACATATATGTATGAATTGGACGGTTGCGCAGCCGTTTGGCAAGCAGGGATTCATCATCAATGGTATCCATTTGCTCACAGAGAACACATTTAACTCTCATCATCCACCTCGTTAGTTCAAGTCAGTCTTTTATTTGCATATCATCGGTAGGGAACGCAGTTGCGCAACAGAGAGGCTTTAATCCAAGCCATATTCCGATGCTTATCTTCGCGCTTTTATTTTCATTATATCATTTCTCTTTTCCTTTTTGGAGAAAATGGGTATGATTAAAACATAATGAACATTTGGGAGGAATTTTTCATGGCAAATGCAGTAGAGAAAAAGCTAATTGAACCGCTGTTTCAAGCACTGCAAAAGGAACGATTTGTCACGCTTGCGACAATCGATCACGAAACAGGAGGCCCGAATGTGAGTTCAATTTCTTGGATTTTCGCGCCGGACGAAGAGCGTCTTTATTTTGCTGTTGATAATCGTTCACGGATTGTGAAAAATATCCAGAAAAATCCTCTTGTTGTTGTAAATGTTATCGCGAATGAATCGACTTATGCCATCAGCGGCCGAGCGAGCATTAAAGCCGAGAAAATGGAAGGAGTGCCTCTGAAGCTTGCATTAGTGGAGTTGGATATTGTGGAAGTGCGCGATGTTATGTTTTATGGCTCAAAAATCTCGGTGGAGCCGAAGTATGAAAAAACCTATGATGCGCAGGCTGCTGCCAAGTTGGATAATCAAGTGATGACAGCGCTACGGAATGCATAAAAAAGAGCTTAGCCAATTTCGGCTAGGCTCTATTTGTTTAAGTAATGGTTCGATTGCTTATCCTGACGCTGATTGAGCTGTTTTTCCTCCTGCTTGTTTAACTCGGAGTCATTTGTATTAGTCGGTGAAGGATTTTTCGTTTGCAATAAATCGCTTGGAATTTCTGGCATTACCCGACCTACAATAGCAGCAATTTCGTTCATAAAAGCTTGTACAGGCCGTCCATTGTCGACTTGGCGGACGATATTTTTTAATCGTGCATATAAATCGGGATCAGCAATAATAATCGAATTGGCCCCGTAAGGATCTTTTTGCAAAGCTTCAGCCACCGAATACTTAATTGTACCGACGCGTGAAGTATCCATATTATCATTAATATCGATCCCTACAATCGCATATTTTCCGACGATGAGAGCTGTTGCATCATTCACATTCGGAACGCGGTCTGCTAAATCGGCTAAATGATGGGCAATTTGCTGGCCGGATTTATTTTCAATCTTTTCATTCGTTGTATTTTTCACATGAACAAAGGAGCGATTTGGTATTTCTTGTTTGTCATTACTCATGCTGCATCCCATCAGAACAAAAAAAGGAAGGATAACGCTGAAAAAAGAGCGAGCATTCATCATTTAAGCACCTCTAATGTTTTTAACTTTATTTTGTGAATCACCTTCTATCTTTATACATTGGCTCATAGTATATAACATCAATCCCGTCCAAAAAAATTTAACCAATATAATGAAATGGGGGCGTGGAAATTTGGGGAATAAAATATATGTACTTGATACTAACGTACTTTTGCAAGATCCTTACTCCATTTTTTCATTTGAAGACAATGAAGTGGTCATTCCTGCTGTTGTGTTAGAAGAAGTGGATTCAAAAAAGCGATATATGGATGAGGTTGGGAGAAATGCGCGGCAAGTATCGAAACTGATTGACCGCTTGCGAGAAAATGGAAAGCTGCATGAAAAAATTTTACTTGATAATGGAGGAGTGCTGCGTATTGAATTGAATCATCGCTCCTTTCATCAATTGCAAGAAATCTTCGTTGAAAAAACGAATGATAATCGTATTTTAGCGGTTGCGAAAAATTTATCTCTTGAAGAGCAAACAAAAGAAAATGGGCGTTTAGTGATTTTAGTAAGTAAAGATGCGCTTGTTCGCGTGAAAGCGGATGCCATTGGATTGCAGGCAGAGGATTTTTTGAGCGATCGTGTGGTTGATATCGATCACATTTATACAGGCTTTCTTGAACTGTATATCAGCATGGACCATTTAAAACGATTTTATGAAAAGGGCGAAATTGTTCTTTCGGAAATCGCCAACCATCCATTTTATCCAAACCAGTTTATTATTATCAAAGATGCGCTTGGCAGCTCAGCATCGGCTATTGGCATTGTTGATCACTCCGGAAAAAAAGTGAAGAAGCTGCTTTTCCATTATGATCATGTGTGGGGGATTCGTCCGCGCAATGTTCAGCAAACGATGGCATTTGAACTGCTCATGCGCAAGGATGTTTCGCTTGTCACTCTTATTGGCAAGGCTGGAACAGGAAAAACGCTCCTTGCATTAGCAGCCGGATTGATGCAGACAGAAGATTTGGGAACATATAAGAAACTGCTTGTAGCAAGACCAATTGTTCCGGTTGGCAAGGATATCGGATTTTTGCCGGGAGAAAAGCAAGAAAAATTGAGGCCGTGGATGCAGCCGATTTTTGATAACCTTGAATATTTATTTAACACAAAAAAGCCTGGAGAGCTTGATGCGATTTTAGCCGGCATGAGCTCCATTGAAGTGGAAGCACTCACGTATATACGCGGCCGCAGCTTGCCTGAGCAGTTTATTATTATTGATGAAGCGCAAAATCTAACAAAGCATGAGGTGAAAACAATCCTTACGCGCGTTGGTGAGAAAAGCAAAATTATTTTAATGGGCGATCCAGAGCAAATTGACCATCCATATTTAGATGAATACAACAATGGGTTAACATATGTCGTGGAAAAATTTAAAGAGCAAAAGATTGCTGGTCATGTTCGCTTAATCAAAGGGGAACGTTCTGGATTAGCGCAGCTTGCCGCTGATTTACTATGATATAAATACTTCATAAAATCACAAGTGCTGCTTATTCATTGTTTTACTAAAAACTGCTGATTGTCCTAGTTCAATCCCCAGCTTTTTCTGCCTCTTCTCCCGAACAGGAACCCCAGCAGGCAACGGAATGGCCCGCAAAGCGTTCGTTGTTCATAAAGGGCTTGCCGGCTTCGGCAGAAAAGCTAGGAAGCAGCGAGTGATATCCCTTCGTTTTTACTGGGGCATCAACACAAATCTAAAATCCATTCACTTATGTCCTTATGCTGGATAAAGGATGGTAGACAAATTCAAAATGGACTTTGTCTACCATCGCAGCTGTCCGTCAGCAACGGACAGCTGCGATGGCCGGTATCACTGAATGATCAACTCACGTACATGAGTGATGGGGGTGTTCTGGTTTGAGCCGTCTCCGAAATATACGTGGACAGGCCCATCTTCTTTTAAAGGCTTTCCATCTTTCGAAAAGCCGAGAACAAGTTGGTAGGCTTGTTGAAGCGGAATTGTGAATTTACCGTTGTCGGTGACAATCATTAGCTCTGTTGCATCATCTAGCACTTCGGCATTGTTTAAAAATGGAGCGAGCGGCATTCCGAATGTTCCAGTAATGATCTTTTCTTTGACAAATTTCTTTTCTGTTTTTAGGGTTGGCGGAAAATATGCGCCTTCTTGAATTTCTCGGTCCCAGTATGCCGATATTTTTTGAATTTCATCCTCTTTTTCGGCTTTTTCTGTCTGTCCTGAAAAGTAAGTATGCAAGTCAACTTTGCGGTCATCAAAAATCCATACACCGGGATCCAAGGTTATGGAAAACTTAACCTTACCTTTAATTGGAATAATACGATCCATAGCTGCTCTCTCCTCTTTCATCTTGTACTGTTTTTAGTATAATGATAAATGAATATTTTGTCATGTCCGATCATTTGTGACAAGTCTTTCATCTTGCAAAATTTTTCGATTCACGTTAAGATTTATAGAAGGATTAGGGGAGAACGGAGGGATCGATGTGACGGACGATACGATTAATTATCGTGAAAAAGCGTACGCGCTTCTTAAAACAGACGCGGATAAGATTGTTAAGCTCATTCAAGTGCAAATGGATAACTTGACAATGCCCCAGTGCCCTCTTTACGAAGAAGTACTTGACACGCAAATGTTTGGTTTATCGCGTGAAATTGATTTTGCGATTCGGTTGGGGCTGGTCGATGCAAAGGATGGAAAAGCGATTCTTGATACATTGGAACGGGAGCTTTCAATGCTTCATGAAGCTTCTACAAAAAAACGCGTACGATAATGATAAACATGAACTCAAACGGTTGAATTTGCGGCAATCGTTTGAGTTTTTGCGTTTTTGGAAGGAAAACGCAATCTTATTACGAATGTTTCTTAGTAACTATAGTATAACATTTGGTAGGGAAGAGGAAAGATGAATAAACAACTCTTTAAGAATATTGTTAAATCATATGATTATCCGCTGATCATTGCCGTTTGGATGCTGGCGATATTTGGATTGGTTATGGTATACAGCTCAAGTATGGTCGCAGCGGTTACACGTTATGGAGTGGCAAGCGATTACTTTTTTCAAAAACAAAAAATGTGGTTGGCTGCCTCAGGAATTTGTTTTTTAATCACGATGCTTGTTCCTTATAAGGTATGGATGGGGAAAAAAGTCATTCAAGGGATCTTTTTTGCTTCTCCGATCCTTTTAATTGCTGTGGCATTTCTCGGCCATACTGCCAATAATGCCACAAGCTGGTTTAAACTCGGATTCTTTAGCATTCAGCCTGCTGAGCTTGTCAAGTTAAGCTTGCTTATTTATTTGGCAGCAGTATTTGCCAATAAGCAAAAAAAGCTGGCGGAACCGGTTAAAGGACAGTTATTTCCAATTTATTATACACTATGGATCTGCTTTCTTATTGCCATTCAGCCCGATTTTGGAACAGCCATGATTGTGTTGCTGATTGCTTCTTGTGTGATTTTATCGTCGGGTTTAAGCTTTCGTTTGCTGTGGAAGCAGCTGCTGTTTTTTATGATGGTGGCAGCGGTGGTCGCTCCTGTTTCGCTTCCGTTTATTTGGGATGAAATTTTTTCTCCAGAACGGTTGTCGCGGTTTTATAGCTTTGTTAATCCATTTAAGTATGCAGACGATGAGGGATTTCAATTGGTGAATTCATATTTGGCGATTGGCCTTGGCGGATTAAAAGGGCTGGGATTAGGGCAAAGTATTCAGAAGTATGGGTATTTGCCTGAGTCGCATACCGATTTTATTATCGCAGTGATCGCGGAGGAATTAGGTTTATTTGGGGTGGCTTTTGTTCTGCTGCTGCTAGCTTTTATTGTTCTAAAGGGATTCATGATTGCCAGAAAATGCAATGATGCGTTTGGCAGCTTGCTTGCTATTGGTATTTCTTCGATGATTGGAATTCAAACGTTCATCAATGTTGGAGGTGTAACAGGTTTGATTCCGATCACAGGTGTCCCTTTGCCTTTAGTAAGCTACGGAGGGTCTGCGCTCATTCTTTTTATGACATCGCTTGGGATTATGGTCAATATTTCGATGTTTGTTAAATATGAAGCGAAGTATAAACATAAAGAACAACACGTTGATCATGCAAAAAAACCGTTAAAAAGAGGTCTGACTTTTTAGAAAGCATATTTACAAATTTGCAAAACCGTTATAGTTTTATTAGAAAGGAGGAGAGGAACAAAAAAATGAGTACACGTCGAATTCAGAAAGTATTAGTAGCAAACCGCGGCGAAATCGCGATTCGTGTTTTTCGCGCCTGCAATGAGCTAGGCATTCGAACCGTTGCGATTTACTCAAAAGAGGATGCCGGCTCTTATCACCGCTATAAAGCAGATGAGGCCTATTTAGTTGGAGAAGGCAAAAAGCCGATCGAAGCCTATTTGGATATCGAAGGAATTATTGAAATTGCGAAGGCGCATGATGTCGATGCGATTCATCCGGGATACGGATTCCTTTCGGAAAACATTCAGTTTGCCAAACGATGCAAAGAGGAAGGAATCGTTTTTATTGGACCGAATGAAGAACATTTAGATATGTTCGGTGATAAAGTAAAAGCCCGCCGTCAAGCAGAATTAGCCGGTATTCCGGTCATTCCTGGAAGCGATGGTCCCGTACATAGCTTGGAAGAAGTGGTTCGCTTTGGCGAGCAGCATGGCTACCCAATCATTATTAAAGCTGCTTTGGGCGGAGGCGGCCGCGGCATGCGGATTGTGCGTTCAAAAGCAGAGGTGAAAGAAGCTTATGAACGTGCAAAATCAGAAGCAAAAGCAGCATTTGGTAGCGATGAGGTATATGTTGAGAAGCTAATTGAAAATCCGAAGCATATCGAAGTTCAAATTTTAGGGGACTACGATGGAAATATTGTGCATCTGTATGATAGGGATTGTTCGGTACAGCGCCGTCATCAAAAGGTTGTTGAAATCGCTCCGAGCGTCTCGTTATCGGCCGAGCTTCGCCAACGTATTTGTGAAGCGGCGGTCAAACTAATGAAAAATGTTGCGTATGTCAATGCGGGAACAGTCGAATTTCTTGTTGCAGGAGACCAATTTTATTTTATCGAAGTAAATCCGCGTGTTCAGGTAGAGCACACGATTACGGAGATGATTACGGGAGTCGATATTGTCCAGTCGCAAATTTTAATTGCGGAAGGCCATTCATTGCACAGTGAACAAATCGGTATCCCTCAGCAAGAGGATATTCAAATTAACGGCTATGCCATTCAATCACGGGTGACGACGGAGGATCCACTAAACAACTTCATGCCTGATACGGGAAAAATTATGGCCTACCGTTCAGGCGGTGGCTTTGGCGTGCGGTTGGATGCCGGAAACGGATTCCAAGGCGCAGTCATTACGCCGTATTATGACTCTTTGCTTGTGAAATTATCAACATGGGCGCTGACTTTCGAGCAAGCAGCCAGAAAGATGTTGCGCAACTTGCGCGAATTCCGCATTCGCGGAATAAAAACCAATATCCCTTTCTTGGAAAACGTTGTACAACATCCAAAGTTTTTATCTGGAGAGTACGATACATCGTTTATTGATACGACGCCAGAGCTTTTTGTCTTCCCGAAAAGAAAAGACAGGGGAACCAAAATGCTCACCTATATCGGAAATGTAACGGTGAATGGTTTTCCTGGAATTGGAAAGAAAAAGAAACCGGTTTTTGAAAAGCCACGAATTCCAAAAATTGATCCGTTACAGCCGCTTGCTCATGGCACAAAGCAAATTTTAGATGAGAGAGGCGCAGAGGGACTTGTCAGTTGGATTAAAGAGCAAAATCAAGTGCTGCTCACAGATACGACATTCCGTGACGCTCATCAATCGTTGCTTGCTACGCGCGTGCGGACTACGGATTTACTCCATATTGCTGAACCGACTGCGCATCTATTGCCTAATTTATTTTCGCTTGAAATGTGGGGAGGAGCAACGTTTGATGTTGCCTACCGCTTCTTAAAAGAGGATCCTTGGGATCGCCTATTAAAGCTGCGCGAGCGAATTCCGAACATATTGTTTCAAATGCTGTTGCGCTCAGCGAATGCAGTTGGCTATAAAAACTATCCGGATAATGTCATTCGCGAGTTTGTTGAAAAATCAGCACAAGCAGGAATTGATGTTTTTCGCATTTTCGACAGCTTAAACTGGGTCAAAGGAATGACTGTGGCGATTGATGCCGTTAGACAAACTGGGAAAATCGCTGAGGCTGCCATTTGTTATACGGGAGATATTTTTGATCCGAATCGACCAAAATATAGTCTTGGGTATTATAAAGAGCTAGCAAAAGAACTTGAACAGGCAGGAGCTCATATTTTGGCGATTAAAGATATGGCGGGGCTTTTAAAACCGCAAGCTGCTTATGCCCTCATTTCCGCTTTAAAAGAAACGGTTCATATTCCGATCCATCTTCATACACATGATACGAGCGGCAATGGCATTTATATGTATGCGAGAGCCATCGAGGCAGGAGTTGATATCGTCGATGTAGCCGTTAGCTCAATGGCAGGATTAACATCGCAGCCGAGCGCGAATACGCTATATTATGCGCTAGAAGGAACAGAGCGCGCTCCAGAGGTTAACATTGAAGGCTTGGAGCACTTATCCCGCTACTGGGAGGATGTGCGCAGCTTTTATCAAGAGTTTGAAAGCGGCATGAACGCTCCACATACAGAAGTATACAGACATGAAATGCCTGGCGGTCAATATAGCAATCTGCAGCAGCAAGCGAAAGCGGTGGGACTTGGTGATCGTTGGGATGAAGTAAAAGAGATGTACCGTCGTGTAAACGACCTGTTTGGCGATATCGTGAAAGTGACCCCTTCTTCTAAAGTGGTAGGAGATATGGCGCTTTATATGGTGCAAAACCATTTGACGGAAAAAGATATTTACGAGCGCGGAGAAGTGCTCGATTTTCCTGATTCTGTCGTTGAACTATTTGAAGGATATTTGGGACAAATGCCAGGCGGCTTTCCAAAGGAGCTACAACGCATTATTTTAAAAGGGCGCGAACCGATTACTGTCAGACCGGGCGAATTGCTTGAACCAGTGGATTTTGAAAAAATGAAGCAAGAGCTATTCCATATGTTAGGAAGACAAGTGACTGATTTTGATGCGATTGCTTATGCACTTTATCCAAAAGTGTTCGTAGAGTATACACAGACGGTTGATAAATTTGGCGATATTTCCGTTCTTGATACGCCAACCTTCCTTTACGGGATGAGACTTGGTGAAGAAATTGAAGTAGAAATTGAGAAAGGGAAAACGCTCATTGTGAAGCTTGTATCGATCGGACAGCCGCAGGCGGATGGAACACGCATCGTTTATTTCGAATTAAACGGTCAGCCGCGCGAGGTTGTCATACGCGATGAGAGTATTAAAGCTGCCGTTGCGGAACGGATTAAAGCAGATAAAAGCAATCCAAACCATATTGCAGCGACAATGCCTGGTACGGTTGTAAAAGTGCTTGTGGAGCAAGGAGAAAAGGTGAATAAAGGCGATCATTTAATGATAACAGAGGCAATGAAAATGGAAACAACTGTACAAGCACCATTCTCAGGAACAGTGAAAGATATTTATGTGAAAAATGGAGATGCGATTCAGGCAGGAGATTTATTAATTGAATTAACTAAATAAAAAAACAGGCGCTAGGAGGTTCTAGCGCCTGTTTTTTTTATGCCAATGACAGATTGCTTATGCAAGGATAGCTGTTGTTCGTTTCGTTTGCTTCTTGTTGCCAGAAGCAATAAATAGCTAAGGATACCGAATAAGCAGGAAATGAAAAATCCGTGAGCGAGCGCAATGTATAAATTTAATTGTGTAAAAATAATCAGTGCACCGGTGATCATTTGCAACAGGACAAGAACGAGAGATGCGATCCATCCCCAGTAAATCACACGTTGATGTTTGTGGTATCTAATCGCACGAATCGTAGCGAACAAAATCCAAATAATAATCAAGCCAGCGGCAAGACGGTGTCCCATTTGAATCCATTCGTGAAGCTGGACAGGAAACGGACGCGTTTTGGCGCAAAGCGGCCAGCTGGGACAAGCTAAACTTGCTTGTTTATGACGTACAAGCGCTCCTGTATAAACCACAATATAGCAGTAAGCGATAATGCCATAAATATGAACCTTCATTTTGCGATCAATGATCAAGGAATCGGCGTCAAACTTCTTATCGACCTCAAAAATAAGCAGCGTAAGTAGAAAAACAGAGGCGAACGAAATAAGCGAGATGCCGAAATGAAGGGCAAGGACAGCAGCGGATTGTCCCCATACGACCGCCGCTGCGCCGATGAGTCCTTGAAGAACAAGAAAGATAAAAGAAACGCTCGCCAAAAATTTTGTTTCACGAATGTGGCCGATTGTTCGCCAAGTCCAAACCGAGAGAACGAGCACCATCACCCCGGCAAGGCCAGATACTAGTCGGTGACTGAGCTCAATTACCAGTTCTGGGGTAATCGTCGATGGAATGAGTTGGCCGTTGCAAAGGGGCCAGGAACGCCCGCAGCCCATTCCGGATTCTGTTTTTGTAACTAATGCCCCCCCGATTAATACAAATAGCATGGCAATCGTTGTTGTTGTAGCAAACCATTTTAAAGTGCGTTGCAAAATTCTTCACCCACTTGTATTAGAAAATATTGATTTTGTCAATAATCTAGTAAAGCATATGCTTATCTACACAAAGCAGATAAGTGAGAGCAATCTCGACAGGCAACACTATTGTACACCATAGCCGCATCGAAACACAAATGAATGCTTATTGAACAGCGAATGCAAAAAATATTGAATGTTCATCGTGAGTCTGTTAGAAATAATAATGGATGGATGTAAAAAGTGACATGACATTCAAAAATTTGACACAAATTATTCAAAAAAAATTCACAATTCGCTAAAAAAATGTGATTTAATATATAAAGAAATGATTAACAGTGAAAAATGTGTTAAAATACGTTAAGATATTTAAGATATTGCATAATGCTTGAAAACGTATTCATGTTGCCTGCGCTTCTAAAGTTGGAACGGGGAACGTAAGGAGGAATTAATAATGGCAAATGAAGCGGCCACTCAAGTTCGTGAAGAGGTAGAGGAGATAAAGGTCACTACTGTTTGGAAGGATTTTCTTTCGGTCATCAAAATTGGCATCGTGAATTCCAATTTAATTACAGCATTTACTGGACTGTGGTTAGCGTTTTATTTTACAGGAGAAGGTTTTTTAGAAAATCTTCAAACGGTCTTTTTTACTTTATTTGGTTCAGCTCTTGTCATTGCAGGAGCTTGCAGTTTAAATAACTTTATTGATCGCGATATCGATCATTTGATGGAGCGGACAAAGACAAGACCGACTGTCAAAGGCACAATGGAGCCCAAACGGGTTTTATGGCTAGGCGTTTTGTTGACATCTGTGGGAACGCTTAGTTTGCTAATGACGACATTGGCAGCGGCCGTAATTGGTTTAATTGGTGTAGCTACTTATGTATTTCTATATACAATGTGGTCAAAAAGGAACAACACCTTAAATACAGTGATTGGAAGCTTTTCTGGCGCTGTGCCGCCTTTAATTGGCTGGACAGCTGTCGATCCGCACTTTCATGTTGTTCCATTTGTGCTGTTCTTATTGATGTTTTTATGGCAACCGCCACATTTTTTAGCTTTAGCGATGAAGCGCTGCGAGGAATATCGCGCAGCAGGCATTCCCATGCTACCTGTTGTTCATGGCTTTGCGATGACCAAGCGCCAAATTGTGATTTGGGTTGCTTGCTTGCTGCCGCTTCCATTTTATTTGTTTTCATTAGGAATTCCATTTCTTATCATTGCTACATTGCTAAATGTAGGATGGCTAACGTTAGGACTTTATGGATTTAAAATGAAAGATGATTTGAAATGGGCAAAATGGATGTTTGTTTATTCTTTGAACTATTTAACTATCTTATTTGTAGCGATGGTTATTTGCGCAATCGACTAACACAAGTTTATAATTCTTTCTACTTTTATTTAGAGAAAGAATTCATATACTTTATCTAATATTGAAAGAGGGGTTTGATTAGGCTATGAAGAAATGGCTACTCAATTGGCGCTTATTTTCTCTTTTTAGTGTAATGGCGCTTCTGTTAGCCGGCTGCGGCAAGCCGTTTTTATCAGCGCTTCAGCCAGCCGGCGAAGTAGCAGACATGCAGTATTCGCTCATGCTGCTTAGCACAGCCATTATGGTGCTTGTTATTGTTGTTGTAACGATTATCTTCATCTACGTTGTGATTCGCTTCAGACGACGTAAAGGTGAAGAGAATAAGATTCCTAAGCAAGTAGAAGGAAGTCATAAGCTTGAAATTATTTGGACTGTTATTCCGATTCTCTTGTTAATTATTTTGGCGGTACCGACAGTTTCGGCGACATTTAAGCTTTCTGATGTAAAGCCGATGAACAAAGAAAAACGCGATAAGAATACTGTCGTCGTCAATGTGCGCGCCAATCTTTATTGGTGGGAATTCGAATATCCTGATTATGGGATTATCACAAGCCAAGATTTAGTCGTTCCGACTGATGAACGTGTATACTTTAATCTCAAGTCTTCTGATGTGAAGCACTCGTTCTGGATTCCTGCCGTGGGCGGAAAATTGGATACAAACGTGGAGAACAACAACCAATTTTGGTTGGAGTTTGATCAGAAAGCTGCAGACAAGGCTAAAGGGGTTTTCTATGGAAAGTGTGCCGAGCTTTGCGGTCCATCACATGCTTTAATGGATTTTAAGGTGAAACCACTTCCTCGAAAAGAGTTTGACCAATGGGTAGAAAAAATGAAAAATGCCAAACCAGCTGCAACAGACGCAGTCGCAAAAGAAGGCGAAGAAATCTTTAATAAGAGCTGTATTGGCTGTCATGCTGTTACTCCTGCTGACAAGCGTCCAGAACAGGCACGTACAGCGCCAAACTTGGCCAATTTCGGCGATCGCGAACGCATTGCTGGTATCTTAAAGCATGATGAAGAGAACTTAAAGAAATGGTTAAAAGACCCGGACAGTGTGAAGCCTGGCAACAAAATGACGGGTACATATGGAAAATTAACAGACGCACAGATTGATGCTCTAACCAAATATTTAATGAGCTTAAAAGTGGAGTAACATAAAGGGGATCTATATCGATAAGGGAGGTTAAATCGTGAGTACAGTAGCTCGCAAAAAGAGCCTAATATGGGACTACCTTACAACGGTCGACCATAAGAAAATCGCCATCCTTTATTTAATTGCCGGTGGTCTTTTCTTTCTTGTAGGTGGTCTTGAAGCATTATTTATTCGGATTCAGCTTGCTAAGCCGAACAATGACTTTTTAGTTGGCGGTTTGTATAACGAAGTGTTAACGATGCATGGTACAACGATGATTTTCTTGGCAGCCATGCCGCTTGTGTTCGCTATGATGAATGCGGTTGTGCCGATTCAAATTGGCGCTCGTGACGTGGCATTCCCATTTTTAAATGCATTAGGCTTTTGGTTGTTCTTTTTTGGAGGCGTGTTCCTCAACTGTTCGTGGTTTTTAGGCGGAGCGCCTGATGCTGGATGGACTTCATATGCATCCTTATCACTTGAATCACCAGGGCACGGTATTGATTTTTATGTGCTTGGATTACAGATTTCCGGTATTGGAACTTTGATAGGCGGTATTAACTTCCTTGTTACCATTATCAATATGAGAGCGCCTGGAATGACATATATGCGTATGCCGATGTTTACGTGGGCGACATTTGTAACATCTGCACTCATCTTATTTGCGTTTCCTCCACTAACAGTTGGTCTTGTTTTAATGATGATGGATCGTTTGTTTGGGGGTAATTTCTTCAATGCTGCGGCTGGAGGAAATACGATTATTTGGGAGCATTTATTCTGGATTTTCGGTCACCCAGAAGTATATATTCTCGTGCTTCCAGCATTCGGTATTTTCTCGGAAATTTTTGCGACATTTTCACGCAAACGCTTATTCGGATATTCTTCAATGGTATTTGCAACGGTGCTCATCGGGTTTTTAGGCTTCATGGTATGGGCACACCATATGTTTACAACCGGTTTAGGACCAATTGCTAATGCTATTTTTGCTGTGGCAACGATGGCCATTGCCGTTCCAACAGGTATTAAAATTTTCAACTGGCTATTTACAATGTGGGGCGGAAGCATCAAGTTTACGACACCGATGATGTACGCTGTAGCCTTCATCCCGTCTTTCGTCATGGGAGGAGTAACAGGGGTTATGAACGCGGCAGCTGCGGCAGACTATCAATACCATGATAGCTATTTCGTTGTTGCCCACTTCCATTATGTCATTGTCGGCGGGGTTGTCTTTGCCTTGTTGGCTGGTGCTCATTATTGGTGGCCAAAAATGTTTGGAAAAATGTTAAATGAAACGCTTGGAAAAATTACATTCTGGTTATTCTTTATCGGTTTCCATTTAACATTCTTTATCCAGCACTTCTTAGGACTGATGGGGATGCCTCGACGTATCTTTACATATTTACCGGGGCAGGGCTTAGAAACAGGGAACTTTATTAGTACTGTTGGAGCCTTTTTCATGGCCGCAGCAACGATCATTCTTTTGATCAATGTGGTCATTACATCTGTGAAAGGTGAAAAAGTGTCTGCAGATCCATGGGGAGACGGACGTACCCTTGAATGGGCTGTTGCTTCTCCGCCTCCAGAGTATAACTTTGCTCAAACGCCGCTTGTGCGTGGTTTAGATGCGTTATGGATTGAAAAAATGGAAGGCAAAAAAGGCTTAACGCCAGCAGAACCTTTAGGCGATATTCATATGCCGAATTCTTCAATTTTGCCATTTGTGATCTCGCTTGGCTTATTTATTGCGGCATTTGGTTTTATGTACCATGCAAAATATTCATGGAGCCTATTTGTTGGAATAGGCGGCTTGTTAATTACCTTTATTTGTATGTTCTTACGTTCAGTTGTCGATGATCATGGCTTCCATATTCATAAGGAAGAAGTCCTTGAAACGGAAAAGGGGGTTAAGGCATAATGCATGTTGAAGAAAAATTGACTGCAGAAACGTTTCCTGCATCGCCTGAAAAAGCCACCCTTGAAGGGAAAAATAAATTTTTAGGTTTTTGGCTATTCTTAGGGGGGGAGACTGTTCTCTTCGCCTCCCTCTTTGCCACTTATTTGGCGCTAAGAGATAAAACAGCTGGCGGTCCATCTGCTGATGAATTGTTTAAAATGCCGCTTGTATTCGTTGCTACCATGCTTTTATTAACAAGCAGCTTAACGAGCGTGTACGCGATCTACCATATGAAAAATTTCGATTTTAAAAAAATGCAGCTTTGGTTTGGAATTACATTGCTCTTAGGTGCCGGCTTCCTAGGGCTTGAAATTTACGAATTTAATGAATATGTTCATGAAGGACATGTGTTTACGAAAAGCGCTTTTGCTTCTGCATTCTACACGCTAGTCGGTACACACGGTGGCCACGTTGCATTCGGATTATTGTGGATTTCAACATTGATGATCCGTAATGCGAAAAGAGGCTTAAACTTGTACAATGCGCCAAAATTTTATGTAGCAAGTTTATATTGGCACTTCATTGACGTTGTCTGGGTGTTTATTTTTACCGTTGTATACTTAATGGGAATGGTGGGGTGATTTTATGGCAAATCCTACAAATGCAGGCAACCCAAAGGTAGACTTAGCGTATCGTCGCAAAAAAAATGCTGCTGAAATGAAGCATCAGGTCATTTCGTTTGCTTTAATGATTGCTTTGACACTTGTGGCGTTTTTTGCAGTTGGTTATGATGAATTTTCACACTGGTTTTCCGTTCCGTTTATTTTGCTCCTTGCCGCTGTGCAAGTAGCGTTCCAATTGTATTACTTTATGCATATGAGTCATAAAGGCCATGAAATTCCAGCTTTGTTTCTTTATGGTGGTGTATTGGTAGCTTTTGTTACGATCTGGGCTTTTATGACAATTGTTTGGTGGTAATAGAAAAAGGAAATCAGCCCAAGCTGATTTCCTTTTTCGTGTCATAGGTGAAAGTTCGTGGACAAACGACAGTCGTGTAGTATAATAGTGAAGGAGGGGGAAGTATGCTATCATCATTGCAAATGTTTGGGTTTATGGCTTTGTGGAGCCCGTTTTTTCTCATCGCGCTATTATTGATCAGTTTATTTTATATATTGGCAGTTGGGCCGTGGCAAAAAAAATGGACGACAGAGGGCCCCACATCGGCAAAGCAAAAAACGTATTTTTTAATCGGAATGGCTCTGCTTTATATAATAAAAGGATCGCCAATTGATTTACTTGGTCATTTAATGTTTAGTGCCCATATGACGCAAATGGCAGTTTTATATTTAATTATTCCACCATGCTTTATTTTAGGTATTCCTAATTGGATGTATGAAAAATTGTTCAGTATGGCCATCATCAAAAAGCTGTTTTCCTTTTTTACAAAACCGCTTATTTCTTTGTTATTGTTTAATGGCTTATTTTCTTTTTATCATGTGCCATTGATTTTTGATGCTATTAAAACGAATGTGCTGTATCATGCAGCTGTGACTACCCTCATTTTTATAGCAGCGTTTTTTATGTGGTGGCCGATGCTGAACAAGCTGACCGAATGGCAAACTCTTTCAGGAATTAAAAAGGTTGGGTATATTTTCGCTAATGGTGTGCTGCTGACGCCTGCATGTGCTCTAATTATTTTTGCGGATGAACCGCTTTATCGAACATTTTCCGATCCGCAGGCATGGCTCAACGCTTTGCAGCTGTGTGTGCCTAAAGCAACGTTGGCATCTTTGCATTTAACGGGACCAGAAATGTTTCTATCGATGTCTCTTCTTCATGACCAACAGCTAGGCGGTGTTTTAATGAAAATTATTCAAGAAATTGTGTATGGAGCTATGCTGTTTTTTGTGTTTATTGAATGGTATCAAAAAGAACGCGAGAAGGAATCGATAGAAACAGTTGTACCACCACACCCTTCCGAATCATAATTAAAGACGAAGCGAGGAGAGGATATGACACATTCATTGCCAATTTTGCCCACTATCAGTACAAGCTGCATTGTTATTAGTGCTGCGCTGGTAGCGTATGGCTGGTATCTCATTCGAAAAAAAAGGATCGAAGCGCATAAGAAAACCATGCTTTGGGCAGCGATTTTTGCACTTGCCTTTTTTCTGATTTATTTGTCAAGAACTGTATTTATCGGGAACACAAGCTTTGGTGGCCCTGCTTCAGTAAAAGTTTATTATACTATTTTTCTCTTCTTCCATATCGTACTAGCGACTGTCGGCGCTGTTTTTGGCGTTGTTACACTTTTAACGGGATGGAAAAACAATTTGATTAAACATAAAAAATTAGGACCGATTACAAGTGTTATTTGGTTTTTTACGGCAGTGACAGGAGTTGTCGTTTACTGCCTTCTCTATGTCGTCTATCATGGTGGGGAAACTACCTCCATGATTAAAGCGATTTTAGGGTATTAGCGCTCCCCGCGGCAAATGCCGGGGGTTTTCTTTTATGAAGAAACAAGAGAGGGCAGGCAGCATATAAATATCATATAGCACTAGTGTTGAAGATCCGTTATTTTACTTAAGCATGAAGCCGATTTGCTCGCCAACTTCGGGGATTGGCTAATTAACACTCCTGATCATTATAGAAGCATGGCGTCAGGTAGAATCGATTCACTTTAGTGTTCTCATGCTGTATAAAGACAACGGAAAAGATGAAACGAACGGTATCTGCAAAATTTACGGTCGGAATGGAAGGATAATTGTGTAGCAAAGGATGAAACGACAACGTGTTCAGGCTCATGGCTGGTTTTGTGAATCAGCGCGGTTCGCTCACCTGACTATTGAGCCCCGTCTCCATGCAAATGGAGGCATGTCAAGTTATGTCTATATCGTTGCGCGTAACATTCCTCTAGCATCATGGTTATAATATATAAATAAAACTTGAGAGGGCATGAATCAGATCCGGAAAGTGAGAAGGTGGCAGCTGTTTTTGGCGCTCGAAGACAAGTTGTGCGACGCGAAGGAATTGATCAAAGTCTAATCAGTTGAAAGCCATGCGGGGCTTTTATTCATACAAATGTTGAGGTGTTCAGCGATGGTATATCGGTCGCATGTTTGGATGTTAGAAAAGGTATGAATTTCTTCATATAGGTTCGGGTGATGAAAAATGAAAGGGGCCATTCGCTTGCGTCGACCGAATGCAGCTTATTCGACATTGATGACCGTTGCGATGATGTGTTTGCACGAACGGCAAGAAATCGTCATAGATGAAACAACGGTTGATATTTTGCTAAATGAAGGTTTTGCCTGTACGATTATAATCACTGCTGTGATGCGGACCAGTTCGTCCATTATTTCTGTGTGTGAGGAAATGCAGGAGCGAATTGCTCGTGAAATCGAAACAATGACTCCGTTCAAGGTCAAGCATGTCCATATTTTTGTAAAACGTCTAATAGATCATCAAGAAAAAAATGCATGAGATCGTGATCTCATGCATTGATTTTTGTTAATTCACTTTTAAGTTTTTCTAAAAGGGTTTGACATTGATTAATCAACGAAGTTGGAAAATTTTCTCCTTCCCCATACTCAACGCCGTGCGGATAATAGTGCTTGCCAAGAATCGGAGTGATTAATTTGATGAGCGCATAACGCGAATCAACCTCTCCTTCAACTGCATAGCCTTGTACTCGAAGATAGTATACATCGTTTTTAATTTCGAATTTGCGATCGTATGTAACACGTTCATAATCCCATTGTCCTGCACGTACAAATCCTAGATTTTCCATCAATTCGTCTAAATCAGATAATTCAGCTGTTTGGTTTTCAATTCCTGTATTTTCAAATTTCATTCTATATTCCCTCCTATGCACCAATTCCCGGTAAAGGAAAAATCCTTCTCCATTTATAATAGTATGAAAGCGTTCAACTTTCAATCAATAGTTTATTTTTGACGAAACAGTGTGAAAAATTTTATGATATTCGTCGTTTTTTATTTTTTTTGGTGAAACTAAAAAGCAAAGGAGGGAGATAAACACGGAAAAATCGGGATATCTTTACTGATGAGTATGTTGATTTTTACTATCAGTATACCACTTAGCGTTCATGAGCAAGGAACGACGACCTATATGGTCCAACCGGAGGATAGTTTGTGGAAAATAGCCGTTCGTTACAAAGTTGGATTGTCAGAGAAGATGGCTGTCAATCCGCCATTTTTCACCCGACGCTTATGGATCCCAGAGATATTTGCGTTTTAGATTGTGCCAAACAAACGGAAAGTGAAGTGATCCGTTTAACAAACGAGCAGAGGGCAAAATGCTGTTTGCGTCCACTGCAGACTGATTGGGAATTGGCTCGTGTCGCACGATATAAATCGGTGGACATGAGAGATAAAAATTATTTTTCACATGTGTGTAAATCATCATTTACGATGATCCATCATTTTGGAATTAGCGATCGATCAGCAGGAGAAAATGCTGCAGTGGTGATACTCGACTCGGTAAGAGGTCAGCGCTTAGATAGATAGTCTTAGGACTAATCTTTCCAACAAGGAGTATACACCGATTGGAGTGGGGGATGCAAAGGGCGGCCCGTATGGCTATTATTGGATGCAAATGTTGATTGGAAAATAGAGAATAGGAGGAGACGAAAACCATGAAAACGGTACGTGAAGTGATGACAACACAGGTCGATTATTGCACGCCTCTTGATAACGTGTTTGAAGCAGCGGTAAAAATGCGGGATCTGAATGTTGGAGCGATACCGATAGTAGAAAACGGTGAGATTGTTGGAATGGTGACCGACCGTGACCTTGTTGTTCGCGGGATCGCAGAAAAACGACCAGGATCTAGCCAAGTAACCGAAGTGATGACGCGAAATGTCATGGCAATATCGCCGGACCTATCTGTTCAAGAGGCAGCACAGCAAATGGCTAAGCAGCAAATTCGTCGCTTGCCGGTTGTTGAACATAATAAGCTGATCGGCATTATCTCTCTTGGAGACTTGGCGACAAACGAAGCTTCGGATGAAAGTGCTGGTCAGGCATTGACCTCTATTTCAGAGCAACATATTGTCGATTAAAAACGAAATCCCTTTTTCATAAGGGGTTTCGTTTTTTTTGCAGACAAAACAGGATATAATGTCAATAAGAGATTGTATGAAGGTGGGCTGCCTAGTGAAATGGTTTTTTCTGTTTTTTATCTTATTAATTAGCTTTTTGTATTTTTTCCCTACCCATATCCCTCCGTTAAATTCTTCATCATCACAAAAAGAAAGTCAGCAGCAGCTTGAAAAGCAACCGGTCATCATGACAGGAGCATTGTCTTTGATTGGCAAGACAGAAGAGCAAATAAAAAAGCAATTTGGACAACCAACGCGAGTGGACGCCTCAGCTTATGACTACAAATGGTGGATTTACAACCAGCAAGCGAGTACGTATTTACAAATTGGCGTGCTGAATGGCCGCGTTGTCACTGTCTTTATATGCGGTGATCAGGTAGATGTCTCTCCTTTTCGAATTGGTCAGCCTGTGCAGCAGTTATTTAAGCGGATTCCCGTATCTTCAACGCTGGAAGTATCCCTCCGTACGGGAACATACCGTTTTGAACTATCGGAACAAGATATGACGATCCAGCCCATCGTTCGTTTAAATGATGTCTATGTGCAATTTTATCTTGATCATTTTAATGAAACGATTTCAGGCATTCGAATTATGGATGGGGAAACACTGGTAAAACTGCGACCGTATGAACTAGTGTACCGAGGAGAGCTGCCGACAGCACGCCCTTTATCTTTAGTGGAGCAAAAGCAAGTAGAGACGGCGAATGCAAGGCAAATTTTTGAGATTACCAATGTAATTAGGAGCCGCTATAAGGTTGCACCATTGCGTTGGCACGATAAAGCAGCGGAGGCTGCTTATGCGCATAGCCAGGATATGAACGAAAACCATTATTTTTCTCATCAGTCTCCGACTTATGGTGATCTAAAAAAACGCTTGTTAGCGGCTCATATCCCGTTTCAAATCGCTGGTGAGAATATTGCGGCCCAATATATAGATGCAATTGCGGCTGTTAAAGGATGGCTCAACAGCAAAAGCCATCGAGACACGCTGCTTAGCCCGCAATTTACTCATCTTGGTGTTGGAGTGTCAGGACAATATTATACCCAAGATTTTCTGAAACCATGGGAAGTCTCGACGAATTAGGCAATGACTTTATAATGCAAGTGATGGCTGTTCACTTTTTTTCTTTTTCACCCTAATTTTTATAAGGGAAGCGACGGTCGGAGTCCAGTCATCGACTTGTCCCGGATGATTGATGAGCGAACAACTAGCCGCTTCCTGACCAATAAATTGGTCAGGGAGCGGCGTTATTCGGTTGCCCGATCGGCAAAATCAAATCACGGCTCGCTCATTTGAGGACAAATGTTGGCGAATTAAAGTTGTATTTTAATAAAGGCCAGTTTCTTTTTCAACCTTCGAAAACCATTTTCAGTGGTTCTTTTCCGTTCATTAGAAACGTTTTTCATTCTGTCGATTTTTCAATCTAAATTTATAGAAAGCTCCAATAGGAAAAGGCTAAGTACCTTTCCGCTTGAACCAAAACAATTCAAAAAAGAAAAAGCATGGCGTAACCCGCATGTTGAACATACTCCACCGAGAAGCTCTCCTTTTAACGGGGGATAGGTGTGAGAGATCCATCTGTTCCATTAGATAAAAATGGGCGCACGCCATATTCGCTTAGTCGAATAGTATATGTTAGGTAAGTAAAGGGGAGGTAGAAGGGATATGGAAAAGAATCTACATCCTTCTGTGGAACAGTTTAAACAGTTTGTAAAAAAGCATCCTAAAATCATTCAAGAAGTAAGAAACGGAAAAAAAACGTGGAAGCAGTTTTATGAAGATTGGTATTTGTTTGGCGAAGAAGATGAGATCTGGAATGAATACAAAGCGGAGCAAGTAAAGCAAGCAGAGGAAGACGGGGAGCATCACCCATTTATCAATAAACTTTTAGCTACGTTGAAAAATATGGATCCGAATGAGGTGCAGAAGCATATTTCAAGTGCTCAACAAGCCATTTCTGCTATTCAAAGTATGATCGGACAGTTACAAGGAATGAGACAGCCGTCGTCAACGGTTTCGCGCGAGCATCATCCGTTTTCATTCCGCAAAGATTAGAGGTTGCGATTGATGAGAAAAGAACTTGTTCAATACATTCATTCTAAAAAAATGCTTCAGGCATTTATTCGCGAGCAACCGCGATGGTACCGAACATTATCGCGTGATCCAAACCAAGTGGCAGCATTCGAAGCAGCAGCGAAAGAATATTATGAACAAACATTGCCGCAAAAAGTGGAGAAAATAGCTAATTCGCTGGAAATGGCGGCACTTATGTTCAATATGTTCCAAGGGATGCAAGAGTAATTAAAAAAAAAATGCAAAGACTACTCCTAAAGGAGTGATGTCTTTGCAACTAAAACAACTAGCGATGGTTTTTGCGATAGCGGCTTTGACCGCATGCGTTCATCATAAGCCGCAGCCTGAAACGATGCAGCAGGTCTCGGCTGCTGTTTCCATGCAAGCCCCAGCAGCTCAGACGATGCATGTTAAGCATGAAATGCGAGGAAAAGATGTATTGGTTGAATGCGTTATCGATCATTTTTCCTTTACTAAAGGTGACAAAGCTCATGGCAATGGACACATTAATGTATATTTAAATGGACAGAAAATAAATGAAGTATTTACAGCTGCTTTTGTTTTAAGAGGGCTGCCATCAGGAAAGCATCAGATCCGTCTTGAGCTTGTTCGTGATGATGAAAGTAAATATGGTGTATCAAGCGAATTTGAAGTGAATATTCCATAATGGAAGGTCTGGCGGGTAAGTCAGACTATTTTTTTGTTCTGCGCTTTGCTTTTCTTCTAGACTGTTCTCATGATATGATGATAACATGGAGGTGCTTATACAAAGTGATGATTGCGACGCTCGAACGGCTCGAGATTTTAAATAAAGCCGAATCGTTAGGAAAAATGATTGTTCAGTCGGCGGCGGCGGAATATTACCGCAGCTGTTGGCAGCGTTTAAAAAATGACCGTGTGGCACAGCAGCTGATTAAGCAGTTTATAGCCATAAAAGAGCGTTATGAAGAAGTACAGCGTTTTGGAAAGTACCATCCAGATTACCAAACAGTGATGAAGGAAATACGCGAAATTAAGCGAAAATTAGACTTTCATGATAGCATTGCCGCATTCAAAAAAGCGGAAAATGAGCTGCAAGAATTGTTAGATGAAGTGAGTGTGCTTATTGGAAGAGCTGTATCGGAACAAGTGAAAGTACCGACAGGGAATCCGTATTTTACTGCTTTATCCAGCTGTTCAGGCGGATGTGGCACAGGAGGAAGCTGCGGCTGCCGATCGTAATCTGTCAAAGGGGAATTAAGAGTATGTTTCGGAAACGTCAAGGAATCATTGTTTGGCTATACTCATTGAAGCATAGTAAACATTTACGCAAATTTGGCAACATTCATTATGTATCGAAGCGCTTGAAATATGCAGTGTTGTACTGCAATATGGAAGAGGCGGATGTTCTTATGAAGAAGATCGCTTCTTTGCCATTTGTAAAAAAAGTGGAACCTTCCTATCGTCCGTTTTTGAAGATGGAGTTTGAGTCAAAAAGAGACGGTGAGAAGGAAAAAGAACAAAGCTACAAGCTGGGCTATACGGTCGAATAACGGCTGACTTTGTACTTGAAGTCAGCCGCTTTTTATTGATTGACGTTGTAATTACTGCAGAGGCGGAATGAAACGATTCATTCGCATAATGCCAATCAAATGCTGATAATAGAGCTCTACCTCCGCGAAAAAAGTGGATGGTTTTACTTCAAGATGGATAATCTCAAGGTTGAGCTCTTTTGCTAACTCGGCAAACAGATCGTATCGCTTATTTGGTTTGACTGACGGATTTGGAATGCCTTCGCGGCAAATGTACAAAGGCTGAAAATCGCCTGGATCTGTTGGATGAAGCACAACGACTAAGGATGTAACCG
The DNA here is from genome assembly GCF_002075365.1 of Anoxybacillus sp. UARK-01. Taxonomy (NCBI): domain Bacteria; kingdom Bacillati; phylum Bacillota; class Bacilli; order Caryophanales; family Anoxybacillaceae; genus Anoxybacillus; species Anoxybacillus sp. UARK-01. Next base: position 123,266 of record NZ_NASY01000032.1, on the reverse strand, counting down.
GCTGTCCATGCTTAACGGTGTGAAAGGCAAAAAGCCCCGATAGGCGGTGCTGGTTGACTTTGGCTAATTCAATGAGCTCATAAATATCTGAATACCCTTCTCCAAGTTCAATAAATCGCTGAATCATGTAGGATTCCCCCTTCCCTGTTTTTCTCCAATTTATTACTTTACCATTGTTTCCAAAAAAGATAAACAAATTTCGACATTTTTATACAAATTCTAGCGTTTTTTTGATATCTTTAATGTGTAGTAAATATTGTAAGAAACTAACCGAATGAGGGATCGCAGCATGGTACGAACGGCCATTTTAATGATGATGATCTTTTTAGGGATAAGCGGTGGCACTGCTTATATGCAATGGCGAGATTATGAAAAAAGTAATCAGGTCAACGATCACGCACCGCTGGTTCATTCCATTGATATTCGACATGAAGAGGGGAGTCTAGAAATTACGCAAACGGTTGATGGGCTAAAGAATCAATCGTATGAAATCGTTGTGCCAAAGGAAGCGCAGCAATTTCGATATCGATTCGGAGATAAAGAAAACAGGCAGAACGGCTTGAATGCTGGAGCATCGTCTATTGAAGGAAAAGAACATGAACGGTTGATTATGCAATACATGATTCCGCTGCCGATATCGAAAACGATTTGGCTTGAACATTGGTCTGTTATGTTTGTGACAAAGCAAACACAAAAATTTCATGTGCAGTTTGTCGATTATGCGACGAAAGATGGAATGTGGATAGCCGGGGCTCCGCTCGAAGCGAAGATCAAGAAGCAAGCGTTCACCCTTTACTCTTGGTCGCAAGCGAATTTGCTATCATTTCCGCTTTATTTTTATCCTTCTGAGCTGCCAAGGCAAGTAGATGGTGACATTGAAGTATATGGAAAGCGTCCAATGGGGAATGGAAAGCTGCAAAAATGGGCGGACGTCCCATCCTTGACGATTGTACAATCGCCACAGAACGATCAGCACATATCCCCCGTGTTAGTTGTCATACCGGAATCGGGATCACTTTCTGCTGTTCGTGAACAATATATGCGGGCCTATTATGCTTCTTATTTTGCACCAAATGCTTTGATGAACGAGTGGCTCGCAGATTTATTGACAGCCCTCACCTTTCAGAAGCCAGCGACCACCTCTCGGGCAAAAGCGGTGCTGCAGCAGTTTCAGCAAAATCTAACGGAAGAAGAGAGACAAGAGTTTCTTTCCACTATTTTGCAGCATAAAGGAGAAAAACTGACTCCGGCTTTGCTGGATAAGGCGTTAACAAAAGCTCATTTAGGGAAGACGACTTATTTTGCTGATTTATTAACAGCCAAAAAAAATCTTGATCTCGTGTTTACTAATGAAGGAAATCTATATGTAAATGACAAGGTTTTGAAAGAAGGAAAAGCCGTTTTGCGAGGCGGTGAGTTGCTATTGCCGTTTAAAGAAGTGATGGAGAAACTTGGCTATCACGTTACTCAGTCCGGCGATGCTGTATTTATTGAAAAGGGCAGCAACCGTTGGCGTTTTTTTGTCAATTCACCTGTTTACATGAAAGAAAACGATCAATTTGGGATGCCCTCCATCATCATCCATGATTTAAATGGTACTTTATACATGAGTGCAGATATGATTCAGCACTGGTTTTCCATCGAGGTTTGGACAAGCTCTCAAAATATTTATGTGCATGGCTCATAAGAAAAGCGCTCACCGATGGCGCTTGGTTTCTTTAAAAAAGAGTCATATATCAATTCTCATATCATAAAAAAATCCCTGCAGTTTTCCTGCAGGGCCTTTTATGCTTATTTGTTCCTGCGCATCGAAAAGGAACGCATAAGCTAAAGGAAAAGGGAGAGGAGAAACCGGAGGAAGAACTTATGGGGAAACGTAAGTCTTCTCCGTGATTGGCAACAACACCCATATGGACGTTGCCATTAATCAGTATGACCAATGAATGAATTTGTATACATCCTATTTTATTTTTTGCAAAAACGCGGGGATAAAAACGACTGGAAACGGTCAGCACGTTTGTGATAGGATAGGGAAAGAAATGTTTGAAGTATGGTGAGGCATCATGAGAGTAATTTCTGGAAAGTGTAAGGGGAGAGTATTGCAAGCGGTTCCAGGCATGTCGACAAGACCGACGACAGATAAAGTAAAAGAAGCGATTTTTAATATGGTTGGCCCTTATTTTTCAGGAGGAATCGGGCTCGATTTATTCGGAGGAAGCGGCGGATTGGGAATAGAAGCGCTAAGCCGCGGTTTGCATTCGATGATTTTTGTCGATCATGACGCAAAAGCGGTCCAGACGATTCGCAAAAATGTAGAAGCGTGCGGGTTGAAAGAACAGTCAGAAATTTATCGCAATGACGCAGAGCGAGCATTAAAAGCGATTATAAAACGTCAGCTGCGATTTCATTTAATTTTTCTTGATCCACCTTATAAGAAGCAAAAATTGCAGGCGCTCATTTCCTTTATTGATGAGCATTCTCTTTTGGAGAAAAATGGGTTTATTGTTGCGGAGCATGCGCATGATATTGAGCTTCCTGACAGAATCGGAAACTTAGTGAGAATAAAGCACGAAGTTTACGGCATTACCGCTGTTTCTATTTACGCTTATACACAGAAGGGGGAATAGGTTTCATGGCGAGCATTGCTGTTTGTCCGGGCAGCTTTGATCCGGTTACATATGGACATTTAGATATTATTCGCCGCGGAGCGAAGGTATTTGATCAAGTATATGTTGCGGTTTTGAATAACTCGTCAAAAAAGCCGCTGTTTTCAGTTGAAGAAAGAATAGAGCTGTTGAAAGAAGTGGTCAAGCCTTTTAAAAATGTTATGGTCGAATCTTTTAACGGTCTTCTCATTGATTATGCTCGTACGAAAAAGGCTAACGCTATTTTAAGAGGGCTGCGGGCAGTCTCCGATTTTGAGTATGAGATGCAAATTACGTCGATGAACCGCGTGCTTGATGAGAATATTGAAACCTTTTTTATGATGACGAATAGCCAGTATGCTTTTTTAAGCTCAAGCATTGTTAAGGAAGTGGCAAAATATAACGGCAACATTTCTGAACTGGTACCGCCAATTGTCGAAGAAGCGCTTCGCCAAAAATTTCATTCTTTTTTATCGCAGCAATAGTCTTGTAAAAAGAAAGCTGACTGAAAAGGAATTGTCCTTGCTTCAGTCAGCCTCTTTATTATGGCCGTAAAAAGTTGCTATGTCCATACAATTTTGAAGACGGATGGGAGATCGGTCGTCTGGGGCTAGCTTAGTTATAAAGGGACAAAGGCCCTATTTCGGTATAACTTGCCTCCAGTTGTCGAAAAAATGAGTGTCAGCCTTTGAATGGACGGTACGTTTCATCTTTATACATAGTTGCCTGTCATGCTTAACAGCTATATCGATAGAAACCGAAAACGGATCATGATCGAATGCAATTTTAGCCAGTAGACGAAATAGATAAGTTTCGATTGAGAAAGCGGCACAAGGGAGGCGACTTTCTCTATATAAATGCTCATAGCTTTTCTCTTGTTCGCTTATCATAGTAAAATAATAGAGAATTCTTGATGGATAGAAACGATATAAACACCTTAAAAATGAAACGAACGGTAGCTGTAAAAATCCATAGTTGGAAGAATCCCGTGACTCGCTTTTTTGTCACACGGATGCGCGGCGAAGCTTGGAGCAACGCCAATTCCCTTCACATGTCAAGTTGCTCGATGTAGTTTTCGTATGGCGTAACGACGTTCAGAGAGCGGTTCGCTTGGCATACGGGATTTGCTGCTGTCCACAGGAAGTAAAGCGAGGCATATGGCGATGGAGAAATCGTTTCAAGATCAAAGCAAGTGGTCTCGACACATGAGCGATAAAAAGCATTTTTACGTATGATCGACATAAATTAAATATGCAAGGGGAAGCTGAGGCTGAAAGAGATGGAAGAGTCAAAAGGAGGAAAGGGGATGGAACCGAGAATTGGCTTAGCGCTAGGTTCCGGAGGAGCAAGAGGCTTTGCGCACCTTGGTATTATTAAAGTGTTGGAGGAAGAGCGGATTCCGATTCATTACATAGCAGGAAGCAGCATGGGGGCGCTTGTCGCGGCGTTATATGCGAGCGGATTAGGGGTCGAGCGCCTATACAAATTAGCAAAGGCCTTCCGCAGAAACGACTACATTGATGTGACGATTCCGAAAATGGGGCTTATTGCAGGAAAGAGAATAAAGGAATTTATTTGGTTGGTAACAAAAGGGAAAAAAATTGAGGAGCTGCAGATTCCGATTGCCATTGTAGCAACAGATCTTCAGCGCTGCGAAAAAGTGGTGTTTCGAAGCGGCGTGGTAGCGGATGCTGTTCGTGCCAGTATTTCGATTCCGGGAATTTTTGTTCCTGAAACCATCGATGGTCGGATGCTTGTCGATGGGGGCGTCATTGACCGCATTCCAGTTTCGGTAGCGCGCACGATGGGAGCGGATGTCGTGATTGGCGTCGATGTCTCTCATGTAAAGGTAACCGATGCCATCTCCTCGATTTTTGATGTCATTTTGCAAAGCATTGATATTCTCCAGGATGAACTTGTCCGTCATCGTGAATTTGCTTCAGATGTTATGATCCGTCCGCGTGTAGAGCAATATAGCTCTCGAGCATTTACTCATATTGAAGAAATTATTGAAATCGGGGAAGAAGAGGCGCGAAAGCAAATTCCTAGAATCCGTGAAGCAATTGCGAAATGGAAGGAGCAACATCATAAATGAAAAAAAGAGCAAGAGCCTATATTATTTCACTGTTAATTGGGGTAGCAGCTAGCCTGCTTTTTATTTTTGTGCAGCTTCCGTATTATGTGACGATGCCGGGTACAGCCCAAAAATTAGAACCGCTCGTTCACGTTGATCAAGGCGATGAGGATCAAGGGAGCTTTATGCTGACAACTGTGCGAATGGGGCGAGCGAATATCGCCTATTACTTGCTTGCTCATATCCGTCCGTATTACGAGCTTTATCCATTGCAGGAAATCAAGCAAGAAGGGGAAACGGATGAAGAGTATACCCTTCGACAGCTCCATTTAATGAAGGAGTCAAAAGAATCTGCGATTGTTGTCGCCTATAAACATGCCCGTAAGCCTGTTTCTTATCGTCCGAATGGGGTTTATGTCATGAGCCTTGTCGATGGAATGCCAGCAGCGCATATTTTGCATGTGGGAGACCGCATTGTTCGTGTAGATGGAAAAGAAATTGGGACAGCAGAACAATTAATCCAATATGTGCGGCAAAAGAAAAAAGGAGATTCCGTTTCGATTACATGGGAAAGAAAAGGAAAAGAAAAGACAGCCTCGATTGCGTTGGCACCATTTCCGCAAGAACCAAAGCAAATCGGACTTGGTATCTCGCCAATGACCGATTATCATATTACGACGCAGCCCTCTGTTCGCGTTGATTCAGAAAAAATTGGCGGGCCGTCTGCAGGACTGATGTTTTCTTTAGAAATTTATAATCAGCTTGTTGATGAAGATATTACAAAGGGATATAAGATCGCTGGAACCGGCACCATCAACATGAATGGTGAGGTTGGCCCTATTGGGGGAATATCGCAAAAAATTGTGGCTGCTGATCAAGCTGGTGCCGATATTTTCTTTGCTCCAAACGAGAAGGGAGCGAAAAACTCGAATTATCGCGAAGCTGTCAAAACGGCAAAAAAAATCGGAACAAAGATGAAAATTGTTCCGGTCGACACGTTTTCTGATGCCCTTCGTTATTTGCAAGAGTTGAAATGAACAGGAGGTGTCGCATATTCCTCTTTAAGTGCTTGAATGCGAGTAGTCTCGGAAAAAATAGCGGTATAAGCAGCTACCGCTTTTTTTTCTTGCTGGTATATCACATCCTTTTGCAGGCGTGATACGGTTGTTACAAGCGGCAGCGAAAGCCGTTTTTTTATCATTTGCAAATAGAGGCGTCCGTTGTCACTCATGCCAAGCAGACGAATATAAGAGGGGCTTTTGATCCCATTCATTTGCTCTTTTTTAAAATGGGTTAGAATATGGACACACATTCTTTGTAAACGAGTCCATGTATATCGTTTGGTTTTGACAGAATGGAGAAATTGCTCAAATGTTTCGGCTTCTGTAATGGCCTGTTTGAGTCGATACTCAATGCCTTCATCTACGCCGACAATGCTTTGTAAATCGCTTTCTTCACTTGTCATGATGCGGTACTTCAAAAACGGAAAATATGGATCCCAACGATGGAATGTGCCATATACTGCATAATATTTCTCAAGAGCCTTTTTGGTAGAGAAGGGAGTATAGGGCGAAATGTGTTCAAGCGCTTCAATCGCTCCATTTAGTGCTTTTCTTAAGCTCGTTGCACTGGCGATCCACGGATGAGAAAAAACTTCATCGTGATATCCGGAAGCGATCCGTTGAATCGTTTGGGGAACCATCGCGCTCTTTTGCTCGATAATCGCTTTCACATAGGAAAAACCGAGAATATTATTTGGTTGAGCTAAATCGATTTCCTTCATCTCAAGCTGTCTACAAGCATATGTGACTGCTTGTGGATAGCTCATACCGTCTTTGAGAGCTTGCTGAATGGATTGGTTGTACCGTGATTGCTGCCGTTTGATCGTTTGGACCGCTTGAAGAAACGGCTCAATTTCGCCATTTTCGCTCCCAAAACAAAGCTCGGCGCAATACAATGCATCAAGCAGTGCGACAGCTCCAGTGGCGAACCGTTCTGCTGATTGGACGGCAAATGTATAAGGAAGCTCGATGACGAGGTCGACACCAGCTGAGATGGCCATAGATGTGCGAGCCCATTTGGAAACGAGCGCTGGTTCTCCTCTTTGCAGAAAGTTGCCACTCATAACGGCAATGACACAATCAGCGCCTGTCTTTTTTTTCGTTTCTTGGAGATGATACAAGTGTCCGTTATGAAACGGATTATATTCAACGACGATTCCAACTGCCTTCATTTTTGCCTCCCCGCTTGAAATTTTGTTTTTTTGATCAAAACGTGATACATTGAATGTAAACTGACAATCATTATACTGTAAAGAAAAAATATTGACAAACAGGGAAACGAAACGTATAATTTTCTTTGTTGCCTTGAGGTGATTTTAATGAAATGGTCTATTCATCAGCTTCATCAGCTGCAAGCAAAAGGGCTTGTCATGGATGAAATGGTCGATGTTTCCGATTTAAAACAGATGGAGCCATCGATCCGCGATATTTCCCCTGTCCGTGTGAAAGGACGGGCAGATATCGGTGCTACTAAGTTTACTTTTCATTTAACGATTGAAGGGACAATGGTATTGCCTTGCTCCCGGACGTTGGTTGATGTTTCTTATCCGTTTGCGATCCATACGACCGAAACGTTTTTTTTAAACGACTATGATGTTCATCCGGATGAAGAAACGCACCTTGTTCAAGGAGATGCGGTTGACCTGCTGCCGATTGTGAAAGAGCTCATTTTGCTTGAAATTCCCATGCAAATATTTTCAGAGCAGGAAAACATTCAAGATGGAGCACCACAATCCGGAGCTGGTTGGGAGGTTATTACTGAGGAGCAGGCTAAAAACAAAATTGATCCTCGTCTAGCTGGATTGGCGAAATTTTTTGATAAAAAGGAAGAATAAGCGAAGAACCGGCTTGATCCGGCCTTCATCATAACTTCTAAATCCTGTTTAAGGAGGTGGAAAGAATGGCTGTACCTTTTAGAAGAACATCGAAAACGAAAAAAAGAATGCGCCGTACACATTTCAAATTGCAAGTTCCAGGCATGGTTGCATGCCCAAACTGCGGTGAAATGAAATTAGCTCATCGCGTCTGCAAGTCTTGCGGAACTTACAAAGGAAAAGAAGTTGTGAACAAATAATCATGAAAAAACAGGCATAAGGGTATCCTTATGCCTGTTTTTTCATGGAAGAGCATGGGGCACGTGGCTATTATGAAATGCTTGCTTTGCCGGTGTTGTAGAAAAACGTAAAGTTAAGCGGTTACATAGGAATGGTGTGACAAGAGCCTCTTTTTTATATTCTCTCCCCCCTAAACAGAGTGTAGGTGGCAGAGGTTTATTGTGCAGAGCAGAAGGAAAATAAGAAAAAGTGGCTAACATAAATATGAGAGTAAAGGAGGAAGAAAAGTGAGTGCGGTTTTGCTAGAACGAGATGATGATGGCATCGTTTGGTTTACTATTAATCGGCAAGAAAAACGAAATGCCATTAATTATGAAGTGATGGATGCTTTACAAGAAACGATTCGCCTTGTGGAAGAAAATGATAAAGTAAAGGTGTTGGTGCTGACAGGTGCCGGCCAGCAAGCTTTTTGTTCGGGCGGGGATTTAAGTGAATTCCATCGTTTACATACAAAGGAAGAAGCGTATCAAATGCTTTCAAAAATGGGCGCGATTTTGTATTCCTTGTTAACGATTTCTAAACCGACAGTTGCTTTGCTTAATGGATCAGCTGTCGGCGGCGGGTGTGAACTTGCAACGGCCTGTGATTTTCGCTATGCAAAGACAGGAATCAAAGCAGGCTTTATTCAAGGAACGTTAGGAATTACGACAGGATGGGGAGGAGCGACGATGCTCTTCGAAAAGCTTCCTTATACGCACGCCCTCGATCTTTTATTAAAAGCGAGACGTATGCCTTCTGAGCAATTGCATGAATATGGATGGATTCATTCATTAATTTCGGAAAATAAAGAAATAAAAGAAGAGTGTCGGAAGTTGCTTGAGCCGTATTTGGCGCAGTCTGCCCCTGTTCTTCGCGCCTATAAGCAAGCTGCTGTTCAAAAATGGAAAACAGAAGAGTTTCGAGGTCGTTTTTTTGCGGAAATTGAACAATGTGCTGTGCTTTGGGAATCTGATGAGCATGAAGAAGCAGTGCGAACTTTTTTGAATCGATCGTAATATTCTTCTTCTATCTTTTCTACTAGTCGCATACATATATTGAAAAAAGCGACTAGGGGGAAGGAACCATGACGAGTGTAAGACAAGATGCATGGACGCAGGATGAGGATTTATTATTGGCAGAAATAGTATTGCGCTATATTCGTGAAGGAGGGACGCAGCTGCAAGCGTTTGAGGAAGTAGGCAGGCGTCTTTCGAGAACAGCTGCTGCTTGCGGTTTTCGTTGGAATTCCTATGTGAGAAAACAATATAAAGAAGCCATTGAGCTAGCGAAAAAACAGAGAAAAGAAGTAAAAAAGGAACGTACGCAGCTCGTTCAAAAGGAAGCGGGGCAAGGAGAGGATAAAACAGCGAAATTGACATGGCAGGATATCATTGCCTTTTTGCAAAGATATCAACAATCTTCCGCACAATATCAGCATGTGATGGATGAAAATCGCGCGTTAAAAAGAGATATGGAACAACTGCAGCAAATGATTACCAAATTGCAGCTAGAAAAAGAGCGTCTGCAAAAAGAATTAAAAGCGGTCCAAGAAGATTACAAAACGTTTATTGGAATTATGGAAAGAGCGAGAAAAATGGTGATACTTGAAGAAGAGCAAACATCGAAAGTAAAGTTCCAAATGGACCGAAATGGCAATCTCGAAAAAATTGAAAAGTAATAGAAAAAGCTGATCCTTTGAGATCAGCTTTTTCTATTAACGGGTCGATTCGTAATTTGATAAAATAGTCGCAGGAGTGTATGAATGGAAAGCGAGGAAAATCGAGATGAAAATAGGGATTATCGGCGGCGGAGCGATTGGGCTATTAATTGCAGCTTATTTATCGAGCACATGCGAGGTAACGATTTATACGCGTCGGAAAACGCAAGCGGATCTTCTTAATGAACGAGGCTTGCGAATGATAAAGAATGGCGATGAACGAATCGTGCCGATCCGTGCATGGGCAGCTGGATATGAAAAGATGCAAGCGGATGTTTTCTTTGTTACCGTTAAGCAATATGATATGGTTCATGCAATCGAGCTGTGCAATCAGTGGACAGATGGGGGGACCTTTGTTTTTTTGCAAAACGGCATGGGGCATGTCTCTCTTTTATCTCAGCTTAAAGCACAGTGTATTGCCGTGGGCACCGTTGAACACGGAGCGTTTAAAAAGGATGACCGGACTGTTGAACATACGGGAATTGGAAAGATTTCCATTGCTTTATTTCAGGGGGATACCGGGCCGTTAAAGCAACTGTTGGATGTTTCTAGTTCCGATTTTCCGATCGAATTTGAACATAATTGGCAGCAGTTGCTGACGAATAAGCTCGTTGTCAATGCTGTCATTAACCCGCTAACAGCGATGTTACGTGTTCCAAATGGAGAATTGGTAAAAACGAAAGAATATAAAAAAATGATGGAATTGCTATTTTCGGAAATATGTTTAGCGTTGTCATTGCCTGATGAGAACGAAGCGCGGGAGCGGATTGTCCGGATATGCGAACGAACAGCTAATAACCGTTCCTCGATGCTGTGCGATCTCGAAAATGGGCGGATGACAGAAATTGAAGCGATTTTGGGATATGTGATTGCCAAAGGTAAAGAAAAAGGTGTGCAAACGCCCATTTGCCAATTTTTAATGAACGCCGTAAAAGGGATGGAAGGAAGGGGATTTAATGGGTAATTTGGTTGCTCATATAGCAGCAGCTTTTGTCACAATGCCACTGCTTGCTTTTTTTGTCGTTTATATGGTAACGAGAAAATTAACGAAAAAAAAGAAAAAGTCATTTTATACAGCGATCAATATCTCAACGATCTTTTTTATCATTGCGGTTCATTTCTTGATTCAAGCCATTTGGGGAAAATCATATTGGTGGCCTATGGTCATTTTGCTCATTATAATTAATATATTGTTTGCAGTAGGATATTGGCAGAAAAAAGGGGACTTACATATTGCCACTGTTTTTCGTTTATTTTGGCGATTTAGCTTTTTATTATTTTTCTTTGCTTACTTTGGATTGCTTGGATATGGAATTTTGGTAAGAATCGTCAACAACATATAAAATAGCTGTGAGCGCATATTTTTTCATTTGGAGAAAAGAATGCTATACTCATGAGTGTTCGCTTCTTAAAAGAACGAAACAAATCCCCTGATATAGCGAAATATCTTGATTTTTAGTGCTGATAAAACCAAGAAATAAGAAAGGAAGTTTTCAAGTATGGAGATATATGAATTTCCTTTACAAGCGACGACGTCGCTAGCATCGGATTACATAGCGGGAACGTTTCCAATGGATGCTGGATTTGCATACGACGTTCGCGCGGAGGACGTATTTGCAAAGCGCTTGAGCGATCTAAGCAGGCGAACGTACCCGCGCCAAAGATTGGTGGATCATTTGCTTTCTTATCATCAAGCGCTCCAGGCGAGTGAACGGACGATGGCCAATATTCAAAAACTGTTGAATCCATCTAGCGTAGTTGTCATCGGAGGACAGCAAACGGGGTTGCTAACCGGTCCGCTTTATACCATTTATAAAATGATGTCCATTATTCAACTAGCGAAAGAACAGGAGGAGCAATTGGGAGTTCCGGTTGTGCCGGTGTTTTGGATGGCTGGAGAAGACCACGATATTGCAGAAGTGGATCATGTTTATGTAGTTGATCAAGGAAAAATCAAAAAGCATACATATCCGCATGCAGTGCGGGAAAAGCGAATGGTTGCTCAATTGCCGATTGATCGGCAAATCTGTATCGAATGGATTCAGCAAGTGATAGAAACGTATGGAGAGACAGAAACGACAGATAAACTGCTCCATTTTTTAGAGAATTGTGTAGAACAAGCCAATACTTTTGTGGACTTCTTTGCCCAGATTGTTCTCCGGTTATTTGCTTCAGAAGGACTTGTAGTCGTAAATGCAGCTGATGAATCGCTAAGAGTCGTTGAAAGTGAATTTTTTGCATCGCTGATTGAGCGCTACAGTGAGGTAACAGAAGCAGTCATATACCAGCAAAAACGATTGGAAGAACTGGGATATCGCAAGACGCTCGATATTCATCCGCGATCAGCCAATCTCTTTTACTATGATGGAAAGGAAAGATTGTTGCTGGAAGCAGAGGAGAATGGAGAATATTTCCGAAGCAAAAAAAATGAGATCGTATGGAAGAAGGAAGAGCTATTGCAAATGGCGAAACGCTCACCGCATCAGCTAAGCAATAATGTGGTGACGAGACCGCTTATGCAGGAATTCTTGTTTCCAACCCTCGCCTTTATCGCTGGTCCAGGGGAAATTGCGTATTGGGCAGAATTAAAGGAAGCGTTTTCGTTATTTGGTTATGCGATGCCGCCTGTTGTTCCAAGATTCAATATTACACTTGTCGAGCGTTCGATTGACACCGATTTGCGTGAAGTTGGAATGACCGTGTTTGATGTGTTGCAAGGACAGATCGAGCAAGCTAAATCAGAATGGTACGCGCGTCAAGTCCAATACCCGCTTGATGAGATGATTGCCCGTGCTAAAGAAGAAATTGAAGAAATTCATCGGCCGCTGAGGGAGATAGGGGGGGAGATTGATCGCGGTTTAACGGATGTATTGGCGAAAAATGCCGCTTTTATTCAATCACAGATCGATTTTCTTCACCAAACATTGCATCGCTCGATTGAGAGAAAATATGAGGTGGAACTGCGCAAATTTGCCCGCATTGAAATGTCGCTGTTCCCGAATCAAGCGCCACAAGAGCGAGTCTGGAACATTTTTTATTACATTAATAAATACGGATTTGATTTTGTCGAACGTCTGATGAATGTCAAATATAAATGGAATGGTTTGCATAAAATTGTATATCTATAACAGAAAGAGTCGAACGAAAAATCCTGTTTTGTACAGGATTTTTTTTGGGGGACAAGAATAGTACAGAGAAAAACAATTCAAGAAAATCAGGTGGAAAAGCGAACGATTGTTTTGATTGGAGAGGGGTTAGACGGAATGCGACAAAAAGATGCGGAAATAGACGTATTTTTACAGAAAAAGCCTAAAAAATTGTTTTGTTTTGTTGTATAATAAATAAACGGCTACTTACATAGAGCATACATCATGAAAAAGGTGGTGAGGCTGTGTTTAAGCATACAACAGTCTTATTAAAAGAAACAGTAGATGGCCTGCGAATCAATCCGGACGGCATTTACGTCGATTGTACGCTTGGCGGCGGCGGACATAGCGAATACTTGCTTTCGCAGCTTTCGACGCAAGGAAGGCTGTTCGCGTTTGACCAAGATACAACGGCGATTGAGCATGCCACAAGAAAATTAGCGCAGTATGAGAAGCAGGTCGTATTTATTAAAAGCAATTTTCGCTTTTTAGCGGAAAAACTAGCTGAACACAGCATTTACGAAGTGGATGGAATTTTATTTGATTTGGGAGTATCTTCCCCGCAATTAGATACGCCAGAACGCGGCTTTAGCTATCATTATGATGCACCGCTCGATATGAGGATGAATCGAGAGGAGTCGCTCACTGCATATGAAATTGTGAATCACTGGCCATATGAACGGCTTGTACATATTTTTTTCCAATATGGTGAGGAGAAATTTTCAAAACAAGTCGCCAGAAAAATTGAAGCATTCCGGCAGCAGAAGCCCATTGAGACGACCGGGGAGCTGGTGGAACTCATAAAAGAAGCGATTCCTGCGCCAGCCCGAAGAAGCGGAGGACACCCGGCCAAACGAATTTTTCAGGCTATACGTATTGCGGTCAATGATGAATTGCAAGCATTTAAAGAAGCGATTACTCAAGCGATTGATCTGTTGAAACCTGGAGGACGAGTGAGCGTGATCACCTTTCATTCGTTAGAAGACCGCATTTGCAAAACGGCGTTTAAGGAAGCGAGTGAAGGTCCTAAGCTCCCTCCTGGATTGCCATTGATTCCAGAAGAATATCGTCCAAAATTAAAGATCATTACCAAAAAGCCTATTATTCCTTCAGAAAAGGAAATAGGGGAAAACAATCGAGCACGTTCTGCCAAGCTGCGCATTGCAGAGAAGCTATAAAAGGACAGAATTTTTAAGGAGGGGAAAATGTGAGTAATACAGCTGTCAAAGTTCAAGAGAAGCAACAACAGCATTCATCGGTCCGTCCGCAGGCGAAACCAAAACGAAAGTTGAAGCTTCGCCTCACGCTTGGCGAGAAAATCGTTTTATTCTCGTTCTTGCTATTTGCCTTTTATTCGTCTGTCAAAATCATTTCCAATCAAGTCACGATTTATCAAGTCAATAAGCATATTCAGCAACTTGAAGGGACAATGGATGAGCAGAAAAAGCGCAACAATGATTTGTATGTAGAAGTCCAGCAGCTTAGCACGTATGAACGGATTTTGGAGAAAGCCAAGGAGCTAGGCCTCACATTAAACGAAAATAACGTAAAGGTTGTACAGGAATGATGGACGATGGCTTACAAAAAGCATAAGAATACGCATAAAGGAGCGGCATTATTGTTTGGAATATTTAGCCTGCTCTTTTTTGTGTTACTTTTTCGGTTCGTTCAGTTGCAGACAACAGGCAAGGCAGACGGACAGGTCTTGGCAGTAAAGGCGGAGCAAAAATATGAGCAGAAGCGGACCATCGAGGCTAAGCGTGGCACCATTTTGGATCGGAATGGAGAAGTGCTGGCGGAAGATACCCCTTCATATACTCTTGTAGCGGTGCTTGATCCAAAGATGACGACCGATCCTAAAGATCCAAAACATGTAGTGGATCCTGATAGGACAGCGCAAAAATTAGCCCCGCTGTTGCATATGGAGGTCAGCGAAGTTAAAAGCATCTTAACTAAAAAGGCAAAGCAGGTAGAGTTTGGGGCACAAGGGCGCAACATCAGTTATGAGCTCAAGAAAAAGATTGAAGCGCTCAAACTGCCGGGAATCGGCTTCATTCGTGACACGAAAAGATTTTATCCAAACGGCACATTCGCCTCTTATGTAATCGGTTATGCTCAAAAAGAAGAGGATACGGGCAAAACAGCAGGAGCAATGGGAATTGAAAAAAGCTTAAACCGCTATTTGCATGAAAAAGATGGTTATGTTTTTTATCAAAGTGATAAGGAAGGATTTCGGCTGCCGGATACAAAAGAAAAGATTGTTCCTCCGGATAATGGAGATGAGGTATATTTAACAATCGACCAAAAAATCCAAACGTTTTTAGAAGACGCCATGAATCAAGTCGAAAAGCAATACAAGCCGAAAAAAATCATTGCCATTGTCGTTAATCCGAAAACAGGAGAGGTTTTGGCAATGGGAACAAGACCAAGCTTTGATCCGAATAAGCGCAACATTACCAACTACTTAAACGATGCGATTTCTTATCCTTATGAACCGGGATCGACGATGAAGGTGTTTACTTTGGCGGCCGCTATTAATGAAGGCGTTTATAACGGGAATGAGCTCTATCGCTCTGGATCTTATCGAGTGGGAAAAAATGAGATTCGTGACCATAATAAAGTAGGATGGGGTGTTATTACGTTTAATGAAGGCGTTCAGCGCTCTTCAAACGTAGCCTTTGCAAAACTCGTTAAGGAAAAGTTGGGAGAGGATCGCTTTTTGCAATATTTGCATCGCTTCCACTTTCATGAAAAGACGGGAATTGACCTACCGGGAGAAGGAATAGGAAATATTCTGTATCGATATCCCATTGAAAAGCTGACAACCGCGTTTGGACAGGGAACATCCATCACTCCGATCCAGCAAATTCAGGCGGCTACAGCGATTGCGAACGACGGAAAAATGATGAAGCCGTATATTGTTGACCGCATTATCGATCCGGATACGAAAAAAGTGGTGATGCAAAATAAGCCAGAGGTCGTCGGAGAGCCGATTACGAAGGAAACTTCAGAGAAGGTGTTGGATATACTGGAGACGGTTGTGACATCAGAAAAAGGAACAGGCCGTCCTTATCAAATTGAAGGGTACCATGTAGCCGGAAAAACGGGGACGGCACAAATTCCATCTCCAAAAGGTGGTTATTTGACAGGCTATGAAAATTACATTTTCTCTTTCTTAGGAATGGCGCCGAAGGAAGATCCAAAGCTATTAATGTATGTAGCGGTTCAACAGCCAAAGCTTTCCTATACAGAAACAGGAGCCGCACCTGTTTCGATGATTTTTAACAGTGTGATGAAAAATAGTCTGCAATATTTAAATATCCGTCCTGCTTCGGAGGAAACAGAGAAAACGACTTCTAGTAAAAAAGGAATAGAACTTTCGTCGTATCATGGCTGGCCGGTGAATGAAGCCGTGCAAGATTTGAAAGCCAAGGGGCTGCAGCCTGTCGTGATTGGAAATGGAGAAAAAATAGCAGCCCAGCTTCCTTCAGCAGGAGACGAAACGATCATTCATGAACGTGTCGTTTTAAAAACGGATGGAACAGCTACGATGCCAGATTTAAATGGCTGGTCATTGCGTGATGTCATGAAAGCAGCCGAGCTGCTGCAGCTCAATCCGAGCATAAAAGGGAGCGGTTATGTCATTACACAAAGCATTCGACCAAAAACGGTTGTCAAAGCGAATGACTATTTAATTGTTGAGCTAGCTGAACCGGACAAATGGAAGGATCGGATCAACCAGCAAAAAGAGAAGAAGGACGAAAAGAAAAAGCAGCCGGTTGATTAAAAATGATGATGCTCAAGACAGTCGAAACTCAAATAGCTTCTCTTTCAGCCTGTGCAGTAAAGGTGTCATATCATCCATTTTCAAGCGTTCTATAAATAAACGTACAAGCATATAGTGGAACGAGCCTATTATAAGGGAGGTTCCCATCGTATGCGTGTTTCAAATGTTACGGTTCGCAAACGGCTTGCCATTGTGTTGCTGGTCGGGGTGCTGGTTTTTGCGATTATTGATACTCGCTTAGGGTATGTCCAATTATTCATTGGAGATGCATTGGCGCAAAAAGCCAAAAATTCATGGAGCCGAAATATTCCATTTGAACCGAAGCGTGGAGAGATTTTAGATCGCAATGGCGTTCCGCTAGCAACCAATATGAGCGCTCCAACTGTTTATGTGATACCAAGACAGGTTGAAAATCCATCAGATACAGCTCAAAAGCTGGCCAAAGCGCTAAATATGCCAGTGGAGGAAGCGTATAAGCATGTGACAAAACAAACATTGATCGAACGGATTCCTGAAGGAAGAAAAATTTCCAATGAGAAAGCAAAAGAAATTAGAGAATTGAATTTAAAAGGCGTTTATATTGCAGAGGATACGAAGCGGTATTATCCGTTCGGCAGCTACTTATCACATGTGCTTGGCTTTACGGGAATTGATAATCAAGGTTTAACCGGCCTTGAGCTGTATTATGATAAAGAACTAAAAGGCCAGGAGGGCTCTGTTGAGTTTTATTCGGATGCAAAAGGAAAGAGAATGCCGAATATGGCCGATCACTACACGCCGCCAACGGATGGATTAAATTTAAAGCTAACGATTGATTCGCGTATTCAAACGATTGTAGAACGAGAATTAGATATCGCTGAAACGAAATATAATCCAGATGGCATTATTGCGATTGTTATGGATCCTAATACAGGCGAAGTGCTAGCGATGTCGAGCCGTCCTACGTTTGATCCAGCGAACTATCGCAATGTGCCGTCGGAAATTTATAATCGCAATTTGCCGGTCTGGAGCACATATGAACCGGGGTCTACATTCAAGATTATTACACTGGCAGCAGCTCTTGAAGAGAAAAAAGTGAATCTGTTAAAAGATCACTTTTATGATCCAGGTTATGTCAAAGTCGCCGGGGCCACATTGCGCTGCTGGAAAAAAGGGGGACACGGCTCTGAAACCTTTTTAGAGGTCGTGCAAAACTCATGCAACCCGGGTTTTGTCGAGCTTGGTGAGCGACTAGGAAAAGAGAAGTTGTTTGAGTATATTAAAGCGTTCGGCTTTGGAGAAAAGACAGGTATTGACTTACAAGGAGAAGGGACCGGCATTTTATTTGATTTAAAAAATGTAGGACCTGTTGAACAGGCGACAACAGCTTTTGGCCAAGGGGTTTCAGTTACGCCGATCCAACAAGTGGCTGCTGTTTCGGCTGCTGTGAATGGCGGTATTTTATATACTCCTTACATTGCTAAAGAATGGGTGGACCCGGAAACCGGAAAGGTGATCAGCCGTAATACCCCGAAGGAAAAAAGAAGGGTTATTTCCGAGGAAACATCGAAACAAGTTCGTTATGCACTGGAAAGTGTGGTTGCTCAAGGAACGGGAAAAGGTGCGTTTGTGGAAGGCTATCGTGTAGGCGGCAAAACGGGAACAGCGCAAAAGGCGAAAGATGGTCACTATTTGAAAGATAACTATATTGTGTCTTTTATTGGCTTTGCTCCGGCCGATGATCCAAAGCTGGTTGTATATGTAGCGGTTGACCATCCAAAGGGAACGGTTCAATTCGGTGGAGTGGTTGCTGCGCCAATTGTGGGGAAAATTATGGAAGATAGTTTGCGTACAATCGGTGTAAAACCGCGGAAAGGACAAATTGAAAAAGAGCTTGCTTGGAATGATACAAAAATGGTGGAAGTTCCAGATTTGTCAGGTTTGACAAAAAATGACTTGCAACAACAGCTATTTGATTTAAAATTAGATGTTAGTGGAGAAGGCGATGTCGTCATTGATCAAGCACCGAAGCCGGGGGTTAAGGTGAAGGAAGGCTCAACGATTCGCGTATATTTGGGCACGAAATCTAGCCTTCGTTGAGCCGGTGAATAAGCGTATCGTTTGTGATTGGTATTTTTGCGCGAGGGAGTCAGCGAAACATTCATTTGTTTTTGCTGGCTGCTTGCATTCTTTGATCCGTACGTAATGACGATTTTGCCTGCCATTGATTAACTGGATATCAGCATGATGATGGCATACAGGACAAGGGAGGGACATCGGTGCTCCCTTCTTTTCCGTTTTTTGGCCAAATCGACTGAAAATTCTCTTTATGAGGGAATTTAAACGAGAGGAATGAACAAGATGGAACTGCGAACATTGCTTTCTTATTTGCATCATTTAGGTACATATGTCGGCGAAAATCCGACTGTAACATCGATTGAGATGGATTCCCGAAAGGTAACAAAAGGTGCTCTGTTTATTTGTATTAAAGGATTTACGGTTGATGGTCACGATTTTGCCCAGCAAGCTGTAGAAAACGGGGCAGTGGCGATTATAGCAGAGCGTGAAGTTGATGTTTCCGTACCTGTGATTCTTGTCCGCGACAGCAAACGAGCGTTGGCAGTGCTGGCAGATGCTTTTTATGGTCAACCGACGCATAAGCTACATCTGATCGGAGTGACAGGCACAAATGGAAAAACGACGACGACTCACCTTATCGATTATGTGTTTCGAAAGGCGAGAAAGAAAACAGGTTTGATTGGAACCATGCATATAAAAATTGGCGATAAAACTTATGATGTGAAAAACACGACTCCTGACGCTCTTGTATTACAAAGAACGTTTAAGCAAATGGTGGAGGAAGAGATTGATACGGCGATCATGGAAGTGTCTTCGCATGCGTTGCATATGGGGCGTGTTCACGGATGCGATTATGATATCGCGGTGTTTACAAATTTAACACAGGATCATTTAGATTACCATCGTACAATGGAAGAATATCGCTTGGCAAAAGGTTTGTTATTTGCTCAACTCGGCAATCGTTTTGATCATCAACGGCCGAAATTTGCGATTCTTAACCAAGATGATCCGTCGTCTGAATACTATAAACATATGACAGCCGCTACGGTTATTACGTATGGGATTGATCAAGACAGCGATATTATGGCGAAGCAGATTGAAATGTCGCCAAACGGAATGAAATTTGATTTAGTGACACCAGATGAAACGGTGCGAATTTGCATGAAGCTGATCGGCCGTTTTAATGTGTATAATATATTAGCCGCTGCTTCTGCCTGCCTTGCTTCGGGACTCTCGTTGTCTACGATTGCTGAGGCGCTAGAAGAAATATCAGGCGTTTCGGGGCGTTTTGAAACCGTGAATGAAGGGCAAGATTTTACTGTTATTGTTGATTATGCACATACTCCAGACAGCTTAGAAAATGTGTTAAAAACCATTCGGCAATTCGCTAAACGGAATATTTATGTGGTTGTCGGCTGCGGCGGGGATCGAGATCGTGCCAAGCGTCCATTAATGGCTCAAATTGCCGTAAAATATGCGGATACAGCGATTTTTACATCTGATAATCCCCGCTCCGAGCGACCGGAAGATATTTTACATGACATGGAAAAAGGAGTTGCGGGCAAGCGATATATCTCAATCGCAGATCGCAAAGCAGCGATTCGTTATGCAGTAGAACACGCGCAAAAGGATGATGTCATTTTAATTGCTGGAAAGGGCCATGAGACCTATCAGATCATTGGAAATCAAGTGCTGCACTTTGATGACCGCATCGTTGCCCGCGAAGCCATTAAGGAGCGAAATGGGGAATGCTAACTTATCAAATGGTCAAGCAATTATTTCCTTTAACAAGAGGGATTGTCGACAATGCGCTTGAATTTCGCACCGTTTTTACGAATCCTTATTGCAAGGCAGAAAAAGGACTATTTGTTCCGCTAGCAGGAACAGAATGGGAGCTAAAAGTGGCTATTGAGCAAGGGGCGATTGCTTCTCTTTGGAAAAATGGCAGAACATTGCCGTCTTACATTCCAAATCAGTTTCCAATTTTTTTCGTCCCTTCTGAGCTGAAGGCGTTAGCTTCCATATTAGAAATGTATTTGCCGTTAAAAAAAGCGGACAATAAAGAAACGCAATTTTTATTGACCATTGACGCTCCGCAGCATCATATTGAACAAAATCATTCATATGATATAGCGGTAATAAATGAATTACAGCAACTGAAACAAAAATGGTTCGGTGCTCAAGAGAAAGAAGGATGTGAGCCGTCATGTTAGAACAAGTGATGATATTTTCAATTGTAACAGCTTTTTTCATTACGGTGCTGCTATCTCCTTTTTTTATTCCGTTTTTACGAAGATTAAAGTTTGGGCAGAGCATACGTGAAGAAGGACCAAAAACGCACCACAAAAAATCTGGCACGCCGACGATGGGCGGAATGATGATTTTGCTCTCGATTGTGATTACAACGTTTTTCATGACGAAAAAATTTTCCCATATCACGATCGAGACCTATTTGCTTTTATTTGTTACCATAGGATATGGACTGCTTGGCTTTATTGATGACTTTATTAAAGTTGTCATGAAGCGGAATCTGGGGTTAACAAGCAAGCAAAAATTAACAGGGCAGCTCCTGATCGCCTTTGTGTTTTATATGGTTTATCACCAGCAAAATTTTTCCACAGCGCTACATATTCCAGGAACCCATCTATCATTTGATTTAGGATGGGGATATATCGTATTTCTTGTTTTTATGCTTGTGGCTGGCTCAAATGCCGTCAATTTAACGGATGGGCTCGACGGTTTGTTGTCGGGAACGGCAGCGATTGCCTTTGGCGCCTATGCGGTTCTTGCATGGAACCAGCAACAATATGATGTAGCTATTTTTAGCGTTGCTGTCGTTGGGGCTGTTCTTGGATTTCTTGTGTTTAATGCCCATCCAGCTAAAGTGTTTATGGGCGATACCGGCTCTCTTGCGTTAGGAGGAGCGATTGCTACTGTTGCGATATTAACGAAATTAGAGCTATTGCTTGCGATTATCGGCGGCGTGTTTGTGATTGAAACATTATCAGTGATTATTCAAGTTATTTCATTTAAAACAACAGGAAAACGAGTATTTCGCATGAGTCCGTTGCATCACCATTACGAGCTCATTGGATGGTCTGAGTGGCGCGTTGTTGTCACATTCTGGGCGATTGGCTTATTGTTAGCAATACTCGGAATCTATATCGAGGTGTGGATGTAATTGAAACAAGTAACGATGCATCAGGGGAAACGAGTGTTAGTGATTGGTTTGGCGAAAAGCGGTCTCGCAGCGGCTATGCTGCTTCATGAGCTTGGAGCAAGCGTGACCGTTAATGATCAAAAGCCGCTGGATGACAACGAAACAGCAAAGCAGTTACATGAGAAGGGAATTCGTGTGATTTGCGGAGGGCATCCGCTTGGTCTACTTGATGAACCATTTGATTTGGTGGTGAAAAATCCTGGAATTCCATATACCAATCCAATGGTAGCCAAAGCACTTGAGAAAGGGCTGCCGATCATAACAGAAGTCGAGCTTGCCTATGCCATTTGTGAAGCTCCGTTTATCGGCATTACGGGCTCGAATGGCAAAACGACCACCACTACACTGATTTACGAAATGCTAAAAGAAGCTTGCAAAAAACCGTTGATTGCGGGTAATATCGGAATGGTGGCGTGTGAAGTAGCCAAAACGGCTCATGAAGACAATTGGGTTGTCACTGAGCTGTCTTCATTCCAACTGATGGGGATTGAAGCGTTTCGTCCCCGCATTGCTGTGCTTCTTAACATTTTTGATGCGCATTTGGATTATCATGGAACGAAGGAAGCATACGCACAAGCGAAAGGAAATTTGCTAAAAAATCAAACAGAAAGCGATTATGCTGTCGTGAATGCAGATGACGAATGGGTCATGAAGCTCGCTGAGGCATCGAGCGCAACGAAAATATTTTTTTCCACTACCAAACCATTAAATAGCGGCGCTTATGTGAAAGATCAGGCAGTCTACTGGAACAGCGAAAAAGTGATCGCCCTATCAGATATTGTGTTGCCTGGCAAACATAATCTAGAAAATATATTAGCGGCTGTAGCAGCAGCGAAGCTAGTAGGCGCAGATAACGCGGCCATTGCCCGCGTACTAACAACCTTTACTGGAGTGAAACACCGCCTCCAATACGTAGGCACTGTGAACGGTAGAAAATTTTTTAATGACTCCAAAGCAACCAATATATTGGCAACGCAAAAAGCGTTATCTGCTTTTAGTGATCAGCGAGTCATTCTTCTTGCGGGAGGATTGGATCGCGGCAATGAATTCGATGACTTGATCCCTTATCTTAAACAGGTTCAAGCTGTTATTTTATTTGGACAAACGGCACAAAAGTTAGAGCGGGTAGCGAAACAGGCAGGAATAGAAACGGTTTATCATGTCGATAATGTGGAAAAAGCTGTACCTGTTGCTTATGAGATATCGAAGCCTGGCGATATTATTTTGTTGTCACCAGCATGTGCAAGCTGGGATCAATATAAAACTTTTGAACAAAGAGGAGACATTTTTATAAGCGCAGTGCATAAGCTTGAATAGAAAGGACATACCGTTCATAAAAGCTGAGGTGTTGGGCAGTGTCTCAAAAAAAGTCTGCGCCTGATTTTTTACTTCTATTGCTGACGTTTCTGCTGCTAGCAATCGGGCTAATCATGGTTTATAGTGCCAGCGCTGTATGGGCAGAATATAAGTTTCACGATTCTTTTTTCTTTGCTAAGCGCCAGCTGTTATTTGCTTGTGTAGGAATTGCAGCGATGTTTTTTATTATGAATGTCGATTATTGGGTCTGGCGCGACTGGTCAAAAGTTTTGCTGATTATATGTTTTGTGCTGCTTGTGCTTGTGCTGATTCCAGGAGTTGGAGTAGTGCGCAATGGCTCGCGCAGCTGGATTGGTGTAGGGGCATTTTCCATTCAGCCATCTGAATTTATGAAACTGGCGATGGCAGCCTTCTTGGCCAAGTATTTGTCCGAAAATCAAAAAAAGATTACATTATTTAAAAAAGGATTACTCCCTGCTTTAGCCCTTGTCTTTTCAGCATTTGGCATGATTATGTTGCAGCCCGATTTAGGAACAGGAACGGTGATGGTGGGTACTTGTATTACGATGATTTTCGTTGCTGGAGCTCGCATCAGCCATTTTGTCGGCCTTGGAATGATAGGCTTGGCTGGCTTTGCTGGTCTTGTTTTATCGGCTCCTTATCGAATCAAACGAATCACCTCCTTTTTAAATCCTTGGGAAGATCCGCTTGGCAGCGGCTTTCAAATGATTCAGTCGCTCTATGCGATTGGGCCGGGTGGACTGCTAGGGTTAGGACTAGGACAAAGCAGGCAAAAGTTTTTTTACTTACCTGAACCGCAAACCGATTTTATTTTTGCGATTTTGGCGGAGGAACTGGGATTTATTGGCGGTTCACTCGTGCTGTTATTGTTTAGCTTGCTCCTTTGGAGAGGAGTGCGCATCGCTTTTGGAGCTCCTGATTTATATGGAACATTTTTAGCGATCGGAATTATTTCGATGATCGCAATTCAAGTGATGATTAATATCGGGGTAGTAACAGGACTGATGCCAGTAACGGGAATTACCTTGCCATTTTTAAGCTACGGCGGCTCGTCGCTGACTTTGATGCTGATGGCGATTGGAGTTTTGTTGAATATCAGTAAACATGCCCGATATTAATGAACGAGAAAAGGGGAGGTTCTCTAAGCTGATTTCTTAGGGAGGCGGCCCCTCTCGTTTTGTTTGTGGACAGTAGTGGACAGGAAAAAAGATCATGATGATCCATCATCAGGACAACAAGAAATACAGGAAAGGGGAGGAAATCCGTGGAACAGCTCATCAAAGAATTCACTCAAGCGAATATTGGAAAAGTGAGAGAAAAGGAGCCGCTTGCCCGCCACACAACGATTCGAATCGGCGGACCAGCTGATGTGTTTGTAGAGCCAGACAGCATCGAAAGCCTAAAAAAAGTAATGGAAATTATTCGAAAGCATCATGTAAATTGGCGAGTGATTGGACGTGGCTCTAACTTGCTTGTAGCGGATGAAGGGATTGAAGGTGTTGTCATTAAATTAGGAGACGGGATTGCTGAGCTGACCATTCATGAAGAGGAAGTAACCGTTGGTGGAGGATATTCTTTAATTAAATTGGCAACGACCGTCAGCAGGCAAGGGTTATCAGGCTTAGAGTTTGCTGGGGGAATTCCTGGTTCAGTCGGCGGTGCTGTTTATATGAATGCGGGGGCGCACGGCTCGGATATGTCGCATATTTTGCAAAAGGCACAGGTTTTGTTTCCTGATGGAACGATTGAATGGTTAAGTAAAGAAGAAATGGAGTTTTCTTATCGAACCTCCGTTTTGCAAAAGAAGCGCCCTGGAATTTGTATTGCAGCGGTATTAGAATTGAAAAAGGGAGAAAGGGAAAGCATTGTAGCGAAAATGCAAAAAAATAAAGACTACCGCCGCGAGACGCAACCGTGGGATTATCCGTGTGCTGGAAGCGTTTTTCGGAATCCTCTCCCACATTATGCGGGCCAGTTGATTGAAAAAGCGGGATTAAAAGGATATGCGATCGGTGGCGCCAAAATTTCTGAGCAGCATGGAAACTTTATTGTAAATGCCGGGAACGCGAAAGCTCAAGACGTATTGGATTTGATTGCTCATGTGAAAAAGACGATTCAGCAGCTATACGGCATCGAAATGAAGACAGAAGTGGAGATTATTGGTCGTAAGTCCTAGAAAATTAGATCACCTTATTTTCCAATATTGTGCTATAATAAAAACAGATTTGCTTCAAAAACTAACGGCATAGACAAATGCCGTTTGTTTTATTGTTTTGTAAGTGTCAGAAAGCGGTGAGCAAATTGGAAAAAGGTAAAGTCGTCGTTCTCGAAGAACGTGTTCCTAAACTAAAGAAGCGGCGCAGGCAAAAAGTCAATCGCCGATTAACCATTTACATTGTCTTCTTTTTTATGCTTATTTTATGTATTGTTTATTTTCAATCACCCTTAAGCTATGTCAAGCATATTGAAATAAAAGGAAATCAACATATTTCAAGTGAAAAAATTATTCAACTGAGCGGTTTAGCGAATGGGACAAGCTTTTGGAAAGTAAAAGAAGAGAAAATTAAACAGGCGATTGAAGAGCATCCGGAAATCAAACAAGTAGAAATGCAAAAAAAATTCCCCAATACAATTGTACTTTACATAAAAGAACGCAGACGGGTTGCTTACATTGAACATAAACAGACGTTCTTTCCCCTTCTTGAGAACGGTCAAATTTTAATGAAAAATGCTCCCAAAACGGTATTAAGCGATGCCCCAATTTTAGTGGATTGGAAAAGTGGAGAAGACATTCAAGACATGGCAGGTCAGCTAGCCAAACTGCCTCCATATATATTAAGCGCTATTTCTGAAATCCACTATGCGCCGAGCGATGAAGATCGCTATCACATTACCGTTTATATGAATGACGGATTCGAGGTAAGTGCGAGTGTCAAAAATTTTGCGGAAAAAATGCTTCTTTATCCTGAGATTGTTAAGAAGCTTGATCCGAATGTAAAAGGTGTAATTCATTTAGAGGTCAGCAACTACTTTAAAGCTTATGATCAACCAAAAAAGGAGGATGACGATGACAATGAAAGTAGTGCGCGGTAATTATGTCATCCTTTCCTTGGTCTGTCTTGTTTTAGGGTTTATGCTTTCCTTTTCCTACGAATATACAAAAAGTCGTGTTGAAAAACGGACGATCACTGATAAGCAATGGAATAAGGAATATGAATACAGACAATTGCTGATTCAATCGCAAAAAGAAAACCAAAAGCTGAAAGCAGAACTGATGAGCAAGCAGGAAAAAGTGCGGAAAATGGAGGCTTCACTTGCCGATAAAAAAAAGGCCTATAGCGATTTAGCAACAGAAGCAGAACAATTGCGGATGTACATCGGAAAAGTGAAGGTCAGAGGAGCTGGGGTTGAAGTTACGCTTTCAGATGCTTCTTATATTCCAAGCGAACAAAGCGCAACCAACTACATCGTTCATGAGCAACATGTATTAAAAGTAGTGCATGAACTGCTCATCTCTGGAGCAGAGGCGATTGCCATCAACGGGCAACGGATTTCACACCGCTCCTATATTGTTTGCAACGGTCCTGTTATTGAAGTGGATGGGACACAGCATTCAGCTCCCTTTACCATTTCTGCGATTGGCGACTCCAACGTGCTTGCCTCAGCGCTTACTATTGCCGGAGGTGTGAAGGATCAATTAACAGGGGACCATGTTGTTGTTGATATTCAGCAAAAGGATGATATCACACTAGATCCAATTTTTCATACAAACCGTGAGTAAAAATAGAAAGTTTGGTGAAGCGCGTTGGTACGAAAAAAGCTGGTTCATTTTACAGTGATTATGGCGATTATCGGGTTTATGCTTGCGATTCAGGTGCAAACAACTAAGCAACCTGCTGTGCGCGATACGCGGGATATTTGGCAGCTGCGTCAAGATTTAAAAAGGGAGCAGCAGCTGGAGCAACAGCTTTTACTAGAAATTCGCCGCAATGATGAAAAAATTCAAAATTACCTGCAAAATCCCGCCGGAAACCAAGCAGCTACGCTTCAAGAAACGGTGGAGGAACTGAGGAAAGAGGCGGGATTGACGGAGACGACGGGGCCAGGAGTCGTTTTGACAATCGAACCGTTTTATCCGGAAGATTATGTGGGGCCTATTACATACACGATTTCTCCAGAGCTGTTAAAGAGGTTGATCAATGAGTTGAATATGTACGGCGCCAAGGAGATTGCTGTTGCTGATGAACGTCTTGCCAATACAACGGCAATTCGTGAAGTAAACGGTGTAACGAAGATTGGAAAGAAATCCATTTCTTCATTGCCAATACAGGTGAAGGTTATTTCCGATGATGTGACGACGCTATACAATCATCTAAAAGTATCCACCATTTATGATGATTTTGTTACAGAAAATTTGCAAATTACTGTTTCAGAGCCGATGCCAGCAGTCTCTATTCCTAAATATAACGGACAATGGCGCGTTCGCTATATGCAAACAGTAAAAGCCGAAAAGGAGGAAAAATAGCATGTGGCTTCCGGTCATCGGCTTCATTATTGGGATTGTGTTAGGATTTTCAACCGATTGGCGCATTCCTGCTGAATACGCAAATTATTTATCGATTGCCATTCTCGCAGCCTTTGATACACTCATTGGCGGCATTCGCGCTCATTTGCAAAATGTATATGATGAAAATGTTTTTTTTACAGGTTTCTTTTTTAATATTATTTTAGCCGCAAGTTTAGCTTTTCTCGGTGTTTATCTTGGTGTAGACTTGTATTTAGCAGCTGTGTTTGCTTTTGGGGTTCGATTGTTTCAAAACATCGCTGTCATTCGCCGGATTTGGCTCGCAAAATGGATGGAAAAACGAGAAAAATCCTAAAAAGTTCATTTTAATGAAAGGGAATGCTTCTTGATATGTTGAATATATGAAACAAAACTTGTTGCCAGCTGTTCAATTCGTCGATATGTTAGTTGTTAAAGGAGGTGCCAAAGAATGAACAGCAATGAAATCGTTGTTAGTCTTGACATCGGTACATCCAGTGTTAAGGTTATTATTGGAGAAATGCTAAATGAATCATTGAATATCATTGGCGTTGGAAATGTGAAATCTGAAGGGCTCAAAAAAGGTTCCATTGTTGATATAGATGAAACCGTACATTCAATTAAGCGGGCAATTGATCAAGCAGAACGAATGATTGGGTTAACAATCAATAGGGTCGTTGTCGGGGTCAACGGCAACCATGTGCAGCTGCAAGATTGTCATGGCATTGTCGCTGTTTCCAGTGAAAACCGGGAAATTACGGATGAAGATGTAGCTCGTGTCATTGACTCTGCCCAAGTTGTCTCGATTCCTCCAGATCGAGAAATCATCGGTGTCATCCCGAAGCAGTTTATAGTCGATGGTCTTGATGGGATTAGCGATCCTCGTGGGATGATCGGGGTGCGTCTTGAAATGGAAGGAACGATGATTACGGGAGCCAAAACAGTATTACATAACCTGCTTCGTTGTGTGGAGAGAGCAGGCTTGGAAATAAGTGATATTTGTTTGCAGCCGTTGGCGGCTGGTTCGCTTGCCTTATCAAAGGATGAGAAAAATTTGGGTGTCGCTTTAGTAGACATCGGTGGCGGCTCCACAACCGTCGCTATTTTTGAGCAAGGGTTTTTACGGGCAACGGCTGTTCTTCCTGTTGGAGGCGACCATATTACAAAAGATATTTCGATCGGTCTTAGAACTTCGACAGAAGATGCCGAAAAAATTAAGCTTAAACATGGACATGCTTTTTATGATCTCGCCTCAGAAGAAGAGATTTTCAGTGTCCCAATCATCGGCACGGATCAGCATCAGCAGTTTACTCAGCTTGATGTTGCTGATATTATTGAAGCGAGGCTTGAAGAAATTTTTCAGCTTATATTCCAAGAAACTCGTAAGCTAGGCTTTCGTGATTTGCCAGGCGGCTATGTTTTGACAGGTGGAGTCGCCAACATGCCGGGAATTTTAGAACTGGCCCAGGACATGCTGGGGAATAGTGTACGCATCGCGATTCCTGATTATATCGGCGTGCGCGATCCGCAGTATACAACGGGAGTAGGATTGATTAAATTTGCTTATCGGCATGCCAAGCTGCAGGGACGAGGAGTTCCGGTGGCTGCAACGGTGGAAACGCCAGAAAAACGGCTTCCTAAACAACAGCCTTCTAAAGCAAAACAAAAAAGTAAAGATGAAAATTTAGGACAAAAAATGAAAAAATTTTTCGGTTATTTCTTTGAGTAGAGATCGAATTATTAGGAGGATTTGTCATGTTGGAGTTTGATACTACTGTTGATCAGTTAGCAACTATTAAGGTCATCGGTGTTGGCGGCGGCGGAAACAACGCTGTAAATCGGATGATTGAACATGGCGTACAAGGTGTGGAGTTTATCGCAGTCAACACCGATGCACAAGCGCTCAATTTATCGAAAGCTCCTACTAAGCTGCAAATCGGTGCAAAACTGACGCGCGGATTAGGTGCGGGGGCAAACCCAGAAGTGGGAAAAAAAGCAGCAGAGGAAAGCAAAGAACAAATTGAAGAAGCTCTAAAAGGAGCCGATATGGTATTTGTGACCGCAGGAATGGGGGGCGGTACAGGAACAGGGGCTGCCCCAGTCATCGCCCAAATTGCTAAGGAGCTAGGAGCGTTGACAGTTGGCGTTGTTACACGTCCTTTCACATTTGAAGGAAGAAAGCGGGCTATGCAAGCTGCTAATGGAATTGCAGCCATGAAGGAAGCAGTCGATACCCTTATCGTGATTCCCAATGACCGCCTGCTTGAAATCGTGGATAAGAATACGCCGATGCTTGAAGCGTTCCGTGAAGCAGACAACGTACTCCGGCAAGGGGTGCAAGGCATTTCCGACTTAATTGCCGTTCCTGGTTTAATTAACCTTGACTTTGCCGATGTTAAAACCATTATGTCCAATAAAGGTTCAGCCTTGATGGGAATCGGTATCGCTAGCGGTGAAAATCGTGCGGCTGAAGCAGCCAAAAAAGCGATCTCAAGTCCGCTTCTTGAAACGTCGATTGACGGAGCGCAAGGAGTGCTTATGAATATTACTGGCGGCACGAACTTAAGTCTATATGAAGTGCAAGAAGCAGCGGATATTGTGGCTTCGGCTTCCGATCAGGAAGTAAACATGATCTTCGGTTCTGTTATTAATGAAAACTTAAAGGATGAAATTGTCGTGACGGTCATTGCCACTGGGTTCAATGAAAGCGAAACACCATCATCTTCTCGTCCGGTTCGCGCTGGTTTTGGCACCGCTCCAAAAGCGACAACGACCGTTAAGCGTGAAAAACGTGAAGAGCCCGTGCAAGACTATGGTTCGCTTCGCTCTTCACAGGTGGAAGATCCGCTTGATATCCCTGCTTTTCTGCGCAATCGCAACCGTCGCCGCTAAAAATGCAAAAGGGTAGGAACGTTCTTTTTCATTCTTGCCCATTCAATTGAAGCAAAAAGAAAATAAGCCAAAATGTAGCTTCACAAAAGAGCATGAACACTGTTTCATGCTCTTTTTGCTTTTCTGTGAACATATGAATATGACTTGGGCATTAGGTGGAAGATCTTAATTTTTTATGACAAAGTAAATAAGGCTTAGACAGGTGTTCATGCCTATATGAAGTTTAATCCTACGGCACTTTCTCGATCTGCTATTCGTTTTCCTTTGACAAAAAATTCACTTTTTCACCATCATAAATTGACAGACTTTCCAGTAAGATGTACTATATACTATTTTCAGATTGATTGTCGTGTTCCTTGTAAAAGGAGGCTAGCTGATTGACCGTTTATTTAGATGTTATTTGGTTATTAAATTTTTGCTTTGACGGATTGCTGCTCTGGTTAACAGCGATTATCCTGAAAAGAAATGCCGTATGGTGGAGGATAGTTGCAGGAGCTTTCATCGGCTCACTTCTTGTGATTTTGATGTTTACACCGCTTTCTTCATATGTACAAACACCGCTTGGCAAGTTATTGTTCTCATTGATCATCGTTTGGATATCATTTGGCTTTAAACGGTTTCGATATTTTTTCGAGAATTTATTTACGTTTTACTTCGCTACTTTTATGGTTGGGGGAGGGATGATTGCTGTTCACTATTTTCTGCAGCATGAGATCCAAGTGACCACAGGGATGCTCTCCACCTACTCGCTTGGAACGGGAGATCCTGTTAGCTGGTTATTTGTATTGGTTGGCTTTCCGCTTTTATGGTTGTTTTCCCATTTGAGGATTGCCGGAATTCGTGAGAAAAAAATACGTTTTGATAGCATTGTGGATGTTGTGCTTATCTTTGATGATGTTTCACTTTCACTGAAGGGGCTTATTGACAGTGGGAATCAATTGTATGATCCCATCACAAAAACGCCTGTGATGATTACCTGTATCCATGAAATGAAAGATGTATTGCCGTCGCTTATCCTTGAGCAATTTAAACGACAAGACGATTTTCAATGGTTAAATGATCCCATGTTTGAAAAATGGTCCAATCGCTTGCGAATCATTCCTTATCGTGTAATTGGAAAAGAGCAGAGATTTTTATTAGCTATTAAGCCAGATGAAATCATGATTCGCTATGAAGCACAATGGATTCGAGTGTCGAAGGGACTGGTTGGTTTAAATGAAGCAAGCTTATCGACGGACGGGGAATATCAATGCATTGTGCATCCGAAAATGATTCAAGCGGGCAAACGGTTAACCGCTTCATAGGGTTGTTACTATATCATACGCATCTTTATCTAAATTAGAAGGGGGATTTTTTATGAAACGATGGAAACTTCGAATTCTGCATTTATGGTATAAGTTACTGATCAAACTCGGAATCAAGACCGATGAAATTTATTATATTGGAGGAAGTGAAGCGCTACCGCCACCACTCACGAAAGAAGAGGAAGAGGAATTGCTGCAAAAGCTTTCCTTAGGGGATGAAACGGCTCGATCGCTGCTGATTGAAAGAAATCTGCGCTTAGTCGTTTATATTGCGCGAAAATTTGAAAATACAGGAATCAATATTGAAGATTTAATTAGCATTGGGACTATTGGACTCATTAAAGCGGTCAATACATTTAATCCTGAAAAAAAGATTAAGTTAGCCACTTATGCTTCGCGATGCATTGAAAATGAAATCCTCATGTATTTGCGACGCAATAATAAGGTGAGATCAGAGGTATCGTTTGACGAGCCGCTAAACATTGATTGGGATGGAAACGAGCTGTTATTGTCTGACGTACTTGGAACAGAAGAAGATGTGATTACAAAAGATTTAGAAGCAGATGTGGATCGCCATCTTTTATTAAATGCACTCCGTCAGTTAAGTGATCGTGAAAAACAAATTATGGAGCTTCGCTTTGGTCTTTCTGGCGGAGAAGAAAAAACACAAAAAGATGTAGCCGATTTACTTGGCATCTCACAGTCTTACATATCACGTCTCGAAAAGCGAATTATTAAGCGATTGCGCAAGGAATTCAATAAGATGATGTAAAAAATTGCACATGTCCCATTTTTCCTTAATGGGACATGTGCATATTTTTTCTTCCTAAGGAGATACTGAACAATGACAGCATCTCCTGATAGGAGGGAAAGACTTGACAAGAAACAAAGTAGAAATTTGCGGTGTAGATACATCAAAGCTTCCGGTACTAAAAAACGAGGAAATGAGAGAACTGTTTAAAAAGATGCATGAAGGGGACTTAGAGGCAAGAGAGAAGCTTGTGAATGGCAATTTGCGTCTTGTCCTCAGCGTTATTCAGCGTTTTAATAACCGTGGAGAGTTTGTGGACGATTTGTTTCAAGTCGGTTGCATCGGTCTTATGAAATCGATTGATAATTTTGATTTAAGTCAAAATGTGAGATTTTCAACGTATGCGGTTCCGATGATTATTGGGGAAATTCGTCGCTATTTACGCGACAATAATCCGATTCGCGTATCTCGTTCGTTGCGCGACATTGCGTATAAAGCGCTTCAAGTGCGTGAAAAATTAATAGGGGAGACGCTAAAGGAACCGACAGCTGAGGAAATCGCCAATGTCCTTGGGGTTTCTCATGAAGAGGTTGTATTTGCTTTAGATGCGATTCAAGATCCTGTTTCCTTATTTGAACCGATTTATAATGATGGGGGCGACCCTATCTATGTCATGGATCAACTAAGCGATGAAAAAAATCGCGACAGCCAATGGATTGAGGAAATTGCATTAAAAGAAGGGCTGCGCCGTTTAAATGAACGGGAAAAAATGATTATTCGCAAACGGTTTTTCCAAGGAAAAACGCAAATGGAAGTGGCCGAAGAGATCGGTATTTCACAAGCACAAGTATCGAGATTGGAAAAAGCTGCGATTCGTCAAATGAATAAAAATATTCAAGTATAAGGGCTGTTCATTTTAGAACAGCTCTTTTTTTCGGAAAGCTAGGAGCCATCATATCATATATATTAGTGTATGATGTGGCTTCATCATTTATATGGATGGGGAGTTCATGTGAGGGCATGGATTTATACGTTCGTACGGCAAAGACAAAATATTATATTTACTCCCGACCTGCGAAACATTGCCCATTCTCTTTTCTTGATTGAACAGTTCCAATCTTTCAATTACTCGTGGCAGATTCCGTTATTGTCCTTACGGTGCATAAATGCGAACGGATGTGTAAAATCCAGTCGTCCGATTGTTCGTGAAATCCGATGATCACTTGCTCAAGCTGTTGAGACATCTATTTTTGCATCATGATTCACTGGTTACATGGGGGTTAAGTTGTATTTATATATGATGAAGTTTGTTTTTTCAGGGTTCGTCTTTTTGATGTTAGGAAGTTTGTGGAAAAACCACAAGGAATTTTCGCTGATGGGCAGGAGCAGCATGACCGTTTTTTCACGATCAAAAATATGGATGGTTCGGATCAGCCTGTTTTTACCGAGTTGGCAATCTATAGAGATGATGAAAGCGGGGGACTCATATGATCAAAATTTCTGAGTTTCAAACAAAAGATGTTGTGAATGTCGCAAACGGAAAAAAGTTAGGGAATATCGGTGATATTGATATCAACTTACAGACAGGACAAATTAATGCATTGATTATTTTGGGATCAGGCAAAGTGCTCGGGTTATTCGGCCGCGAGGCGGAAACAGTCATTCCGTGGCAAAATATTGTGAAGATCGGAGCCGACGTTATTTTAGTCCGTTTAAACGAAAGTGAATAAATAAGGTTATCATCTATAAGCAAACTATGATAAAATAGGAAAAAAAGTGATAAAAATCTACAAAGAGGATGACACTCATGCCAGAAATTTTTCATCAAGATGGCGAAGAATTGCTGATGTTGACAGAATGGCAGAACGTGCTGGCGGGTTTTACGACCAAACAAGGAGGATTCAGCCAGCAGCCGTTTACGACCTTCAATCTTGGTTTGCATGTCGGAGATGTTCAGCCTGCTGTTGTACGCAATCGACAAAAGCTGTCAGAGCTTTTGCAAATTCCGCTAGCAAGATGGATATGCTGCGAGCAAACGCATGACTCACATATTGCCAAAATAACAAAGCAGGATGCCGGAAAAGGAGCAGTGGATATGGAAACAGCGCTTGCTCAGACGGACGGGTTGTATACGAACGAAGCGGAGTTATTATTGGCTCTCTGCTTTGCTGACTGTGTTCCACTTTATTTTGCCGCACCGAACTATGGGCTGGTCGGCGTTGCCCATGCGGGATGGAAAGGAACCGTAAAAAATATCGCCGGCAAAATGGTTCGTCTTTGGTGCGAGCGCGAGCATATTCCGCTTCAGGAAATCATGGTAGCGATTGGACCAGCCATCGGTTCCTGCTGTTACATTGTAGATGACCGCGTGTTGAATGCTGCACAAAATGCATTAGGGGAAAAAAGAGATCTTCCTTATCGAGAAGTCAGTCTAGGACAATATGCTCTTGATTTAAAAGAGCTAAATCGGCTATTGCTTATAAAAGAGGGAGTACTTGCTTCCAATATTCAAGTGTCCGATTATTGCACAAGCTGTGCCGAGGATTTATTTTTTTCCCATCGACGTGACAATGGACAAACTGGAAGAATGATGGCATTTATCGTCAGGAAGGAGGAATAGTGCATGGAATCTGTTCGCAACAACGCAGCCATAATCCGCGCTAACATTGAAACAGCATGCAAACGAGTGAATCGTGATCCCGCCTCCATCCGAATCATCGCGGTAACAAAGTATGTGAGCATTGAACGAGCGAAAGAAGCGCTGACAGCTGGCATAACCGATTTAGGAGAAAACCGTGATGATGGTCTGCTGCAAAAGTATGAAGCCATTGGGCAAAAAGCGACTTGGCATTTTATTGGAACATTGCAATCTCGCAAAGTAAAAGCTATTATCGATAAAGTAGACTATATTCATTCACTGGATCGCCTTTCTCTTGCCCGTGAAATTGAGAAGCGGGCCCTTCAGCCGGTCAGATGCTTTGTGCAGGTGAATGTTTCGGGAGAAGCAACAAAGCATGGGCTGTCTAAGGACGAAGTGCTTCCGTTTATCGAACAATTGCGCAGCTTTTCGAACATCGAGGTTGTTGGATTGATGACAATGGCTCCGTACACGGATGATGAGCCGTTTTTGCGTCAATGCTTTCGGCAATTGAAGCTGTTGCAACAGCGTGTACAAGCATTGGGGATTCCAAACGCTCCGTGCACAGAACTGTCAATGGGAATGTCCAATGATTACATGATTGCAATTGAAGAAGGAGCGACATTTATTCGTTTGGGAACATCGCTTGTTGGAAAGGAACAATAAGGAGGTGCAGAGAGATGGGTTTACTAAAGAAATTTAAAGACTATTTTTTAGAAGAAGATTATGAGGAATATGAAGAAGAATATGAGGAAGAGGAGGAGCTAAATCCTCAACCTGCCGGGAAAGGAACGGCGAAGCAAAATATCGTCAGCCTACAAAGCGTGCAAAAATCATCCAAGGTTGTGTTGATTGAACCAAGAGCTTATGCTGAGGCGCAGGAAATTGCTGATCATTTAAAAAACCGTCGCGCTGTTGTGGTTAATTTGCAGCGAATTCAGCATGACCAAGCGAAGCGAATTGTTGATTTTTTAAGTGGTACCGTTTATGCGATCGGCGGAGACATTCAGCAGGTGGGAACGAGAATTTTTTTATGCACCCCTGACAATGTAGATGTAACCGGCTCAATCTCTGCTGTTTCTGAAGATGAAACATCGATGAAAAGGTGGTAGTTTATGTATAGCTTGCTTTGGTTTTTAACAACGCTCATCGATATCTATTCGTACGCATTAATTGTGTACATTTTAATGTCGTGGTTTCCAAATGCTCGCGATACAAAGATCGGCCGGCTTTTAGCGACGATTTGCGAGCCATATTTAGAACCGTTTCGCCGCATTATTCCACCTATTGGAATGATTGATATCTCGCCTATTGCTGCGTTTTTAGTGTTAAATTTTGCAACGAGAGGCTTGCATGCTCTGTTTAATATGCTACATTTAGTGTAGGGAATCCATCATAAGGGTTCCCTTCTTTATGAGAAGGTGTCAGGATGATGAATTTATATCAGCATTTCCGCAAAGAAGAGCATCATTTTATCGATCAAGTGCTGGAATGGAAAGAGTTTGTCAAAAATCACTATTGTCCAAAGCTAACCGATTTTCTTGATCCGCGCGAACAAGAAATCGTTCGGATGGTGATTGGAAGCGATGAAGATGTGAAGCTGTCTTTTTTTGGAGGAGCGCCATTTACTGAAAGAAAAAGAGGCCTTTTATATCCCCCATACTTTCAGCCGGGGGAGGAGGATTTTGCGCTTACTCTATTTTCTATAGGCTATCCGAGCAAGTTTGTATCGCTGGAGCATCGGCAAGTGCTTGGATCCCTGATGTCTCTTGGATTAAAGCGAGGGAAATTCGGCGATATTTTAATGAAAAACGGCGATCTTCAATTTATTGCCGCATCGGAAATCGCTGACTATGTTCTCCTTCATTTGCATATGATCGGGGGCACGAAAATTTCTCTTAAGGAAAAACCATTCACCCAAATCATTGCTTTAGAAGAACAGTGGAAGGAAGCATCTATAACGGCTTCATCGCTGCGGCTCGATGCTGTATTAGCGCAGGCCTTTGGTGTATCCAGACAAAAAATTCAATCGCTCATTGAAAACGGTCTTGTAAAGGTGAATTGGAAAACAGTGGATCAAGCGCATTGGGAATGCAGGGAAGGCGATGTTTTGTCTGCCCGTGGATTCGGACGTCTTAAAATGATTGCAATCGATGGAAAAACAAAAAAAGAACGATGGCGCATTCAAGTGGGAATGCAAAAATAATGAAGCAATTGCAGGAAATCGCCGAAATGTGTCGAAAATGAAATATAACCTGTGGTGCTAGTTGGACATTACATGCAACGATGATCGATATCACTCGATCGCTCAACATTTGTTCCTGTGTGAGCAGGCGATGATCCGCTTTCGACGGTCGGCGCGATCACGCCAAGCGCAACCGAGGCAAGGAACCAACTTGCCTTCTGGTCGTGAGATTTAATAGGTACCGTTCGTTCATCTAGTATACATCACATCATAAGTGAATCGATTTGATCTAGCACTGCGAGTAAATATAAGGAATTATGCAGACGGAGGTGGCATTCGTGCCTTTAACGCCATTAGATATTCATAATAAAGAATTCAGCAAAGGATTCCGCGGGTATGATGAAAACGAAGTAAACGAGTTTTTAGATCAAGTCATTAAAGACTATGAAATGATTATTCGCGAAAAAAAACAGCTCGAGGAAAAGGTATCTGAATTAACGGAAAAGCTTAATTACTTTACAAATATTGAAGAAACGCTTAATAAATCTATTTTGATTGCCCAGGAAACGGCGGAAGAAGTGAAGCGAAATGCGCAAAAAGAGGCTAAGCTTATCATCAAAGAAGCCGAAAAAAACGCTGATCGCATCATTAGCGAAGCGCTTGCAAAATCGCGGAAGATTGCACAGGAGATCGAAGAGCTTAAACGTCAATCCAAAGTGTTCCGTACGCGCTTTCGCATGCTCGTGGAAGCCCAGCTTGAAATGTTGAACAACGGAGATTGGGACCATTTAATGGAGTATGAGGTCAAGGAAATTGAAGTGGAAGAACATGAAAAATTGAGCCAATCTTGACGGATTTTGTCCTTTTCGCATATAATCAAAATAACTATTGACCATGTGTATCTATAAAGAGGATCAAATGTGCTTTTTAACGGATTTCCGAAAGAAGTCTCCCTCCTCAAGGAACGTGAAGGACATAGCCCCTTGAGTAGGCGGGAGATGAATTTTGGTGGGCGTCAGCCAAAACGCATGATAGAATAAATGTATATCATGTTCTTTGTGAACGGGATATGAGGGGGCATGGAGAAAATCGCATACGAAAACCAAGCAAAGCCTTCCATGCGTAAAATATCCAAGGCACGAAAGAACCCCGACTAGGGTTGGAACGACCCGAAGTAACGCTCAGGAAGACGAAAGGTTCTTTTGTCGTAGAACTGAGAAGCTCCCACTTCAAGCGTTAGCTAAGTGGTGAGTAGTTTACCAGCTGTGCAGCTGAATGAAGGCGTATGAATGGATGACCATTCAAGTATAAGATACAATATTGTGATCAACGATGAAAGGGACAGTAGCTCTTTCATATGCTTATTGTAGCGAGCTGGGGACGGTGGAAGCCCGGCATAAGCGAAAGAGTGAAGATCACCCTGGAGTTCCCACGCTGAATTGGTGAGTAAGCGATGGCGCGTCATTCCCGTTACGAATGTGAAGAGGGCTATCATACATAGCCAATAAGGGTGGTACCGCGAGGCCGTTCTCGTCCCTTTTGGGAGAGAGCGGCTTTTTATATTTGATGATGATGAAGATGGAGGAATGTGGAGATGGACTATAAAGATACATTATTGATGCCGCAAACAAATTTTCCAATGCGTGGAAATCTCCCGCGGCGCGAACCGCAAATGCAAACAAAATGGGAAGAGATGGATATCTATCGAAAAGTTCAGGAGCGCACGAAAGGACGTCCGCTATTTGTGCTGCATGATGGCCCTCCATATGCAAATGGTGATATCCATATGGGGCATGCGCTCAATAAAATTCTCAAAGATTTTATCGTTCGCTATAAATCAATGAGCGGTTACTGTGCTCCATATGTTCCTGGTTGGGATACACATGGGTTGCCAATTGAAACAGCCTTGACAAAAAATAAAGGTGTCAACCGCAAGACAATGAGTGTTGCGGACTTCCGTAAACTTTGTGAAGAGTATGCTTATGAACAAATTGACAGTCAGCGTCAGCAATTTAAGCGTCTCGGGGTTCGCGGTGATTGGAACAATCCATATGTCACATTAAAGCCGGAATATGAAGCTCAGCAAATCAAAGTATTTGGCGAGATGGCGAAAAAAGGGCTCATTTATAAAGGCCTAAAGCCTGTATACTGGTCTCCATCCAGCGAATCAGCATTAGCTGAAGCAGAGATTGAATATAAAGATAAACGCTCTCCATCTATTTATGTGGCTTTCCCTGTTAAAGATGGAAAAGGCGTTCTTGAAGGTGACGAGAAAATTATCATTTGGACAACGACCCCTTGGACGATTCCTGCTAACTTAGGAATTGCCGTCCATCCGAACTTAGAATATAGCGTTGTTCGAGTCAATGATGAAAAATATGTAGTTGCTTCTGCTCTCCTCCCTTCGGTCAAAAAAGAAATTGGCTGGGAGGAAGCGGAGGTGATCAAAACACTGAAAGGAAACGAGCTTGAGTACGTCGTAGCGAAGCATCCGTTTTATGAACGTAATTCACTCGTCGTTTGCGGTGAACATGTTACAACCGATGCAGGAACAGGATGCGTCCATACAGCGCCGGGACATGGGGAGGATGATTTCCTCATCGGACAAAAATATCATCTCGGCGTGCTTTGTCCGGTTGATGAACGAGGCTATATGACAGAGGAAGCCCCGGGATTTGCAGGATTGTTCTACGATGATGCCAACAAAGCTGTGACAGAAAAGTTAAAAGAAGCGGGTGCATTATTAAAACTGCAGTTTATTACGCACTCATACCCACACGATTGGAGAACAAAGCAACCGACCATTTTCCGGGCAACAGCACAATGGTTTGCTTCCATTGATCAAATTCGCGATGAATTACTAAAAGCTGTTCAAGAGACTAAATGGATCCCTGCTTGGGGAGAAACGCGTTTATATAACATGGTTCGTGACCGAGGCGACTGGTGTATCTCGCGACAACGCGCATGGGGAGTACCGATCCCGGTCTTTTATGCAGAGGACGGTGAGCCAATCATCACGGATGAAACGATTGAACACGTATCCAACCTATTTAGACAATATGGTTCAAACATCTGGTTTGAGAGAGAAGCAAAAGATTTGCTTCCAGAAGGCTTTACTCATCCATCAAGCCCGAATGGCATTTTTACAAAAGAGACAGACATTATGGATGTGTGGTTTGATTCAGGCTCATCACATCAAGCTGTTTTAGAGGAACGTGATGATCTGCAGCGCCCAGCGGACCTTTATCTGGAAGGATCTGACCAATATCGCGGCTGGTTTAACTCTTCGCTTTCCACAGCTGTTGCTGTGACGGGAAAAGCACCATATAAAGCCGTATTAAGCCATGGCTTTGTGCTTGACGGGGAAGGACGCAAGATGAGTAAGTCACTTGGAAATGTCGTCGTTCCAGCGAAGGTCATGGAACAATTAGGAGCCGATATCCTGCGGCTTTGGGTTGCTTCGGTTGATTATCAGGCAGATGTGCGTATTTCTGATAACATTTTAAAACAAGTAGCGGAAGTATATCGAAAAATTCGCAATACATTCCGTTTCTTGCTTGGCAACTTATTTGATTTTGATCCGCAAATTCATGCGGTCCCATTGGCAAAGCTGCGCGAAGTGGACCGCTATATGCTGGTGAAATTAAATCAATTAATCCAAAAGGTAAAGCATTCATATGAAAGATATGAATTTGCTACCATTTATCACGATATCAATAATTTCTGTACAGTAGATTTGAGTGCGTTCTATCTCGATTTTTCAAAAGATGTTCTTTATATTGAAACAGCTGATCATCAAGAACGCCGCTCTATTCAAACGGTTCTGTATGAGACGCTCGTCGCCTTAACGAAGCTTATGGCTCCAATTTTACCGCATACAGCCGATGAGGTATGGGGGCATATTCCGAATCGAAAAGAAAAGGAAGAGAGCGTCCAGCTTGTTGATATGCCGGAAGTGCAAGAGCTGGAAGGAGCCGATCAGCTGCTAAAAAAATGGGATGCGTTTATGAGTGTGCGCGATGATGTTCTAAAAGCATTAGAGATCGCACGAAATGAAAAAGTGATTGGTAAGTCATTGACAGCTAGCTTAATGGTTTATCCAACTCCGGAAACAAAGCAGCTGCTTGATTCCATCGCGGAAAGCTTGAAGCAGTTATTTATCGTTTCTGGATTTACGGTGGCAGGAGATTATGCCGAAGCGCCAGCAGAAGCACAAAAATTTGCGAGCATGGCGATTGTCGTCCAACAGGCAAAAGGAGACACTTGCG
This sequence comes from Anoxybacillus sp. UARK-01, assembly GCF_002075365.1. Taxonomy (NCBI): domain Bacteria; kingdom Bacillati; phylum Bacillota; class Bacilli; order Caryophanales; family Anoxybacillaceae; genus Anoxybacillus; species Anoxybacillus sp. UARK-01. The sequence continues at coordinate 81,546 of NZ_NASY01000032.1, read as the reverse complement.
AGCGCTGCTGGGTTGTCACACCAGAAGTCGGCCAAGATAAAGAGCATCCGACTTTATGCCCACGCTGCGCGCAAATTGTTAAAGAATATAGCCAAGCATAAGAGGTCACGTTACAGCAAAAAGGCTGCCGTCACAGGCAGCCTTTTTTAGCTGATGCGCCGTTCGCGAAGCCTTTCGCTGTTGAACGACGTATATATAAGGGATTCATAATTCCGGCATTGACTCCATTTGCGAATGATCGAGATTAAACGAAAAGATGAAACATGTCGCCTATTCAAAAGCCGATTCGATTTTATGACGGTTGTCCGCCTGTCATATTGGTTCATTGGATCGGGGGTTTTGATATATTTATTGATATGGTTACCCGGGATTACATTGCGAAAATGGAAAGAGCGAAAGGTTCGCTCAATTGTATATAAGAGAAGAGCAATGTGTGCGAGGCCCGGCAGGTTTTGGACATATGCAAAAGCGTCTAAACATGCATTGTCTATTATTCGTCGGTTATGCTACAATTCATAAAGTACATATGTCAAGTTGTGGAGGGAGTTGCGTGTTTTATTATTTGATCGCCCTGATTGTCATTATCATTGACCAGTTTACAAAGTGGCTCGTGGCTACACGCATGCAAATAGGAGAAAGCATTTCAGTGATTCCGAATGTGCTTTATATTACGTCCCATCGAAATCGTGGCGCGGCGTGGGGAATTTTACAAGGTCAATTTTGGCTATTTTATTTAATTACGATCATTGTTGTGATCGGGTTAGTGTTCTATATTCGGCGTCTGCCGCGCGAAGAGCGTCTGTTTGGTGTCGCTCTTGGCTTTATGCTCGGCGGAGCGATCGGCAATTTTATTGACCGATTAGTTCGCAAGGAGGTTGTGGATTTTATTCATACATATATTTTTAATTTCCCGATTTTTAACATTGCGGATTCCGCCTTATGCATCGGGGTAGCCCTTGTCTTTTTACAAACCTTTATTGGCGGAGCGAAGAAAAAGGAGAATCAGTAATGGATGTAATACAGTTTCAGATTGAGGAAGCGTATGACCGCGAACGAATTGATAAAGTCATTGCTGCTTTAAATGGCGAATGGTCTCGCTCACAGGTTCAGCAATGGATCAAAGATGGACTTGTGACCGTCAACGGAACGGAAATAAAAGCGAATTATAAATGTTCTGTCGGGGATGAAGTAGCGGTGGAACTTCCAGAGCCAGAACCACTGGATGTAGAGCCGGAAGAGATGTCATTAGACATTTATTATGAGGATGCCGATGTTTTGGTTGTAAACAAACCGAGAGGAATGGTTGTCCATCCAGCACCAGGTCATATGAGGGGGACGCTGGTTAACGGTTTGCTTGCCCATTGCAAGGATTTATCAGGCATTAACGGCATACTTCGTCCAGGAATTGTTCATCGGATTGATAAAGACACATCTGGTTTGCTTATGGTAGCAAAAAATGATATGGCGCATGAAGCGCTGGTCAATCAGCTTGTTCATAAAACCGTCACGCGTAAATATAAAGCCATCGTTCACGGAGTCATTCCTCATGATTACGGTACGGTCGATGCTCCGATTGGCCGCGATCAACATGATCGTCAAAGCATGGCTGTTGTGGAGAATGGAAAGGAAGCTGTGACGCATTTTCGGGTTGTAGAGAGATTTTCTAATTTTACGTTTATTGAATGTCAACTAGAAACGGGAAGAACGCATCAGATTCGCGTTCATATGAAATATATTGGTTATCCGCTTGCCGGAGATCCAAAATATGGACCTAAAAAAACGCTACCGATCAATGGACAGGCACTGCATGCAGGTGTACTTGGATTTACTCATCCACGGACAGGAGAGTATTTAGAATTCGAAGCACCGCTTCCGCATGAATTTGTCGAGGTTTTGGACATGCTTAGAAATAATCGTTGACAAAAGCTTTATCCGCTTTTACAATAAAGCTAAGTGAATAGTAGTCCTTTAAAATCAGTCCCGTGAGGCTGAGAAGGAGCCGGATTTAAATACAGCAAATGTGGTTGTTTTCTGCCCTCTCACCGATCGGTGGGAGGGTTTTTTGCGGAGGTGAAAAAATGCAAAAGGCAGTAGTGATGGATGAACAGGCGATTCGCCGGGCCCTGACGCGCATTGCTCACGAGATTATTGAGCGAAATAAAGGAATTGAAAACTGTGTGCTTGTCGGCATTAAAACGCGCGGCATTTACTTAGCCAAGCGGCTGGCGGAGCGAATTGAACAGATCGAAGGCGCGGCGATGCCTGTCGGAGAGCTTGATATTACGCTATATCGCGATGATTTAACGGTAAAAACAGGCGATAAGGAACCGCTTGTAAAAGGATCTAATATTTCGTTTGATGTGACAAACCAAAAGGTTGTACTTGTAGATGACGTCTTATTTACGGGGCGGACGGTGCGTGCGGCCATGGATGCCATCATTGATTTCGGGCGTCCGGCGCAAATCCAGCTGGCTGTGCTGATTGACCGCGGTCACCGTGAACTGCCGATCCGCGCGGATTTTGTTGGCAAAAATGTACCGACCTCGAGTTCAGAAATTATTGTAGTAGAATTAAAAGAAGTGGATCAAGTGGATCAAGTCACCATTCATGAGAACGTGTAACCGCCCTTTTAAAGGCAGTCCTGAGAGACTGACAAAGGGGGTCAAATTGGTCTGCCGATTTTTTAGGCAACGATTGCACCCTCTTTGCACCATCTGGGCAAAGAGGGGTTTTTTTATGACTCAATCATAGTCGGAAGGAGATTGAAAAAACAATGAATAAGCCTGTATTGGGAATTAAAGATAGACCTTCGCCAGTTCAATGGTTGACGCTTAGTCTTCAACATTTGTTTGCCATGTTTGGCGCGACCATTTTAGTGCCTTATCTTGTCGGTTTAAGCCCTTCAATGGCTCTCATTTCTAGCGGTCTCGGAACACTCGCGTTTTTAATGATTACAAAATGGCAAGTTCCGGCCTATCTCGGTTCCTCCTTTGCCTTTATCTCACCGATTATTGCAGCAAAAGCGGCAGGAGGTCCTGGAGCAGCCATGGTTGGCAGCTTCTTAGCCGGTGCTGTCTATGGAATTGTCGCTTTAGTCATTAAAAGAGCCGGCTATCGTTGGATTATGAAATTATTGCCTCCAATTGTTGTCGGTCCTGTGATTATTGTCATCGGCCTCGGCCTTGCGAATACAGCCGTTGGCATGGCAATGAACGGTCCAGATGGAAAATATAATCTCACTTATTTTTCTGCAGCGCTTGTGACGCTCGCGGCAACCATTATCTGTTCCGTCTATTTGCGCGGTTTGCTTAGTTTAGTGCCAATTCTTATCGGGATTGTGGTTGGATATGTGTATTCTCTAGCAGCAGGAGTGGTGGATTTGTCTCCGATTGCTAAAGCTAAATGGCTTGAAATGCCAGATTTCTTGATTCCTTTTGTTGATTATCCTGTGCATGTAACGGGAAAGATTATTTTACTGATGGTTCCGGTAGCGCTTGTCACATTGTCTGAACATATTGGCCATCAACTTGTATTAAGTAAAGTTGTTGGACAAGATTACATTAAAAAGCCTGGATTGCATCGCTCGATTTTGGGCGATGGAACAGCGACGATGATTTCTGCCTTAATTGGCGGACCGCCAAAAACGACATATGGAGAAAATATTGGTGTGCTTGCCATCACACGAGTGTATAGCGTGTATGTGCTGGCTGGCGCAGCGGCGTTCGCTATTATCTTTGGATTTATCGGAAAGGTGACCGCTTTAATCAGTACGATCCCAACCCCGGTTATGGGCGGAGTTTCGATTCTGCTGTTTGGAATTATCGCATCGTCCGGGTTGCGCATGCTCGTCGATAGCAAAATTGACTTTGGAGATAAACGAAACTTAGTGATTTCCTCTGTCATCTTGGTGATTGGAATTGGCGGAGCCATCTTAAAAGTGTCTGAGAATTTCCAGATTCAAGGAATGGCATTAGCGGCTATCAGCGGTGTTATTTTGAACTTGCTTTTGCCTGGACGCCCAGAAATAAATGAAAATATGTTTGAACTTGAAGAAAATAAAGATCATGTCGCGTAGTGCCGCCTTTTAATTAAGTCCTGTGAGACTTAAAAGGGTGTTGCCGTTCGCGCAAAAAAGAAATGAAAGTCATCATATGGCTTTCTTTCTGCACACCTTTTTGCGCCCAAAACTGTAGCACCCTGTCGAGTAAGGCAGGGTGCTTTTTTATAAAACAGGAGGGAATAAAATGAGCCATTTGCTTACCTTATCGGAATTGTCGCTCGATGATATACAAAATCTGCTTTATGAAGCAGAAAGGTTTCGACAGGGAGCCAGCTTTGCCAGTTCAAAACCGTTTTTTGTGGCGAACTTGTTTTTTGAACCGAGCACAAGAACAAAATGTAGCTTTGAAGTAGCAGAAAGAAGACTAGGACTCCATGTCGTACCATTCGATGCAGAAATGTCAAGCGTTCAAAAAGGAGAGACATTATATGACACGATCCGTACGCTGGAGTCGATTGGTGTGCAGACGGTCGTCATTCGCCATCCAGAGGACCGCTATTTTGAAACACTCCGCCATTCGATTCACATTCCAATCATCAATGCAGGAGATGGATGTGGCCATCACCCGACCCAATCATTGTTAGATTTGATGACCATCCAGCAAGAATTTGGAACGTTTCAAGGGATCACCGTTGCGATTGTCGGGGATATTCGCCATAGCCGTGTCGCTCGCTCGAATGCTGAAATATTGACAAGACTGGGTGCAACTGTCCTTTTTTCAAGTCCAGAGGAGTGGAAGGATGAACGAAATGGTTATGGCACTTATGTTGATTTGGATGTGGCTGTAAAAGAGGCGGATGTCATCATGCTGCTTCGGATTCAGCACGAACGTCATGGAGAGAAGATGGGACTGACGAAAGAACAGTACCATCAACAATACGGATTAACGGTGGAACGGTCGCAAAAAATGAAAACGCGCAGCATCATTTTGCATCCGGCCCCTGTCAATCGCGGCGTTGAAATTGCTAGCGAGCTTGTCGAGTGCGAACGGTCGCGTATTTTTAAGCAAATGGAAAACGGCGTTTATGTGCGCATGGCGGTATTAAAAAGAGCTGTGGAAACTTGTGAAGGAGGAATCAAGTATGGCGGTTATTTTAAAAAATGCTCGTTCGCTTAATGAAGAAGGAGAGCTTGTGGCGACAGAGGTGAAAATGGTTGGGGATGTCATTACACAGATCGCATCTTGCATTGATGCAGGAGAAGAGGATGAACAGGTAGATGTCGGCGGCCAGCTGCTCGCTCCAGGTTTGATCGATTTGCATGTCCATTTGCGTGAGCCGGGCGGTGAGCATAAGGAAACGATCGCATCAGGTTCATTAGCAGCGGCGAAAGGAGGATTTACAACGATTGCGGCCATGCCGAATACTCGTCCGGTTCCTGATACAAAGGAACAAATGGAATGGCTTCAAGAACGCATTCGCCAAACAGCCTATGTGAACGTCCTTCCATATGCTTCGATCACGATTCGCCAGCTTGGGAAGGAACGGACTGATTTTGCAGCGTTAAAGGCATCTGGAGCTTTCGCTTTTACGGATGATGGAGTAGGTGTGCAGAATGCGCGCATGATGTATGAAGCCATGAAGGAAGCAGCTGCCTTAGATATGGCTATTGTCGCCCATTGCGAAGAGGAAACACTTACATATAAGGGCTGTGTTCATGATGGGGAGTTCGCACGAAAATACGAACTCTCGGGCATCCCATCGATTGCCGAATCCGTTCATATTGCTCGCGATGTTTTATTGGCTGAAGCGGCTGGATGCCATTATCATGTTTGCCACATCAGCACAAAGGAATCTGTCCGTGTGGTGCGTGAAGCCAAACGTGCCGGTATTCGCGTGACGGCCGAAGTGACGCCGCATCATCTCCTGCTTTGCGATGAAGATATTCCGGAGCTGGATGCCAATTTTAAAATGAATCCTCCGTTAAGAAGCAAAGAAGATCGCGCTGCATTGATCGAGGGACTGCTTGATGGGACGATCGATTTTATCGCGACTGACCATGCGCCGCATACGGAGGAAGAAAAGCGAGAAGGCATGGAGCTGGCTCCATTTGGAATTGTTGGACTTGAGACAGCTTTTCCACTGCTCTATACAAATTTAGTTGAACCCCACATTTGTACGTTAAAGCAATTGATTGATTGGCTGACCAAAAAGCCAGCAGAAGCGTTTGGACTCCGGCAAGGAAAATTAGCGGTCGGCGCAAAAGCGGATTTGACGGTTATTGATTTGCAAACAGAGCATCCAATTGATCCAGATACGTTTGTGTCAAAAGGTAAAAATACCCCATTTGCTGGTTGGATATGTAAAGGTTGGCCAACGATGACGTTTGTGAACGGAAAACTTGTATGGCAGAAAGGGAGAGAGGAATGAAACGACAGCTTATTTTAGAAGACGGTACATTTTTTATTGGAGAAGCGTTTGGAAGTACAGCACAAAAAATGGGGGAGGTCGTGTTTAATACAGGAATGACAGGCTATCAAGAGATTTTATCAGACCCTTCCTATTGTGGTCAGTTTGTCACGATGACCTACCCTTTGATCGGTAATTATGGCATTAATCGTGATGATTTTGAAGCGATTGAACCGCATATTCATGGGCTGATTGTCAAGGAAGTATGCCGCACTCCTTCTAATTGGCGAAGTGAGATCACGATTGATGAATATTTGAAAGAAAAAAATATTCCTGGTCTTGCTGGAATCGATACAAGAAAGCTCACTCGCATGATTCGCCAGCACGGAACATTAAAAGGAATGATTTGTGATTTAGATGTCAGTGTTGCCGAGATCGTAAGCGATTTGAAGAAAACAAAGCTGCCGACCGATCAAGTGAAGCGGGTTTCTACGAAAAGCGCATATCCGAGCCCTGGACGGGGACATCGTGTTGTTTTGCTTGACTTTGGAATGAAACATGGAATTTTACGGGAATTAAATAAGCGGAACTGTGATGTCATTGTTCTTCCTTATCATGCAACCTCTCAGGATGTGCTAAACCTTCATCCCGACGGAGTGATGCTTTCAAATGGTCCTGGCGATCCAAAAAACGTTCCAGAAGCGATTGAGATGATTCGTGGCATTCTCGGTCGTGTTCCACTTTTTGGTATTTGTCTTGGCCATCAGCTGTTCGCGCTTGCCTGCGGGGCCGATACTGAAAAAATGAAATTCGGTCACCGCGGCTCGAACCATCCTGTGAAGCATCTTGCAACAGGAAAGGTGGCTATTACCTCGCAAAATCATGGCTATACGGTCATGGCATCATCATTAAAGCAAACACGTTTAGAGGTGACGCACGTGGCATTAAATGACGGAACGATTGAGGGGCTGCGCCATTTGGATTATCCGGCATTTACTGTGCAATATCATCCAGAAGCCTCTCCAGGCCCAGAGGATGCCAATCATTTGTTTGATGAGTTTATTGCCATGATTGAACAGTTTAAAAAAGAGAGGGAGATCGTTCATGCCTAAACGTCAAGATATCGAAACGATTTTAGTGATCGGCTCTGGCCCCATTGTCATCGGACAGGCAGCGGAGTTTGACTATGCTGGAACACAGGCGTGTTTAGCCCTAAAAGAAGAAGGATATAAAGTCATTTTAGTCAACTCCAACCCTGCCACGATTATGACGGATACAGAGATTGCTGACAAAGTGTATATGGAACCATTGACGCTGGAGTTTGTTTCCCGCATCATCCGCAAAGAGCGTCCAGATGCGATCTTGCCGACGCTTGGGGGACAGACAGGCTTGAATTTAGCTGTGGAGCTTGCGGAAGCAGGCGTTTTAGAAGAATGTGGGGTCGAAATTCTTGGAACAAAGCTGGAGGCCATTCAGAAAGCTGAAGACCGGGAATTGTTCCGAGCGTTAATGAAGGAGTTAGGAGAGCCAGTTCCAGAAAGCGACATTATCCATAGTTTAGACGAAGCTTATGCATTTGTTGAAAAAATCGGCTATCCGGTTATCGTCCGCCCCGCTTTTACGCTTGGCGGGACAGGAGGAGGCATTTGTACAAACGAAGCAGAGCTGATTGACATTGTTTCCAGCGGTTTAAAAATGAGTCCGGTTCATCAATGCTTGTTAGAAAAAAGCATTGCCGGCTATAAAGAAATTGAATATGAAGTGATGCGCGATGCTCAAGATCACGCGATTGTCGTATGCAATATGGAAAATATCGATCCAGTAGGCATTCATACAGGGGACTCACTTGTCGTTGCTCCAAGCCAAACGTTAAGCGACCGAGAGTATCAATTGTTGCGCAACGCTTCCTTGCGCATTATTCGCGCTCTGGGCATTGAAGGAGGCTGCAATGTTCAATTGGCACTTGATCCTCACAGTTTCCATTACTATGTCATCGAAGTAAATCCGCGCGTAAGTCGCTCATCTGCGCTGGCGTCGAAGGCAACCGGTTATCCGATTGCAAAGCTAGCAGCCAAAATTGCTGTCGGTTTAACGTTAGATGAGATCATGAATCCAGTAACAGGTCAAACATACGCCTGCTTTGAACCGGCTCTCGATTATGTGGTGACGAAAATTCCGCGTTTTCCATTTGATAAGTTTGAATCCGCGAACCGTCACCTTGGCACGCAAATGAAAGCGACGGGAGAGGTCATGGCAATCGGCCGAACATTTGAAGAATCGCTGCTGAAAGCTGTGCGCTCACTTGAGACAAACGTCCATCATTTAGAAATTAAAGAGGCTCGCCATGCTGACGATGAATTGATTGAAAAACGCATCCGCAAAGCGGGGGACGAGCGCCTTTTCTATATAGCGGAGGCTATTCGCCGCGGTATAGATATCGAGCAAATTCATGAATGGAGCCGAATTGACCGCTTTTTTTTACACAAGATTGCCCGCATTGTTCATTATGAAACGATGGTACGCGAGCATGTTGGAGATTTGGATGTGCTGCGAAAGGCAAAGCAAATGGGGTTTGCTGATGCAGCCATCTCAGAATTTTGGAACATGAATGAACGAGATGTATACCAATTAAGAAAACAAGCGGGGATTGTCCCTATTTACAAAATGGTTGATACGTGTGCCGCTGAATTTATGTCAGAAACTCCGTATTATTATGGAACCTATGAAGAAGAAAATGAATCGGTGGTGACGCAGAAGGAAAGCGTCGTTGTGTTGGGATCGGGCCCGATCCGCATTGGACAAGGCATCGAATTCGATTATGCGACCGTTCATTCTGTCTGGGCTATTAAAGAAGCAGGGTATGAGGCGATTATTATTAACAATAATCCGGAGACGGTATCGACAGATTTTAGTGTTTCAGACAAGCTCTATTTTGAACCACTAACGATCGAAGATGTGATGCATGTCATTGATCTGGAACAGCCGATTGGTGTCATTGTGCAATTCGGCGGGCAAACCGCCATCAATTTAGCTGCCGAATTAGCAGCGCGCGGTGTCCGTATTCTTGGCACCTCATTGGAGGATTTGGACCGCGCAGAAAATCGCGATAAATTTGAACAAACGCTGTCGCACTTAGGCATTCCGCAGCCGAAAGGAAAAACCGCTTATTCGGTTGAAGAATCGGTGCGGATCGCAGCTGAAATCGGCTATCCGGTGCTTGTTCGCCCATCGTATGTGCTCGGTGGCCGAGCGATGGAGATCGTCTATAAAGAGGCGGAACTTTTATACTATATGGAACATGCAGTCAAAGTCAATCCGCAGCATCCCGTGCTAATAGATCGGTATTTAATCGGGAAAGAAATTGAAGTCGATGCCATTTCCGATGGAGAAACGGTATTCATTCCAGGTATTATGGAGCATATCGAGCGAGCGGGTGTCCATTCCGGCGATTCGATTGCGGTCTATCCACCGCAAACATTGACAGATGAGATTCAACAAAAAATCGTGGATTATACAATTAAACTGGCGAAGGGATTGCACATTGTCGGACTGCTCAACATCCAGTTTGTCATGTACCAAAATGAAATATATGTGCTAGAAGTCAATCCACGTTCCAGTCGAACGGTTCCGTTTTTAAGCAAAATTACAAATGTGCCGATGGCCAACATCGCCACTAAAGTCATTTTAGGAGAAACGCTTGTTGAGCTTGGTTATCAAACAGGATTGAAACAAGCAAGTGAAGGGGTATATGTTAAAGCTCCCGTCTTCTCATTTGCCAAACTGCGAAATGTTGATATTTCGCTTGGCCCGGAAATGAAATCAACAGGCGAAGTCATCGGAAAGGATGTAACATTTGAAAAAGCGTTATATAAAGGACTTTTAGCCTCTGGCATTCATATTCGTCCATATGGCGCGGTGTTGCTTACAGTGGCTGATAAAGATAAAGCTGAAGCGATTGAAGTAGCTCGCCGCTTTCATCATATTGGCTACCAGCTTCTTGCCACAAATGGTACAGCTGAAGCGTTGCGGGCCGCCCATATTCCGGTAACCATTGTGAACAAAATTCATTCGGAATCACCCAATATTTTAGATATTATCCGTCAAGGAAAAGCACAAGTGGTCATTAATACGTTAACGAAAGGGAAACAGCCGGAAAGTGACGGATTTCGAATTCGCCGTGAAGCGGTGGAAAACGGAATTCCATGCTTAACGTCGCTTGATACGGCAAAAGCCATGCTGCAGGTGATGGAGTCGATGACGTTTGCGATGACGGCCATGTCGGAAAAGAAGGTGCATGCATGAAAATGGAAAAAATGACCATTGTTTATCATGAACCGATTGCCCGAAACATTTATCAGTTAATCCTAGCTGGAACACTTGTTCAAGAGATGAATGAAGCAGGGCAATTTGTCCATATCAAAGTAGGAGAGCGAACAGATCCGCTATTGCGCCGTCCGCTTAGCCTTTGCGACATTAATAAAGAAGCAAGTGAGTGTACCATTATTTACCGAAAAGAAGGAACGGGTACTGCGCTCCTTTCGGAAAAGAAAAAAGGAGAGGTCATTGATGTGCTCGGTCCTCTTGGAAACGGCTTTCCGCTTGAAGCTGTTCAGGTGGGACAGCGCGCGCTTCTTGTCGGGGGCGGTATTGGTGTTCCTCCCCTCTATGAACTGGCTAAGCAGCTTGTAAAAAAAGGGGTAACTGTGACGAGTATACTTGGCTTTCAAACACAAGATGTTGTTTTTTATGAGCGAGAGTTTGCTTCGCTCGGTGAAGTTTACATTGCTACTGCTGACGGTTCTTACGGGACGAAAGGATTTGTGACCGATGTGCTCGGCGGACGTGGGCTTTCGTTCGACGTGCTGTATGCGTGCGGTCCAAAGCCGATGCTAAAAGCGCTTGAGCAGAAGTTTCCGGATAAAGAGGTGTATCTTTCATTGGAAGAGCGGATGAGCTGCGGCATCGGCGCCTGTTTTGCCTGCGTTTGCCGCGTTCCTAACAATGAAACAGCCTACAAAAAAGTTTGTAGCGATGGTCCTGTATTTAAAGTCGGGGAGGTGGTGCTATGAGCCGTTTAGCGGTGGAATTGCCGGGGCTTTCCTTAAAGAATCCGGTTATGCCGGCTTCTGGATGTTTTGGCTTCGGACGGGAATACGCTAAGCTTTATGATTTAAGCCAATTAGGGGCCATTATGATCAAAGCAACAACACGTGAACCGCGTTTTGGCAATCCAACCCCAAGGGTTGCGGAAACGCCAAGCGGCATGCTCAATGCGATTGGACTGCAAAATCCAGGATTAGAAAAAGTGATCGAGGAAGAACTTTCATGGCTCGCGCAATACGACGTGCCGATTATTGCCAATATCGCCGGCTCGATGATGGAGGATTATGTGGAAGTCGCCAAGCGGATTTCGCAAGCGCCGAATGTTCATGCTCTTGAGCTCAATATCTCATGTCCAAATGTAAAAAAAGGTGGCATTGCGTTTGGAACCGTACCAGAAGTAGCCGCTGAGCTCACTCGCCTCGTTAAGCAAGTATCCGCCGTCCCTGTCTATGTAAAGCTGTCGCCGAATGTGACGAACATTGTGGAAATGGCCAAGGCGATTGAAGCGGCGGGAGCAGATGGTCTGACCATGATTAATACGCTCCTTGGCATGCGAATCGATATAAAAACAGCTGAACCGATTTTGGCTAACCGTACAGGGGGACTTTCTGGTCCTGCGATTAAGCCGATCGCGATCCGCATGATTTATGAAGTAAGCCAAGAGGTATCCATTCCGATTATCGGCATGGGCGGAATTGCAACGGCTGAAGATGCTCTGGAATTTTTCTACGCCGGCGCCAGCGCTGTTGCGATCGGAACGGCAAATTTTGTCGATCCGTTTGTTTGTCCAACTATTGTGGCTGAGCTGCCGGCATTACTTGACGAGCTCGGATTTGACCATATTTCTCAATGTATCGGAAGGAGCTGGAACAAAGGTGGACCAACCGTTTATTGTGGCACTTGATTTTCAATCGCGCGAAGAAGTCGAAGCGTTTTTGCGTCCATTTGTCCGTGAGCCGCTTTTTGTAAAAGTTGGGATGGAACTGTATTATCAAGAAGGGCCTGACATCATCACCGCTTTAAAAAAGCAAGGGCACCACATTTTTTTAGATTTAAAGCTTCACGATATCCCAAATACGGTGAAGCAAGCGATGAAGGGGTTCGCCCGCCTTGGGATAGACTTAGTGAATGTTCATGCTGCTGGTGGGACCAGCATGATGAAAGCAGCATTAGAAGGATTGGAAGCGGGGACGCCAAGCGGAGCGCCTCGTCCAGCTTGTATAGCGGTCACACAACTGACGAGTACGAGTGAACAAATGATGCAACGCGAGCTTTGGATTTCACGGACGATGGCGGAAACAGTGCTTCACTACGCTTTGCTTGCCCAAGAAAGTGGCTTGGACGGCGTTGTTTGTTCCGCAAAGGAGGTACCGCTGATCCGTGAACACTGTGGAGCCTCATTTTTAACAGTGACTCCTGGCATCCGCTTTGCTGATGAGGAAGCGAACGATCAAGCGCGTGTTGTCACACCAAAAGAAGCTCGAAAGTTCGGTTCAAGCTTCGTTGTTGTTGGCCGCAGCATCACCCGAGCTGCTGATCCGCATGCGGCGTATGAGCGCCTTAAACAAGAATGGAATCAGGAGGAATCATCATGAACAAAGAAATTGCCACACATTTGCTGCAAATTGGCGCAGTTTCGTTACAGCCAAACGAACCGTTTATATGGTCATCCGGGTTGAAATCACCGATTTATTGCGACAACCGCCTGACACTTGCTTATCCACATGTGAGAAGCATAATCGCAGATGGATTGGCCCAGCTTATTCGCGCGCATTTTCCAGATGTGGAGATTATTGCGGGAACAGCGACTGCCGGCATTCCGCATGCGTCATGGACGAGCGAGCGTCTTGGGTTACCGATGTGTTATGTGCGTAGCCAAGCAAAAGCACATGGAAGAGGAAAACAAATTGAGGGGAAAGTAGAGAGGGGACAAAAAGTCGTTGTTGTTGAAGATTTAATTTCTACGGGCGGCAGTTCGTTAACTGCTGTTGGTGCCTTAAAAGAAGCCGGATGTGATGTATTAGGCGTTATTGCTATTTTTACATACGGCTTGGAAAAAGGAAAGCAAGCGTTTGCCGAAAGCGATGTACAAGTGCATACGTTGACGGATTATGACAGCCTCATTGAAACGGCGGTGGAGCTCGGCGTTGTGGGCGAACAAGACCTCGCGACGCTGCGCGATTGGCGAAAACAGCCGGAGGCATGGGGGAAATAAACATATATGTGGAGTGCGAATGATACGATCATTCGCGCTCTTTTTTTATTATGGCTTATGGTGTGAAAGAGTATTGAATTGTCAATCCGATGAAAGAGGCTGTGACGGTCTATGCTTTGAATGAAGAAGAGCTATATGAGCAAGCGGATATTCAAGTGCAGACAGGAACGGTGCAGTCTGCGTGTTTTCCTGACTTGCGCATCGATTTACAAAGAAACAACCGCCAATTGGCGGTTGCTGTTTATTTGAGGGAAATGATATCTTGTCAAAAGAGGAATAATCGTTGTATTTACGAGAGGAGTTACTTTGCTTTTAATGCGCGAATGGCATTTTCGTGCTCAAGCGAGCGAAAGGCAAGCGATTGGAGAACAAGCTCTTGGCGTGCTTGTGAAGCGATAACATCATCCAGCTTTTGCAACGCTTCGGCGAGCGTTTGCTTTATCGTTGGAATTTCTTTAACCGTTTCCTGCATCTCCAGCACGGCTTGTTTGATAAACGGAATATCTTTTATATCTTCTTTTGTGGCCATTGTTTGTTCAATATGCTCGATCCGTTTCTCCATAGCGACCATATCGTCTTTGGTGGCCATGCGCCGTTCAATGCTGTTGAGATCGTCTTTAGTGGCCATGCGCTGCTCGATGCTGTTGAGATCGTCTTTGGTGGCCATGCGCTGCTCGATGTTGTTGAGATCGTCTTTGGTGGCCATGCGCCGTTCAATGCTGTTGAGATCGTCTTTAGTGGCCATGCGCTGCTCGATGCTGTTGAGATCGTCTTTGGTGGCCATGCGCTGCTCGATGCTGTTGAGATCGTCTTTAGTGGCCATGCGCCGTTCGATGCTGTTGAGATCGTCTTTGGTGGCCATGCGCTGCTCGATGTTGTTGAGATCGTCTTTGGTGGCCATGCGCTGCTCGATGTTGTTGAGATCGTCTTTGGTGGCCATTGTTTCCTCAATTTGCTGGATCCGCTTGTCCATTGCAGCGACATCCTCTTTCGTCGCCATGGCATGTTCAACTCGATCAAAGCGCTTGTCGATGACAGTCAGATCGTCTTTTGTCGCCATGGTTTGCTCCACACGCTCGATCCGTTTGTTCATGGCAGTCAGATCGTCTTTTGTCGCCATGGTTTGCTCCACACGCTCGATCCGCTTCTCCATAGCAGCCATGTCCTCTTTCGTCGCCATGGCATGTTCAACCCGATCAAAGCGCTTGTCGATGACAGTCAGATCGTCTTTTGTCGCCATGGTTTGCTCCACACGCTCGATCCGTTTGTTCATGGCAGCCAGATCGTCTTTTGTCGCCATGGTTTGCTCCACACGCTCGATCCGCTTCTCCATAGCAGCCATGT
The DNA here is from genome assembly GCF_002075365.1 of Anoxybacillus sp. UARK-01. Taxonomy (NCBI): domain Bacteria; kingdom Bacillati; phylum Bacillota; class Bacilli; order Caryophanales; family Anoxybacillaceae; genus Anoxybacillus; species Anoxybacillus sp. UARK-01. The sequence continues at coordinate 66,476 of NZ_NASY01000032.1, read as the reverse complement.
CCTCTTTCGTCGCCATATGATGACGCAAAAATGACAGCTCGTCAAAAATCCTACTCAATATCTGATCCATTTCATTTTTTCACCTCCTTTTTTGATTACGAGATTATTATAGCATCCTTTTATTGATGTTCTCTATCAATTTTAGAAGACTTCTCAGTAGATAAAAAAACATGAAACTTGTTTAACTTTATCCAGTTGAGAAGTCCCCCATTTCTAAGTCTTGTGCAACTTGATGAAAGTGGGAGACGAATTGACTTCGGGCAAGGACAGGCTTTTGCCTGTTTAACGTAATTTCCGAAAGAAGTCTCCCGCCTCAAGGAACGTGAAGGGCACAGCCCCGTGAGTAGACGGGAGATGAATGTCGGTTGGCGTTAGCCAAAACGCATGATAGAATACGTGTATATCAGGTTCTTTGTGAATGGGATATTAGGGGGTTGCATGGAGAAATCAAATGCGAAAACCGAGCCGAGCCTTCCATGCGTAAAATATCCAAGGTACAAAAGAACTCCGAATCGTCGGACATCTAGGGTGGGGACGACCCCAAGTAACGCTCAGGGAGACGAAAGGTAGCTTTCGTTGCGGAACTGAGAAGCTCCCACTTCGAAGCGCTAGCAAAGTGGCGATTCGTTCACAAGTCTGCTTTATGCAAGCCATTCCTTTTTCATGCCAAGATTCCAATAAAGCAAAAATTCCCTGTAATTTGAGTTCAAACCGTCTGTTCATCAGACGGTTTTTTTCATTTGAATTACCAATTCCTCATCCGGCGTGACGTATATGGTTTGTTGGTTTTCATAGATCACAAAGCCAGGCTTTGCTCCATTTGGTTTTTTGACATAGCGGATCCGCGTGAAGTCGACAGGCACGGAGCTTGATTGCCGCGCTTTGCTGAAATAGGCAGCAAGGTTAGCGGCTTCCGCAATTGTTTGTTGGGACGGATTTTTACTGCGAATGACGACATGGGAGCCGGGAATGTCTTTTGTATGCAACCAAATTTCATCTTTTTGTGCGAGTTTGTTCGTCAAGTAGTCGTTTTGTTTATTGTTTTTACCAACGAGAATTTCCGTGCCATCGCTTGCTACGTAACGTTCGAGTTCAATCGTGCGCGGCTTTTGTTTTTTTTGTTTTGTGGCTTTTGCTCGTAAATAGCCTTGCTCGATCAGCTCATCACGAATTTCTTCGATATCTTTCGGTGCGGCGGTGTCGAGCTGCTGCAATAGCGTATCAAAATAAACGATTTCTTTGTTTGTCTGTTCGATTTGCTCTTGAACGATGTGAATAGCATTTTTCGCCTTTTGATATTTTTGAAAATAGCTTTGTGCATTTTCTGACGGTGACTTTTGTGCATCAAGCGGAATCATGACGGTTTCCCCGTTTGCATCGTAATAGTTGATGACCCCGATTTCTTTCATCCCTCGTTTGACTGCGTACAGATAGGCGGTTAACAGCTCCCCGTAAAGCCGATATTGCTCGGCTTGTTTTGCTTCTTCTAATGTTTGTTCCAATTTCAAAAGCTTTTTCTCATTTTTCGCCTTTTCATTGGCGACAAACCGTTCTAAATCGTGTGCCTGCTGTTTGACGCGGTCGCGCTCAGCCTTGCCAAAATAGAAGCGGTCAAGCATTTCTCCGAGCGTGACGAACGGCTTTGCTTCCGCCTGTAAATGCATAAGTGGCAGAACGTAAAACCATTCCTTTTGTCCATTTGTATATATACAAGGAGAAAAATGCCCGCTCTTTACTTCTTCCATAAGCGATATAAAGCTTTTTGGCAAAGTGGAGCGATTGGCGAGCCCTGCGCGGAAAGCCACCTCATTGGCAAACAGAGGCGAGAGGCCGGAAAAGGAAGCGACAAGCTGCTCTGGCAGCTTTCCAGCGTGAAAATCAAGTGTTTTCATGATCATTTCTTCAGTGGCTTTCAGCGGATTGAGTTTACCGTGTGACGGTGGCGCTACGTATGGCTGGCCGGGAAGCACCGTGCGATAGCGGTTGATAGCCGGCGATAGATGCTTAATGCTGTCAATGATCCTATTTGTTTCTTTATCGATCAAGATGATGTTACTATGCCGTCCCATAATCTCTATCATTAGCTGCTTAATGGAGAGATCGCCAATTTCATTCCGTCCCTTTACTTCAATCATGATCACCCGATCAAAATCCATTTGCCGAATCGATTCAATGACGCTCCCTTCTAAATGCTTGCGTAAAAGCATGCAAAACATCGGCGGTTCAGCAGGGTTGTCATATCCTTCATTTGTAAGGTGAACACGTGCATAGCTAGGATGTGCCGATAGCAGCAATTTGTAATTTCGCCCATGGGAGCGGATGTAAAGCAACAGCTCGTGCTGAAAAGGTTGGTAAATTTTTGTGATTCGTCCTCCTTCAAGCATTTTCTTTAATTCGTTCTTCATAGCATATGTAAATATTCCGTCAAAAGCCATATGAAACACCTTTCTCATTTTTTATTTCTGCAATTATCATATCATTTTTTTGGACATGTCTGAATAAGCTTTCATAGAAAAGCGACAAGGGAGGAGGAGTAAGGATGCAATGGCATACGCTCGCGCCAAATGATGTAGCAAAGGAGGCACATACTGATCTTGCTAAAGGTTTAACAACGGAAGAAGCAACAAAACGGCTTAAGCGGTTTGGCTATAATGAACTAAAAGAGGCTAAAAAGCAATCGGCTCTCATTGTATTTTTGAATCAATTTCGCGATTTTATGGTTCTTGTTCTACTTGCAGCCACGATTATTTCCGGTTTTCTCGGAGAGTATGTTGATGCGATCGCGATTATTGTAATTGTGATTATGAATGCCTTTTTGGGCTTTTTTCAAGAACGACGCGCTGAAAAATCATTGGAAGCTCTCAAGCAGCTATCTGCTCCGCAAGCGACCGTATTACGCGACGGAGAATGGATGAAAATCCATTCTCAAGAGCTTGTTGTTGGCGATGTCATTAAATTTACCAGTGGTGATCGTATCGGTGCCGATGTAAGGTTAATTGATGCAAAGGGCTTAGAAATTGAAGAATCGGCATTGACAGGGGAGTCGGTGCCGACTGCAAAATTGGCAACACCGCTTGCAAATGAAAACACCGCAATTGGTGATTTGCATAATATGGCTTTCATGGGTACTCTTGTAACGAGAGGAAGCGGAGTGGGAGTTGTGATTGCCACAGGAATGAAAACCGCGATGGGGCAAATTGCGAACCTGCTACAAGAGGCGGAGACGGTCACGACTCCATTGCAGCGAAAATTAGAGCAGCTCGGTAAGATTTTGATTATTGTTGCTCTGCTGCTTACCGTTTTAGTTGTCGTTGTCGGCGTTATTCAAGGTCATGAACTGTATGAAATGTTTTTAGCGGGAGTGTCACTGGCGGTTGCCGCTATTCCGGAAGGGCTTCCTGCTATTGTGACCATTGCCTTGGCGCTTGGTGTGCAGCGGATGATTAAGAAAAACGCGATCGTTCGGAAGCTCCCTGCTGTAGAAACGTTAGGTTGTGCATCTGTCATTTGCTCTGATAAAACAGGAACAATGACGGAAAACATGATGACAGTAACAAACATATGGGCGAGCGGAAGGATGTGGACAGTCAGCGGAACGGGGCTTGAACTGAAAGGAGAATTTTATGAAAATGAACGGCCTATCAATATCAAAAAAGAAGCGGTACTGCAGCAGTTGCTGACATTTAGCGTCCTTTGCAATAGCTCGCAAATTAAGGAAAAGGAACATCGACGGTATATCGACGGGGATCCGACGGAGGGCGCGCTGCTTGTGGCAGCGGCAAAGGCAGGATTAACAAAAGCACAGCTAGAATCAGAGTTTACGGTTGAGCAGGAATTTCCGTTCGATTCGGAACGAAAAATGATGACAGTCATTGTGAAGGATAAATCAGGGAGAAGATGGATTATTACGAAAGGGGCTCCCGATGTACTTCTTGAAATTAGCGGACATATATGGTGGAACGGACGCACACAACCGATGACAGCGGACTGGCGAAAAACGGTGCAGCATGTCATCCATGCAATGGCCGGTAAGGCGTTGCGTACGATTGCTGTAGCCTACCGTCCGCTAACTGCAAAGGAACAGATTCCATCGGAAAAAGAAGCAGAAAAAGGCTTGACGTTGATGGGGATTCAAGGAATGATTGATCCACCGCGTCCGGAAGTAAAGAAAGCCGTACAGCAGTGTAAAGAGGCGGGCATTAAAACGGTGATGATTACGGGAGATCATTTGTTGACAGCAAAAGCGATTGCGAAACAGCTCGGTATTTTGCCACCAAAAGGAAAGATCATGGATGGTCCAACATTATCCCGGCTTTCGGTTGATGAGCTTGAAGAAGTCGTCGATGACATTTATGTGTTTGCGCGCGTGTCGCCGGAGCATAAACTAAAAATCGTGAAAGCTTTACAGAGAAGAGGACATGTGGTTGCTATGACCGGAGATGGAGTGAATGACGCTCCTGCGATTAAGGCAGCAGATATCGGGGTAGCGATGGGGAAATCCGGTACGGATGTAGCGAAGGAAGCGGCATCTCTTGTATTATTAGATGACAACTTCGCGACCATTCAATCGGCCATTCATGAGGGAAGAAACATTTACGAGAACATTCGCAAATTCATTCGCTACTTGCTTGCATCAAATGTTGGCGAAATTTTAGTGATGCTGTTTGCCATGCTGTTAGCACTGCCACTTCCGCTTGTACCGATTCAAATTTTATGGGTAAATTTAGTGACAGATGGGCTGCCAGCTATGGCCTTAGGGCTGGATCGTGCTGAAGAAAATGTCATGAGACGGAGACCAAGGCATCCAAAAGAAGGAGTGTTTTCTAGAGGGCTTGGCTGGAAAATCGTTAGCCGCGGGGTGATTATTGGGATTGTAACACTAGCCGCATTTATGACGGTTTATGAACGAAGTGGGAATAATTTGGCGTATGCGCAAACAGTGGCGTTTGCGACATTGGTGATGGCTCAACTTATTCACGTGTTTGATTGCCGTTGTGAACGATCCATTTTTGACCGCAATCCTCTCGGAAATATGTATCTGGTTTGGGCTGTATTGCTCTCCCTATTGCTGGTGCTTGTGGTGATTTATTATCCTCCGCTGCAACGTGTGTTCCATACGGTTTCAGTTGAGCTGCTTGATTGGATTTTAATCGTTGGGCTCGCGGCGCTGCCGACATTTTTGTTTGCTGGGTCGTTTTTAACAAGAAAATCACGAACAAATATGTTATAATATGCAAGGTGATAGAGAAGTTTCTCTATGGCCTTTTCTTTTTGTATGTTAACATAATGGGTGTGATAGTATGGTATACAGCATGACAGGCTTTGGAAGAAGCAAAACAACAAATGGTTCAATGGGAGTAACAGTCGAAGTAAAATCTGTGAATCATCGCTTTTGTGAAATTTCTGTTCGCATGCCTAGACAACTATTTATCTTTGAAGATAAAATAAAAAAAGTGATTTCGCAGTATGTACACAGAGGAAGAGTAGAAGTTTTTATCGCCATTGAAGGAGAAGGATGGACAAATCGCAAGCTCCAAGTCGATTGGCAGCTGATGAGCGATTATTACGAACAGCTAAAAGAAGCAAATCATCGTTTCTCACTTCATGATTCTATTACTTTATCGCATTTATTCCAGCTTGAAGGAGTAGCTGAGATCATTGAAGAAGGAGCAGGCAATGAAGAAATTGAACACCTGCTCATATCGGCTGTCAATGAAGCGGCTCAGCAGCTGAAAACGATGCGTGAAAAAGAGGGGAAGGCATTGCTTTCCGATGTACAGGAGCAATTGGCGACGCTTAAACAATGTGTACAAAATGTGCAGCATCTTGCTCCTGAAGCTATTGAGCAATATCGGGAGCGATTGACGAAACGCATGAAGGAATTGGTGCAGGGAGACGTAGATGAGGCTCGCCTTTTAACGGAAGTCGCCATTTTCGCGGAAAAAACGGATATTAATGAAGAGCTCAAACGAATTCGTAGCCATATTGAGCAGTTTGTCCAAACATTGCATCATCAAGAACCGATCGGGCGAAAGCTGGATTTTTTAATTCAAGAGCTCAATCGTGAAGTAAATACGATTGGTTCAAAAGCTAATGATAGCCGCATTGCTGTGCAAGTTGTTGAAATGAAGAGCGCACTTGAAAAAGTAAAAGAGCAGGTACAAAATATAGAGTAATCGTTTATAATGGCTAGGTTGCGGCAACAATAATTTTTATGGTAGGTGGAGTTCGGTGGGAGTTAAACTTGTCAATATCGGCTACGGAAATATGGTTTCAGCCTCTCGAATCATATCGATTGTTAATCCCGATTCCGCTCCGATTAAGCGGATTGTTCAAGATGCGAGAGAGTGCGGCAAACTTGTGGATGCCACTCATGGCAGAAGAACCCGAGCGGTCATTATCATGGATAGCGATCATGTTGTTTTATCATCGGTGCAGCCAGAAACCGTGGCACATCGATTATATGAGCGTGAAGATTTATCAGAGGAAGGGTAGGTTTCTATATTTTTATGAGCGAAAGAGGGTTATTAATCGTATTATCAGGACCATCCGGCGTTGGAAAAGGGACGGTGCGCAAGGCGTTATTCTCGCAAGCCGATATTAATTTGCATTATTCGATTTCAGTGACGACGCGAAAGCCGCGTGAGGGAGAAGTAGACGGGATTGACTACTTTTTTACAACACGCGAAGAGTTCGAGCAAATGATTCGCGACCATAAGCTGCTTGAGTGGGCTGAATATGTCGGCAACTATTATGGTACGCCGATTGATTACGTTGAGAAGACGCTGCAGGAAGGCAAGGATGTCTTTCTTGAAATCGAGGTGCAGGGAGCGCTGCAAGTACGCAAGGCATTTCCGGAAGGATTGTTTATTTTTCTTGCCCCGCCAAGCTTAAATGAGCTAAAAAATCGAATTGTTACTAGAGGAACTGAAACAGAAGAGCTGATTAACGACCGCATGAAAGCGGCAAGAGAAGAATTAGAAATGATGGATGCCTATGACTATGTCGTAGAAAATGACCGGGTCGAATTAGCGTGCGAGCGCATTAAAGCCATTGTCACAGCTGAACATTGCAAGCGCGAGCGCGTGGCACAACGGTATAAAAAAATGTTGGAGGTTGAATAAACGATGCTTTATCCTTCCATTGATCTTTTAATGGAAAAACTAGATTCCAAATACACGCTTGTGAGCGTTGCTGCAAAACGGGCGCGCCAACTGCAGGAAAAAGACCATCTTACAATTGAAAGGCCTGTATCAAAAAAATTCGTTGGAAAAGCGTTAGAAGAAATTGCGGCAGGCCATATTGAACTTGTAAAAGAAGAGTAAAAATAACAACCTAGGTTTTAGGTTGTTATTTTTTTACAAAAGTGAAAGGGGAGCTCCAAAAAATGATTGAACAAAAAAATATTTTATTATGTGTGACGGGTGGAATTGCTGTGTATAAGGCAGCCGCATTAACGAGCCGATTAACACAGCGTGGAGCCAATGTGAAAGTGATGATGAGCGAGGCAGCGTGCAAATTTGTAACGCCGTTAACGTTTCAAGCATTGTCACGCCATGATGTTTATGTCGATACATTTGAAGAGAAACACGCTGAAGTAATAGCGCATATCGATTTAGCAGATTGGGCTGATCTTGTATTAGTAGCTCCGGCGACAGCCAATACCATTGGGAAGCTAGCGAATGGAATAGCGGATAATATGATCACGACGACGCTTTTGGCCACAAGGGCGCCTGTGTGGCTTGCCCCTGCTATGAATGTTCATATGTATGAACATCCGACTGTCTGTGAGAATATGGAAAGGCTTGCCCGTTTTGGCTACCAGTTTATCGAACCATCCGAAGGCCATTTGGCTTGCGGTTACGTTGGAAAAGGAAGACTAGAAGAACCAGAAAATATTGTTACATTGATTGAACAATATTTTTCTTCCTCTCCTTCATCTCTATTATTGAAGGGCAAGAAAGTGCTTGTGACTGCAGGACCGACGCGTGAAAAAATAGACCCTGTCCGATTTTTCAGCAATCGGTCGACAGGGAAAATGGGATATGCCATTGCGGAAGCAGCGGCAGAGCTAGGGGCAGAGGTGACGCTCATTTCCGGACCCACCAATCTGCCATCACCTCGCAATGTAGAAACAATCCGAATTGAATCTGCGCAAGAAATGTACGAAGAAGTGATCAAAAGATTTTCTTCTGCCCATATTGTTATTAAATCAGCTGCTGTCGCCGACTACCGCCCCAAATATGTATTTAACGAAAAGATGAAGAAAAAGCCTGGTGATCTTGTGATTGAGCTGGAAAGAACGATTGATATTTTAAAAGCGCTTGGAGAGCAAAAGACAGAGCAGTTTTTAGTCGGATTTGCTGCGGAAACAGAGCAAGTGGAAGAGTACGCCCTTCGAAAACTGCAAGGGAAAAATTTGGATATGATTGTCGCTAACAATGTGGCCCAAAAGGGAGCGGGATTCGCCAGCGACACGAATATTGTGACAATTTTTAAACGGGATGGATCCATTACGAAGCTTCCGTTGCTAACGAAAAAGAAAGTAGCTGAAGAAATTTTAAAAGAGATTGCCGAGGCGATTGGATGAAAATTGCAGCAGTTATCGTTGATGTGCCTTCACGGCAAACAGACCGGCCGTTTGACTATAAAATACCGGAGAAATGGGAGGATGTCCTGCAAATTGGCATGCGAGTCGTTGTTCCGTTTGGAACGCGACGGCTACAAGGATTTGTAGTAGATATTAAGACTTACTCTGATGTCAAGTCATTAAAGGCGATTGAAGCCATTTTAGATGTGGCTCCCGTATTGAATGAAGAACTATTGCGTTTGGGCCAATACTTAACCGAAACGACGCTCTGCTTTGCTATTTCCGCTTACCAAGCGATGCTTCCGGCTGCGATGAAAGCGAAGTATGAAAAAGAGATACGCCTTGTAGATGAAAAATATCGCGATCGTTTGCATCCAAATGTCCAGCCTTTCTTTTCTAACCGCTCTGCGGTTTCGTGGAAAGAGCTTGAGAATACCAATGTGTTATCTCGCTTACAAAAGGACGTTCAAAACGGCTATTTGGAGGTTATTTATCATCTCAAGGACAAAGCAGCGAAGAAAACGATCAAATACGTTGCTTTTTCCGTACCAGAAGAGCAGCGAAAGAAGGCGATTGAATCACTTCCGGCCAATGCTGTTAAGCAAAAGCAATTGTTAGAGCTGCTGCTTTTCAATGAGCACTTGCCATTAAAGGAGGTGCTCGAGCGAAGCGGTGCCTCGCACGCCTCAGTAAAAACATTAATTCAAAAAGGAATCATTTGCGAATATGAGGTTGAAGCTTATCGCGATCCCTATGGACAGCACCATTTTGCAGCCACTCAACCGCTTATGTTAACGGAGGAGCAGCAGCAAGCGCTCGAGCCGATCGTTAACAGCATCAAGGCGAATGAGCATCAAGTCTTTTTGCTTTATGGTGTGACAGGGAGCGGAAAAACAGAAGTATACATGCAAGCGATTGAGGCCGTATTAAAGCAAGGAAAGGAAGCCATTGTACTCGTTCCAGAAATTTCGCTCACGCCACAAATGGTCGAGCGATTTAAAGGAAGATTTGGCTCGCAGGTGGCCGTGCTTCATAGCGGATTATCGATTGGTGAAAAGTATGATGAATGGCGCAAAATTCATCGTAAAGAAGTCAAGCTTGTAGTTGGAGCGCGTTCTGCTATTTTTGCCCCATTTGAAAATTTAGGTATGATTATCATTGACGAGGAACATGAATCGAGTTATAAACAGGAAGAAACACCGCGCTATCATGCACGTGATGTGGCCATTTACCGGGCGCGTTTTCATCAATGTCCCGTTGTGTTGGGCAGCGCTACTCCGTCTCTTGAATCATTTGCTCGCGCCAAAAAAGGAGTTTATCAGCTTCTTACTTTAACCAAAAGAATGAGTGAAAATGGTCTGCCTGCTGTGTCCATCATTGATATGCGTGAGGAGTTGCGGAGTGGAAACCGCTCGATGTTTTCGCGGACGTTATTTGAAAAATTGCGAGAACGTCTTGATAAAGGTGAGCAATCTGTGTTGTTTTTAAATCGTCGCGGATACTCAACCTTTGTGATGTGTCGAGACTGCGGTCATGTCATCCGCTGTGCGCACTGTGATATTTCGCTTACTTATCATCGTGTGCAGCAGCGATTGAAATGCCATTATTGTGGGCATGAGGAACCGCTTGCTTACAGCTGTCCGTCATGCGGCAGCGAGCATATCCGTTTCTTTGGCACAGGTACGCAAAAAGTGGAGGAAGAACTGACTAAACTGCTTCCACAAGCCCGAGTCATTCGCATGGATGTTGATACGACGAGCCGCAAAGGGGCTCATGAGCGCATATTGTCGGAGTTTGGCGCAGGAAAGGCAGATATTTTGCTTGGAACACAAATGATTGCTAAAGGGCTCGATTTTCCAAAGGTGACGCTTGTGGGAGTGTTGAGTGCTGATACGATGCTCCACCTTCCAGATTTTCGAGCTTGCGAAAAAACATTTCAGTTGCTGACGCAGGTCAGCGGGCGAGCAGGGCGGCACGAATTGCCGGGAGAGGTCGTCATTCAAACGTATACGCCGGAGCATTATAGCATTGAACTAGCTGCTCGTCACGATTATGAAGCTTTTTATCAGAAAGAAATGGCACTCCGCAGGTTTCACGGTTATCCGCCGTTTTATTATTTAACGCTTATTACCGTTTCTCATCCGGAATTAATAAAAGCTGTTTCGGTTACAGAGAAAATTGCGGATTATTTACGTGCGCAGTTATCGAAAGAGGCCATCATTCTTGGCCCGGTTGCTTCTCCTATTGCTCGTCTCCATGATAGATATCGCTATCAATGCATGATAAAATACAAGCGAGAGGCTAATTTTACTAAAATACTAAAGAATGTGGTCGACCGTTATCAGCAGGAAATGTCACAAGGAGAACTGTTGATTACGATCGACACAAACCCGTATATGATGATGTAAAATGGAGGAAATTGCATTGGCTAAGTTAAATATTGTCACATATCCAGCAGAAGTGTTAGAAACCGTTTGTGAAAAAGTCATCGAGTTTGACCGCAAACTTGTAAAATTACTGAATGATATGTATGAAACGATGCTGGAAGCAGACGGTGTCGGATTAGCGGCTCCGCAGGTGGGCATCGCCCAGCAAATCGCCGTTGTAGATGTCGGAGATGAGCATGGAAGAATTGAGCTCATAAATCCTGTGATTCTTGAGCAGAAAGGCGAGCAAATCGGACCTGAGGGCTGCTTAAGCTTTCCTGGGCTATTCGGAGAAGTGAAACGAGCGGATTACGTGAAAGTTCGGGCGCAAGATCGCCGCGGGCGCGCATATACGCTTGAAGCGACCGGTTTTTTAGCCCGCGCTTTACAGCATGAGATTGACCATTTAAACGGTGTTTTATTTACGTCCAAGGTCATTCGTTATTATGAAGAGGAAGAATTAGAAGGGTAGATGATTGATCATATGGTAAGAATCGTTTTTATGGGGACTCCGGATTTTTCTGTTCCGGTATTGCGGCAGTTAATTCATGATGGATACGATGTTGTTGGGGTTGTTACACAGCCGGACAAACCAAAAGGACGGAAAAGGGAGCTGACGCCGCCGCCAGTCAAAGTCGAAGCAGAAAAGCATGGGATTCCTGTTTGGCAACCGACTAAAATTCGTGAGAAGGAACAATATGAAAGGGTGTTAGCATTTAAGCCGGATTTAATTGTCACTGCAGCCTTTGGTCAGATTTTGCCGAAGGAACTGCTGGAGGCGCCTCCATATGGCTGCATCAACGTTCATGCGTCTCTGTTGCCGGAATTGCGCGGAGGTGCGCCAATCCATTATGCGATTTTACAGGGAAAAACAAAAACGGGAATAACCATTATGTACATGGCAGAAAAGCTTGATGCAGGCGATATTTTAACACAGGTAGAAGTCCCGATTACGGAAGACGACACCGTTGGCACGCTCCACGACAAATTAAGTATTGCGGGAGCCAAGCTGCTATCCGATACCATTCCGCTTTTACTTCAAGGAAAAATTACACCAATCCGCCAGGATGAAGAAAAAGCGACATTTGCTTATAATATTAAGCGTGAACAAGAAAAAATTGACTGGACCCGTACAGGAGAAGAAATTTATAATCATATCCGCGGTTTAAATCCTTGGCCCGTGGCTTATACCATGTATCAAGGGCAAATTTGGAAAATCTGGCGTTCAGAAAAAATTCGCGCTTCTTCACAAACACAGCCAGGGACGATCATGGAAGTGGTGAACGACGGCATTGTCGTAGCCACTGGCAATGATATCGCCATTAAAATTACCGAATTGCAGCCGGCTGGGAAAAAGCGGATGAGCGCTGAACAATTTTTGCGCGGCGCCGGGGCAGCGATAGCAATCGGAACGAAGCTAGGAGATGAAAATGAAACATAAAAATGTAAGAGAAGTTGCCTTAGATGTACTTTTAGCTATTGATGAAAAGGAAGCATATAGCAACCTATTGCTCAATCAAACGATCCGTTCCGCAAGGTTGCCGGAAAGAGATACCGGTTTATTGACAGAACTTGTATATGGAACGGTTCAAAGACGTGATACGCTCGATTACTATTTGCAGCCATTTATTAAAAAAGCGCATAAGCTGCAAAAATGGGTGCGGATGCTGCTTCGCTTATCGCTCTACCAAATGCTATATTTAGATCGTATTCCTGATCGCGCCGTTATTTTCGAAGCGGTTGAAATTGCTAAAAAACGCGGCCACCGTGGCATTTCGTCGATGGTCAATGGCGTTTTGCGTGCCGTTCAGCGGGATGGCGTTCCTTCTGTCGATGAAATTCAAGATGATGTTGAACGACTAGCCGTGAAAACGAGCCATCCGTATTGGCTTGTCAAACGCTGGGCATCACAATATGGCCTTCAAGAAACCGAAAAAATGTGCATGGCTAATTTAACCGCACCAAAACAAACAGCGCGAGTCAACACAGTATTGGCGACCGTTGATGAAGTAATTGCCATGTTGGAAGAAGAAGGAACGGAAGTCAAACGGGGAGAATTGGCAGAAGAAGCGATTCGAGCGAAAAAAGGAAACTTGGTAGATACGAAAGCTTTCCAAAACGGGTATATGACCATTCAGGATGAAAGCTCGATGCTTGTGGCCAGAGCGCTCCATCCTAGCGAACATGAACGAGTGCTGGATAGTTGTGCGGCTCCAGGAGGAAAGTCGACACACATCGCAGAGCTTATGAAACGGACGGGACAAGTTATTTCGCTAGATGTTCATGAGCACAAAGTAAAATTGATTAAGCAGCAAGCTGAGCGTCTTCATCTGCCCAACATTGCTGCATATGTATTAGACAGCCGGCAAGCTTCGCAGCATTTTGCTCGTGAATCGTTTGATAAAATTTTAGTAGATGCCCCTTGTTCGGGATTTGGAGTGATACGGCGCAAGCCGGATATTAAATATGCCAAAAATGAGAAGGATCTTCGGGAGCTTGCTCGTTTGCAATTGGCTATTTTAAGGGAAGTGGCTTCGCTGTTAAAACGAGGTGGAACGATCGTTTATAGCACATGTACGATTGACCACGATGAGAATGAGGAGGTAGTGGCTGAGTTTTTGCGTCTTCATCCCGAGTTTACCGTCGATGATAGGCTTTCGGAAAGATTGCCAGAAAAGGTGCGTCCCTATGTAGCAAATGGGCAATTGCGCTTGCTGCCTCACTATTTTGATTCAGATGGATTTTTTATCGCATCATTACGAAAGAAGGTGTAACTTCATTGAGAAAAGCAAAAATTCAAACGAGCCATCAACGAGCAGCCGATGCGTCTCAGCCATCCATCTATTCTTTCACATTGGAGGAACTGCGAGAATGGATGGTAGAGCAGGGAGAAAAGCCATTTCGCGCGACGCAAGTTTATGAATGGCTTTATCAAAAGCGAGTCACCTCCTTTGAGGATATGACTAACCTGCCAAAAGTGTTGCGGGAAAAGCTCGCAGCCCATTTTACGATGACAACCTTAAAAACGCTTGTTCAGCAAACCTCAAAGGATGGAACGATCAAGTTTTTATTTGAGCTTCACGACGGCTTTTCAATTGAAACGGTATTAATGCGCCATGATTATGGCAACTCCATTTGTGTCACAACACAGGTAGGCTGCCGTATTGGCTGTACCTTTTGTGCCTCTACACTCGGTGGTCTAAAGCGTCATTTAGAAGCAGGAGAAATTGTGGCGCAAGTCGTAAAAGTTCAAAAAGCGCTTGATGAATATGCGGAGCGAGTGAGCAGCATTGTCGTAATGGGAATAGGTGAGCCATTTGATAATTACGATGCATTGATTAAGTTTTTACACATTGTGAATCATGCGAAAGGATTGCACATCGGCGCACGCCACATTACCGTATCAACAAGCGGCATTATTCCGAAAATCTATCAATTTGCCGACGAGGGGACGCAAATTAATTTTGCGATCTCTTTGCATGCACCAACGACCGAATTGCGTACAAAACTCATGCCGATTAATAAAGCCTATCCGCTTCCTAAACTAATGGAAGCCGTTCGCTATTACGTTGAAAAAACAGGAAGGAGAGTAACATTCGAATACGGACTGTTTGGTGGAGTAAACGATCAAATAGAGCATGCCGAACAATTGGCAGAGCTGCTCAAAGGTCTTAAATGCCATGTGAACTTAATTCCAGTCAATTATGTGCCAGAACGAAATTATGTGCGAACACCACGCGAGCAAATTTTTGCCTTTGAGCGCACGCTAAAGCAACATGGAATTAATGTCACGATTCGCCGCGAACAAGGACATGACATCGATGCCGCATGCGGACAGCTTCGCGCGAAGGAGCGAAAAGAGGAAACGAGGTGAAACCATGAAAGTCGTTTTTCAAACCGACGTTGGCAAAATTCGTCCTCATAACGAAGACTGCGGCGGTATTTTTAAAAATAAAGACGGCCACTATTTAGCGATGGTCGCAGATGGCATGGGGGGGCATCGTGCTGGTGATGTAGCAAGCGAAATGACGATTTCCTATTTAAAAAAGCAGTGGGAAGAAACCGAAAACATTACATCACCAGAAATCGCCGAGCGGTGGTTAAACGAACAGATTGCAAGCATCAACCGCTTGCTGTTTGACCATTCACTGCGCCATATAGAATGCCAAGGAATGGGGACTACGATTGTCAGTGCGATTTGCACGGATCAGTTTGTGACAATCGGCCATATCGGCGATAGCCGCTGTTATTTGTTCAACCAACATGGATTCCAGCAAATCACAGAAGATCATTCTCTTGTTAACGAATTGGTGAAAACAGGGCAGATTTCTAAAGAGGATGCAGAGCATCATCCGCGCAAAAATGTGTTATTGCGCGCGCTTGGGACCGAAAAGAGCGTCAAATTAGATATTAAGACGATTGAAGTGGAGGAGCGCGATCGACTGCTTTTATGCTCAGACGGTTTGTCTAACAAGGTGTCTGAACAGTCGATGATGGACATTTTAACATCGGAACAATCGCTTGAAGAGAAAGCGCAAGCGCTAGTTCATTTAGCGAATGAGCATGGTGGAGAGGACAATATTACGTTAGTAATTGTTGAATTTTCATCGGAATGTGAAAGTAGGTGATCACACATGCTCATTGGTAAACGGTTAAATGGGCGCTATAAGATCATAAGTTTGCTTGGCGGCGGAGGAATGGCGAATGTTTATGTCGCGAGAGATATGATTCTGGAGCGCGAAGTAGCCATTAAAATTTTGCGTTTTGATTTTTCAAATGATGAACAGTTTATTAAACGATTTCGCCGTGAGGCCCAGGCAGCGACAAGCTTGAATCATGAAAATATTGTTAGCATTTATGATGTGGGTGAGGACGAAGGAATTTATTACATTGTGATGGAATATGTGCGCGGTTTTACACTTAAGCAATATATCCAGCAGCATGCTCCATTGCACGTTGCCAAGGCATTGGATATTATAGAGCAACTCACGTCAGCGATCTCACACGCCCATGCCAATGGCATTATTCATCGTGATATTAAGCCGCAAAATATTTTGATTGACGAAGAAGGAAAAGTAAAAATTACTGATTTCGGTATTGCTGTTGCATTAAGCTCGACGACGATTACCCAAACGAATTCCGTGCTCGGTTCGATTCATTATTTATCTCCGGAACAGGCACGAGGAGGGATTGCGACCGAGAAATCTGATATTTATTCGCTCGGAATTGTCATGTTTGAATTGCTTACAGGCCATTTGCCTTTTTCAGGGGAGTCAGCAGTATCCATTATATTGAAACATTTGCAGACAGAAACTCCTTCGCCAAAAGCTTGGAATCCTTCTATCCCACAAAGTGTAGAAAATATTATTTTAAAAGCAACAGCAAAAGATCCGTTTTATCGTTATCAATCGGTACAGGAGATGAATGAAGATGTTCGCACAGCCCTTGATCCAGAACGGGTGAACGAAAAAAAGTTTACGCTTCCGGCTGATGATGAACCGACAAAGGCGATTCCCATTGTGAAGGATCATGAGTTAACCAAGCAAACCATTATACGGGAGGAAGCGAAAGAGAAAAAGGAAGAAGACAAGCAGCTGCCTGATGCTGAAACGAAGAAAAAGCGGAAAAGAAAATGGCTTGGCTGGATGATTGCTCTTTTTTTATTCCTAATTGCGGCTGGAGTCAGTGCCGCCATATGGGGACCGACGCTCTTCTTTCCAAAGGATGTGACGGTTCCGGATGTAACGAACAAAAATTATGATGAAGCAGTAGAAAAACTTTCTTCCTTAGGCTTTGAAATTAAAGATACGATTGACATGGAAAGCAATGATATTGCCGAAGGAAATGTCATTCGGACAAAGCCAGAAGCAGGACGAGTCGTCAAAGAAGGAACAGAGATCACGATTTATAAAAGCATCGGGAAAAAGAAAATAGAGTTTGGCGATTACGTTGGTGAAGATATTGAGACAGTAGAGCAGCAATTGAAGGATGAACATTATTTAGCGGTGAAGCGCATTGAACGTTATAGCGATAAACCGGTTGGCACCATTCTTGAACAATTTCCTTCTCCAGGTGAACAGGTCGTTCCAGAGGAAACAGAAGTGGAATTTACCATTAGTGTAGGGGTGCCAAAAATTGTGCTAAAAGATTTGACGGGATATACAGAAAAAAGCGTGCGTGATTATGCGCAAGAGCAGCAGCTTAATGTTGTAGTGAAGCATGAATATTCTGATCAAGTCCCGCAAGGAATCGTGATTTCGCAAACACCGGGCGCCAATACAGAACTGCAAAAAGGTGATACCGTTACTGTTGTGATTTCGCAGGGAAAAGAACCGTTACCGAACAAGACAGTTGTAAAGGAAATTGAAATTCCATATGATGCGGAGGAGCCGGGACAAACGGTAGAGGCTCAGCTCTATATTCAAGATGCCAACCATGACATGACGAAACCGTATAAAACATATCGCCTTACAGCACCAGTTAAAGAAACGGTTGAATTTGTTATTCCTTATAATGGTCAAGGATACTATCGTGTCATTGTTAATAATATTGTAAAACAGGAAGGAACCATTCCTTATCCAAAGGGGTGAAGCTATGGCAGAAGGAAAAATTATGAAAGCATTAAGCGGATTTTATTATGTGTTAAGCGATGGAGAAATCATTCAATGTCGAGGAAGAGGGGTATTTCGTAAGCAAAAGATTACTCCTCTTGTCGGTGATTATGTCGTTTTTCAAGCTGAAAGCAAAACAGATGGATATATTATGGAAGTATGTGAACGAAAAAACGAACTGATCCGTCCCCCAATTGCTAACGTCGATCAAGCGATTCTTGTATTTTCTGCGGTGGAGCCAGATTTTAGTACGATGCTTCTGGATCGTTTTCTTGTGCTCATTGAGGCGAAGGACATTCGTCCGATTATTGTCGTTAATAAAATGGATTTGCTTAATGAGAAGACAAAGCCGATTGTGCAAGGGTACATCAGCGATTATCGCCGCATCGGGTACGATGTCATCGAAACATCGATCGTCACAAAAGCTGGTCTTGAGCAACTGCTTCCTTATTTAGAAGGAAAGATTTCTGTCTTTGCGGGCCAGTCTGGTGTGGGAAAGTCATCACTTTTAAATGCGCTTCGTCCAGATTTACAGCTGAAAACGAATGATATTTCATTTCATTTAGGTCGCGGAAAACATACGACAAGACATGTTGAATTGATCGAAATTGGCGATGGGCTTGTGGCGGATACACCTGGCTTTAGTGCATTAGAGTTTCAGGATATTGAAGAGGAACAGTTACCGCTTTGTTTTCCGGAGTTTCGCCAACGCAGTCATGAATGCAAATTCCGCGGCTGCACCCATATGACAGAACCAAAATGTGCGGTAAAAAGCGCATTGGAAGCAGGAGATATTCCGGTCTATCGCTATAATCACTATCGCCATTTCATGGAGGAAATTAAGGAAAGAAAGACGAGGTACTACTGATGATTAAAATTGCGCCTTCCATTTTATCGGCAGATTTCGCAAAGCTCGGAGACGACATTCGAGATGTTGAGCAAGGTGGGGCCGATTATATTCATGTTGATGTCATGGATGGCCATTTTGTGCCAAATATCACGATTGGTCCACTGATTGTGGAGGCGATTCGGCCCATTACCACATTGCCTTTGGATGTCCATTTGATGATTGAACACCCGGATCGTTATATTCCGGCTTTTGCAAAGGCGGGAGCTGACATTTTATCTGTGCATGTAGAAGCTTGTCCGCATTTGCACCGTACCATTCATATGATTAAAGAATTGGGGGTAAAAGCAGGAGTGGTTTTAAATCCCCACACTCCAGTAGCAATGATTGAGTCTATTTTAGATGATATCGATTTAGTACTGCTCATGACGGTCAATCCAGGGTTTGGAGGACAAAAATTTATTTCTTCTGTATTGCCTAAAATTCGTCAGGTTGCGCAAATGGCAAAAGAACGGGGATTACAGCTTGAGATTGAAGTGGATGGCGGGGTGAATCGCAAGACTGCTCAGCTTTGCGTGGAAGCGGGGGCGAACGTACTTGTCGCTGGATCGGCGATTTACGGTGAAATCGACCGAAAAGCGGCTATTCAAGCGATTCGAGGCCACTAATAAAACGGAAGGTTGCATACCTTCCGTTTTTGTTAAAAGCGTATAGAAAGGAAGAGGAACAGGTGTTGATTCATATTGTAGGGGGAGGTCCTAAAGAATTTCTCCCGTCATTTCAGCCATACAAGCAGCAGGAAATTCAATGGATTGGCGTAGACAGAGGAGTATTGACATTATTGCAAGCAGGTATTCGTCCTACTAAGGCATTCGGTGATTTTGATTCCATCAGCAAGCAGGAGCTAGAATATATACAGACGATGCTGAAAGATTTGGATATATGGCCATCGGAGAAAGATAAAACAGATATGGAAATTGCTTTAGATTGGGTGGCAGAGCAACAAGCCGATCGGATTCGAATTTTTGGAGCGACCGGAGGAAGAATTGATCATTTGCTTGGAAATATTCAGCTTTTAGCAAAATATATCGCTCAACCCATCGAAATCGTCGATAAGCAAAATGTTGTGACCATTCATTTGCCTGGGACTTATTCTGTTGAAAAAGATGGGCACCATTATATTTCATTCATTCCGATTTCCTATGAAGTAAAAGGCATTACTTTAAAAGGCTTTAAATATCCGTTAGAAAATTGTCATATTCAGCTTGGCTCTACACTATGTATTAGTAATGAACTCATCCAATCTTTTGGTACTTTTTCTTTTTCGGAAGGCATATTAATGATGGTAAGAAGCAAAGATTTAGGAGAGGCCTTCTAGGTACTATTTTTCATGAGTCGAATATACTTAATAAGGAAATGAGGCAAAGCTCGTCACGATAGTTTGGGAGGGATCGGAATGAAGTTTTATACAATTAAGCTGCCAAAGTTTCTTGGCGGAATTGTCCGGGCGATGTTGAATTCGTTTAAAAAAGGATAAAAAAGCACCAGTACTGGTGCTTTTTTTTTTTGGAAAAAACTCCGTTTTTCTTTTAAGACGCCAGACGCATGCCGGATTATGCGCGTTCGATTTTACCTGATTTAAGCGCACGCGCAGAAACCCATACACGCTTTGGCTTGCCGTCTACTAAAATGCGCACTTTTTGTAGATTTGCTTTCCATGTACGTTTATTCGCATTCATCGCATGTGAACGAGAGTTTCCGAAAGATTTTTTCTTTCCAGTTGCAAAGCATTTCGCCATTTTTTTCCCTCCTTACTTGCCAAACAAATTCAGTCATGGACTGCGTATACCCAAAATACTACTATAATTTATCATACAAAATAGCAGATTGCAATAGTCCATCCACTGCCTTTCAAGAAAATCTCCTTGACATCTATTTTGATTTTAGGCTAAATAATACTAGTGGACGATGGACTTTTAAAATGAAGGCTGTTGTAGTAAAATGGCTGTAGCTATGCGAACATTTCCGAAGGGGGAACCGATATGTCCATTGAAATGCAAACAACGTATGGACGCATTGAAATTTCAAATGATGTCATTGCTACGATCGCGGGTGGAGCAGCTGTAGATTGCTATGGAATTGTCGGAATGGCGTCAAAAAATCAAATTAAAGACGGGCTTTCAGAAATTTTGCGCAAGGAGAATTTTTCAAAAGGCGTCATTGTACGTGAAGAGGATGGAGAAGTACATATTGATATGTACATCATCGTCAGCTATGGAATCAAGATTTCAGAAGTGGCTCATAATGTGCAAACGAAAGTGAAGTACACGTTAGACAAGACGCTAGGACTTGCTGTGAAATCAATTAATATTTATATTCAAGGAGTTCGCGTTACGAACTTATAGGACTGTAAGGAGGAATTTATCGGTGGCAATCCGGACGTTAGATGGAAGACGTTTTGCGGACATGGTGTTACAAGGAGCGCAGCATTTATCCAACAATGCGAAGTCTGTGGATGCGCTGAACGTCTTTCCTGTCCCAGATGGCGATACAGGTACTAACATGAATCTATCGATGACATCTGGGGCTAAAGAAGTGAAAAATCACATTTCTGATCATATTGGAAATGTGGCGGGCGCTCTTGCCAAAGGGTTATTAATGGGCGCGCGCGGAAACTCGGGTGTGATTTTATCGCAGCTATTCCGCGGTTTTGCAAAGGCCATTGAAGGGGCCTTAACCATTAACAGCATGGAATTTGCGGCTGCGCTGGAGGCAGGAGTGACGACAGCCTATAAAGCGGTGATGAAGCCGGTTGAAGGTACCATTTTAACGGTGGCAAAAGACGCGGCTAAACGTGCTGTTGCTGTAGCAAAAAAACAGACGGACATTGTGATAGTGATGGAAGAAGCAGTGAAAGAAGCAAAAGCATCGCTGCAGCGTACTCCTGATCTTCTTCCAGTTTTAAAAGAGGTTGGCGTCGTTGATAGCGGCGGGCAAGGTCTTGTCTATGTGTATGAAGGATTTTTGGCCGGTTTAAAGGGAGAAAATGTCGAGGGATTAAAAGCAGCGAGCCTCTCGATGCAGGAACTTATCAATACAGAACATCATAAAAGCGCACAAAGCCACATTCACACAGATGAAATTGAGTTTGGTTATTGTACGGAATTTATGGTTCGATTTGAAAAGGAAAAGCTTCGCCAATCTCCATTTTCCGAGGAGACATTCCGAAAAGAATTAAGCCAGTTTGGTGATTCGTTATTAGTTGTTGCTGACGATGAGCTTGTAAAAGTCCACATCCATGCCGAACATCCTGGAGAAGTGCTCACTTACGGACAGCGTTATGGGAGCCTGTTAAATATAAAAATTGAAAATATGCGTGAACAGCACGCTCATATTGTGAATGAAGCAGCATCAGCAGTTCCTAAGACTGCAAGGCAAAAGCAACCATACGGAATCATTGCGATTTCAATGGGAGACGGCATTGCCGATTTATTCAAAAGCATCGGAGCGCATGCTGTCATTGAAGGTGGACAAACGATGAATCCGAGCACGGAGGATATCGTCACTGCTATTGAAAGCGTTTATGCTGAAACGGTGTTTGTGTTGCCAAATAATAAAAATATTATTATGGCTGCAGAGCAGGCGGCTTCTGTAGTGGGCAATCGTGTCATTGTGGTTCCAACTAAAACAATCCCCCAAGGTCTATCGGCGCTTTTAGCGTTCAATCCATCCGCGTCTCCAGAACAAAATGAGAAAGCGATGGCGGCAGCGCTATCTCAAGTAAGAACAGGACAAGTAACGTTCGCGGTGCGCGATACAGCGATTGATGGTATGGAGATTGCTAAAGGAGATTATATGGGGATTGCTGACGGAAAAATTGCTGTGTCAGAAAAGGATAAGCTACAAGCGGCTAAAAAGCTGTTAGATGAGCTTTTAAGTGAGGATGCAGAAATTTTAACCATTTTGTACGGTGAAGAAGCAACAGAAGAAGAGGTTCAAGAACTGGTTGATTACATTGAAGCCACATATACAGATATTGAAGTAGAAGCTCATAATGGAAAACAACCATTGTATCCATTTATCTTTTCAGTCGAATAATATGTTAGAATAACAGAAGGGGGGATCCCCTTCTATTTTATTGGGTATTCAAGGGAGAGAGGCAGTATGAAGTATAAAAGCGTATTTGATATTATTGGGCCAATTATGATTGGGCCGTCAAGCTCTCATACGGCAGGAGCGGCAAGAATCGGAAGAGTAGCACGAAGCTTATTCGGAAGACAGCCAAAGTGGGCCCATATTTCATTCTATGGCTCATTTGCGCAAACATACAAAGGCCATGGGACAGATGTAGCCATTGTTGGCGGACTGTTAGATTTTGATACATTTGATGAGCGAATTAAATCATCGCTTGACATCGCAAGACAAGAAGGAATGGAAATTGTGTTTTATGAGGAAGATGCCGTCCCAACTCATCCGAATACAGCTAGAGTTCGAATCGGTGATGAACAAGGGGAACTAGAGCTTGTCGGCATTTCCATTGGCGGCGGAAAAATCGAAATTACAGAATTGAACGGATTCGAGCTAAAATTGTCAGGCCATCACCCTGCCATTCTTGTTGTTCATAACGACCGTTATGGAACAATTGCTTCTGTGGCAAATGTGTTGGCGAAATATGCTATTAATATTGGACATATGGAAGTTTCCCGAAAAGAAAAAGGGAAGGAAGCGTTAATGACCATTGAAGTCGACCAGCCGATTGATCCTGCAGTCATTGAGGAGCTTTCACAACTTCCCCATATTATTCAAGTAACCAAAATTGTCGAATAACAAAGAAAGCGTTTTCGTATAGAAAGGAGGCATCTTAGATGTTTCGGAATGTTGCAGAATTAGTACATCTAGCCGAGAGTCAGAACATTAAAATTGCTGAAGTTATGATCCGGCAAGAAATTGACATAACAGGAAAAAGTAGAGAAGAAATTTTCAGCCAAATGGACCGCAATTTGCAGGTAATGGAGCAGGCGGTCATGAAAGGTCTAGCCGGTGTTTCTTCCTATTCTGGATTGACAGGCGGCGATGCCGTACTGTTGCAAAATTATATTAAGCAGGGCCGTTTTTTGTCAGGAGAAACGATTCTAGATGCTGTTAGCAAAGCAGTGGCAACGAATGAAGTGAATGCTGCCATGGGAACCATCTGTGCTACTCCGACAGCTGGATCGGCAGGGGTGGTTCCAGGAACACTATTTGCAGTGAAGGAAAAACTGCATCCAACCCGTGAAGAAATGATTGAATATTTATTTACGGCAGGAGCATTTGGTTTTGTGGTCGCCAACAACGCTTCGATTTCTGGAGCCGCAGGGGGCTGCCAAGCTGAGGTGGGATCGGCAACAGGAATGGCGGCGGCAGCTCTCGTAGAAATGGCGGGCGGTACGCCAAGCCAAGCAGCAGAAGCAATGGCCATCGCCTTAAAAAATATGTTAGGATTAGTATGTGATCCAGTAGCTGGATTAGTCGAGGTGCCTTGCGTTAAACGAAATGCCATGGGAGCGGCGAACGCGATGGTGGCAGCGGATATGGCGCTGGCCGGCATTAAAAGCCGCATTCCTTGCGACGAGGTCATTGATGCGATGTATCGCATCGGGGAAACGATGCCAACGGCACTCAAAGAAACTGCACAAGGGGGGTTAGCGGCAACGCCGACAGGACGCGCACTAGCGGCGAAAATTTTCGGCGTTCCTACCAATCATCGTGAATAAAGAATTGCAACAACCAGTCACACAAATTAAAGGAATTGGAGAAGAAACAAGCGAAGCGCTGCGGGATATGGGAATTGAGACGATTGAAGATTTGTTGATGTATTTTCCGTTTCGCTACGAGGATTATGAAATACGCGATCTTGCAGATGTCAAGCATGATGAGAAGGTAACCGTACAAGGGAAGGTTCATAGTGAGCCTTCTCTTATGCATTATTCCCGCAAAAAATCTCGTCTGACATTCCGATTGCTTGTTGATCGCTATCTGATTAACGTCGTGTGCTTTAATCGTCCCTATCTGAAAAACAGGCTCAGCATCAATGAAACAGTCACTGTCATTGGAAAATGGGATCAGCATCGCCAAACGATTACCGCTGTTGAAATAAAGATAGGAACGCAATCGGAGGCATGTGAGCTAGAACCGGTATATTCTGCGCGAGGAGCCTTGACGGTTAAAGGAATCCGCAGATTTATCAAACTGGCTCTTGAACAATATGGGGGAGCGATACATGATCCTCTACCCGCTTCTATTCGTCAAACCTATCGCTTGATCTCAAAGCATGCGGCGATTTCAGCCATTCATTTTCCTCGCTCTCACGAAGAGCTGAAGCAAGCACGTCGCCGGCTTGTATACGAAGAATTTTTATTATTTCAATTAAAAATTCATGTTTTGCGCAAAATTCAGCGTGAACATTCGCGTGGCATTTCCCATCGTTTTTCGATGGAAAAGCTGGAGCAATTCATTCAGCAGCTTCCATTCTCATTGACCCATGCACAAAAGCGGGTCATTCAAGAGATTATGAAAGATATGAGATCTCCGCATCGAATGAATCGACTGTTGCAAGGAGATGTAGGTTCGGGAAAAACAGTCGTCGCTGCCATTGCTTTATATGCCACCGTTTTATCGGGATATCAGGGGGCGCTGATGGTGCCAACAGAAATTTTAGCAGAGCAGCACGCACATTCACTGAAGCAGCTGCTGGCGTCTGCTGAGGTGTCGGTTGAGCTGCTGACAAGCTCGGTAAAAGGAAAGAGGAGAAAAGAACTGCTTACCAATCTTGCTGCAGGCCAAATTGATATCGTCATTGGCACGCATGCACTCATTCAGGATGAAGTCAATTTTCATAAACTAGGGCTCGTTATTACCGATGAGCAGCATCGCTTCGGCGTAGAGCAACGCCGGATTTTGCGTGAAAAAGGAGAATCCCCGGATGTTTTATTTATGACCGCGACTCCCATTCCGCGGACGTTGGCGATTACAGCTTTCGGTGAAATGGATGTTTCGATTATTGATGAAATGCCCGCGGGACGCAAAAAAATTGAAACATATTGGGTAAAACATAACATGCTTGAGCGCGTTCTTGATTTTATAGAGAAAGAAGTGCAAAAAGGCAGGCAAGCCTATGTCATCTGCCCGCTCATTGAGGAATCGGAGAAGCTTGATGTGCAAAATGCGATTGACGTCCATAGCATGCTTGTCCATTATTATCGGGGAAAATATCGAATCGGCCTCATGCATGGCCGCCTCTCTTCTGAAGAGAAAGATGAAGTCATGAAAGCCTTTAGCCAAAACGAGGTCCATATTTTAGTTTCGACAACGGTTGTGGAGGTCGGAGTCAATGTTCCAAACGCGACGGTCATGCTGATTTACGATGCCGACCGGTTTGGTCTGGCGCAGCTTCATCAGCTAAGAGGACGTGTAGGCCGTGGCAATGAACAATCGTACTGCATTTTGTTAGCCGATCCTAAATCAGAAACCGGAAAAGAGCGAATGCGGATTATGACAGAAACGAATGACGGCTTTGTGTTGTCAGAAAAAGATTTGCAGCTGCGAGGTCCCGGTGATTTTTTTGGAACAAAGCAGAGCGGACTGCCAGATTTTAAGCTTGGCGATGTCGTGCATGATTATCGAGTACTTGAAGTAGCGCGAAGTGATGCGGCTAAATTAATTGAATCTCATGCATTTTGGCACGACGAGGCGTATCATTGGCTACGCCTTTATTTAGAAGAATCCGGTGCATTAAGCGGTGAAAAACTAGATTAAAAAACAGATTGCAAACTTAGTCTTGCAATCTGTTTTTTTTAATTATATACTACTATTAGTACCTAGTCATAAAATTGGACGGTGTATGCATCATGCGAAAAACAAAGCGGGAGCGGCAGCGGATGCTGAAAGAAACGATTGAAAAAAATCCATTTATTACAGACGAAGAATTGGCCGAACAATTTTCTGTCAGCATTCAAACAATTCGTTTAGACCGACTAGAGCTATCCATCCCTGAATTGCGCGAACGAATTAAGCATGTTGCCGAGAAATCATTTGCCGATAAGGTAAAATCACTGCCGATTGAAGAAGTCGTCGGCGAAATTATTGATATTGCTCTAGATAAAAGTGCGATCTCTATTTTTGATGTCAAGGCTGAGCATGTGTTTAGACGGAATCGCATTGCGCGCGGACACCATTTGTTTGCGCAGGCCAATTCGCTGGCGGTTGCCGTGATTAATGATGAACTAGCCTTGACTGCTAAAGCGAATATTCGATTTACGCGTCAAGTGAAAGAAAATGAACGGGTCGTGGCAAAGGCAAAAGTAAAAGGAATCAATGAAAATGGAAGAACGATGGTCGAAGTGAATAGTTATGTTGGACAAGAGCTTGTGTTTTCAGGAGAATTTGAAATGTATCGATCAAACATCGCAAAAAAGGATGGAGTAGATGATGAGAATAGCGATTGATGCCATGGGGGGAGATCATGCCCCAAAAGAAATTGTGCTTGGGGCTGCGAAAGCAGTTCAGCATTTTCAGGACATAGAAATCATTCTCTTTGGCAACGAACAGCAAATTCGCTCCTATCTTCCCGCTGCTGACCGCATTGACATTGTACATACCGATGAAGTAATTGAAGCAACGGATGAGCCGGTTCGAGCCGTCAGACGAAAAAAACAATCATCCTTGGTATTAATGGCAGAAGAAGTGAAACAAGGTCGTGCCGATGCCTGCGTTTCAGCGGGAAATACAGGAGCATTGATGGCTGCTGGCCTATTTATTGTCGGAAGAATCGAAGGGATTGAGCGTCCAGCATTAGCACCAACGCTGCCAACCCTAGGAGGCGAAGGCTTTGTATTTTTAGATGTCGGCGCAAACGTCCATGCACGTCCTGAACATCTGGTGCAATACGCGCTAATGGGCTCTGTTTACGCTAAAAAGGCAAGGGGAATTGCGAAACCGCGCATCGGTCTATTAAATGTAGGAACGGAAGACCAAAAAGGAAATGATTTAACTAAACGCGCTTTTCTTCTGCTGCAAGAGGCGAATGTAAATTTCATCGGAAATGTTGAAGCGAGGGATTTGCTTCAAGGAGTGGCTGATGTGGTGGTAACGGATGGTTTTACCGGAAATGTCGCGCTAAAAACGATTGAAGGTACGGCTCTTTCTGTATTTTCGATGCTAAAAGAGGGGTTGACGAGCAGCTTTTCTAGCAAACTGGCAGCCGCTGTGCTGAAGCCGAAGCTTTTAGAAATGAAGCGCAAGATGGATTATTCTGAGTATGGCGGTGCTGCTTTGTTTGGATTGAACGCTCCTGTCGTGAAAGCGCATGGTTCCTCTGATGCGACAGCGATTTTCCACGCCATTCGTCAGACGCGCGAAATGGTGATTACGGATATGATTGGCACGATTAAGCAGGAAATGGAACATATTCACTCATAAAGGAGGGAATGATAGATGGGAAAACTAGCTTTTATTTTCCCGGGTCAAGGCTCGCAAACAGTAGGGATGGGAAAAGAATTAGCAGAAACGGATGCAAAAGCAGCCTCCATTTTTCAACAGGCTGATGAACGTCTTGGTCTTTCCCTTTCTACGATTATTTTTGAAGGACCGCAGCAAACATTGACGCTTACATATAATGCGCAGCCCGCTTTATTAACAACGAGCATTGCGCTGTTTGAAAAAGTAAAAGAGGCCGGTCTAACGCCTGACTACGTTGCCGGACATAGTTTAGGAGAGTACACGGCGCTTGTGGCAGCAGGAGCGATGTCATTTACAGACGCAGTGTATGCTGTCCGAAAAAGAGGAGAATTTATGGAGGAAGCGGTACCTGCCGGTGAAGGAACGATGGCTGCTGTTCTTGGGATGGAAGCGAATGAACTTGCAGCCATTACGAAGCAGATTACTGAAGAAGGCAAGCCTGTTCAGCTTGCTAACTTGAATTGTCCAGGGCAGATTGTTATTTCTGGAGCGAAAGAAGGAGTAGAGCGAGCAGCACAGCTTGCGAAAGAAAAAGGTGCCAAACGTGTTATCCCTCTTGAAGTAAGCGGTCCTTTTCATTCATCGCTTATGAAGCCAGCGGCTGAAAAATTGGCAAACGTGCTAAACGAAGTAGCAATTCATGATGCGAATGTGCCTGTCATCGCGAACGTAACAGCGAAGCCAATGACTGAAAAAGAAATGATTCAAACGCTTTTAATTGAGCAGCTTTATTCTCCTGTTCGTTGGGAGGAGTCCGTAAGAACGATGATTGAGTTCGGTGTCGATACGTTTGTAGAAATTGGGCCGGGAAAAGTATTATCAGGTCTTGTGAAGAAAATTCATCGCGATGTGCGCGTTTATGCGGTAAACGATACGGCTTCTTTTGAAGCGACAATCGCAGCGTTGAAAGGAGAATAAACATGTTGCAAGGAAAAGTAGCGCTTATAACCGGGGCATCGCGCGGAATTGGAAGAGCGATTGCTTTAGAATTTGCCCGTCAAGGAGCGAAGGTAGCTGTCAATTATGCCGGAAGCGAAGCGAAAGCAAAGGAAGTAGTGGATGAGATTTACCGTCTTGGCGGCGAAGCGCTGGCAATTCAAGCGGATGTGTCGAATACAGAAGCGGTTGAGCAAATGGTGAAAGAGGTGATCGATCGTTATGGCCGCGTGGATATTTTAGTCAATAACGCCGGAATTACCCGCGACAATTTGCTCATGCGCATGAAAGAAGAAGAGTGGGATGATGTCATCAATATTAACTTAAAAGGCGTGTTTAACTGTACAAAGGCGGTTACACGTCCAATGCTCAAGCAGCGTTACGGCCGCATTATTAATATCGCTTCAGTGGTTGGTGTAATGGGGAATCCAGGGCAAGCCAATTACGTAGCTGCTAAGGCAGGTGTGATCGGCCTAACGAAGACAGCCGCTAAGGAGTTGGCGAGCCGTAGCATCACGGTAAACGCTATTGCGCCGGGATTTATTGCGACGGATATGACAGATCGTTTGAATGAAGAGATTCAGACAGAAATGTTAAAGCAAATTCCACTTGCCCGTTTCGGCAATCCAGAGGACATTGCCAATATGGTCGCATTTTTGGCATCGGATGCAGCGAGCTATATTACCGGACAGACGATTCATGTCGATGGCGGAATGGTCATGTAACGAATCTGGATTATCCGCTAGTATTTTACCGATAAATTTACTATAATCATGAGAGGAGGTGAATTGTCGTGGCAGATGTATTAGAGCGCGTAACGAAAATCATCGTTGACCGCTTAGGCGTGGAGGAGTCTCAAGTAACACTTGAAGCTTCTTTCAAAGATGATTTAGGTGCTGATTCATTAGATGTGGTTGAACTTGTCATGGAACTAGAAGACGAGTTTGATATGGAAATTTCCGATGAGGAAGCAGAAAAAATTGTCACAGTAGGAGATGCTGTGAACTACATAAAAAGCCGCATGTAAGTAAACGATATAATGCAGAAAAGTCCCGTTGCTCTAACGGGGCTTTCTATGCTTTTGATGAATTGCCGAATACTTTGATTGAATGAAGTCCCGGAGGTCCTTATTTATGTCGAAGCAGAAAGACAAAGAGCAGCGCATGAGCGAAAAAAAACGAGTAAAATTTAAACAGTTGCAGGAGAAAATCGGCATATTTTTTCTGGATGAAAAGCTGCTAATTCAGGCTTTTACCCATTCATCGTATGTGAATGAGCATCGCAAACGACCGCATGAGGATAATGAGCGTCTTGAGTTTTTAGGAGATGCTGTACTGGAACTGACCGTTTCTCAATATCTCTTTCGTCATTTTCCAAATATGACGGAAGGTGAATTAACGAAATTGCGTGCAGCGATTGTATGTGAGCCGTCTCTTGTAAAATTTGCAAATGACCTTTCATTCGGCCAGCTTGTTTTGCTCGGCAAAGGAGAGGAGATCACCGGCGGGCGAATGCGGCCATCGCTTCTAGCAGATGTATTTGAGGCGTTTATCGGTGCTCTTTACTTAGATCAAGGAATTGATGCGGTCATTCGGTTTTTGGAGCAAACCATTTTTCCGAAGATCAATGAAGGTGCTTTTTCTCATGTGATGGATTATAAAAGCCAGCTGCAGGAACTTGTTCAGCGGGATGGTAGTGGCGTCATCGAATATGCCATTTTGCAAGAAAAAGGACCTGCGCATAACAAAGAGTTTGTTTCTCGCGTTTCTTTAAATGGTGAAGAGCTTGGAGTTGGTGCTGGAAGATCGAAAAAGGAAGCGGAGCAAAAAGCTGCACAAATGGCGCTGCAAAAGCTAAGAACGCCGAAACAGGAATAAGAAAAACAGTGCTGTGAAAAAAGGGTTGGCTCATTCGAAAATAGTCGGCCCTTTTTCTTCTCTAATGACATACAGACAAGCGATGCTTTAGTCTAGAAAGGAAAGTGGAAATACAAACATCGCCCGTTCCATTTAGATAGCAGCTTCGTGTTTTTAAGCTTTTTCTGCTTTGCATTTGCAAAATTTGAAGAAAAAGTTCTATATAGGTTTGAGCAAGTAGTTATGATACAATAATGAAGATTTAGATGAAAGATAGCGAGGCGGGGTACGGATGTTCCTCAAACGATTAGATATTGTTGGATTTAAATCATTTGCCGATCGGGTCTCGATCGAATTTGTGCCGGGTGTGACGGCTGTTGTCGGCCCGAATGGCAGCGGAAAGAGCAATATTACGGATGCCATTCGCTGGGTATTAGGCGAACAGTCAGCCAAATCGCTTCGCGGTGCGAAAATGGAAGATATTATTTTTGCGGGAAGCGACTCACGCAGGCCGCTAAATATTGCTGAGGTTACTTTGACACTCGATAATGAAGATGGGTTTTTGCCGCTTGATTATCAGGAAGTAAGTGTCACGAGACGCGTCTATCGCTCAGGAGAAAGTGAATTTCTTATTAATCAGCAGCCATGCCGTTTAAAAGATATTATTGATCTATTTATGGATTCAGGATTGGGAAAAGAAGCCTTTTCAATTATTGGACAGGGGCGAATCGAAGAAATTTTAAGCAGCAAACCGGAGGAAAGACGGACGATTTTTGAAGAAGCGGCAGGGGTGCTCAAATATAAAATTCGTAAGAAGAAAGCGGAGCATAAGCTGAATGAGACACAAGAAAATTTACATCGCGTCAATGATATTTTACATGAGCTAGAAAGCCAGCTGGAACCGTTGAAAATCCAAGCTTCTATTGCCCAGGACTATCTTGAAAAACGAAACGAGCTGGAAACGTTTGAAGTGGCGCTGATTGCCCATGAAATTGAAGAGCTGCATCGCCAATGGAATCATTTACGCGATCAGCTGACAGACCACCAGCAAAAGGAAATGGCCTTATCAGCGGCGTTGCAAAAAGAAGAAGCAACAGTGGAGCAGTTGCGTGACCAAATGACCGCACTTGATGAATCGATTGACGGTCTTCAGCAAGTGTTGCTTGTTGTAAGTGAAGAACTGGAAAAGCTTGAAGGGCGAAAGGAAGTATTAAAAGAACGAAAAAAAAATGCGGCACAGTATCAGAAGCAGCTTGAAGAGACGATCTCCTCCCTTTCTGAAAAAAGCGGAAAGCTATGCTCAACTTTGGAAAAGGAGAGGGAGCAGCTAACCCGCATACGCGAAGAGCTTCATGCGCTTCAAACGGAGCTGAAGGAAAAGCAGCGTGCTTTTGCCTCCTATGATATCAGTGTTGAAGAGCAAATGGAAAGGTTAAAAAGCGATTATATTGAGCTTGTTCATGAACAAGCTTCGTTAAAAAATGAGCGCACTCATTTGCAGGCTTTGCTTGAAAAATTGGAAAAAAAGCAGAGTGTGCTAACGAAAGAGAACGAAAAACATTTAGCAGAGCGAAATCTTATAAAAGAACAATATATCGCTTTGGAAAGCAACTATCAGCAAACGGAGCGAAAGCTGAAGGAGCAGGAAACACAGCTTCAGCAAAAAAGCGCTCAGCTTGCCGAGCTGAAACAAGAAATTGAGCAGAAGGAATCAATGCTTTATCAAGCTTATCAATATTTACAGCAAACCAAATCAAGAAAAGAAATGCTGGAGGAAATGCAGCATGATTATGCTGGATTTTTTCAAGGAGTTAAGGAAATTTTAAAGGCGCGTGAACAGCTTTCAGGAATTCACGGAGCCGTTGTCGAGCTTATTCATGTATCCAGCAAATATGAAACGGCGATAGAGATTGCGCTCGGAGGAGCGATGCAGCATATTGTGGTTGCTGACGAAGAAGCGGCACGCGCAGCCATTCACTATTTAAAAAAGCATTCATATGGACGAGCGACTTTTTTGCCGATGAACGTCCTCCAGCCTAAACAACTTCCATCTGAACAGCTGGCCATTGTTAAAAATCATCCAGCTTTTGTTGGCGTAGCAAACGAACTGGTTTCCTATGATTCCATCTATCAAACGGTACTGGCCCATCTGCTTGGCAATGTGATTGTGACGACAAATTTAAAGGGAGCGAATGAGCTAGCTCGGCTTCTTCATTATCGTTATCGTCTTGTCACCCTTGAAGGAGATGTTGTTAGCCCTGGGGGAGCGATGACTGGAGGGGGCGTAGCTAAGAAAACAAATTCTTTACTTAGCAGAAACCGAGAGCTAGAAACGATCACTGATAAGTTCCGAGACATGGAAGCAAAAACAGAGCAGCTTGAATTATTGGTACAGTCGAAAAAAAAGGAAGCGGCCCAGCGCGAGGCAGAAATGGCGGAGCTGCGGAAGCAAATAGAGGAAAGACGCTTTGCTTTGCAGGAAATAAAAAGTGCTTGGCGCGAAGTAGAGTGGCAGGAAAAGAATACGAGCGAACGCTTGGCTTTATATGATGAAGAAAAAGCGCATGACGAGCAGGAAATGAGGCAGCTGCGCGAAAAAATCACAACGGTGGAACAAAAGCTCTACCAAATGGAAGCCAAGCTTGCTGAAATTGACGAGCAAATGCAGCATCTTACGCTGCAAAAGCAGGATGAGCAAAGCTCGAAAGAAGCGTTGCAAGCTGCGATTACGGAGCAGAAAGTAGCGGTTGCTGAAAAGCAGCAGCTGTTGAAGCATATTCAGGAGAAGATCGCGCAGCTGACCCTTGAGCAAGAGGAAACAGAGAAGCAGCTTCAAGCGGCAAAAGAAGATTTACTGACACTTACAGACGAAATGAATTCCAATGTTTTTGGAGAGGAGCAGCTGGATCAGTTGCGTCAACAAAAAGTGCAAGACAAACAAGAAACGCTTGAGCTCATAGCTAGCCGACGTGAACAAAGACTTCAATATCAAGAAATGCTCGAAAATAGTGAGCGCGAGCTAAAAGAGAAAAAACGACAATATAAACAATTAACAGAGATTATTAAAGATGAAGAAGTCAAATTAAATCGTCTTGATGTGGAGCTTGAAAACTTGCTTAGCCGCTTGCGTGAAGAATATATGCTTACGTTTGAAGCGGCGAAAGAAAAATATCCACTGCAAATGGAAGCGGAGGCTGCTCGGAAAAAAGTGAAGCTCATTAAGCGGGCGATTGATGAACTTGGAACGGTAAATTTAGGCGCTATTGATGAGTATGACCGCGTATCGGAGCGCTATCAATTTTTAACAGAGCAAAAAAGTGACTTGCAGCATGCAAAGGAAACGCTGCATCAAGTGATTGACGAGATGGATCAAGAGATGAAAAAGCGCTTCTTGACGACATTCCAACAGATTCGCTCGCATTTTGGTGATGTATTCCAGCAGCTGTTCGGCGGAGGGCGCGCGGATCTGCAACTTACAGATTCGAATGATCTATTAAATACAGGGGTGGAAATCGTCGCACAACCACCAGGGAAAAAATTGCAAAATTTAAGCCTATTGTCTGGCGGCGAGCGAGCGCTAACGGCGATTGCGCTATTGTTTTCCATCTTAAAAGTACGGCCGGTGCCGTTTTGCGTTCTGGATGAGGTGGAAGCCGCTCTTGACGAAGCCAATGTCCATCGTTATGCTCTGTATTTGAAACGATTTAGCAGTCAAACCCAATTTATCGTTATCACCCATCGCAAAGGAACGATGGAGGAGGCGGACGTGCTTTATGGCGTCACGATGCAAGAATCAGGGGTGTCAAGGCTCGTATCTGTCCGCTTGGAAGATTCTAAACAACTTGTGAAATCGTAAGGCAGGAAAGGTGATTAAAACGATGAATTTTTTCAAGAAGCTAAAAGAAAAAATTACCCAACAAACAGATGCAGTCACAGAGAAGTTTAAACAAGGTCTTTCAAAAACACGCGATTCCTTCACGGGACGGGTCAATGATTTAATTGCCCGTTATCGAAAAGTGGATGAAGAGTTTTTTGAAGAATTAGAGGAAATTTTAATTTCCGCCGATGTTGGCGTTACAACCGTCATGGAGTTAATTGATGAGTTAAAAATGGAGGTAAAGCGGCGGAACATTCAAGAGACGAAAGAAATGCAAGCTGTTATTTCGGAAAAGCTTGTCGATATTTATCGCGGGAGCCATGATGAATTGGCCACACTGAATATGCAGCCAGATGGCTTAACGGTCATTTTGTTTGTCGGCGTCAACGGTGTCGGAAAAACGACGACGATTGGCAAATTGGCGCATAAGTTAAAATCAGAAGGGAAAACCGTCATGCTGGCAGCGGGGGATACGTTCCGCGCTGGGGCGATTGAGCAGCTAGAAGTATGGGGAGAACGAGTCGGGGTTGAAGTAATCAAGCAATCCGCTGGCTCCGATCCAGCCGCTGTCATGTATGATGCCATTCAAGCAGCTAAAGCGCGCAAAGTCAATGTTTTGCTATGTGATACAGCAGGACGCTTGCAAAATAAAGTGAACTTAATGAAAGAGCTTGAAAAAGTAAAACGTGTCATTGAACGAGAAATCCCGGGGGCGCCGCATGAAGTATTGCTTGTTTTAGATGCGACAACCGGACAAAATGCAATGAGCCAAGCGAAAATTTTTAAAGAAGCAACAAACGTGACAGGCATTGTGCTGACGAAATTGGATGGAACAGCGAAGGGAGGGATTGTCTTAGCAATCCGCAACGAGTTGGACATCCCGGTCAAGCTTGTCGGCCTTGGCGAAAAGATGGATGACTTACAGGAATTTGATCCGGAACAATACGTATACGGTTTGTTTGCCAACTTGGTAGAAGAGTAAAAGAGCAAAAAGATGTCTCAACAAGACTTTGAGACATCTTTTTTTATCAAGAAGGAACCCACAGTGTCTGCGACAAACACTTAGTATGTCAAGTGGCCCCTATATACAAAAACAAGAAAGGCGCTATCTTTGCAAATACAAAGCTCTGTTTATACTAGACAACAACAATCGTTGGGACCGGCGAACTTTTACAACGGACTGTTGGGTTTTTACAAAAAGCGATTTTGAGCCTGTTTTATTACTCAAGCAAAGAAATGAAACAAGCTGAAAGCTCAACACTTGACACCGCTGTGAAAAGACGCTAAACTAATCATTTGTAAAGGTATTTTACTTAACAAGCGAGGAGGGAGTCTCGTGCTTGAAAAAACAACGAGAATGAATTATCTATACGATTTTTATCAATCGTTGTTAACTCCGAAACAGCGGAGCTACATGTCACTTTATTATTTAGATGATTACTCCCTCGGCGAAATTGCAGAAGAGTATGAAGTAAGCCGTCAAGCGGTTTATGATAACATTAAACGAACGGAAGCGATGCTCGAGGAATACGAGGAAAAACTGCTGCTGTTTCAAAAATTTCAGGACCGGCAAAAGCTGATTAAGCAGCTAAAGCAGCGGACCTTGCAGCAATATGCCGATGACCGAGAGCTGCTTCAGATGATCGAAGCGTTAGAGAAATTAGAGTAGGAGGCGGTAATGGATGGCATTTGAAGGATTAGCCGACCGTCTGCAAAGTGTCATGAACAAAATCCGCGGCAAAGGAAAGGTAACAGAAGCCGATGTTAAAGAGATGATGCGAGAAGTTCGGCTTGCTTTGTTAGAAGCGGATGTCAACTTTAAAGTTGTCAAGGATTTTGTCAAGCGTGTCAGCGAGCGAGCTGTTGGACAGGAAGTCTTAAAAAGCTTAACTCCGGGCCAGCAGGTTATTAAAGTGGTGAAAGAAGAATTAACCGCGCTAATGGGAGGAGAGCAAAGTAAAATTGCGGTTGCCAGCCGCCCGCCGACGGTGATTATGATGGTTGGCTTACAGGGAGCCGGAAAGACGACAACAACGGGCAAGCTTGCAAATCTGTTGCGCAAGAAGTACAACCGCAAGCCGCTTTTAGTTGCGGCTGATATTTATCGTCCTGCAGCGATTAAGCAGCTTGAAACACTCGGTAAGCAGCTGAATATGCCAGTATTTGCGCTCGGTGATCAAGTAAGCCCGGTCGAAATCGCCAAACAGGCAATTGCCAAAGCGAAGGAAGAACATCATGACTATGTTCTAATCGACACAGCCGGCCGGCTTCACATTGACGAGACGCTCATGGATGAATTAAAGCAAATTAAAGAATTGACAAATCCGGATGAGATTTTTCTAGTCGTTGATGCGATGACGGGACAGGATGCGGTGAATGTTGCGCAAAGCTTCAATGAACAGCTGGGTTTAACAGGGGTTATTTTAACGAAGCTTGATGGCGATACGCGCGGCGGTGCCGCATTGTCCATTAAAGCTGTAACAGACACGCCGATTAAATTTGTCGGGATGGGCGAGAAAATGGATGCGCTGGAACCGTTTCATCCTGAAAGAATGGCTTCGCGTATTTTAGGAATGGGCGATGTGCTGACGCTCATTGAAAAAGCCCAGGCCGCTGTTGATGAAGAGAAAGCGAAAGAGCTTGAGCAAAAAATGCGCACAATGTCCTTCACATTCGATGATTTTCTTGAACAGCTTGGTCAAGTGCGTAAAATGGGGCCGCTTGACGAAATTTTAAAAATGCTTCCAGGAGCTAATAAAATTAAAGGATTAAACAATATTCAAATTGACGACAAGCAAATTGGCCGCGTGGAAGCGATTATTCGTTCGATGACAAAAGAAGAAAAAATCAATCCTGAAATCATTAATGCAAGCCGCAAAAAGCGGATTGCAAAAGGAAGCGGTACATCCGTTCAGGAAGTTAACCGCTTGCTTAAGCAGTTTGATGAAATGAAAAAAATGATGAAAATGATGACAACCATGCCAAAAGGAAAGAAAAAAGGGTTTAAATTCCCTTTTATGTAGGGGATAATGTGTTAAGAAAAAAAACTTTACAAACTAGATGATTATTGCTAATATACTATCTTGTGTGAACTATTTACGGAGGTGCTAGAAAAATGGCAGTAAAAATTCGTTTAAAACGCATGGGTGCGAAAAAATCACCTTTTTATCGTATTGTAGTAGCGGACTCTCGCTCACCGCGCGACGGCCGTTTTATTGAAACAATCGGCACATACAACCCGGTTGCAGAGCCAGCTGAAGTAAAAATCAATGAAGAGTTGGCGTTAAAATGGCTACAAAACGGCGCGAAACCATCTGACACAGTTCGCAATCTTTTTTCTAAGCAAGGAATTTTAGAGAAATTTCATCATTTAAAATACGGCAAGTAATGGCCGTGATCGTAGATGAAAGCGTTAATTGAGACGATTGTACGGGCGCTTGTCGATTATCCTGAAGATGTAGTGGTAACGGAGTCTTCGCATGAAAATACGGTTACCTATGTTTTATCGGTGCACGAAGAAGACATCGGAAAGGTGATTGGAAAGCAGGGCCGCACGATTCATGCCATTCGGACGGTCGTGTACGCTGCTGCGTCCGATCAGCCAAAGCGCGTGATCGTGCAAATTAAAGATAAAGGGTGAGGACAAATCCTCCCCTTTTTTTATATAATAAGGAAGCATCAATGTTTGGATGACCTAGGCTTTCATCGCCTCGAGAGGAAGCCTCTTTTTCAAAGCTGGTGCGCTCTGTCCTAAGAGACAGGAGTGCTCCCTTGTTTGATTACCGCTTTAGGGGTGGGGCTATGAAAATTATTCAGACCGTCGAAATCAAGCAAATTTTAACGAATAAAAGCAAAAAAGAGCTGTATGATCGATTCATGAAAAGAAAGCAGCAGCTCCAGCAGGAGTGTGATCAGCTGCGTTTTGAGCAAAAGCGGCTTGAAAAGAGCACAAAGCAACCGTCTCATGCATTAAAGCAATATTTTATCAAAGAACTAAATGAGAGATTAGAAAAAATTAAGCTTCTTGATTTCCAAATCGAACAATTGCAAATTCTTCCGTTAGGGAGCGAATTGAAAGAGCGGGAAGTGCAAGCGTTAATTGAAGTGAACGTAGGAGACCGCTGGGAAGATGTGGCCATGAAACGAACGATCGTGATCGAAGATGGATTTGTAAAAGAAATTCGTTGAAAAGAGGTGAGGATCAAACATGACAAAATGGTTTCATGTAGGGACAATTGTCAATACACATGGTATTCGCGGCGAGGTGCGAGTCGTTTCCAAAACGGATTTTGCCGAAGAACGCTATAAAATTGGCAACCTTCTCTACGTTTTTATGGACCACTCATCGGAACCGATCGAAGTGAAGGTGAAAAGCCATCGCGTCCATAAATCGTTTGATTTATTGTCTTTTGAGGGATATGATAACATCAATCTTGTAGAAAAATTTAAGGGAGCGGCTTTGAAAGTCCCTGAGAGTCAGCTTGGCCAGTTGGGAGAGGGAGAGTATTATTTCCATGAAATTATTGGCTGCACCGTGATCACCGAAGAAGGTGAAACGATTGGCATCGTCAAGGAAATATTGACTCCTGGTGCCAATGATGTATGGGTAGTCAAACGGAAAAATGAGAAAGATGCGCTGATTCCGTACATTGATGATGTCGTCATCCGCGTCAATCCTGAAGAAAAGAAAATTACGATTCGTCCGATGGAAGGATTGCTTGAATAATGAAAATTGATATTTTAACATTGTTCCCAAATATGTTTGCAGGCGTGTTTAATGAATCGATTTTAAAAAAAGCGCAGGAAAAGCGAGCAGTAGCTATTAATGTGGTGAATTTCCGCGAATTTGCTGATAACAAGCACCAGACGGTGGATGATTATCCATATGGAGGCGGTGCAGGAATGGTATTAAAGCCGCAGCCGATTTTCGATGCCGTTGCTCATTTAACGCAGCATTCGCCAAACGCGCGCATTATTTTGCTCTGTCCGCAAGGCGAACGGTACACGCAACGAAAAGCGGAAGAGCTGGCTAAGGAATCTCACTTAATTTTCGTTTGTGGGCATTATGAAGGATATGACGAACGGATTCGTGAGCATTTAGTAACCGATGAAATTTCGATTGGCGACTTCGTCCTAACAGGAGGAGAACTAGGGGCAATGGTCATCGTCGACAGTGTGGTCCGCCTGTTGCCGGGAGTCTTAGGAAACGAAGCTTCCTCTGTACACGATTCATACAGCTCGGGTTTGCTAGAGCATCCTCATTATACACGCCCCGCCGATTTTCGCGGCTTCAAGGTGCCAGAGGTCCTGTTATCAGGAAATCACCGCTTAATTGAGGAATGGAGGCAAAAAGAATCACTGCGCCGTACTTTTTTGCGCCGTCCGGATTTGCTTGAAACATACGAATTAACGGAACAACAAAAAAAGTGGTTGGAGGAATTTCAAAAAAACGAACGGTAACTATTGCATACAATACCCCTTTATGCTAGTATAATCTTTGTGACTTAAGCCTGCTTAAGTCGTTTAAAACGATGTTCCGCTGCAATGATGGAAAAGCATTGGTATGAGCATCTGTTGGAAGGAGTTGAAGATGATGCATCATTTAATTCAAGAAATCACAAAAGAACAATTACGTACAGACATGCCTGAGTTTCGCCCTGGTGACACAGTGCGCGTTCACGTAAAAGTTGTCGAAGGAAACCGTGAGCGTATTCAGGTGTTTGAAGGCGTTGTGATCAAGCGTCGCGGTGCTGGCGTGAGCGAAACATTCACTGTTCGTAAAGTTTCTTACGGTGTAGGTGTAGAGCGCACGTTCCCAGTTCATACGCCAAAAATTGCGAAGCTTGAAGTTGTTCGCCGCGGCAAAGTGCGTCGTGCAAAACTTTACTACTTGCGTCAACTTCGCGGTAAAGCTGCACGCATCAAGGAAATCCGCTAGTTGGTCCGCTGTATTCGCCGACCGAACGGCAGCGGGTCGAAGCGTACAACATGGACATGTCAATGATGAAACAAGGAGCTTGGTGTTCAAGCTCCTTTTTTCTAATCAAATTAGACGTAGGTGGGAGAAAGAAATGGCAAAACAAAAAAGTGAGACATGGGAATGGTTAAAAGCGATCGTGATTGCGGTGTTGTTGGCCGGAGGCATTCGCTATTTCATTTTTGCCCCGATTGTCGTTGACGGCCAATCCATGATGCCGACTCTTCACGATCGTGATCGCATGATTGTTAATAAGCTGTCTTATAAAATTGGTGAGCCGCACCGTTTTGACATTATCGTTTTTCATGCTGAAGAGGGGAAAGATTATATTAAGCGGGTCATCGGCTTGCCTGGTGATCGCATCGAATATAAAGATGATACATTGTATGTAAACGGAAAGCCTTATAAAGAACCGTACTTAGACCAATATAAAAAACAAGTGATTGATGGGCCATTAACAGAGCCGTTTACGCTGGAGGACATTCCAGGAGGGCAAGCAACCGTGCCAAAAGGTTATTTGTTTGTGATGGGCGATAACCGCCGCTTCAGCAAAGATAGCCGTCACATCGGCTTTATTCCGATGGAAAAGGTAGTGGGAAAAACCAATATTGTATATTGGCCGCTTTCTGATGCCCGTATTATTAAGTAAGTAGGTGGAAGCAATGACAATCCAGTGGTTTCCGGGCCATATGGCAAAAGCGAAACGCGAAGTGCAGGAAAAACTAAAATTAATTGACATCGTTTTTGAATTAGTGGATGCGAGAATCCCTTTATCTTCAAGAAATCCGATGATTGATGAGATTTTGGCGAATAAACCGCGCATCGTTTTGTTAAACAAGGCAGATATGGCGGATGAAGCCATTACTGTACAGTGGATTTCCTATTTTGAACAACAAGCCTTGCATGCGTTAGCCATTGACTCTCAAGGCGGAAAAGGAACCAAACAAATTGTGGCTGCAGCTAAAAATATGCTGAAAGATAAATTTGCTAAAATGGCAGCCAAGGGAATTAAAAACCCGCGACCGATGCGCGCGCTCATTGTCGGCATTCCCAATGTCGGAAAATCAACCCTCATCAATCGACTAGCTGGCAAACATATCGCCAAAACAGGGGACAAGCCAGGCGTGACCAAAGCACAACAATGGATTAAGGTTGGAAAAGAAATGGAGCTGTTAGATACTCCGGGAATTTTGTGGCCGAAGTTTGAAGAGGAGGAGGTAGGGCTAAAGCTCGCTGCGACAGGAGCGATTAAAGATGCGATTTTAAATTTGCAGGACGTGGCGGTTTATGCCCTTCGCTTTTTAAACCAACATTATCCAGATCGTTTAAAAGAGCG
This sequence comes from Anoxybacillus sp. UARK-01, assembly GCF_002075365.1. Lineage (NCBI taxonomy): Bacteria > Bacillati > Bacillota > Bacilli > Caryophanales > Anoxybacillaceae > Anoxybacillus > Anoxybacillus sp. UARK-01. The sequence goes on along the minus strand of NZ_NASY01000032.1, from coordinate 24,525 downwards.
CTATTCTCTTCAAGAAATTCCCGAAGATATCGTTGAGCTATTTGATGAAATTGGCAAACGCCGCGGTTGTTTAATGGCCGGTGGGGCCATCGATTACGATAAAGTAGCAGAGCTTGTTCTGCGTGATGTCCGTACAGAAAAGTTAGGACGTCTCAGCTTTGAAAAACCATAACGTTCGAAAAACAGGAGGTCAGATTGTAGACAAAGTCAAAATGGACTTTGTCTACAATCATTTTAGGCACCCCCTTCTTTACCTCGAACTGTTTTGAATCCCCTTGTCAAACAAGGAGCAGCGCGGATGAACGAAGCAAGTTACGCAGGATGAAAGAGCGAATCAACAGTTTGAAAGCCCCAAAAACAGGCTTTATTTTTTAGAAAGCGCGCCGATATAAAAGATATAAGAGAAAGGAACGAATCATGACATGAAGCGTACAGCAAAAGAGATCGAACAGCTATTGCAAACGATTGACGACGCCCAGCATCCGTTGTTTCAGGAATTTATGAACGACGAGCGGGTTAGCGTCCAAAAGCTTATTGCTCGCTGGCACAAACGAAAACAAGCAGCGGAAAAAGAGCGTCGTCTTTGGGAAAAGATGTCACAGCATGAGCAACAGCTCTATCGCCAAGGAATTTCGTATATCGCTGGCATTGATGAGGTGGGGCGCGGTCCATTAGCGGGTCCGGTTGTAGCTGCAGCTGTTATTTTGCCAAAGGATTTTTATTTGCCGGGATTAAATGACTCTAAAAAGCTGTCAGAAGCAAAGCGCGAACACTTGTTTGACTATATTCAGCGCCATGCTATTTCTGTCGGAATTGGGATTGTTTCCGCAGCGGAAATCGATGAGCTGAATATTTATCAGGCAACGAAAAAAGCGATGATACAGGCGGTCAAGATGCTTGATCCAGAACCGCAATATTTGCTGATTGATGCAATGGAACTACCATTGGCTATTCCGCAGCGAAGCCTCATTAAAGGAGATGCTGCCAGCATTTCAATCGCTGCAGGCTCCGTAATGGCCAAAGTGACGCGCGATCGCATCATGAAAGAGCTTGGCGCTAAATACCCGCAATATGGATTTGAAAAGCATATGGGGTATGGAACGGAGCAGCATTTGCAAGCCATTCGCACATACGGAATTATGAACGAGCATCGACGTTCCTTCGCGCCAGTAAAAGAGGCGCTTAAGCAGAACTGATGTCCCACAGGCACATCAAGCAAGGGGGAGGAGCAAAATGACATCGATTCGGCAGACGGATGGATGGGGAAAATTTCATCGCATGGAATCAGCAAAATCGCTGCCGTTTCGCAGCGGCCAGGTCATATATGGGAGTGTGGAAAAAATCAATGATCAGCATCGCGCGCTCGTAAAAATTGGACAGGAAACGGTTCTGGCGGAGATGCAGACGCCATTATCAGAAGGAGGACGTTACTGGTTTCAGCTCTTAGCTGAACATGAAACCGTTCGCTTACAGCTCATTGCAAAATCAGAGACAGCAGGCGATGAAGCAGGAATCAATCACGCCGTATTACATTTGACAAAAAGCTGGGGGCTTCCGCGTGAGGCTCAACCGCTTCTCCGTTTTTTGTTGCAAAAGCAGCTCCCTGTTGTGAAAGAAGAGGTGCTTCAAGCAACCAAATGGCTTATAGCAACAAAAGAGACAGAAATGAATTTACGGGCAATTCAATGGATGTACACAAACCAGCTTCCGCTCACCGAAGACGTCTTTCAAGCGATAAAGGCGGTTCAACAGCCCGATTTATTATCAAATCAGCTGCTAAAACTGCAAGATTTGCTCGCCTCCATGCCAGATGACCAAAAACCGGACGCCATTCGTACGCTATTAACAACGCTGCAGCGCATGACAAGCCGGATGGACGACATCGATCAAACCCTCTTTTTTTTGCTAAAAGATTGGATTCAGCAGGGAGACCGGGAGGCATATCGAACTTTACAAAAAGTAGGAGGATGGCCGCAGGAAGTAACAGAAAATTCATGGAGTTGGTTTGCCAAGCAAATTCAAATTCACGGCAAGACATTTTCCCTTCCGCTGTCGTCTGCCGTTCTTGAGGAGCATGATGCAAAGAAGCAGCTTTCTGATTGGATTGCACAACTGCAGCACGATTGGCAAACAAATCGAAGCAAAGCAAACGAGCAGGTGCGCGCTTTTATGACCGCTCTCAACGGTGGAGAGCTACCTTCTCGGCTTTCGGATTTTTATGAAGCTTATTTAAAAGGGGAGCTACCGGACCAGCCGCTGTTATCTTTGGACGATGAAGCGGCTTCTGTGGTGATTGCTCACCATATGAAAAAGATCGGGCAATGGCTCGGGCTGAATTATGAAGCGGAATTAAAAAAATGGATGAAAGCTGATTCTCCCGTCCATTTTGACGAGCTAAAACCGCTTCTGCTGCGCGTGTACGACGAAGTACAGCTCCCTGCTTTAAAGGAACAGCTTGAAGCGCTGATTCATCGCTTGACAGGGCAGCAGCTCCTTTCTCAATCACAAGGACCGATTCAGCAGTTGTTTTGGCAGTTTCCGCTCCGCTTCGCAGATCACGTAACGGATGTAATCGTGCGCTGGCAGGGAAGAAAGAAGAGAAGTGGAGAAATTGATCCGCACTATTGTCATATCTTGTTTTATTTGCAATTAGAGCGGCTGAAGGAAACCATAGTAGATGTTCGCATTCAAAACAGTATTCTTCATGTAACCTTATGGAATCATACACCGCAAATCGAGCAGCTGGTGTCTCGAATGCAGCCGTTATTAAAGGAACGATTAGAGGCATGCGGATATGTGTTGTCAGGAATAAAGGTAGCGGCAGCCGAGCAGCAGCAGAAAAATGATTGGCTGTTCTCGCGTATTTTGATGAGCCATTCAGGGGTGGATTATCGAATATGAAAGAAGAAAAAATGAAACAAGCGGTTGCATTGACGTATCGTCCTCATGAGCAATCAGCTCCTACCGTTATTGCTAAAGGAAAAGGAAAGGTAGCAGAAAATTTAATTGCGACGGCCAAAGAGCATAGCATTCCGATTCAAAAAGATCCATCGCTTGTCGAGTTGTTAAGCGAACTAGAGATTAATGAAGCCATTCCTGAACAGCTATATCAAGTCGTTGCAGAGCTGTTTGCTTTTGTCTATCAAATGGATCGCCAATTAGATGCACATGATTAAAGGCTGCTTTGCTCAACAGCAAAGCAGCCTTTTGTCAGAGAGGATTTTTCTGATTTTGTGTCGAAATGGTAGACAATATGGAAAGTAACATTATACAATGAAAGCGCTAGTACTTTTATTTTTATACATAGGAGGATGGGATATGAATATTCATGAGTATCAAGGCAAAGAGATCCTCAGAAGCTACGGAGTTGCCGTGCCAAACGGGCGCGTAGCATTCTCTGTTGAAGAAGCAGTCGAAGCGGCTAAAGAATTAGGAACCTCTGTTTGTGTCGTAAAAGCGCAAATCCACGCTGGCGGCCGCGGAAAAGCCGGAGGGGTAAAAGTAGCGAAAAGCTTAGAGGAAGTTCGTACATATGCAAGCGAACTGCTAGGAAAAGTGCTTGTCACTCATCAAACCGGACCTGAAGGAAAAGAGGTCAAGCGCCTTTTAATTGAGGAAGGATGCGATATCAAGAAAGAGTATTATATCGGCCTTGTTGTTGATCGTGCAACTTCTCGCGTTGTGCTGATGGGCTCTGAAGAAGGCGGTACAGAGATTGAAGAAGTAGCCGCAAAAACACCGGAGAAAATTTTTAAAGAGTATGTTGATCCTGCGGTAGGTTTGCAAGCGTTTCAAGCGCGCCGCTTGGCATTTAACATCAACATTCCGAAAGAGCTGATCAATCAAGCAGTCAAATTTATGATAGGCTTATACCAAGTATTTGTGGAAAAAGATTGCTCGATCGCCGAAATCAACCCGCTTGTCGTCACGGGCGACGGCAAAGTCATGGCGCTTGACGCGAAGTTAAATTTTGATTCCAACGCGCTCTATCGCCATAAAGATGTGCTTGAATACCGCGACTTGGACGAAGAAGATCCAAAAGAAGTGGAAGCATCTAAATTTGATTTGAACTACATTGCGCTTGATGGCAACATCGGCTGCATGGTAAACGGCGCTGGCCTTGCGATGGCAACAATGGACATCATTAAATACTACGGCGGCGAACCGGCGAACTTCTTAGATGTCGGCGGCGGCGCGACAACGGAAAAAGTAACAGAAGCGTTCAAAATCATCTTGTCTGACCCGAAAGTAAAAGGCATTTTTGTTAACATTTTCGGCGGCATTATGAAATGTGATGTCATTGCAACTGGAATTGTTGAAGCAACGAAACAAGTCGGCTTGGAGCTTCCGCTTGTTGTTCGTTTAGAAGGCACCAACGTTGAACTAGGGAAGAAAATTTTAGAGGAGTCTGGCTTAAACATTACAGCTGCTGAATCGATGGCAGACGGCGCACAAAAAATCGTGGAATTAGTACGTTAAGAAGGCGAGGGAGAAGAATGAGCGTTTTTGTTAACAAAGATACAAAAGTCATTGTTCAAGGGATTACAGGATCGCAAGGATTATTCCATACGAAGCAAATGCTTGAATACGGAACGAAAATTGTTGGCGGTGTAACGCCAGGAAAAGGCGGTACAGAAGTCGAAGGAGTTCCGGTATTTAATACGGTTTCTGAAGCGGTTGCAAAAACAGGAGCAAATGCCTCTGTTGTTTATGTTCCGCCTGCATTTGCTGCGGAAGCGATTATGGAAGCAGTTGATGCGGAATTAGACCTTGTTGTCTGCATTACAGAAGGCATTCCTGTGCTTGATATGGTCAAAGTGAAACGCTACATGGAAGGAAAGAAAACGCGTTTGATCGGACCGAACTGCCCTGGCGTGATCACACCAGAAGAGTGCAAAATCGGCATTATGCCTGGCTACATCCATAAAAAGGGCCATGTCGGTATCGTATCTCGCTCTGGCACATTGACATACGAAGCGGTACATCAGTTGACGCAAGCAGGAATTGGGCAATCTACAGCAGTTGGTATCGGTGGCGACCCTGTCAACGGTACAAACTTTATCGATGTTTTAAAAGCATTTAATGAAGATGAAGAAACATATGCAGTCATTATGATTGGTGAAATCGGCGGTACAGCAGAAGAAGAAGCGGCTGAGTGGGTCAAAGCGAACATGAAAAAGCCGGTAGTCGGCTTCATTGGCGGTCAAACAGCGCCTCCTGGAAAACGTATGGGCCATGCTGGTGCGATCATTTCCGGCGGCAAAGGGACAGCAGCAGAAAAAATTAAGAAAATGAATGAATGCGGCATTAAAGTAGCGGATACTCCTGCTGTGATCGGCGAAACATTAATTGCCGTGTTAAAAGAGCAAGGGCTTTATGAAAAATGTAAAACACATTAATCAATAAGGAGCAACCGTCCCGCATGCAAGAGCCCGTCCGCTCAGTGCGGGATGGTTTTTTGCATACAAAGGATAACTGACGTCCTTTATTGTGTGAGAGCGGTTTTTTGACAAGGGGCATAAATGGGTAAACGAAAATTCAACATGTGTGATTGTTCTCAGTCATTCGACAGTCGAAATCAAGCCGTTGTTTCAGCGAAAAAGTGAAGCGGTTGATATGCCAAGTTGCAGCTCAAATAGATAACTTGAAAAATCGCTATGTTATTTGTGCCAATGAAGAAATCACCTCCATGATTGCCTCTCTCCTACATCATGGATCAAAATAGGCAGGTGTCTCCATCAAGATCGTTTGCTTTTCTCCTGTCACCATTTACGATTCACATGCGTTTCCCCGATCATGATATTGCTAGTTTTATGAGGCATTAGCCCATCAACACACTTGGATAGAGATCGAATAAAAAGACGGAACCATGAGTCTATTCAGAGGTAGAATCCTATTTTTTTCGACGGTCTTTGACCGTCATAGATACTGACGGACACCTCCGATTGGATTGATAGAATTCAAATCAGCTAGACTGGATGGCACCGCTAAAAAGAAAGGCTGACAGGTGAGCTCAGCTCTATATAAATCGCTGGTCAAGCGGTGTTCTTGTTCCAGAAGAAGAAAATTTGTGGTCATGTGTTTCCGTATATGTGTCTGATGCAGCTGTGTTTGAAAGGATTTTAAGAGAGGAGAGACGAAATGTATACCTCGCTTCGTGAACGTCTGATTCATCTTCATCATTGTCGCGGTGCAGGCTGGAAAACGATTCATCGCCTCTTGCAACAAGATCCATCGCTTTCTTCGATTTTTTCACTCTCTTATTCAACTCTTGCTTCCTCCATGTCGATTTCTCCCGAACAATATTCTTTGTTTTTCCAAGATTTACATTCCATTGATATTCAAAGTATGATAAAAACATATAGGGACAAAAATATTCATATCGTTACTGTTTTTGATGACATTTATCCGAAGTGGCTCAAACACATCTTTGCCCCGCCTTGGGTGTTATATGCCAAAGGGAATATTGAATGGCTTTCATCTTGTAAAATGATCAGTATGGTTGGAACGAGAAAGCCGACCGAGGAAGGGATTCGTGCTCTGCGCCTTTTAGTGCCGCCGTTGATTCAGCATGACTGGACGATTGTCAGCGGCCTTGCTTTAGGAATTGATGCAGCTGCGCATCAAACGGCTGTCCAATCCGGGGGAAAAACGATTGCCGTCATTGCCGGAGGAGTCGAGCATATTTATCCCAAACAAAATCGCTCACTGGCAGAAAAGCTAATGAATGAACATTTAGTGGTTTCAGAATATCCGCCGCACACAAAGCCGCAAAAATGGCAATTTCCGCTGCGAAATCGGATTATTAGCGGCTTGTCGCTTGGAACGGTTGTCGTTCAAGCAAAAGAGAAAAGCGGTTCACTCATTACTGCTTCCCTTGCCTTGGAAGCGGGAAGAGAGGTGTTTGCGGTGCCGGGCTCCATTTTTCTTGAGCAGGCAGATGGAACCAATCAATTGATTCAGATGGGCGCAAAGCTTGTCCGTTCTTCGTGGGATATTATGGAGGAATTCTCCGCTATTTTTCCATTAAAATAAAAAATTTTTTTACATCTTGTTTGACAAATGTCATAAGAATCATTAATAATAATGAAGATTTTAAATATAACCTCTTAAGGGAGGAAACGGTATGTCAGATTATCTCGTCATTGTTGAATCACCAGCAAAAGCAAAGACGATTGAACGATATTTAGGAAAAAAGTATAAAGTAAAAGCCTCGATGGGACATATTCGCGATTTGCCGAAAAGCCAAATGGGCGTTGACATAAAAAATAATTATGAACCAAAATATATTACCATTCGCGGCAAGGGGCCAGTCATTAAAGATTTGAAAACAGCGGCTAAAAAAGCGAAAAAAGTCTTTTTAGCGGCTGACCCGGACCGTGAAGGAGAAGCGATCGCTTGGCATCTAGCCCATATGCTTGATCTTGATATTCATTCCGATTGCCGTGTGGTCTTTAATGAGATTACAAAGGATGCGATCCGTGAATCCTTCCAGCATCCTCGGGCGATCAATATGCATTTGGTGGATGCCCAGCAAGCTCGACGTGTTCTTGACAGACTTGTAGGCTATAATATTAGCCCGTTGCTTTGGAAAAAAGTAAAAAAGGGGCTAAGCGCGGGAAGAGTGCAATCCGTTGCTTTGCGGTTGATCATTGATCGCGAAAAAGAAATTAAAGAATTTCAGCCTGAGGAATATTGGTCCATTCAAGCGGAATTTGTGAAGCAAAATGAAGTGTTTACGGCGTTTTTTTATGGATTGGATGGACAAAAACTCGATTTAAAACAGGAAAAGGATGTCAAGCTCGTTTTAGAACGCCTCAAAGGCCAATATTTTACGGTGAAATCGGTAACGAAAAAGGAGCGGAAGCGAAACCCGGTGCCGCCATTTACGACCTCATCTCTGCAACAAGAAGCGGCGCGTAAGCTGAATTTCCGCACCAAAAAGACGATGATGCTCGCTCAGCAGCTCTATGAAGGGATTGATCTTGGAAGCGAAGGAACGGTCGGTTTAATTACATACATGCGCACGGACTCAACACGTGTCTCTGAGTCAGCGCAAAATGAAGCGCTTTCGTATATTGAAAAAGCATTTGGAGCAGAGTACGTAGCACAAGAAAAGCGAAAAGAAAAGAAAAATACAGCAGCTCAAGATGCTCACGAAGCGATTCGCCCTACATCTGTATTTCGCGATCCTAGCTCGGTAAAGCCATATTTGAGCCGCGATCAATTTCGGCTTTATAAACTGATTTGGGAACGATTTGTCGCCAGTCAAATGGCTCCTGCGCTTTTGGACACGATGAGTGTCGATTTAGAAAACGGGGGAGTGATTTTCCGCGCTAGCGGCTCCAAAGTAAAATTTGCTGGATTTATGAAAGTATACGTGGAGGGGACAGATGACCAGACGGATGAGCAAGATCGTTTACTTCCTGACCTTCAAGAAGGAGAAAAAGTGATTGGAAAGGACATAGAACCGAAGCAACATTTTACACAGCCGCCTCCGCGCTATACGGAAGCTAGATTAGTCAAAACGCTGGAGGAGCTTGGAATCGGTCGCCCGTCGACTTATGCTCCAACCTTGGACACGATTCAAAAGCGCAATTATGTTGTGCTGGAAAATAAACGATTTGTGCCAACGGAGCTTGGGGAAATTGTCTTGGAATTAATTTTAGAGTTTTTCCCAGAGATTTTAGACGTCGAATTTACAGCGAAAATGGAAAAAAGCTTAGATGAAATTGAAGAGGGGAAAATTCAATGGATTCAAGTGATTGATGAATTTTACAGCGGATTCGAAAAAAGCTTGCAAATTGCGGAAAAAGAGATGAAGGAAGTCGAAATCAAGGATGAACCGGCTGGGATTGATTGTGAAGAATGCGGAAGCCCGATGGTTTATAAGATGGGAAGATTCGGCAAGTTTATTGCCTGCTCCAATTTTCCGGATTGTCGTCATACAAAGCCGATCGTGAAAGAAATCGGTGTAAAATGTCCGCAATGCGGCGAAGGAAATCTTGTTGAACGAAACAGCAAGAAAAGGCGAATATTTTATGGATGCGATCAGTTTCCAGCCTGTGATTTTATGTCGTGGGATAAACCGCTTGCGCGCCCTTGTCCAAAATGTGAAGGATTACTAGTAGAGAAAAAATTAAAAAAAGGCATACAAGTTCAATGTAATCAATGTGACTACCAAGAGAAACCGCAAGCATGATCGGTGGGCGACCGTCAGTCCTCACCGTTTTTATGCGTAACGAAGGAGGAAATGAAGCATGATTGTCAATGTTATTGGTGCAGGATTAGCAGGAAGCGAAGCCGCGTGGCAGCTTGCTACCCGCAACATTCATGTCCGTTTATACGAAATGCGTCCTGTGAAACAAACGCCAGCCCATCATACGGATAAATTCGCTGAGCTGGTTTGCAGCAATTCACTGCGCGCCAATTCGTTAACGAATGCCGTTGGCGTGCTCAAAGAAGAGATGAGAATGCTCAATTCGGTCATCATCAAAGCGGCAGATGAGTGCTCTGTGCCTGCTGGAGGAGCACTGGCGGTGGATCGGCATGAATTTGCGGCCCGTGTCACCGATTTCGTTCAAAACCATCCAAATGTAACGGTCATCCGTGAGGAAGTGACAGACATCCCGACTGGGCCAACGATTATTGCCACAGGACCTCTTACGTCTCCTACATTATCTGAAAAATTAAAAGAGCTGACGGGAGAAGAGTATTTGTATTTTTATGATGCAGCCGCCCCTATTGTTGAAAAAGAAAGCATCGATATGGAAAAGGTGTATAGAAAATCTCGCTATGATAAAGGGGAAGCCGCCTATTTGAATTGCCCGATGACGGAGGAAGAATTTGACCGCTTTTATGAAGCGCTTATTTCAGCAGAAACAGCGCCGTTAAAGGAATTTGAAAAAGAAATTTATTTTGAAGGATGCATGCCGATTGAAGTCATGGCGAAACGCGGAAAGAAAACGTTGCTATTTGGTCCGATGAAACCGGTCGGCCTCGAAGATCCACGCACAGGAAAAAGACCGTTTGCGGTAGTTCAGCTTCGCCAAGACGATGCAGCAGGAACGTTATACAATATCGTTGGTTTTCAAACTCATTTGAAATGGGGAGCACAAAAGGAAGTATTCCGTTTAATTCCAGGGCTTGAAAATGCGGAAATTGTTCGCTATGGAGTGATGCATCGCAATACGTTTATTAACTCGCCAAAACTTCTCCGTCCGACTTATCAATTGAAGGAGAGAGAGGATTTATTTTTTGCTGGACAAATGACGGGAGTCGAAGGATATGTAGAGTCGGCCGCCTCCGGATTGGTAGCAGGCATCAACGCGGCGCGCCTTGTGCTCGGCCAGGAGCTGATCGTTTTCCCGCCCGAAACAGCGATTGGCAGCATGGCTCACTATATTACGTCGACAAATCCGAAGCATTTTCAGCCAATGAACGCGAATTTCGGCCTGTTTGCCCCTCTTGAAGAAATGATTAAAGATAAAAAGCGCCGCAATGAAGAGTATGCTAAGCGAGCATTGGACACTATTCAGAATTTTATAAAAAAATAATTGCAAGGGCTGCTAAATCTATGTTAATATTTAGTAGCCCTTGTGAGGTGTTAAGAATGGAAAATTTGAAAATTTCGTTACAATTATTCGTAGAATATTTACAAATCGAAAAAAACTATTCACAATATACTATTGCGTGCTATACACGCGATATTGAGCAGTTTTTCGAGTTTATGCATGAACAGGCGCTGGAACGTTTAGATGAGGTAACGTACAGCGATGTTCGATTATATTTGACGAAGCTGCATGCCGAACAACTGCTGAGCCGTTCAATTTCCCGAAAGATTTCGAGCTTACGAAGTTTTTATAAATTTTTAATGAGGGAAAAGAAAGTAACGGAAAATCCGTTTGCTCTCGCATCATTGCCGAAAAAAGAGCAAAAAATCCCCCGTTTTTTATATGAACAGGAATTAGAAGCCTTATTTCATGTCAATGATTTAAATACAGCGATTGGTCAGCGAAATCAAGCGTTAATTGAACTGCTTTATGCGACGGGCATCCGTATTAGTGAATGTTGTCACATTCACTTGTCTGATATTGATTTTTCCCTTGCAACCATTTTGATTTACGGGAAAGGGAACAAACAGCGCTATGTGCCATTCGGTAGTTTTGCGAAGCAAGCGCTGGAACGGTATGTACAAAAAGGGCGGAATGAGCTTTTAGCCAAAAGCAAAACAGCGAATCATTCTTTGTTTTTAAACTTTCGGGGAAGTCCTTTAACACCTCGAGGGGTGCGTTATATTTTGAACGAAGTTGTGGAGAAGGCTGCATTAACGCAAAAGGTAAGCCCGCACGTATTCAGACATACATTTGCCACCCATTTGCTTAACGAAGGAGCGGATATGCGCACCGTTCAAGAGCTATTGGGACATGCGCATCTTTCATCGACGCAGGTATACACGCACGTGACGAAAGATCGTCTCCGCCACGTTTATTTGCACACGCATCCGCGTGCTTAGACTTCCATAAAGGAGGGTTTATATGGAGCAATTCCATGCTACAACAATTTTTGCGATTCAACATAACGGCGCCTGCGCCATGGCTGGAGATGGCCAAGTGACTTTTGGGAATGCGGTGGTCATGAAACATACAGCTAAAAAAGTTCGGAAGCTTTTTAACGGAAAAGTATTAGCGGGATTTGCTGGTTCCGTTGCGGATGCGTTCACATTGTTTGAAATGTTCGAAGGGAAATTAGAAGAGTTTAATGGGAACTTGCAACGTGCGGCGGTTGAACTGGCGAAGGAATGGCGCAGCGATAAAGTATTGAGAAGACTGGAAGCGATGCTGATTGTGATGGACGAACGCCATTTGCTTCTAGTATCAGGAACAGGTGAAGTGATCGAACCGGATGATGGCGTTTTAGCGATTGGTTCAGGAGGAAACTACGCGCTTGCTGCCGGTCGGGCCTTAAAGCAATACGCGGGCGGACAAATGACGGCTAAGGAAATTGCCAAAGCCGCTTTAGAAATTGCTTCTGATATTTGCGTGTATACCAATAGCCACATTATTGTGGAAGAACTGTAGCGAGGGGGAGAAATGATGAACCTAACACCTCGACAAATTGTAGAAAAGCTGGATCAATTTATTGTCGGTCAAAAAGAAGCGAAAAAAGCAGTCGCGGTTGCGCTAAGAAATCGCTATCGGCGCAGTTTGCTTGATGAAAAGCTGCGCGACGAGATCGTACCTAAAAATATATTGATGATCGGTCCCACAGGAGTAGGGAAAACCGAGATTGCGAGAAGAATCGCTAAGCTTGTCGGGGCGCCGTTTGTCAAAGTGGAAGCAACGAAGTTTACAGAGGTTGGCTATGTTGGACGCGATGTTGAGTCTATGGTGAGAGATCTTGTTGAAACATCTGTTCGTTTAGTGAAAGAGCGGAAAATGTATGAAGTGAAAGATCGCGCTGAGCAGCAAGCCAATAAACGTCTCATCGAGCTTTTAGTTCCTGGAAAACCGAAGCAGACGATCAAAAATCCGCTTGAGATGCTATTTGGCGGCCAAACATCACAGCAGGATTCGACGACTTACGGCCAAGATGACCAACATATCGAGCAAAAACGGAAACAGGTAGCTGCCCAGCTTGCCAATGGTGAGCTTGAGGACGAATTAGTGACGGTGGAAATCGAAGAGCAGCAAACGACTGTTTTTGATTTTTTGCAAGGGGCCGGCATTGAGCAGATGGGCATGAATATGCAGGATGCTTTAAGCAGTTTGATGCCAAAACGGCTCAAAAAACGAAAATTGAAGGTAAGTGAAGCACGAAAAGTGTTAACCAATGAAGAAGCGCAAAAGCTGATCGATATGGATGAAGTGACACAAGAGGCGGTGCAGCTGGCAGAACAGTCTGGTATTATTTTTATTGATGAAATCGACAAAATTGCCAGAAAGGGCCAGAGCGCTTCTTCAGCCGATGTATCACGTGAAGGGGTGCAGCGCGACATTTTACCGATCGTAGAAGGCTCAACGGTGATGACAAAATATGGTCCTGTCAAAACAGACTATGTTTTGTTCATTGCTGCTGGAGCGTTTCATATGTCGAAGCCGTCCGATTTGATTCCTGAGTTGCAAGGGCGCTTCCCGATTCGGGTAGAACTATCCAAGTTGACGGTAGATGATTTTGTGAAGATTCTTATTGAGCCTGACAATGCTCTGATTAAACAATATATGGCTCTTCTTGCTACAGAAGGTATACAACTTGAATTTTCTGACGATGCTATTCGTAAGATTGCTGAAGTGGCGTTTGAAGTCAATCAAACAACAGACAATATCGGGGCAAGACGGCTTCATACAATTCTGGAGAAGCTGCTTGAGGATCTATCATTTGAAGCGCCTGATATTGCACTAGAAAAAGTGGTGATTACACCGCAATATGTTGAACAAAAATTAGGTAATATTGTAAAAAATAAAGACTTAAGCGAATTTATTTTGTAAATGAATTTGAATAGGAGGATATAGATCATGAATTTGTTACAGAAAACACGAACGATTAATGCGATGTTACAGAAAGCAGCCGGAAAGCCTGTAAACTTTAAAGAGATGGCAGAAACTCTTTGCGAAGTGATTGAAGCCAATATTTTTGTCGTCAGCCGCCGTGGGAAGCTATTAGGCTTTGCGATTAAGCAATCGATTGAAAATGAGCGGATGAAAAAAATGCTTGAGGATCGCCAATTCCCAGAAGAATATACCAATAGTCTGTTCAATATTACGGAGACCTCTCCTAATTTGGATATTAACAGCGAATATACGGCGTTTCCAGTAGAAAACCGAGATTTATTTAAAACCGGGTTAACGACGATTGTGCCGATTAATGGGGGGGGAGAACGCCTGGGCACGCTGATTTTGTCCAGACTTGACCGCCAATTTGAGGATGATGATCTCATCTTGGCTGAATATGAAGCTACTGTCGTTGGTATGGAAATCTTGCGTGAAAAAGCAGAAGAAATTGAAGAAGAAGCAAGAAGCAAAGCGGTTGTACAAATGGCGATCAGCTCGTTATCCTACAGCGAGCTTGAGGCAATCGAGCACATTTTTGAAGAATTAGAAGGAACAGAGGGGCTGCTTGTTGCCAGCAAAATCGCTGACCGAGTGGGCATTACGCGTTCGGTCATTGTCAACGCGCTTCGCAAGCTTGAGAGTGCAGGCGTCATTGAATCTCGTTCTCTTGGTATGAAAGGAACGTATATTAAAGTATTAAACGATAAGTTTTTAACAGAGCTTGAAAAATTAAAAACAAACTAATGCAAGAGCTGCTTTTTTGGCAGCTCTTTTTTATCTATATCGAACGAAGCTAACCATTTTGCTTCGGAAGTGCAATCCAATGCAACTATGTTTCTTCTTCAAATAAGCAGGTAAGGATCAGACGGACGATTGAACAACATCGCTTCCATGTTTTTTAGTCAACATTCATGTTTAGCTTATGTCGATTTTTCAATCCGAATCTATAGAGATGAAAAGAAAGGAAAGAGGGATTTACGCTATTGTGCGTATGTTTAATAACGATACAAGCTAATATCAATTCCTATGAAAAAATAGTACAATATTCCGGCTATACATCATTTAGGCGTTATTTTAAAATATAGAATATCAAATATTGTCGAAAAAAGAAAAAAAGAGGGGATTACGCTTGGAAATCTTTTCGCAAACATTTGCGCGCTTAGAGCAAGGATTGGACTATGCGTCGCTAAAGCAAAAGGTGATTGCCAATAACATTGCGAATGCCGATACGCCAAATTACAAAGCAAAAGAGGTTCGTTTTAAAACCGAACTAGATCAGGCTATGTCTTCGTTTGAAGCTTATCGAACGAATCCGAAGCATTTTGCATTTGCTAGTAAAAATACTGGCAATTTTTTAGTGACGACAAGAAGTGATATGGTATACAATCATAATGGAAACAGTGTCGATGTAGATAGAGAAATGTCGGAATTAGCGGAAAATCAAATTTATTACAACGCATTGATCGAGAGATTAAATGGGAAGTTCAATTCTTTAAAAACGGTTATTAAAGGAGGGAAGTAATGTATGTCCATTTTTCAAAGCCTAAATACCACGGCTTCTGCATTAACGGCGCAGCGTTTGCGGATGGATGTCATTTCCTCCAATATGGCGAATGTGGATACAACGCGTGCCCAATTTGTCGACGGACAATGGCAGCCATATCGACGCAAAATGGTCGTATTGGAGCCGAATGAAGGCGGTTTTTCTTCTTATCTTCAAAAGGCAATAGATGGACAGGCGTCGGTTGGAGGGGGAGTAAGGGTCGCCAAAATCGTCGAAGATGAAACGCCTTTTAAGCTTGTTTACGACCCGACCAATCCGGATGCTAACCAAGATGGATATGTACAGCTTCCAAATGTCGATCCTCTAAAAGAAATGGTAGATTTAATGAGCGCAACCCGTTCTTATGAAGCCAATGTGACAGTGTTCAATGCAACAAAAGGAATGTTAGTCAAGGCTTTAGAAATTGGAAAATAAAGGGGAGTAAAAAATGATTAACGGAATACAAAACAGCTTTTTTTCGACTGCAACGCCCTCTTCGTCTATAAAGGCAGCGGATGTGCAAAAATCGTTTGCTAACTTTTTGAAAGATGCGATTCAGCAGGTAAACGACCAGCAGGTTGCAGCCGACCAACTAACCGATAAGCTAGTTAAAGGAGAAAACGTTGATCTGCATCAAGTCATGATCGCTGCTCAAAAAGCCGGCATTTCTTTGCAGTTAGCAGTGGAAGTCCGAAATAAAGCTGTTGAGGCATACCAAGAAATGATGAGAATGCAAGTATAATCAACGCGCTAACAAACTGGCAATCTATTATCGCAATAATCGGGGGAATATTATGTATGAATGAAAGAGTGAAAGAATGGCTCAACCGATCCACATCGTTTTGGAGGGGGAGAACGAAGGCTCAAAAAGCCATGGCGCTAGGTGCTCTTCTTCTTTTTCTTGTCATTGTTGGGGTTGCGTCATTTTTTGCCACAAGAACGAGCTTTGTACCATTATATAGCAACCTTTCGCCGCAGGAAGCTGGACAAATTAAAGCGACGCTCGATCAAAAGGGAATCGATTCCCAAGTGACCGATAACGGAACCACGATTGAAGTGCCGGAGAAAATGGCGGATACACTGAAGGTGGAATTAGCGGCCGAAGGGATTCCGAACAGTGGAAGCATCGACTACTCCTTTTTTGGAAAAAATGCAAGCTTTGGGATGACAGATAACGAATTTAATGTAGTAAAACTCAAAGCGATGCAAACAGAATTGGCCAATCTGATTAAAAATATTGACGGGGTCGAGGATGCCAAAGTCATGATTAACCTTCCCCAGCAGTCCGTATTTGCGTCAGAGGATCAAGGAGAGGCGTCCGCTTCAGTCGTTCTTAAAACAAAGCCAGGATACAAATTTACAGATGAGCAAGTTAGAGCGCTCTATCATCTCGTGTCAAAAAGTGTTCCGAATCTTCCTACTGATAATATCGTCATGATGAATCAATATTTTCAGTATTTTGATCTAAAAAATAATGAAGAAAATTCGACAGCTACGGCGTTTACGCAACAAAACGAAATCAAAAAGCAAATTGAACGCGATATCCAGCGACAAGTCCAACAAATGTTAGGCACGATGATGGGACAAGACAAAGTGGTTGTATCGGTTACAGCGGATGTTGATTTTACGCAGGAGAACCGTGAGGAAAATTTAGTGACCCCGGTTGATGAGCAAAACAATGAAGGAATTGCTGTCAGTGTGCAGCGGATTAGAGAAACTTATTCTGGACAAGGTGCCCAACCAGGAGGAGTGGCCGGGACCGGTGAAAATGACATTCCAGGCTATCAAGCAGCAACTGACGGCTCAAATGGCGATTATGAAAAAACAGAAGAAACGATCAATAATGAAGTAAACAGAATTAAAAAGAATATTGTTGAAAGTCCATACAAAGTAAGAGATTTAGGGATCCAAGTGATGGTTGAACCACCAAATCCCCAAAATCCTAACTCTTTATCGCAGCAAACCATTGATGATATTCAGAAGATTTTAGGTACGATCGTTCGAACTTCGATTGATAAGCAGGATGGTCAAACGTTAAGCGATCAAGATATCCAAAACCGCATCGTCGTATCTGTGCAAAAATTTAATGGGAAAACCGATTTTGCACAGCCGCAGCCAACCATTCCGACATGGGCGTATATTGCAGGGGGAATTGGTGCTGCTGCTATTATCGGCTTACTGATTTACTTCTTGCTGCGCAGACGGAAAAGGGTGGAGGAAGAAGAGGAAGACTTTATTGAACAGCCTCCTTTATCCGATCTTCCTGATGTGACGGAGGAACGGGAAACAGAAGTGACAATTCGACGCAAGCAGCTTGAAAAATTGGCAAGAGAGAAGCCAGATGAATTTGCTCAATTGCTAAGAACGTGGTTGGCTGAGGACTAGGAGGAATGAAGATGGCCAAAAAAGAGAGAAAAGGAGAATTAACAGGCAAACAGAAAGCTGCCATACTCCTCATTTCTCTTGGACCAGATGTATCAGCATCTGTCTATAAGCATTTATCGGAGGAAGAAATTGAAAAGCTCACACTTGAGATTTCTAATGTTCGCCAAGTAGCGACGCAAGAAAAAGAGGAAGTGCTGGAGGAGTTTCATCAAATTGCTTTAGCGCAGGATTATATTGCTCAAGGCGGCATTGCTTACGCGAAAGAAGTACTTGAAAAAGCGCTTGGCTCGGAAAAAGCGCTGAACATTATTAACCGTTTAACATCCGCTTTAATGGTGCGGCCGTTTGACTTTGCTCGCAAAGCCGATCCGGCTCAGCTGTTGAACTTTATTCAAAATGAACATCCACAGACGATCGCTCTTGTGCTTTCCTATTTAGATCCGGCGCAAGCTGGCCAGATTCTGTCGTCGCTGCCGCAGGAAATGCAGGCGGATATCGCGCGCCGAATTGCGCTGATGGACAGTACGTCGCCTGAGGTGATCAACGAAGTTGAGCAAATTTTAGAACGGAAGCTTTCAACGACCGTTGTCCAAGATTACACGCAAACAGGCGGCATCGAAGCGGTGGTGGAAGTTTTAAACGGTGTAGACCGAAGCACGGAAAGAACGATTTTAGATGCGCTTGAAATTCAAGATCCAGAGCTTGCAGAAGAAATCAAGAAACGAATGTTTGTCTTCGAAGATATTGTTACCCTTGATAACCGTGCGATTCAGCGTGTCATTCGTGAAGTTGATAACAATGATTTAATGCTGGCACTGAAAGTTTCAAGTGATGAAGTGAAAGAAATCGTCTTTCGCAATATGTCGACGCGTATGGCGGAAACCTTCAAAGAGGAGATGGAGTTTATGGGACCGGTTCGCCTCCGCGATGTGGAGGAAGCACAATCGCGTATTGTTGCGGTCATTCGCCGTCTTGAAGAAGCTGGAGAAATCGTTGTAGCGCGCGGCGGAGGAGATGATATTATTGTCTAATGTGATCAAAGCTCCTTTTACAACAACGTCCCATGGCAGCAAAAAAGTAATTGAAGTGAAGCATTATTTTCCGCAGCCAGCAGCCTCAGCCGTTTCGCAAGAAATAGATGGACATGCTCACGCTCAGTTCATCATTGAGCAAGCAAAGGAAGAAGCGAAGCTGATGAAGCAAGAAGCAGAACAATATTGCCAGTCTTTGAAAGAAAACATATGGCAAGAGAAGGAAAATTGGTTGGCCGAAAAACAGCGGCTTATGGCGGCAGCGCAACAAGAAGGATATGAAGCCGGATATAGTCAAGGAAAAAATGAAGCGCTTCATGCTTTTCAAGAATTAATGAATGAAGCAAGAAACATCGTGCAAACAACCAACCAACAGTTTTATGAACAAATTGAATCATCAAAAGAAACCATCCTGTTGATCGGCTTAAAGGTAGC
Organism: Anoxybacillus sp. UARK-01; assembly: GCF_002075365.1. Classification (NCBI taxonomy): domain Bacteria; kingdom Bacillati; phylum Bacillota; class Bacilli; order Caryophanales; family Anoxybacillaceae; genus Anoxybacillus; species Anoxybacillus sp. UARK-01. Next base: position 5,581 of record NZ_NASY01000032.1, on the reverse strand, counting down.
GGAGCGAATATTGGGGGAAAAGCTGGCGGAAAATCACGATTCCTTCCTTCATCTTGTGCAAAGAGCGATCAAGGAGGTTAGGGAACAATCAGAAGTGAAGCTATATGTTCATCCATTGCATTATCAAACACTTGTTCAGCAAAAGGATGAATTAAGGGCGATTTTTAGTCAGCCAGTAGACATTTTTATTTATCCTGACGAACGGTTAGCAGAGGGCGGCTGCATGATTGAAACGCCTTTTGGCCGCATTGATGCAAGTGTTGACACTCAATTGCAACAAATCAAACAAAAGCTGCTTAAGTGGCTTGAGGAGGAGTAATTTTTTGAATTGGCCAGCTCTTTTTCAAGAGATCGAAACCATTGATTCGTATAAGCGATTTGGTAAAGTAACGCGCGTGATTGGATTAATGATTGAATCAAAAGGTCCTGAAAGCTCCATTGGCGATGTTTGCTTTATTCATGTGGGCGGAGGAAGAAAGAAGCAGAAGATTGCTGCTGAGGTGGTAGGATTTCGCGAACAGCATGTGCTTTTAATGCCTTTTTCAACCGTTCAAGATATTTCGCCGGGATGCATAGTGGAAGCGACAGGCCAGCCGCTGCAAATAAAAGCGGGAATGGATCTAATCGGCAAGGTTCTTGATTCGCTTGGCCAGCCCCTTGATGGTAGCCTTCTCCCTAAAGGGCTGCGCTCCATTTCGATTGAGCAGGAGCCGCCTAATCCGCTGTCAAGACCGCCGATTGATGAACCGGTGGAAGTAGGAGTCAGATTGATCGATAGCTTGCTGACAGTAGGAAAAGGACAGCGTGTGGGCATATTTGCTGGTTCAGGAGTAGGCAAGAGTACACTTCTTGGGATGATTGCCCGCAACACAAACGCAGACCTAAATGTGATTGCGCTTATTGGCGAACGGGGACGTGAAGTGCGAGAGTTTATCGAACGAGATCTCGGCCCTGAAGGCTTGGCTCGTTCCGTTGTGGTGGTTGCGACATCAGATCAGCCTGCGCTTATGAGAATTAAAGGCGCCTATACCGCAACGGCTATTGCCGAATATTTTCGCAATAGGGGAATGAATGTCATGCTGATGATGGATTCCGTGACACGTGTAGCCATGGCACAGCGGGAAGTGGGACTAGCGATCGGTGAGCCGCCGACAACCAAGGGCTATACTCCTTCTGTTTTTGCCATTTTGCCCAAATTGCTGGAACGGACAGGAACAAATGAACACGGAACCATTACGGCTTTTTATACGGTTTTAGTAGATGGTGACGATATGAATGAACCGATTGCGGATACGGTCCGAGGAATTTTAGATGGGCATTTTGTTCTTGAGAGAAGCTTGGCGAATAAAGGTCAGTATCCAGCTATTAATGTTTTGAAAAGCATCAGCCGTGTCATGAATTATATTATTGGGCCAGAGCATAAAGCGGCAGCTGAACGATTCCGTCATCTTCTTTCAACCTATATAAACGCGGAAGATTTAATTAATATCGGTGCGTATAAAAGAGGTTCTTCTAAAGACATTGACGAAGCCATTCGCTACTATCCAAAGCTGCTTGCATTTTTAAAACAAGATACTCACGAAAAATTGACAAAAGAAGAGAGCATTCAAGAACTGCTTCAGCTTGTACATTCGGGGTGAATAAAACATGGAGCATGTGTTTAAATTTGAAAAAATATTGACCATTAGAGAAAAAGAAAAAGAGAGAGCGCTAGGGGAATATAACGAAGCGGTGAAGCGCTTTGAAGAAGCAGCGGAAAAGCTGTACCATTTTCTGAAGCAAAAAGAAGATTACGAGGAAATGTACAAGCAAAAATTAAAAAATGGATTGCCCATTCAAGACATTCGTCATTTTCGGCAATTTGTCATGAATTTGGAGCGTACCATTTCTCATTATCAGCAGCTTGTGATCGAAACGCGTGAGCAAATGTTTCTCAAGCAAACAAAGTTAGCTGAAGCGAATATTGAAGTAAAAAAATATGAAAAAATGAAAGACAAGCATATAGCAGCTGTGCTTCAAGCTATTCAAACTATGGAAAATCACTGGATGGATGAAATCTCAATTCAACAATTTGTGAATCGCAGAAATTAGGTGAGACGATGAAGGAGCAAGAAATGGAAAAAGAAGAAAAAGTAAGCAAGCTGCAATGGTTCTTGTTTGTCATCATCATCCCATTATTGTTTACAATCACATTGGCACTGATTATTACCACGATTGCAGGAGTGAATGTGTTTGACATCGCCAAAAAGTACGGTGCTGATCTTCCAGGGATTTCACAGTTAGTCGGTAGCAAGCAGCCATCATCTGAGCAGGCTTTAAAGGAGAATATGTTGGAGCAGCAAGCTACGCTCGAAGAAAAAACGGCACAAGTGAAAAAGCTTGAAACCGAAGTCAAAAATAAACAGAGTGAAATTGAAGCACTAAAGAAAGAAATTGAACGGTTAAATGCCCAACTGGAATCCCAGCAGCAGACCGACACATCACCAACAACCGAAGCAAAAAAACTCACTGTTCAAGATGTTGCTCAAATGTATGGAGAAATGTCACCGAAAAATGCCGCCGCCATCATTCCGAAAATGTCGGATCAGGAGGCGCTTAACATTCTTGCGATATTAGGCAGCGAGAAGGCCGCCGCTATTCTGGAAAAAATGTCTCCGGAAGAAGCAGCTAAATATACGGCGCTACTAACGAAAGCAGCCCAAGCGGCTAATAATTAGGAAAGGAGGGGAGATCATGAGAATTGGCACTTATACTCAATCGCTTTTTCCGTCTTCTTCGGTTTCTGGGGATAAGGCACAAACGTTGAACGCAAAAGGACAAACACAAGAAGGAAGTTTATTTCAGCAGCTGCTTCAATCGGCGACGTTTGATTCTGCAGATTCCAGCATGAAAGCAAATGAGGTGGCAACAAAAGACCATATAGAACGAAATGAACACCAAGACGATCTGTTGACCAAATGGGTGGATTTGCTCTTGCTGCTGCTGCCGGCTGATATGCAGCAGACGTTGCATGAGCAGTTTGAAACAAACCCAGCTTCTCTTCAGCCATCCAGCGTTCCGCAAACGGCTGCATGGATAAAACAAATGCTCTCAGAACAAATGACATGGATGCAGAGCAATAGCGCGCAGGGCGCAGAGCCAATATCGTTATTGGAGGAATGGCTGTCATTGCAGCCAAATCGCGATGAGTTGGGACCAATGATCAATGTAGAAACATTGGTAAATTTCTTGCAAAACAAAAAGGCTCAGCAAGCGAGCAGTGATCCTCGGAATGGCCGTTTTTCGGCGCTTTTCAATGGAGGAGCCGCCGCAGCTGTCAACACCTATCGAAACGGGAGCTATCCACATCAGCTGACCTTTCCACCTAGCAGCTTTTCTTCAGCCTTCAGCTCGACTGCCGGATATCACCCGGATTCGCTGGCTCAGTTAACGAAAGCCGCGAATGACAAGCAGGGGGATGTTCAAACAATGGCTCAGCCGTTTTTCAATCAGGCTCAACCAACGCTGTTTTCGCAAAATACAGAGCCGATCATTTCACTGCCTGAGAACACCTCGGCTAATGGTAGCAGCGAGCAACTAATCCGGCAATTTACAAGTATTATAAAATCGAGTAAATTCACCAATTTAGGAAATGGACAATCACAGCTTGTGATTCGCCTTCATCCAGAACATTTAGGAACGTTGACAGTAAAGCTTGTTCAGGAAAACGGACAGATGATGGCGAAAATCATCGCCTCAAGCCGTTCGGCAAAAGAACTAATGGAAGCAAACATCCAGCAAATGGCTCATGTGATACCAGCTCAGCACATTACAATCGAGCAATTTGATGTACGCGCACACTCACCGTTGCCTTCTTATGAACAATCATTCAGTCAGCACGAGCGAAACAGAGAGGGACAACCTGATCAAGAACAGCGCCAGCCGTTTGAGCAAGACAAGGAGCTTCCATTTCAGGAGTCTTTTCTTCATGAATTGTTAAATATTGAAGCATAGGAGCGGTCAAAGATGGCAAATACCATTGATCCCAACTTATTGTTAAGCAATTATACGCCTCCGGAGCGGCAGACGGGAGACAGTGTTCTTGGCAAAGACGATTTTTTAAAAATTTTGCTGGTTCAGCTGCAAAATCAAGATCCATTAAATCCAATGGAGGATAAAGAGTTTATTGCGCAAATGGCCAATTTCTCCACGCTGGAGCAAATCACGAATCTGGCAGCTGCCATGCAAGGATTTATGCAAATGCAAAGCGATAACGCGATTTTGCTTTATAGTGAAATGATAGGCAAAAAAGTGTATTGGATGGATACCAGCGATGAGGCCGATACGTCGGAAAATCCAGCGAGCGGTATGGTGAAATCAGTTTCCCAAAGAAACAATGAAATCTTTTTAGAGCTTGATAATGGTCAGGAGATTTCCAACAAGCAAATTATCAAAGTAGAAACTCCATAATGGATAAATCTGAACAAGGGAGAGGGATTATATGCTTCGTTCAATGTATTCTGGAATTAGCGGAATGAAAAACTTCCAAGTGAAATTAGACGTGATCGGAAACAATATTGCGAATGTGAATACGTATGGGTTTAAGAAGGGCCGTACCATTTTTAAAGATTTAGTTAGTCAACAAATCGCGGGTGCAAGTGCTCCAACAGCGAACAGCGGCGGGGTGAATCCAAAACAAGTCGGATTAGGGGCGCAGCTTGCGGCAATTGATACTGTTCAGACGCAAGGAAGTTTGCAAACTACTGCTCGTGTGCTTGATTTGGCCATTTCAGGAGATGGATTCTTTGTTTTAGGTGATAACTCTGGAAATAACAGACTATACACAAGAGCAGGAAATTTTTATCTTGATTCTCAAGGCTATATTGTTAGCGCTGATGGACGTTACTTGCTCGGCAATGGTAACACTCGCATTCAAATCCCAACAACAGCGCAAAGTCTTAGTATTGGTTCAGATGGCACAGTAAACTACGTCGATAACACAGGAACTTTGCAGGTTGCTGGTCGAATTGAATTAGCGAAATTTGCAAATAACGATGGATTAGAGAAGGTTGGAGACAATCTTTTCCGCTCAACAACGAACTCTGGTGCGGAGACGTTAACTTCTCCGGGAGTAGGCGGAGCAGGCAAAATTGTTCCTGGTGCGCTTGAAATGTCCAATGTCGATCTATCTGAAGAGTTTACGGAAATGATTGTCGCGCAGCGCGGATTTCAAGCGAATACACGCATTATTACAACATCGGATGAGATTTTGCAAGAGCTTGTCAATCTAAAGAAATAATTAAGGGGGGAGGGGCTGTCCAAAAAGTCAGGGTAACTGACTTTTTGAAGCCCCTCTCATTTTTTTCATTTTTTAAAAAAGTACACAAAAAAATCGTCCTATCCTGTAAAATGAAGGTACCACCACAACATTCCAGAAAGGACGATTTTTATGAGCAATCAAATGATTACTACTGAAAATTATAACACGCAAATGACACTTTTTCCAGAGACAGAGGAAAAAAAGCCCTCTAAAAGACCATTAGCCCCTACTTTTAAACCCTATGACAAYCGTCAAACTCAAGTGATTTTTGATATTGAAGCC
>NZ_NASY01000031.1:0-356110 GCF_002075365.1 Anoxybacillus sp. UARK-01 | reverse complement strand
GTCCATATCCGTATAATTATTAATATAGAATTTATTCCCCACGCTAATTATTTTTTGCGGGAAAGGCTTAGACAATTTCTTCTCATAAATGATTTTCCCATTATTCAAATCGATAACCATAAACCTATTTGTATATTTTTCAGGATCTTTCACCCACTCAGGCCGTGGTCCGTAAGAAAAACCTGTAAAAACACAGTACATTTTGTTATCTTCAATTACAAAATCACTTGGAGGTAATTCAAGATGATCTTGAATAACAGGATGAAATGAAAGGGATGCATCATTAGTTTGTATTCTATATACATTACTGTGCTGGCTCATGCTCCCCCCAGAATTTATAGAAATAAAAATTTCATCTTTATAATGTTTAATTGTATTAACCATTCCTTTGGTAAACATCAATTTTTCTATTTTCCCATTAGACAAATTAACAATAAAAAAAGGCATTCCCTCTCTAAATATTTCAGATGAAGCAATATAAGCTTTTTGCTTCACGACCACAAAGGCCGCTGGTATATGTGGCAGTTTTATTTTTCTTTCAATATAACCATTCGAAAGATTCATGATGAGCATCGAGGGTTTAGTTCCCGTATACGTACCATCCTCTAAAGCATAAACACGATTTCCGTCTATAGAAAAACTTTGAAATTTGTTTTTATTATTAATTTCTTTCACTATATTCATCTTCTTATCAAGAAAAATCAACTTACTATCTCCATCGGCAAGTGCGACAAAAGTTGGATATCTTGCGTGGTTTATTTCTTTCGATTTTTCACATCCGAAAATAAAACAGCAACAAATAAAATACGCAAAAATGACAAATTTCCTCATATACAAGTCTCCTTGTAAATCCGTGTTCATCTGAAACAAGACCAACTAAACATTAGGATAAGATCAAAAGTGTGGATAATCCATTATTTTACTAAAAATATGGAATGATTGAGCTAGACACAAGCAATGTCAATTGGTTTTAGTTTTTTTACCAAAACACCATAATTTCTTTGCATGAAAACGAATCTATGCGACACACATTGGACTAGTATCCAGACAAATAGATTGTCCCGCTCTTATATCATACCAAAATTTATCACTCAAAGATTCTTCAGCGTTTTTCCAGAAATCAAAAAAAAACAACTAAGCTTTGCATCGAATATTTTGTGATAAAATAAAGTAAAAATGCGAACAAAAAGGAGAATAACATCATGAAAAAGACCGTTCGTGTCATCGGCGCCGTTATTGAAGATGAGCAAAATCGTATTTTGTGCGCTCTTCGTTCTCCTCAAATGACATTACCGAATGTATGGGAATTCCCTGGCGGCAAGATGGAAGAAGGAGAGAAGCCAGAAGAAACATTATCAAGAGAAATTTTCGAAGAATTAGGCTGCACAATTAAAATAGATGAAAAAATGGAAGAAGTGCATTATGAATATCCAGATGTGATCGTCCATTTGCTTACGTATAAAGCAAAAATTGCGGAAGGGGAGCCAAAGGCGAAAGAGCATGCAGAATTAAAATGGGTGCCGCTTCAAGATCTAACATCCCTTGAATGGGCACCTGCTGATGTTCCTACAGTAAAAGCGCTACTAACGAATGCTCTCAATGCTTAGATACACGGCCTCTAAGCGCCAAAAAGCCCGCATAGAAGATTTCTCTTCCATCCGGGCTAAGCGAAGAAAGCTGTTTTCAAAAATCATGTTACTGGCCTTTGAAAACAGCTTCTTTCATCCCTTACACTTCCACCGTCTTTCCTTCCTCCACAATATGGTAGAGCAAATGGACCAAATGGTGAATCGGACCGTATGCTTCCTCTTTATCGCCTTCTCCGGCCATCTCTTCCTCATCGGCGAATTCAAGATCATTTAAGTATAGGGCCATAAATTCATAAAAATCTTTCATCTCAAAGCTATAGCATGCGTTCGCTTCTTCTTGGTCTTCTTCATATTGAAGCATCAAATAGGATACATTTCCTTTTGTGTCTTCGGCATCAAAAAAGACAAAGTAGCCGATGTTCGTATCCAAGTCGAACAAATGGCGCGTCCCGCCTTCAGTTACCTCATTGAACTCGCCTTCGTTCAATTTGCCGACTTTCATCGTTTCCATATCATCTTCGCGGTGAAACTGCACCATAAATGTTTTCATGTTTGTCTCCTCCTAGAAAATACTTAGTGAATATGTTTTTGACAGCAGCTCAAGCAATTTCATTCCCGTTAAGCTATTTCCCTTATCATCGAGCGCCGGACCGAAAATGCCGATTCCACACCGTTTAGGAACAGCCGCGAGAATACCGCCTGAAACACCGCTTTTCGCGGGAATGCCAATTTTAATCGCAAACTCCCCTGAAGCGTTGTACATACCGCACGTCACCATAAACGTTTTGCAGATACGGGCGACATCAGGCGGCATGAGCGGTTCACCCGATTGCGGGTCTCGCCCATCAAGCGCCAATACAAGGCCGATATGCGCCAAATCGATGCACGTCATCTCAATGGCACACTGCTTCGTATACAAATCCATTAGTTCTTCAACATCTTCATCGATAATACCATGCTGCTTCAGGAAATAGCAAAGCGAACGATTTAAAAAGGCGGTCGCAAACTCAGATTGAGCCACTTCTTTCGAGTAGGAAATGCTTTCATTGCCGGCGAGGCGGCGGACGAATGCCAACAGCCGGACAAGCCGTTCCTCGACCGAACCGCCGCGGATCATATGCGTCACCGCCAGCGCTCCAGCGTTAATCATCGGATTAAGCGGTTTGGCTGGCTGCATGTCTTCAAGCTTGGCGATTGAGTGAAACGGGTCTCCCGTCGGCTCCATGCCGACTTTGCGGAATACTTTCTCTTCGCCGCAGTCAATCAAGACAAGCGCAAGCGCAATAATTTTCGAAATGCTTTGCAATGTCACTTTGACTGTTACATCGCCAGCATCGATCACCTGACCATCCGGCATATAGATGGCGATCGACAATTCATTCGGATTCGCTTTTCCCAGCGCGGGGATATAATCGGCCACCTTTCCATCGCGGGCGTACGGCTTCGCTTCTTCGACAAAACGGACAAGCTCTTCTTTTTTATACACAAGCATCACCGTTTGTTAGTATCGTCCATTTTTTCAGCATATATGACCCTTTGTTTATCTCTCATTGATCTTTTTCTCTAATGATTCGCTCTAAGGATTTCTGTTTGATTTTTCAATTTCTAAGGCGCAAAATAATCATTAACAAAAAAGTGCCGAATGAATGACCATTGAACCGCGCTTTTTATGTTGGCACACTCACAGTTACTAATTTGTTTATTTCGGTTGAAGTTTTTTCTTTCTCCAAGGTTTTAAATATGAAATAATAAAAATAAAAACGGTGACGGCCACTTAAAAATATACCGCGTATTGCCTTATTTCATGATTTTGAAGAAAAGCCGGATTGCTTAAAGCTAGTTCCTTTTGCGTTTCCAATAATTCCATATTGGCAATCATCAAACGGTCGACGACAAAAATGCCAACAACGGTTTGGATCATATAAAGACCAAATTTGACGCCGACCCAGCAATGCTAAAAAAATCCCCAATGGGTGAAAAATCCGTAAATAAAGCCTACTAAACAAAGTTCCAACCGCTCCCCATCTGACTACATGATCACTTATCGTCACCATGTTTTTATAACCGTGGTAGGCTTCATCATATTTTGTAAAATCAATCCAGAAATTCAATGCTACCGAGCTCAAAATGCCGCCAAAAAACAAAACCACTAAAAAAACATGGATGATTTTCAGCCATTTCATGCCATTAAGTCCTATTTTCTCCAACATTCCGTCCCTCTCTTTATCGCTTGTATGTTACGCGTTTTTTACACCGATCAAAAATCTTCTCTATCTTCGCACTATTCATCATTATAACGGGGGAAAAATAATGGCAATATGGGCCGCGTTTTTCATTCTCCCTACTTCTGAAAGCTTATTTCTTATAACAGCAACAACGATAGTTGATGTGAAATGTTTGGACACAAAAAAGCAATCACGGGAAGATGATAACGTGTTTGGCAAGGGGCTTCTGCATGTATAAGTTCTGTTGCAAAAATTCTTATATGACGAATGAGAGAGAAACGATATGAAACAGAAATTTTTCCCACCCTTATTATTTTTCTTAATATAAAGCGGGTCAGAAGGTCCAGACTTTACTGGCATTGTTGCTTATAAATCAAGACGGTTGTCGCAAAGTTTGTTATTTTTTCAAGAAATCTCCCGCCTCTTAACGAAATGCAGGTGGGAGAGGCTCAGCAAGTAAAATACGCCATAAAATGATTTTCATTCTCTGAATTACGATAAAATAACACAAATGAAAAGAGGATTGTTTATGAAAGTTTTCTCTGTTTTGTTCATGATTTTAGGAGTTATTTTAACGCTTTTAGGTATATTACCTTTTATATTGAAATATCCGTTTAACAACAGTCCTAATTCAGGTCCAGCAAATATTTAGGAACTAATCCTTATGATTTCATATGACGTCAAGGGATGGTATTTAATGATTGGCATTGGTTTATTGTTATTATCCTCGTTTTTCAAACAAAGGGAAAATTAAAGTTTTAAATCATTTTTAAATAAACACCTTAATTCTATTTGCACAAATATTACCATTCTCCTGCTTCTTTCAAGATTCCACTCCATAAACTTTTTACTCTAGCAAAATAGATCAACGCTTTGACAACCGGGCGACCGAACCAGCCGACTTCTAAACAAATGAACTTGTTTAGAAGCAGCTCGTTGTTCGGCACTTGGAACATTTTGGCATAACCGAGACACGTCATTAACACTTCTCCATCCACCCTGAACTTTCGGCTAAAAAATGAGGAAAGCAGTGGGCTTTTTTTGGAACATTCATCTGTATTTATATAGATCGTTATGATCTGAAACACTTGTCTGTCTATATATCGCGCACTAAAGGATCTTATGGTAATTGCATTTAATAATTGGCATACGTCTTGCGTATTTATATGGCGAAAAAAGAAAGGAGTGTACCAAATGAGAGATTATGCCTTGTTTCAAACACCCCAAACCATATCCTATGGATGCAATGCCTTTCAAACAGTAGGCAAAGAAGCAGCATTAAGAGGCAGAAAAGCTTTAGTAATAAGCGACAAAATTATGGAGAGCTTAGGGAATATTGAAAAACTTCAACATGAGCTTTTAAAAGAAGAAATTGTAAGCGTTGTCTATTCAGGTGTGGATTCAGAACCAAATGATGGTTACGTGGAAGAAGCATTACATCTTCTTCAAGAAGAAAAGTGCGATTTAGTGATTTCGCTAGGTGGAGGAAGTTGTATTGATACAGCCAAAGCCGTTGCTGTGGTTGCAACAAATGGTGGTTATATTGGCGATTATATGGGAAGAAAAAAAGTCGCAGGAAATCCATCCATCCCGCACATTGCCATTCCAACAACAGCCGGAACCGGATCGGAAGCTACGGATGTAACAGTCATAACCAATACTGCTAATGATGTAAAAATGATGATCAAACAACCTGCCTTCATGCCTGACGTCGCCATTGTCGACCCACTCTTCACTTTATCTTCTCCTAAAGCTGTCACGGCGGCCACTGGAATTGATGCTTTAAGTCATGCTGTTGAAGCTTACATTTCTAAACGTTCTCATCCAATGACAGACGTTCTAGCACTTTCCGCAATGGAATTAATCGTAAAACACTTAAAAGAGGCATATGAGGACGGAAACAATATTGAAGCAAGAGAAGGAATGGCGCTGGGAGCATTACAGGCAGGTATGGCCTTTACCAATTCTTCTGTTTGTCTAGTGCACGGTATGTCAAGGCCAATTGGTGCGCTGTTCCACGTCCCGCATGGAATTTCAAATGCGATGCTACTACCGGCCGTTTTAGAGTTTAGTTACGAAACTTGTACCGATCGCTTAGCTGTATTGGGAACATATTTTGATCCAACAGCAAAAACCCTTTCCAACGATGAAGCAGCAAAAATCGCCGTTCGTTCTGTAAAAAAGCTTTGCCTAGATTTAAATATTCCTAATTTAAAAAATTGGGGCATTGATCAACATGATTTTGAAAACGCTATCGAAAAAATGGCGACTGATGCGCTTGCCAGCGGAAGTCCACAAAACAACCCTAGAGTGCCATCAAAAGAAGAAATAAAAGAGCTTTACAAAGTTTGTTACAATTACGATTTTTCTACGGAAAATTCTTCACTATGAACCTCCTCCCCTCCGTTAAGAGGGGGGCTTTTTTCAGAGGAGTGTTAAAAATATAAGATGGCGCTCATTCATTATTGACAACTGATTTCTGAAAACATAGAATGAGATTGGGAATCATTATCATATGTTGGTGGACAAAAAGCATTTATTTTCTTGCTGTCCATCTCATAGATTGTGATCAAGATAGGAGGTAGACACAGATTGGCCGTTGTGAAAAATGATAGGCAAAACGCCTGCTAGTAGCAAATGTGTGGAAACAAATCATTTGTCAAGGTTTTTTCTTTCTATTTAATAGGATTTGCCTATCATAAATCTATGATTAAATATAAAAAGGGGGCTATAAATTGATTGCAAAACAAAACTTCTCATTTAAACTACTTGTTATTTTGACAGCGCTCATGATCGCATTAGTTGGTTGTTCGAGCAGTTCTCCTTCTACCTCCAAATCAAATGAAGAGAAATCGACAAATACTAAAACAGCCACTGGTGATGACACAAAATATCCGATCGAGATCAAACATGCTTTTGGTACAACGGTGATAAAAAGCAAACCGAAACGAGTCGTTACGATCCAATGGGGGAATCAAGATATTCCACTCGCTCTTGGTGTGATTCCTGTAGGATTCTCGGCGGCAAACTTTGGCGTCCAAGATGATAGCGGTCTTCTACCTTGGACTGCGAAAAAGCTCAAAGAACTCGGTGAAACGAAACCAAATGTGTTCCACGATACAGACGGATTGGATTTTGAAGCGATTTCCGACGCAAAACCCGATGTCATTCTGGCTGCTTACTCCGGTATAACAAAGGAAGACTACGATATGCTCAGCCAGATTGCTCCGGTCGTTGCTTATCCGGAAGCACCATGGGCCACTCCATGGCGTGACCAAATTCTCATGAATGCAGCAGGAATGGGCATGAAAACAGAAGGCGAGAAACTGGTCAAGGATATGGAAAAATTGATCCAAGAAAAATTAAGCAACTATCCGCAAATTAAAGGCAAGAAATTTGTATGGGCTAATTTTTCGGCTGATGATTTGTCGAAACTCCATATCTATACGCCGGTAGACACCCGCGTGGCCTTTCTACATGAGTTTGGATTGGAATACCCTGAAAGTGTAAAGAAACTTATTAAAGATCCTAAAAGTTTTTACTTGGATTTAAGTGCCGAGAACGCCGAGGCTCTTAACGACGTGGATATCATCGTCGGATATGGCAACGAAGAATTATACAATGCCCTCAAAGCGGATCCTGTGCTTGGCAAAATTCCAGCAATCCAGAGAGGTTCTGTCGCGTTCATCGACAGCAGCACACCTTTGGTTGCAGCTGCCACTCCGACTCCGCTTTCCATAGAATATACGATTGATGATTATTTAGAATTAATTGGAGGAGCCGCTAGCAAAGTAAATGAATAGTTTTTTTGCTACTCATGACAAACGAATCCGTTTACATACGCCGAAAAACTTTACAATGATTTTGGTGATTTGTATTCTCTTGCTCGGCGTGTGTATCCTTGCTTCCCTGGCCTTGGGTTCCCGATTAGTGAGCCTTCAAGAATTAGTAGACGGTTTGTTTCACCCTGATGTTGATTCTTATGGAGCCAACGTGGTTCGCAAGCGAATTTCGCGAACGATTTTCGGTTTGTTTTGCGGAGCAGCGCTTGGGGTTTCCGGAGCGCTTATGCAATCTGTCACGCGAAATCCCATTGCGGACCCGAGCATTTTGGGTGTGAACACGGGCGCCGCTTTGTTTGTTGTTTGTGGGATCGCGTTTTTGCATATCAATGCAGCCAACCAATATATTTGGCTAGCTTTAGCTGGAGCGGTGATAACAGCAAGTCTCGTATTCGGTATTGGTTCCATGGGACAAGGAGGGGCTACTCCCCTCAAGTTGATCTTGGCGGGAGCCGCTACAAGCGCGGCTCTCTCTTCCCTCGTCGTCATGATCATACTTCCGCGCTCTTATGCCATGGACCAATTTAGGTTTTGGCAGGTCGGAAGTGTTGGATCAGGGACTTGGAGCGCTATCTCCATCTTTATCCCTTTTCTTATCGTCGGGATATTGATCGCTATGATAACGGCTCCGGCCCTTAACGCTCTCGTACTTGGAGATGACGTTGCTACCGGACTGGGGGTTCGAACAGAAATCTTGAGACTAGTTGCCGCTCTCGCAAGTGTGATATTGTGCGGGGCAACTACGGCGCTGGCCGGCCCTATCGCCTTCGTCGGGCTCTTATCCACTCATGTTATGCGACTTCTACTTGGCCCTGACTTGCGCTTTGTCATACCAATGTCTGCTATGGCAGGCGCCATTATCTTGACGATATCAGATGTATGTGGCAGGCTCATCGGCAGCCCTGGTGAACTTGAGGTCGGTGTTGTTACTGCATTTATCGGAGCGCCGTTACTCATTCTATTAGCTATAAAATCGAAAGTGAGTTCATTATGATCAAATCATCTGTTGAATTGATTATGGCGGGCAGACGCCAAAGACGTCGCCGATGGATACTTGTTACTGGATTGCTTGCGTCATTGGCGTGTATACTTTGTTGCGCGATGCTGTTGCTTGGGAACACGATTTATCCGGTTACAGAAGTCATCCGGGCGCTTTCAGGCGAGCAGATTCCAGGTGCGTCATTTGCGGTGAATACGATCCGCTTACCGAGAATGCTGGCAGGACTTTTTGCCGGATTTGCTTTCGGTCTTGCTGGCAGCATCTTCCAAACAATGTTGCGCAATCCTCTTGCCAACCCGAATGTCATTGGAATTACTACCGGCTCAAGCGCGGCGGCCGTTTTCTGCATCATCGTGCTTCAAACTAGTGAATCGGTCGTTTCTTTAGCTTCGGTGATGGCTGGTCTTGCCACCGTCATGATAATTTATCTCTTATCTAGCAGAAAGCCCTTTTCAATTGGGCGATTAATCTTGGTTGGAATCGGCATACAAGCGATGCTTGACGCCGCCATATCCTATCTGCTTCTCATTGGCGCACAACAAGACATTCCCGCAGCACTCAGATGGCTGAGCGGGAGCCTCAATGGCTCCCAGATGCATGAGCTTCCGCCACTGATGATAACGGTTTTGATCTGCACTCCTATCATTATCGTATTGGGAAAACAGCTCAGTTTGCTGGAGCTTGGCGAACAAGCGGCGACATCTCTCGGCGTACGTACGAATACAGTCAGAGTCATACTTATTCTAAGTTCAGTCTGTATGCTTGCTGTGGCTACGTCTGTCACCGGACCCATCGCCTTTGTCGCATTTCTTTCGGGACCAATTGCCAAAAGATTGGTTGGATCTGGTTTTTCCAATGCCCTTCCTGCGGGGCTTGTTGGTGTGAATCTTGTTCTCGGAGGAGATCTGATTGGACAGTTTGCTTTTGAAACCCGTTTTCCTGTCGGCGTCATCACTGGCATAGTCGGAGCGCCATATTTGATTTTCTTGCTGATCCGAATGAATCGAAAGGGAAGTTTATAAATGAAACCAGTGCATCTTTTCAAAGTCGAGCAAGTCGTGGCAGGGTACGATCATAAAACCGTTATTCAAGATGTTAGTCTTGTTGTTCCTAGTGGCAAAATAAGTGTGATGATCGGAGCAAACGGCTGTGGGAAATCGACTCTTCTAAAAACGATGGCCAGACTGATCAAGCCTACATCTGGACAGATCATCCTCGACGGAAAACCGATCAGTCAATTTCCACCAAAACAATTGGCTCGAATTTTAGGATTGCTGCCGCAATCTCCTGTCATCCCAGAGGGAATTACGGTTGCAGATCTGGTGGGGCGTGGAAGATTTCCACATCAATCTTGGCTTAGCGGATGGACTAAAAAAGATTATGAAGCTGTTGCAGAAGCCATGGAATTTATGAATATTATCGAGTTCGCCAATCATCCTATTGATGAACTTTCAGGCGGTCAAAGACAGCGCGTCTGGATTGCTATGGCTCTTGCACAACAACCGGACATTTTGCTTCTCGACGAACCAACAACATTCCTAGATATTACCTATCAAATCGAAATTCTCGACTTGCTTACTGACTTAAACCGAAAACATGGAACAACGATTGTCATGGTCCTTCACGACATCAATTTATCTGCACGCTATGCCGATCATATTTTTGCGCTCCACAAGGGCAGGCTTGTGGCCGAAGGGGAGCCATCTAAAGTGCTTACGAGCACATTGATCAAAGAAATCTTCGGCCTCGATTGTACAGTAATCGAAGACCCTCTTTCAGGCTCACCAATGGTGGTGCCGAAAGGTCGACATCATGTTCATGTCCATTAGTAGGCGTTCCCCTGTCTTAAGGGGAACGCCTACTATTGTCTAATACATTCTATCGAGAAGTCTGCCTCCTCTTAACAGAATATGAGCAGAAGAAATTCCATTAACAGCAATCACTACATGAAACAAACAGATTGTCAACATCATAACTTGGAATTGCTTATCTAATTTCCATCAATATAAAAAAGCAAAAACCCTAGTATCATAATAGTTGACTAGAAAAATTACGGTAAGGATTTCCGCTATGCATCATCTATCGAATTAATCCTGCCATTCTCGTCTCTTTGGATTTTCTATGCTCTCTGGATGAAGCTTCATCATTTTCTCGTCAATCGTTCCACTTGACACAACGGCATGTTTAAATAGAAAAATTTCTCCACCACTCTGCACAAATAAACTAGTGAATAGAAGCAATCGGTATGAGACAGCTAAAATTCATATTTTAGCGTAAATGCTAATCTCTCAAGTTACCTCTAAATGTCATAAGAATGAACGTTGATCGTTGGAAAAGGAAAGGATTCGTTTCGATCACATATAATTTCAAGTTTCGCGAGGACAAGCCTCTATTCTGATGGAAGATTTTCCTTCACTTGCTTTAACGTCGCTACGATCAAAAAGCTCACAATCACTAGTAAGAACCAAGAACTCACCTTTCCAAGATGAACAAGACTCCATGCCTCGGCCTGATTTGGATATTGCCAAGCTCCAAAAAACGTTGCGATATTTTCAGCGATCCATATAAAAAATCCGATAAGCACAAAGGAAAGGACGATCGGCATGCGGTAACGAGTGCCGCCAACCTCGTACGTGACCCATGATGGCCAAAAAACGATCATGACAAGTCCTGACAGCCACCAACGAACGTCCATCCAATAATGATGAGTGAAAAAATTCAAATAAATCGCGGCAGCAAGAGGCACAACGACGAAAAACGGCGGCCATTTAACGAGCTCCACCTTCAGCCTCCTCCACGCCTGACAAAGATAGCTCGCTACACTTGCGTACATAAATCCGCTATATAAAGGCACTCCGAAAAATTTAGAATATCCTTCCCCTGGATAAGACCATGAACCCATATGCACCTTGAAAAGTTCAAGAGCAAGGCCGATAAGGTGGAACAATGTGATCACCTTTAGTTCATCCATTGTTTCAAGCCTAGAACGCACCATCCACCACTGCATCAGAAGGCAAATAATGAGCAGCCAGTCATATCGCGGCAGAAAGGGAAGCGGCACGATTTTTGTAAAGGCCAAAGAGGCAAAAATCACAACGGGAAACAAACATGATAGGGCCTGCTCCCAACCGAAACGCACGAGTTGTTTGCATGCTCTCATAATTTGTGCCTTTATCATTTTTTTCTGGGTATCCTTTTGAATGGTTAAATTCATGAGCGACTCCTTTTTGATGAATTTGAATCATCGAAATGCTCCTCTTCCTTTCCACTTCACGTTACATAGTTCTATGAGCCTAATCTTGACTCTCTTCATCACTTCGGTATTCTAAAATATCTCCTGGCTGACATTCTAATGCCTTGCAAATCGCCTCTAAAGTGGAGAAACGAATCGCTTTCGCCTTTCCGTTTTTCAATATGGAGAGATTCGCCATTGTGATCCCAACTTTCTCCGAAAGTTCTGTAACGCTCATTTTTCTTTTCGCCAGCATAACATCAAGATTGATTATAATTGGCATATTGTCCACCTCAGATCGTTAAATCATTTTCTGATTTGATATCGATAGCCGTTTTTAAAAGTTTTTGCAGAACGGCAGCAAAAACGGCAATCACCATTGATGCAAAAGGAACCACCAATCCGATCAAGATGACACCTGGAGCGTCATCTTTCTCCGCAAAGAGATAGAAAAGCGGTAAGACGAGCACATGCAAACTGCTGATGGTGATGGCACAGTATTTGATTTTTTTCAAAGCGATGACAGATAACTCGGAAAAAGCTTCATTTTTGTCAATGTAGCGTAAAAGATTAAAAGCCTGATACAAAGCAAAGTAAAACGGTACCGCGGATGCATAAAAAACAATGAAAACGAGATATTTAATAGAAGCAAATTCCGGAAGCAATTTTGCTGCAACATTCCCTAGCACAGGTACCAAAAAGATGCACAAAGCAAGAACTGGAATCCCTATAAGAATAACAACAATCTTTAAAAAGAGAGTTTCTGGTTTCATAAAAAGCACCTCGCTTATTTATTGTCGATTTAATTTTAATAGATTTTTTATCGTTTTTCAATAAATTATTATCGTTTATTATTATTTTTTTGCTGCAAAAAAATATACTTCTTTGTTCAAAACAGACACAAAAAAGCATTTCTCATTATTATAGAGAAATGCTCTGTCACTTTTATATCCAAGCCTCCAGCTTCCCTGCGCTTTTTGCTTATTAATCTTTGGACTTCCTTAGATCTTTTATGATTTGCTTCTTCGAATGGCATCCAGTATTTTATTGGAACAACAGCGAAAGCAGCAGGGCGGACGTAAGAGATGTGACCATCTGCTTCCCGGATAATAACAGGGCCTCTTTCACCCCTAATTCCTTTGCAACCGTCCATAAAGTAACCGCGCACGCACTTAAAGTAGAAGCAAGATAAACGCTAAGAAATAATTGAAATGTCGACATCTCCGTTAACAGCAGCTGGTTCCCTTCATTAAACAATAAAATGCCATCTTTACGAATCATCGAAAAAACAAGGCCAACAGCGGCTTCATGCGGCAAATTCAGCCATTGAACAAGCGGCGCAAACACTCCAACCGCTTTTTTCATCCATCCGAACACGTCCATCAATCCAGCAATTAGGCAAATCGTAAAAAAGATTGGCATCGCCTGTGTTAGAAATTGTGAGACCGTTGCACGAACCCGGTATAATACTCCTGACCATGTTGGCAGCTGAATAAATGTCCGATGCGGGCGGATCATCCCTATATGCGCGAATGCCTGCCGATGCCATATTCTCGTATGAAGTGCTCCAACAAGAAAAACAGTAAATAAATACGGCAAAAATAAAGACGGCTTTTGTGCGCTATGAAAAATGGAAATCGTTGCACCAATTTGATAACTGCAAGCCGAACCAAACGAAATAAGAGAAACACACGATTTTCGTGTGCACGCACTGCATAATCTGCTCTGTTGAACGGCCACCACATTGCATCCAAATCCAGTTAATACTGGTATAAGATCTTGGCCATTTAATCCGATTTTTCGCAAATATGGATCAAGGGCATCCATGATCCGATCTTTAATCCCTGTTTCGTCCGTGATCGCCATCATAACACTTAACAAAAACACAACGGGAAACGCCCATAAAAAGGAATACGCTCCCAACGTAAGCAATCCATAATCTCCAACAAGTAACGCTTCAACCAGTCTCCCTTTCCCTTCAAGAGCCTGAATAACTCCAGCTAACGCCGCTTCTAAATACGGCTGTCCCCACTCTGCGATTTTATAGGCGATATAAACCGGAAAGAGAAACATCATCAAAATCGCCGCTACTGAAGCGAGAGGCCCTACGACGGGGCGTTCAAATAAAAGCGAAACAGGCTCTTGTTTAGGCAAACGAAGCGCCTGTAATAGCTTCATATCCTCTTCTGTCCATTTTCTTCCTTGCATAAACGGCGGAAGCGTACCATCAGTCTCCTTCCTTCCTTTTGTCAAAAAGATCGGGAATTTGTATTGCTTTTGGGCGTTTTCTAATACTGCTTTCGCTTGTTCATTCATTTTATCTACAAATGTAACGGCAATGGAGACGTCCATTTGATCGATAGAAACAATGGACAATAGTTCTTCTAATTCCTCTTGAAAATGGGTGCCCCGTATAATAAGCATCACATGATGGGCTTTTTCCACTTCTTTTTCCAGTTGCCGCTTGCCAAGCTCATCTCCTCTGCGCAATCCCGGTGTATCGACAATCTCCCATCCATCCAAGCAACGAAGGGGATGGGAACGAATCGTATACGTCGTTCCCTTCACATTGGTTTCTTCACCAATGCCAAACTGCGTCCATCTTGAAAATAACGTTGTCTTTCCAACGGATTCAAGCCCGATGAGCAAAAGCCGTTTTCGTTTCGCTTGTTCGGCTAGCACTCGCATTTCACCTCACAACAAGACAAGTCCGTTAAATACATTTGATTGTTGGCGTAGTGAGTGAATATTTCTTCATCATGAGACAGTCTGAAACGGTCAACCAATTGTTTGGCCACAACAGCAAAACGCTGCCGAAATTTATAAATAAAGCAGAAAATCGCCTGATCGTGAGCAACACTTGGCCCAATTAAAAATAAATTCGGCGTAATGGTCGATTCATCATGAACCGTCAGTTTCGGTTTTCCATTTTCCCCCCATTCAAACAACGGACGAATTTGTTCCGCACCTGAACGAAATCCTGTGGCTAGAATCGGTTGGAGTTGAGTCAGCATTTGCTTGCCATTCGAAAGAAATAGCGTATAACCGTTGTTATCCTTATAAATCTTTTCCACTTTTGTCTTTTCGATAACGGTTAGCCGCTTGGTGCGCTCGGCTATTCGCAAGCGCTCCCATGTATATGGGGCCAGCGACAAACTCGGGTCCGCTTCTTTTTTTCCATTTAGCTCTTGAGCTGAGATCACGGTCACCTCATTGCCATAAGCCACTAAATTCACAGCCGCATCCATCCCGCTTTCATAACCGCCAATGACCACATAGTGACCTTTTTCAAGCTTTCTCCAACTATCAATATATCGGTTATGTAACGCATGTTCCGCCCCCGGGAATGGACGTACATTTGGAAACTGAAATTCCCCCGTCGCCCAAATGACAGCATCTGCTTCATAATCGCCTTCATTTGTTTTTAAAACAAAGCGGTCTCCCCTTTTCTCAACGCTAGTCACATTTACTTCTTCTCGAATCGGCAAATCATAATGTTCAGCCAATAAATCAAGATATAGTGCATAATCTTCGCCGCTTAGCCGCTCTTTTCGCAGTGTGAATGCAGGCGATGTTGTCGGGGAAACAGCATTTAAATCTAATGCGCCAAATCCTTGTCCTGTAAATGACGGAGTAATAAAGCGCATTTCCTTCGGCCATTGCATAAATGACGAACCAATGCGATCGCGCTCTAAAATCCCGAAATTCTTAATTCCTAATTGCTTGAATAATATCCCCATTCCAATCCCAGCAGGTCCCGCCCCTATGATTAGAATAAAAGGGTTCATTTCCTCTTCACCTCTCGATAATAGTAATCATTACGTTTTATAAACTATACCACACAAAAAGGAATTTGTGAATTCTATAGAATGGAATACATCAAAACATTGTGGGTATTAATTTCATATTTTTTCACAAACGTTCAATAAGGATTCGTCTGTATAGTCCCCCATCCTTGTGCGATTCTTTTAGCGATGATAGACGAATCATCCAAACAGCCCTTTTTATGAAGTTCTTTCTAAAAGCTTCCTTCCTCGTCCAGCATTCATCTTTTCCCATTCCAGACTTCAATATATATACTCCCCAGTTTGTCTTTGCATTTACAAGCGAAGTATGTTTAAATATTATTTAAATCGTAATGATTACTATTTTCGTTTTATTTTCTTATCTTTTAAGAGTGTTATCAAAATCAGGACGGAGAATTTAAAAAAGAATTTTTAATAACGGGGAGGAAAATGACTAATGAATCAAAAAATACCTGTAACTGTTTTAAGCGGCTACTTTTTATTTTGCACTAAACAGTCGAGATACGGTAGAAAAAGAGGTCATTTATGTCGTGTTAGGTGTAAACGAAGAAGGGTTTCGTGAAATTCTTGATTTCTTTGTGGGAGGACAGGAAAGCGCCCATGTATGGCAGGAGATTCTTCAACAACTATACAACAGAGGCGTCAAGGAAGTCCTTCTAGGCGTATTCGATGGACTACCGGGTTTAGAGGAAGCCTTTAAGACGGTTTATCCGAAAGCCGATGTGCAGCGCTGTGTCGTTCACAAAGTACGTAATACCTTAAATCGTATTCGGAAAAAAGATCAATTTGAAGTGGCAGAGGATCTCAAACTGATTTATCGCGCACCGAATAAGGAGATGGCGTTACAGATGTTTCAACAGTTTGAGTCGAAATGGTCCAGCAAGTATCCGAGAGAAGTTCAATCTTGGGCCAATGAGCTGGATGTCCTCCTCACCTTTATGGGCTATCCAAGCAGTATTCGAAGTGTGATTTACACGACCCATGCCATCGAACGAACGATCAAGGAGATTCGGAAACGTGTCAAACCGATGAACAGTTTGAGCAGTTTAGAAACCGCTGAAAAAGTCGTGTATTTGACCATTCAAGATTTTAATGAGAAATGGGCAGGGCGAAAGTGACGAGGATTTGCTGAAGCACAGGAGGCGCTTCAACGAATGTTTGAAGAACGTTACAATTAACCAAATACTGTAAATGTCAAACCAATAAAATAAGGGGATTCTCCCTTTTTGTGCAAAAAAACTGAATATTCTGTCGTTTTCGTGAAGGAAACTAGTCCCCTATCCATTCCAAATCCATTTCAGAGATACCCTATCTATGTTGCATTACACAAAATTCTTGACGGTACCTAGTATTCTAACTAAATTATACCAATTTTTTAATCTATCCGTCTATAAATATTCGTTAAACTATAGTTTCGCGCAAATTTAACTATATAAAAAGAAATAAATTACAAAACAACCGACTGCTCCCCCTATATTGGTAGCAGCCGGTATATATGTGTTCCCAACAACCTTTGTAATCTTCTCTTCAATTTCCTCCTTGATATTTACTGTTTGTACCCCCTCATCGCTTAAATCTCAAAGTTCTAGTTAGATTTAGAACAATGATAATTGTTCGATTTCTTCCTTTCGCACTGTTGTACTTCTTCTTTAGGTTTTTCTGATTCATAAACCTCTTGTTGAGATGTATTATGGTGTCGTTGGTAGGCGCTGCAATAGTTTTTGACTTCACTATTCTTGTCATCATAATAGCAAGTCAGCTCATTAATCTGTCCTGTAGTTCACCGTATTGCTCTAATCGCATGCTTTCGGATCTTTGTTGCGGGTCACCAGATCCTCGAACTTCCTGCGTGCCTAGCGGCACGGAGGCAATCACTACACTACCCGAGTCGGTACGGCAAACTAGTTCTATGCGGTCATACCGCTCCCAGTCTGGGATCGCGTTCTTGACAATCAACGCGACCTCATGCAGCAGGCGGGTCGCTGGGTATTCCGGGCCACACACGCCTAATTCTACGCGGTCTGCTGCTTTCGCCGCCAAATCGGCAATCGCGGTAGCGCGAACCACCTTGGTGTATTGGGGCCAGCGGACAAACTTGGCCACCTTGTTCTCGAGCATCAGTTGGAACAGCCGGTGCTTCTTGCCACTGTCAGTCGACCGAACTAGGATGTCCTCCATGACTTCCACAGGCAACCACGCCCAGTGCTGGTTTCGTTGAGCACGTACGGCGCGCTCGTACAGTTCGGACTCGGAGGGTACTCGCACGGCGCCATTCGTCAGGCCATTAGAGTACATTGGCACCGTGGTGAACGGCCACTCCTCAGACTGTCGTATTAGCACCGTGATTAGGACCACGCACGCGAGCATTCCCACGGCGGTGAACAAGCCCCCCAAGGAGACAGCGGAGGTGGTGCTCGAATGGTCGGTCAGGCTCGGCACAATCAGAAGCAGGTAGCACCACATTTGTACCAAGTACATGGGACGCATCACGCACAGGATGCCGATATGCAACCAAATCCAGCATACGACCAACGGAACCCGCCACGATGGAACGAAGATCGCGACCGGGGCCGACAGTTCGATTAGCACGGTCAGAGATGCTAACACCCGGCATAGCACCGGGCTACCCACCAGTAGTCTGGTCATGAAGGGCCAGCGGGACGGCGAGTACTTAATATAGAACCGCAATGCGGCGCCATTTAACCACCCGAGGCCACCGTAGAGGAGCTTGGACACACCGCCGGCGAACATAGTGTAAGATAGGAATAATAGCAGCAATTTCGGGGCAAACCCTGAGATGAACGCCGATTGATCGGGCACCAGCAGCGGCCAGTTCACGTACTGGGCTAGCAGACCGTCTAGCGAGAAGTCGTAGGACACCGAGAAGCATATGGCTAGCAACGCGTACAGCGCCGAGTGCTTCGAGTGGTGGGCGCCTAGCGCACCAGCATTTACCATATGCAAGAATGCGAAACCCAGGAACGTCAGTACACCAGTGACCGGCTGGACGAACCCGGCCGCGGCCGCTACCCACATTGCGATTGTCAGCTTGGCCACAACTGACAGCACGCGGGGACTAACCCAGCGGAGGCCCAGCAGCCGCATCGCCAAGACCGGGGTGTAAAAGGCACGCTCGGTGCTGCCCATAATCTTCGCCGCCTGTAGCGGCGACGGAAAGTCAACGATACACAGCACAAGCAAGCCAGTGTAGAAGACCGCCCGCAGCACCCCGGACACCGGTGCCATCTCGAACAGCCACCAATGCGTGACAATGTTCATCGCTATACCCCCCAAGGATAAATCCTCTCCATTGGCATATTATTAAGAATTCCTGAACCCATAAAAAGAAAGCCTTTCTCAAGTGCTAAAGTCTAGTAAAATCGAGATACGAGTTAGTTTTCATTTGCTTCTGAGATATTTTTTCATTTTAATGCTTGTTGGAATATACCCCATCTTGGTATATAACTGATATGCACGTTTGTTGTGCCCGAAAACATGTAACCCGATTGAACTTACATTCATCGAGGCAAGGTCAGTTTCAAATGCAATAAGTGACTGCTTTCCATATCCTTTGCCTTGAAATTCTTCGTATATCTTAATGCTGTATATAAAAGCTGATTTCTCGCCATTATTTTCTTTGACTTCATACCAAATCGTGCCTATTGCGCCTACTACTTCGTGATGCAATGAACACAAAAAATGACCATTCGTATGAATCCCTTTAGATAATAGTTCATTTGTTTCTTTGATCGCTCGTCCAATCGATTCTGATGGTGTCCATCTGCCTTCCTTTACATTTTCTTCGGCATACTCTCTGACTGTCTCTTCGAAGAACCTTTTATATTGTTCTTCGTTCATTCGAACCAAAGTTATCATGGATATTCCTCCTAGATTAATTCCTGTCGGCCAAAATAGACTATGGTGTCGGCTTCAAATGCAGATTTACACAGCAATTTAGTGGAAAATTATTACTAATATTAACTTAATATTATCATATTTCTAATAATTTTCAAATTTCGAACTTGACTAAATTGCTGATCAAATTTAATATAAACTTAAGTAATGTAAGGAGATGGAAAAATTGGATAATGAATCAAAAGATAATTCAGTAAAAAATAATACAGTAAAAGAAGAAACAGTTATTACAGTAAAAGAAGAAACATTTATTTTTGAAGAACAGGAAGCACTGATACCTATTATGCACCCGGCCGACTAAGAATTGGCATGAGCGGAACCATCTGAAACTCAATCAGGTGGTTCTTACTTTTATTCTGTTGGGAAAGGGTTTGAGAAAATGTCACGATTGAACCGTTATTATTTAGCACCTGATTTAGTCATTACTTATCCTGATGGACAACCGCACTTGCATCTACCTTCTGTAAAACGCACTTTTAAAGTTGATTGGAAGGTATGCGAGATTATCTCCATGTTTTCGAGTGAAGACACAAGCTTACAACCGATTTTTTCAGAATCAATGGTAACAAGTATTGTCGAGCACTTGGTCAAAAATGGAATTCTCATCGAAAAGGAAACAGATTACAATTTGACCATTGAGCAAATCGTAGCGGAATGGCAAGATTGGGATGAATCATCTTGGTTCCTTCATCTACAAACAAAAGATACAAAATTTGAAACCACTGAAGAAGGTAGATTGAAAAATGTTGAAGAATTCAGAAAAAAATCATCTCCTGCACCACAATATTTCAAGTGCAACTGCGCAACATCTAGCATCAAACTACCGACTCCTAGTAAACTTTTAGATCAAACTTTGGTCAATTCTTTTATGAAACGTAGATCCTGTCGACGTTTTTCTGAAGAACCAATTTCACTACAAAACTTAGCCGATGTTCTATTTTACACTGGGGGGGATTCTTTTCACAAATGACACACACTCCTATGGAATCGTAGCCAAAAAGCCCTCTCCCTCTCCGGGTGGACGACATTCAATAGAGTTATATCCGATTGTGAATGCATGTGAAGGTTTACGAAGTGGTGTGTACCATTACTGTCAAAAACACCACGCTTTACATCTTATTGAGACAGAAGAAGACGTGAAGCCATTTCTATACGATGTCCTATATGGGCAAGATTATTTCCTGAATGCCGCAGTTACAGTTTTTTATACAAGTGTTATAGATCATTTAAAATGGAAATATAATACTAGTAGAGCCTATCGGCTCATGCATCTAGAAACAGGCCATTACGCGCAAAACTTTTTACTTACCTGTACTGCTCTTGGTTTGGGTAGTTTTGTTACTGCAGCTTTCAAGGATAGTGCTATAGAAGAGAAATTGGGGGTTTGTGGGGTTCATGAAGTTGCGATGTACGTCTCCGGTATGGGCCATATTGTGTTTGATAAGACTACGCGATCAGATATTGAATATGGACAAGTACTGCCTGAAGGAATCGAGATTCGTCTCCCTATAGGAGACCATAGCTAACGAAAAGGGGGAAAAAGGAGTCAATGGAAGATATTTATAAATACAAACTAACATCAGACTTGGTTATTACTTACGTCAACAGGAAGCCTCAATTGAGGATACCCTCGCAACATCGTCGTTTCGAAGTTGACTCGAAAGTCATGAGTGTCGTCTCTGCACTCACAGGGAACTCAGAAGAGACTTTACATAGGCTAGAGAAGACCATTTCCAAAAACACAATACAAGCTATTGTTAATAAGTTGATTGATGTCGGTGTTCTCATTTCCGCGAACGAACAAAAACAATCACGAACCTCAGAAATAGTTATGGAATGGGCAGAGTGGGGAGAATCCACTTGGTTTGTCCATCTGGAAAGCCGTGATGCCAATTATAAGTCGTCCGATGAAGTGGGTGAGGAATTTATGGAATCTTCCGGACCACATCCTCCTACATATAAATGTAACTGTGAAAAATCAAATATCACTTTGCCTAAACCTAGCACCTTATCAAACATGACCCTTTCCGATGCTTTAACACTTCGAAGAACCTATCGAAACTTTTTGCCGGAATCAATCAAGCTACAAGAACTTTCCGATCTTCTGTATTATACAGGCGGAATCCTCTTCACAAATTCGACTCGGTTCTTTGGACGAGTTGCAAAGAAGGCCGCTCCTTCGCCTGGAGGTCGGCATGCAACGGAATTATATCCAGTCATAAATAATTGTGAAAGTCTGGAAAGAGGCATTTATCATTATTGTCAAAAACATCACGCCCTGCATCTTCTTTCTAAGATGGATGATGTTAAATCATTTTTGGATGAAGCATTGTATGGCCAAGACTACTTTCTGGATGCATCCGTTACAATTTTTTATACAAGTGTTATAGATCGAATTAAATGGAAATACAAAGGCGCACGCATTTATCGACTTATGCATTATGAAACCGCTCACTACGCGCAAAACTTTTTGTTAGCGGGAACAGCACATAATTTAGGCGTTTTCATGACGGCAGCTTTTAAGGAAAGTTTAGTAGAATCAAAACTCGGTATTGACGGAGTACATGAAGTGGCCATGTATGTAACAGGAGCTGGACAAAAAGATGAAATAGGTCCATATGCTCGCGCCGGCATTGAGCTAAGTGAAAACGTACCGGCAGATTTTAAAATTGTCCTGCCAAAAGCTCTTTCTTCTACAGCTGAGCAAAAGATACTAGGGTAAGGTGGAGATGGCATGAAGTTCCTAGTTTCTCAATATTCGAAAATAAAGAAAGTAGTTCATTCACAACCTTGGAGTGCGCCCTTTCTAGGGGCATTGTTTCTAGATTCGTTCGGATCGGGGTTAACCATGCCATTTTTAGTTCTTTTTTTTCTAAAGACGAGTGGTCTTTCGTTGGAGCAAGTAGGTCAAATGCTATCGATTAGTGCATTGGCTGGATTACTTGCCATACCTGTCTGCGGTATGATAGTGGATCGATTAGGTGCAAAGCCTGCTGCTCTTGCAAGTTTTTGGTTACGAGGAATCGGAACTCTTGGATATTTGATATTCCATAATATTTGGGGATTGACAATCGCAGCGACTATTGTTACCTGGGGACAGCGGGCATGGCCAGTTGTGAACCAAACGATCATCTCACAACTTGTCCCCAGCGAGGATCGAACGATGTGGTTTGGAAGTTCTCGAAGTTTACGGAATTTGGGGAATTCTTTAGGAATGCTCATAGGTACAGGTATCATAGCAATATTTAATACACCATTTGCTTATGGGACGTTAATATTCATAGATGCATTCAGTTTTCTTATTGCAGCCGTGTTGATTGCAAAAATTCCATTGCGCAACCAATCAATTATAAAAAAAGAACCGATTTCCAAAAAAGTTTGGGCTATTCGTTTTTCATACGACTCAAACTTAATGCGTTTTTTGGTAGCAGTTGCTCCGATGACCTTTATGTACGTCGCTTTAGGTTTCGCAATGCCTGCTTTTATAAGGGAGATAAGTCCAGACCTTAGCTGGATTTCTGGTGTGTTATTTACAGTAAATAGCCTTTCCGTTATTGTCCTTCAGGTTCCGCTGTTGTTTTTTACACATCGCTTGAACGATTTGCAAAAAATAATCGTCGGTTCGGTTGTTTTAGGCTTATCTTATATCATTTTCTTAGGAAGTACATTTTTAGTATCTGCACACTTGAACTTTTTTGTTCCACTTCTTTTCGTCGGAATTCTTCTCTTTAGTTGTGGAGAACAACTTTTTTATCCAGCGTCTGCAACAATTGTGGGAGAAATTAGTCCGGCTGAGAAAAGAGGGAAAAGCATTTCGAGCTATCAGCTTCTCTATGGAATCAGTAACGCGATCGGTCCCTTCATTGTAGGATATTTATTAACAAGAAATATTCCCCTTTCTTGGTCGTTTTTTGTGGTGCTTGCTTTTGTTGGAGTATTCCTACAGTGTATGTTATTACCCAATATAATTGGACAATCGCGTTCTCGTGAATCAACAATATTATAGGTATAAAAAATGCTAAAAATAACGAGACGTAAAGCGTGATAAGTGTATTTGAATATTCAAATCCTTTCAAAATTAATTAATTTGATGATTTTGATATCACCCCTTATTATAAACATAAGATTTGAAAATTTTACAAAAAGGAGTAGCATAAGGTGAGTAAAATCTTAGTATTGTATGATAGCTGGTGTCCAATCTGTATGAGAGTTAAAGAAAATATTCATAAGCTGGATTGGTTTAACCTTATTGAACTAAAGAGTATTAGAGAAGAAAATAATCTAAATATACCTATCACTGACCTTGAAAAAGAAATGTATTGTATAAACGTAGAAACAGGAAAAATCACAAAAGGTATTGACGCAATCGCTTCTATTTCAGCAAGACTTCCGTTGATGATGTTATTTTGGTTACCTTTAAAATTATCAAGCTACTTTGTTTTTGGTCATAAACTCTACAATTATATAGCTAAAACCAGAAGAATTATTCCGGTTAATAACTGTGATGGAGACACCTGCAATATAAAATAAAGTGAAGTGACCCCTGTCAAGTAGACAGGAATAAAAAAGAACATTTAAGCAAGGGGCTGACCCAAAACGCATTCGCGTTTTGGGTCAGCCCCTAATAGGGTTTGGCTGTGTTTGATTAAACATTTAAGTCTTTCCCTACTTCTTTAGAAATGTAGAGGAGAAACTCTCTGATCGGGTATATCACTAATTTTTCGCTTTGATTAAATGTTACATTGTTCTTTTTTAAATAATCAAGCAGCTGCGGCAAGGTCATTTCATGTCGATAAACAGCATTAAATTTATACAAAACGATTTCTTTCCATTTTCGGGGATTCCCGTTAATATACGTTTCTCCGGCTATCTTATAGTTTAGAATTTTTTCTTTTTGCTCTTCTCATTTTTTCATTGCGACCTTTTCCTCCGTTGTCATGTCGGATGGTTCGGGATACGTATTCACCGTATGGTGTTGAAGAATATGTTGTCGAGCGGATTGGATGAGCAACTCTGCTTTTCTCTTCATATAAGAGCTATTAAGAGCTTTAAATCGCCTTGATAAGTCCTCATCCATTTCTTCCTGGCTTCTAATTTTATTGTTGGTCGATGCTTGTCCCCACTCTTTTATTCTTTCTTCCATGGTTTGAATATGTTCGTATATCGCCTCTTGCAACCGTTCTTCCGCTTCACTTCGGTGTTTTTCTTCAAAAAGTGATTTTTCTTTCAGTTTCCGTTCTTCTTCCGCTAATATTTGATAGTATTTAGCTAATAATTCCTCTTTAAGAAGGACCATTTGTTTATTTTCCTCGTGAGAATACAGTTGAAACGTTTCCATATCGGGTGTAATACTTAATGCCTGTTCTAAGCTAATCTCCAAAGGAGTGGTTAATACAAAAGCATGTCTTTGATTCGTCATCAAAAAACGTAAAATTTTACAGGTTCGATCCTCTGGATTCACATACACAATGCTTCGCGTGTCAAACGGTTCATATTTACTTGGTTGTTGCAATAACAGGTCGAGTAAATGAGGATCTAAATCTAACAAAAATAGGTTCCAATCGATATCTTGCGGCCGCTTTTCTATGATGTGTAACTCTGATTCTACAAATGTAGTATAAGCTGAAACCTTTGGATTAAAAGCTAACCACACTTCATCTACAAGGAAAAATGGTCTGATTCCCTGTGACTGATACGTTTCCTTACGTTTAGCAATGTGAGTAGCATAGCCTTTGCTCCCTTTAAAGCCAGTGAAATAGTCAATTGCCCATATTTTTTCTTGATTAGGAAAGGTTAAGATAAAATCCGGTATAAATGATAACGTTCCTTTATAGTGGTAGCCGTCTTGAACAGTGATGCCATAAGGCTTTAACTGTCCTTCTAGGAGTGTTCGTAGGATGGTCTTCCCCAGTTCATGTCTCTTGATATTCTCGTATTTTTCTTTTTGTTTCTTGTATTTGCGGTAATTCTCGCTATAGGAACATTCACTGCCGTCTTTATGACGAAAGTGAACACTGCGATCGAGCGGGAGAACCATTTCAACCGGTTTCCCGCAACAAACACAAGTAAACGCTTCTTTTTTAGAAAATAGGCGATAATCGTGATTTAACTGTTGAATGATTTGTTTCTTATCGAGTCCATTGGTACTGAGTTGATGAAATTCATAGCAAATATTAACCAATCGACCATGAAACCAAGCCGACTCCATTTTACTCGCCTCACTTTACTTTTCTTCTCTATATTCCGCTAATGGTCACTTTCATCCTTTTCCCTTCTGTTCGAAAAGTGTACGGTACACCTTTTTAAAAAAGTTATCTATTGATTTTCCTACTCTATATGTATTGCAAGCCCATTAATTTCTCTATTCCCTTTACGGATTAACACTACCTGTAAGAACACCTTGAATAAAGCGTCATCCCATGTTCCTAGTGCATCCATAAGATTGAAGTCGTTATGTCTATTAAATAAATTCGTTGCAAGATCAACCAATTTACGGTAACCGCTAGAAAGTTGGTAGTATGCTTCGCTCCGAATTTCCTTCCCTTCTTCATCCACTTCTACTTCACAGTCGATTACTTGATACTCTTGCCCTGTTTCCTCATCTGTTTCAAAATATGAGGTATCTTTATATTTCACTGTCCATAGAAAAGGATAAGTTTTTAAAAAGCTGTCACTAATGCAACGATTATAAATGTCTGGAAGTGCTAATATATAAGCGACAACATGGTATTCCTTATCGTTCCGTGCGTGTGGATACACTTCGGATACTAAATATTCATAGTTTGATTTATGCGGTTCGTTAAGAAAGTACGTAAAACCACCTCTTGTTTAATTATTTTTTATTTCTTTCAATAAATTAGGGATTCAGATTTTCGATTCCCCTTTTTTGTATGTTTATTATTGGTGCATAATTCTTCTAACAGGCGTTCAATGTATTCTGGCACATCGCAGTTATTCTCGAATGTTAGGTCTTTTAACTGTTGGTGCAAGTGTTCATCTAGATGAATCAAAACCGACTTTCTGTTATTGGATATTTTTATAATTCGTTCATTTTTGTATAGCTTCCCTGATGATGTATAAAATTTTGTGTCAAGCATTTGGCTAGACCAAAAGAAAAAGGAAACTTCCATAGCCTAATGATTGACATAACCAATAGCGAAAGAAAAAGAATCACATTCGGTGCTAAGCAGGCGGCAACGGTGGAGGCAGTTACCGCCCCTCCTCCATTTTTTTTCACCATATGGAGAGGCAGTTCTCTTTTGTATCTTGTCTTCCTCATCTCTATCCCAAAAGCGCGATCGCCCCTAGTATAGGATGACTGCCAAAAACAATGGGACGAATCGTCCCATTGTTTTTTCAATAGCGGAACGGTGCTTTAACCGCCTAGTGATAGATGATTTCGAAAATTGTCTTTATCTTATGGTAACGTAAGGCATGTTTTAGATTAGGAAAGCCAATGAACGAATTCCTCCTGCAGCTCTTCAATCACCGAAATGCTGACATCGAAAAGGTTGATCATCAGAGGGGAAAGCTTCCTCCACGCTCGTTTACAAATATCGAAGGACATGTAAAGATACCGCCTAAACCAATATGAAAAATATTACTATAAAGTAAAATTGAACAAAAATATATACAATATATTTCTTTTTTATAGTATAAAATTTATATAGAAATAAAAATACCTATACAGTACCTAGAGGAAAGAAAATAGCGATATTAAAAAATGGTTTCTGCAGTTGCTGGGCTAGTATTTGTTCCGCTTTCTACTTTTGCTGCACTATCTATTTAAATTAGACGATGGGGTTGATTATGCATAACTGGATTAGCTGCCTGACCACCCCTCTTGATTTATCTTGAAAGGAAAGAGTTTATGATTACTATTAAACCTATATATTTTATTCTAGCTACCATTTTATTTGTGGTCGTTCAGGCATTTATGGTCAGAAGAAAAAAGGAGTTTAATTTTTTTAGCATATTGGCAAATATATTTTTGTGAACTACTGTCTGTACGTTATGTTCTTACTCTTTTTCCCTATTTATATTGATCCGAAAGCAATAGATACAAGTCAACCGATCGCTCATAATATTAATATAATTCCCTTCGCTTCGTTAATCGATATGGCCATATTCGCTATCAAACACGGCTATTATATGTCTTTAGTTACAAACATTATGGGAAACACTTTGCTGCTTTTCCCATTGTCCTTTTACTTGACAGTCCTCTGGGATCGGCTTAAAAGCGTGAAAACAGCATTTATTTCCTCCATTTCCATTCCTATTTTAATCGAATTGATTCAATTAATTGAAAACATTTTTCAAGGGACTGGAAGAAAAGTAGATATTGATGATGTCATGCTAAATGGAATCGGCTTTTTTATCGGATACCGGATTGCTGTTCAACTTTATTCACCACTTAAAGAGATCCTTTCACAATCGAGTATCCGTTTAAAAAAACATCATTTATAACTTCAGCGATTTACTATGCAAAATTTTGAACCCCATCCGAGCGTTGCAACAAAAGCTGGAATCATTCTGTTTTGTTTTTTGGGGATATGGTGATCATTTTATATTAGCTGATCGCCATTCTAAGCATGGATAAATGGAGCGGCTTTTATTATGGAAAATAAAAGCAATAAGTTGATTGAGTTTTTTAGCTTGCTCATGGCCTAAAAAGACCATGAGCGAGCTTTCATAAGTTAAATTGGCGCGAACGCGATAAAATAAGTGAGGCTTGGACTTTTAAGACGTTAGAAAGCTACTTTTTGATCACTCTTTTGGATGAATCATCTCTTCAGGACGAACATATTGATCGAATTGCTCCTCCGTTAGCAGCCCTAATTCAATGGCCGCTTGTTTAAGGGACAAGTTATGTTTATGGGCATGTTTGGCGATTTTCGCCGCATTTTCGTAGCCAATGTGAGGATTCAAGGCTGTTACTAACATTAAAGACTGATTCAAGTATTCTTGTATCACTTTTTCGTTTGGCTGAATGCCGACGGCGCAATTCGTATTAAAGGAATCCATCGCATCGGCTAACAGACGGACGGATTGCAAGAAATTATAAGCAATGACCGGTTTAAAAACATTTAATTCAAAATTCCCTTGACTTGCGGCAAAACCAAGCGCCGCATCATTTCCCATCACTTGAACCGCTACCATGGTGAGTGCTTCACTTTGTGTAGGGTTTACTTTTCCAGGCATGATCGAGCTGCCCGGTTCGTTTTCAGGGATGGCAATTTCCCCGATTCCGCAACGAGGGCCGCTTGCCAACCAACGAACGTCATTTGCGATTTTCATTAAATCGGCAGCTAAAGCTTTTAAAGCACCGTGGGCATAGGTGATTTCATCATGGCTTGTTAAAGCATGGAACTTATTGATTGACGAAGTGAACGTTTCTTTTGTATAAGCCGAAATCTCTTCGGCAACCATCTCGCCAAACTTTGGATGAGCATTAATTCCTGTTCCTACAGCCGTTCCCCCAACCGCCAAGGCTTTCATCTTTTCAGTAGATTCCATAATCATCTCTTTGGAACGCTGCAGCATATATGCCCAGCCGCTAATTTCTTGCCCGAGTGTAAGCGGGGTGGCATCTTGGAGATGAGTACGACCGATTTTTACAATATGTTGAAACTCTTTTTCTTTCGCAACGAACGTTGTATGTAAGCGCTCTAATGCCGGAAGCAAAGTGTCTTTGATCGCAAGGACACTCGCAATATGCATGGCTGTCGGAAAGGTATCGTTTGAGCTTTGGCTCATGTTGACATGGTCATTCGGATGAATCTTTTCATCCATTCCTTGTTCTTTTAACCAGGCATTTCCGCGATTCGCTACCACTTCATTCACGTTCATATTCGACTGCGTTCCACTACCGGTTTGCCAAACGACAAGCGGAAAATGGTCATCTAATTTCCCAGCTAAAATTTCATCGCAAGCAAAAACGATCGCCTCTTTTCTAGGTTTGCTTAGTTTTCCTAGTTTTTCATTAACGATGGCGGCACTTCTCTTTAGCACGGCGAAAGCGCGAATTAATTCGATTGGCATTTTTTCTGTTCCAATTTTAAAATTATTCTTACTTCTTTGTGTTTGGGCTCCCCACCATTTATCCGCTGGAACTTTCACTTCACCCATTGTGTCTCTTTCTATCCGATATTCCATCGATCGAATTCCTCCCATATATTGATGATTTCTATGTTTACTATAAAGGAAATGAGCCTCTGGTTTCAAATGATTAAGATGTAGCTTACAAAACAATTTGACAAATAGGGAATAATCCGTCAATATTACTCTGAATTTGAGATATCTTAATTAACGAACAAGCTCTCCTGCCATTAGCTGAGCATATCGATCCACAAGCGAACATACTCAGTGTTGGAGGAAATGTTTTAGAAAACGGAATGCCGCGATTTTTTAAGCGCTTGGCGGAAGGAGTTTTTGATGAGGCCGATTTGATTAAGCGGACGAAAGAACGAAACGACTTTTTAGATGAAGCAGAGGCAAACTATCAATTGAACCGCGGAAATATCGTGGCATTTGGATATTCCAACGGAGCTAATATAGCAGGAAGTTTATTGTTTCATTTTAAAGGGACTTTAAAAGGGGTCTTGCTGCATCATCCAATGATGCCAAGAAGAGGAAACAAACTTCCTGATTTAACCGGTACGTCCGTATTTATTGCCGCGGGTGTGAATGATCCGCTCTGCCTCCGGTCAGAAACGGAGGAACTAGAAGGCAAAGGCCAAGGTAACCATTCATTGGATGAACACCGGCCCATCAGCTTACATGGCAAGAAGTCCGGCAGGCTGCTGAATGGGTATCAACATACGGTTAAGCAATAAATAAGAAAGGTAGAATGAAATCGTTGACGAAATGTTGTTAGGTGAACACGGTTAAACATAACGGTTAACGATTCTTTCTACCGCATTTACATAGCTTTTTCCAAACAAATTGAGATGAACAAGCAGATAAAATAATTGATAAAGTTCTTTACGATCTTCATAATCTTTGGATAAAGGATTTACTTCTTGATAAGCATGATAAAAGCCGGCTGGAAACCCGCCAAATAATTCGGTAAAGGCGAGCTCAAATTCATCATGTCCATAAAAAACAGAAGGATCGATGAGATACGGTTCGCCATTTTCCCCCGCCATCCAATTTCCGCTCCATAAATCTCCATGAAGCAAAGAGGCTTTTGGTTTTTCTGGTATCCATTGCTCTAACTCTTGCATCAGCTTATTTAATTTTTTGAAAATCGAAAGGGGTAACAATCCCTTTTCTTCAGCAAGACGAATTTGAGGTTGCAGCCTGCATGTTCGATAATAATCGATCCATGAATCCAACCATTGATTCGGTTGCGGCAGCTTTCCAATGTAACCATTGTTCGCAAAACCAAATTTTTCTCCTGTATGGTTGTGCATGAGGGCGAGCAGATTTCCAAGTTTTTCGGCGGCTTGTTCAGTTTTCTTCCCGGATATCCATTCTAAAATTAAACAGCCAATTTCGCCATCTTCATAAACATGAAACACGTTTGGAACAGAAATCGTCTTCGTTAAGCGAATCGTATCTAATCCGCTTTTTTCAGAATGAAAAAAGCGTGGAGGCGGCGCTGCTTGAATTTTTATGAAATAGGAGCCGGAAGCTGTCCGAATGTAAAAAGATTCATTGATATCGCCGCCATAAACTTGTTTCCATGTAACGATTTCGCTTGTATCGAAATACGTTTGGATGGCTTTGGATAACATAGAATGCATATGGACCATATCCTTTGCTATTCACGATTTATCCTTCTTCAGGCTTTTTTCTTGGAAAGATAAAATAGGAGATCGAGATGAGAAAATCGACGATGAGCACAATTGTCCAAACTTTTGCAATTTGAACGAGGGCAGCCGTTCGTTCGATATCGTCAATCAACCAATCAATCATTCCTATCATACCACAACCGATCATATAAGATAAAACATGCCGAATCCAGCCTTTAAAATAATGCTTTGCATAGTCGAGACCGTAACGCTTCACTGGTTTTGGCCCTGTTTTTGCCACGTAATATTGAAATCGCTCATCCGCCCAGCGTACCATGCTTTTCCCGAAAGCGATCGAAACGCCAATGTATACGGCAGCCAAACCGTGGGCAATGGTGGCTGTTGCCCCGCGATATAAATCAAAACTCGTAGCGATAAGTAAAACGAGATCGACGATAGGTGACATCGCTAATAGATAGATTCCTAGCTTTTGTTGCTTAAAAACATATCTTGCAAATAGGCCGGCAATAATGAATACCCAAAATCCGATTTCACAGGCAATAATGAACCATGCGATCCAATTCATCTGTTTCTCCTTTTTAATACAATCGTACTAAAAAAGTACAGATTAAGCAAATGGTTTGAAGACCATGACAGGAAGCCTTCTCCATTTTCATAAAAAAACGTTTGGAACACATGAACCAACAAATGTGCGAAGAACGCGATAAAAAACGAGATCGACTGCTCCATCAACATACATTCGGAATCAATAGCCTTTTTGATGAAGAAGAAAAGGTGATCTCCAGAAGAGAAAATGAGCGCTTACATGCAGAACATCTATTTATTGCAGCTTCCTCACCTTCGCCCCGTTAAGAGGCGGGAGAGTTCTCGACGAATGAGGCTACAATCATTTGAAAAGAAACCAATATTAAATTGAGAGATTGGATTACAGAGGGTTTACTGATAAAAGGCATAAAAAAATAGCTTTCCCCCAAGAATGTTGCTCACTGTCACTTTTGAAATGGGGTACAGAAAGTTTTCCACCCCGCATCATCCGTTCAGCACATATGTCTTTCAATCCATTGTCCGTCTGCTTATAGGTTCCTTCGCTATCCATTCATTTGTTATCATATGTAACTGCTTTTTGATGAGCTGTTGCAAAACGTTCTATGCTGATTGTTTTTTAATTGAGTAGCAACATAGAAACCGCCAAAACATTCCGCAAAAAAAACTTCAACTTCGAAACTGAATCGTTTGGAAGTTGAAGCTGCATGTTTTCGTTTGCTGTAAAAAGCAAAGGATGAACCCCATTTATGATTCGTTTGTTTTATTGGGCCTTTTATTGATGTAATAAGCGGTTGCTAGAGCAATTAATGCAATGATAATCAAGCCAATGTACCCTAGCTTTGCCCCGAATAAGAAGATCGCAGTCGTTGGAACCGCCCCGTCAACAAGCGAGGATATGGAGTTCGCTCCTTCTGGAAAAGAAAAACCTACGTTTTTTGCTGCTTGTGTGAAAAGAGGGGAAATATAGGTTGCTAGCAATAAACCAAACCCTAATGCAATCGTGCTTGCTACCACGGTTCGAATAACATTTCCCCGGAAAATCGGAACCATCATACTGACAATGAATGGAATTGTCGCCAAGTCACCGAATGGCAATACTTTGTTGCCAGGTACAATAATGGCTAGTAATAAGACAATCGGCACCATGATCAAAGATGAGGCGATTGCTGCTGGATGTCCTACTGCCAAAGCACTGTCCATCCCTATAAATACTTCGCGGCCAGGAAATTTTGATTTTACAAATTCGCTGGCAGATTCTGAAACGGGCGCAAGTCCCTCCATTAAAATGGAGACCATCCGCGGTAAAAGAAGCATAACAGCTGCAGTCGATACTCCTAAATTCAACACTTCTTTTGCATTCCATCCTGCTAAAATACCGATAATAAGACCTAATATCAGCCCTAATACTGTCGATTCACCTAAAATTCCTAATCTTTTTTGAATCGATTCAGGATCAGCTTTTAAATTTTTAAACCCGGGAATCATGTTGAAGAGCTTTTCTAAAGGCCAAGCAAACAAAATATACGGTGTAGACGTTCCATGGGGAAAAGAAATGTTTGGATAGCCATAAAATTTCTCTACATGTTTTTGTGACATATCAGCAAGGACTAAGAGGACAATGGCATGTACAGAGGCGGTTACAATTCCCATCGCAAAGCTGTCGGTCATAATGCTGACGAGCGCACCTGTGAAGGCAATATGCCATAAATTCCACAAATCAATATTCAGCGTTTTTGTCAAGCCTACAATGAGTAAAATGAAATTGACAATTAATCCGATAGGGATTGCCAAGGCACCTACAGTTGATCCGAAGGCAATGGCAGAAGTAGCTGGCCAACCCACATCAATAATACTTAAATCAATCCCTAGCCTTTCAACCATATCTTTTGCGGCAGGTCCTAAATTATCCACGAGCAAGCCGATAATTAAATTCACACCGATAAAACCAATTCCGACGGTTAAACCTGCCCGAAAGGCACGCCCCGGTTTCATTTTTAAAACAAGACCGAATAAAAAAATGATGACAGGCAATACGACTGTAGGGCCTAAATCAACAATCTTTTGGATGAAATCCATATACTCCCATCCCCTCATTGATTATTTTAATGCTTCTAATATATCGTTAAATACCTTTTCCTTTCCTATTCCTGTTAGTAAAGGAACGGCATTAACAACCTTTGTTTTAATGCTTGGCGGAACAACGGTTGTCGATATGATGACATCATAATCATTTCCGGTTGATAAAATATCCGAAACTTTTGATTGATAAAGCTGAACATCGATTTGTTTTTCTGCAAAAAATTCCTTTAGCTTATTGATCACCATTGTTGATGTTGCAACTCCAGTTCCACAAATGACAAGCACCTTTTTCATTTTTATTCCTCCCTTAATCATCATTTTTTTTATTTTCAAAATATTTCAGTTTCTAAATAGGTAGCGATTTCTTTCTCGTTTTTCATGTCTTTTAAAACAAGCAATTTTTCTTCTTTTTGAAAAAATTCCATTAAACGTTGCAGGAGTTCGATTTGTTTTTTGCCATCGTTCATCGCAAGCATCAAAATAATAGATACATGTACTTTATCATCAGGACTTCCCATTACAGAGAACTCTACAGGTTTCTTTAAGATGGCAACTCCTATGCCCGTTCGAGCAACATGGTAAGCATCTGTGTGCGGAATGGCAACACCGATTGAAACTAATGGCAATCCAGTCGGAAATTCGGCTTCCCTTTCTAAAACAGCATGCTTAAAGGTATCCTTAACAAAACCTTGTTTATATAAAGCATCCGAGAGTTGAGAAAGAATGTCATGTTGATCATACGCTTCGACATTTAACAACACACAATTTTCGTGAATGATTTTTTCAATCGAATTCATGAACCTTCCCCCTAATTAGGTTGAAACACAATTACGTAAAAAATGATAATTCTGACTTTTTACATTTGTTCTGTTTAGTTAATTTTGTTTTAATTATATTTGTAATCGCTTTCTCATGTCAATACATAAAACCAAATTCACAGTTGAAATGTTAAAAAAACGATAGATTCGTATGTTGACATCGAACAGCTTTTTGCTGATATCAATAGGACTCGCTTGTTTCGCTTCACTCATAAGGGCAATAGCTCTTTTCCTCACGACAGAATGCCAGTCTGATCGCAAAATTTTGGGTGCCTTTTGAACATGGCGATGACAGCTTTTTTCAAGCAAGCTGCTACAATCGTTTTCCAACAGATACCATGATTGCCCGGAAGCTTTGTCGTAAAGCCGAAACACTAATGGAAAGGCTTGTTTCATCATATGAACCATGAGCCGGCAAGCAGATGTCTCAGACGAACGAATAAACCATATGCGAGCAATGGAAGCCGCCTCCTTCGATCATGAGATCAAGCGATATCGTCGCTCAAGAAGGTCTTTATTTAGGCTTGACCATTGAGACAACGGAACATCCCCTATTGCCTTTTCCTACAGAAGAATGGTTTCATCCCACAGATTTTGGCTCATTGTCGCCCAATGTTTCGGATAAAAGCTGAGCGGATGAAGCCCCCCGTTAGCGTTCCGGCCATTCCTTCATCAATGATACGGTTGTGATCCCTCATCATCCATGTTGAGTAATAGAGTCTCAGCCCTTCTATCTGTAAAAACTTGATGAATCATTAGTAAGCTGAAGCCTGATACATGAACCTCCTCAATCGTTTGGTCAAATCTCTACTTTATGAAGGTTTTTTGTAAATGTATATTAATGAATGGACCCAAGTAAAAATGGTTTTCCATGAAATTTTTCACCAATTTTCAACAATCGCTGCAGCAGTCTGCTCATCAATAATTAAAACATTGATGAAGCCTCCGTTCAGTGCTCCTTTTATACTTTCAAGTTTATGAATTCCTTCAACAACCGCTATCACTCGGTTCACCTTTTTTAATTCGCTTAAGGAAACGCCAATCACTTTATTGGTGAATGAATTGATAATGACATTACCAGATTCATCAAAAAATCGAAATCCGATATCACCCACGACACCCAGCTTACGCAAATAGTGCAGATCATCATCCTCCAAGTAACCTAGCTTACGCAAGGTGGAGGATTTATGCGGATTGCCGATTCCAATGATAGCTACATCGATATTCCGACCTTCTTCAAGCACGGCTTCGATATCTGGCATGGATAACAATCTTTCCCTTAATTCTTCTGTCTCAACAATGGCTGGAGCATATAAATAAAGACAGGTACAGCTCATTTTTTTAGCCAATTCGTGGGCAAGCTGGTTTGCATGAATTTCCACGAATTTTCTTCCCATCCCTCCTTCAAGCGGAACAATTTTTAACTCTTCTTTGCGAATATACGGAAATTCTTTCACTAGTTCTGCAAGCGTCGTTCCCCATGAAATCCCTAACCTTTTCACCGACTTTAAATTTTTAGAGAGATAATAAGCGCCCGCACGCGCTACAGCCCGCTTCACCATATCAGGCGTCAATCCTACTGTCGGTACGACAACCGCATCCTTCAATCCGTAATGCTTCTCCAATTTTTGCTCCAATTCAACAGTATGGGCACTTTCATCTTTAATAAATATTTCTACGATTCCTACTTCTTTCGCGCGCTGCAGCATTTTGGAAATAATCGGTCTTGACACTCCTATTTTTTTCGCGATTTGTTCTTGCGTCCACCCCTCCATATAATACAATGTAGCCACTTTAACAAGCTGCCTTCTTTCTTCCCACTCTAACATTTCCTCACCTCTTCTTTTTTCATACCATTTCAGGTGTGTTGATACCCCAATAAAACCCCATTGACATTGCTTGATTCCTAGCTCAATCATTCCACATTTTTCATAAAGTAATGGATTATCAACACTTGCGATGTCATTTGCTCTATCTGATTACTTACATAATTCTATAATAAACATATCATCAGATGAATAAAAAGCTTTTATGTTCCATTTACTTTTTTAAAAACAAAAAATAAGAGCTTATTTACATTTTGTTCGATCCATAGAACAATTGTAAATAAGCTCTTTTTACATCCCGCTATTATTTTTTACTTTTATCTATAATGTTTTTTGCGATGTCAAAAAATGATTCAGAAATCGTTGGATGCGGGTGAATCATACGGGCCATTTCTTCGACCGTGCCTTCTAGAAATATGAAAGAAGACGCTTCGGAAATCATTTCCGTTACGTGAGGGCCGACCATGGTGACGCCGATGATTTCTCCATATTTCATGTCATAGACGATTTTGACAAATCCTGATGTGTCGCCGGAAATCAACGCTTTCCCATTTCCGGCAAGATCGAATGTTTCCGTCTTCACCGCAAGCCCTTTCCGTTTCGCCTCTTCTTCCGTCCATCCGACGCTGGCCACTTCCGGAAGTGTAAAAATGCAGCGCGGAACCACTTGATTGTCCATTTTCCGCTCGTACCCTGCTGCGTTTGAAGCAGCAACGA
The DNA here is from genome assembly GCF_002075365.1 of Anoxybacillus sp. UARK-01. Classification (NCBI taxonomy): domain Bacteria; kingdom Bacillati; phylum Bacillota; class Bacilli; order Caryophanales; family Anoxybacillaceae; genus Anoxybacillus; species Anoxybacillus sp. UARK-01. The sequence continues at coordinate 318,759 of NZ_NASY01000031.1, read as the reverse complement.
TCCCTTCCATATAGGCGGCATGCGCCAGCTGGTACCCCCCTATGACATCGCCTACAGCATAAATGTTGGAAGCGCTCGTCTCCATTTTTTCATTTACTTGAATAAAAGGTCCGTTTTGCTCCAGGTTTAACCCCTGAACCGCAGATAAATTAGGCTTCCTGCCAACGCTTACGAAAAGCGCCTCTCCTTCGACCAACACGGATTCGCCTTTTTCATTGAGACATTCCGTCATGATTTTGTCTCCATTTTTTTGCACACGTGTCACTTTCGCATTTGTTAACGTTCGTACTCCTTTTTTTTGCAGCGATTGAGCAAGCGCTTTGGAGGCGTCCGCATCTTCGGTCGAGATCATCCGTCCAGCCATTTCAATAATGGTCACTCGTGTTTTAAAACGAGAAAAAACCGTCGCCAGCTCCACGCCAATCACGCCGCCGCCAATAATGGTGAGGGAGCTTGGGATGTTGTCGATTTCAAAAATGGTATCGCTTGTATAAAAAGAAACATCGTTTAGCCCGGCGATCGGAGGAATGGAGGGAGATGAGCCGGTCGCCACAATGATTTTATCCGCTTGAACACGTTCCTCTTTTTGATCTGCAATCAATTGAACCGTATTTCCTTCTTCTAAAAAGCCTTCTGCCTGATATACGTCAATTTTTCCTTGCCTTAACAAAAGCGCAATCCCTTGGCGGAGACGGGAAATGACATCATCTTTCCGCTTTTTCATCTTGTCTAAGGAAATCGTGAGGTTACCCGTTTGAATGCCCCATTCTTTGGACAACTCAATGGATTCTATAATTTCAGCGTTTTTCAACCATGTTTTAGAAGGAATGCAGCCTCTATTTAAACAGGTGCCGCCTAAAAACTCCTTTTCCACCAGCATGACTTTTTTTCCAAGACGAGCAGCATGAAGAGCCGCCATATAGCCTCCCGGACCGCCGCCGATGACCGCGATATCATACGATTGTGCCAAATGGAACCTCCTCCTTATAAAATCATTTCATACGGGTTTTCGAGAATGCGTTTGACTTCAGCTAAAAATTCCGCCGCGGGCGCGCCATCGATGACGCGGTGATCAAAAGACAAGCTGACGGTCATGATTGGGCGGATGGCGATGTTCCCATTGACAACCACAGGTTTTTCTTGGATTCTGCCTACGCCTAAAATCGCGATTTCCGGCTGATTAATAATCGGGGTGAATGCATCAATCGGATACATGCCTAAATTGCTAATCGTAAAAGTAGAGCCTTTCAGCTCATCGGGCCGGAGTTTTTGTTCCCTCGCGCGCTTGCTTAAATCTTTTGCTTCCGCGCAAATGGCCGCCAGCCCTTTCTGTTCCACTTGTTTAATGACCGGCACTATTAAACCGTCTTTGACCGCAACGGCTACTCCAACATTGACATTCTTTTTATAAATGATTTCATCATGCTCCAAATGGACGTTTACTTCAGGGAAGCGTGATAAAGCCGTACCAACCGCTTTGATGAGAATGTCCGTATACGTTAAACGAAATCCTGTTTGTGTTTCGACAGTCGGAAGGAGGGCTGTTCTCATTTCGCTTGCTTTTGTCATATCCACATCGCTGGTTAATGTAACGTGGGGAGCGGTAAAGGCGCTTTGTACCATGCGGTCGGCCACCACTTTCCGCAATCCAGATAGCTTCTTCCGGACTTCATGCTGCTCCTGCTTTTGTCCTGACGTTTGAGCTGGAACGGCATGGATCACATCCCGGCTCATCACCTTGCCGCCTGCTCCTGATCCTTGAAGCGTCTTCCAATCGATATTCTCACGTTCGGCCATTTTTCTTGCCAGCGGCGATGCTTTTGGCTGTTCCTTTTCAGTTTCTAAATATTGCTGCACATCTTTCAGGTGGATGCGGCCTTTGGGACCGCTTCCCGAAATCGTTGGCAAATCGACTCCCGCTTCTTTGGCTAAGCGTCTGGCGGCAGGTGTGGCTCGTACCTTTCCATTCTCATTGCTTTTCCCTTCGACAGCGTCCTCGCTTATTGCAGACGGTTCCGCCGTCGCTCCTCCCGATAAAGTCGGCGGCTCTTCGGGAACGGTCTCTCCCCGTTCGCCGATATAACCAATCACTTGATTGACCGGGACTTGATCATCGGCTTGGAAATATTTTTTCAACAGGATTCCTCTGTCATAGGCCTCCACTTCGATATTGATTTTATCGGTCATAATTTCAAAGAGCGGTTCGCCGATATCAACAGGTTCACCTTCTTCTTTCAACCATTGAAGGAGTGTGCCGACTTCCATCGTACTGCTCAGCTTCGGCATAAAAATTTCTTTGGCCATCGGTTCTTCCCCCCTTTTTATTTAAATTGGACCGTTTCTTTTACGGCTTTGATAATATCTGGTACTTGCGGGACAGCCGCTTTTTCTAAATTCGGGTTATAAGGAATCGGAACAGGCAGCCCGCCAAGCCGTTTAATAGGGGCGTCGAGATAATCGAGAGCCTCGCTCTCTGCAATGATGCTTGCGATTTCACCGCCATATCCTCCACGTTTGACCGCTTCGTGGACAACGACCACTCGTCCTGTCTTTTTCACCGATTCGACGATCGTCTCTTCATCAAGCGGGACAAGTGTTCTCGGATCGACAATTTCGACGTCAATCCCTTCCTTTTCAAGCTCTTTTGCCGCTTCTAATGCCTTATGCACCATCATCGCTGTGGCAACAATGGTTACGTCCTTTCCTTCCCGTTTCATGTCTGCTTTTCCTAATGGAATGGAGTATGGTTCTTCTGGAACGTGGCTTTTCGTTTTGTAAAGGAGCTTATGTTCGTAGAAAATCACGGGATTATCATCATCAATCGCCGCCTTCAACAATCCTTTGGCATCATAAGCGGTTGACGGCTGTACGACCTTTAGCCCGGGAATATGAGCCATCCATGCTTCTAGGCTTTGGGAATGTTGGGCAGCTGCGCCTGTACCTGATCCAGCAGGAGTTCTTACCACCATCGGAACCTTCCCTTTTCCTCCGTACATGTATCGGAGTTTTGCCGCTTGGTTCACAAGCTGATCCATCGCGATCGTGATAAAATCGGAAAATTGCAGCTCCAAAATCGGCCGCATCCCTGTCAACGCTGATCCGACGGCCGCACCGGCAATAGCTGCTTCCGAAATCGGCGTATTTCTCACACGTTCCGGTCCAAATTCTTCAATCATTCCTCGCGTGACACCAAATGCGCCGCCGTAAACCCCGATATCCTCTCCTAATAAATAAACATCTTGATTTTTTCTCATTTCCTGACTCATCGCTTCGCGAACGGCTTCTAAATACGTGATCTCTCGCATCGCTTTTCTCCCCCTTTACGCATAAACGTCTTCCAACAATGTATCGAGCGACGGTTCTGGACTTTTTTCGGCAAACGCAACAGCGTCTTCAATTTCCCGGAACGCTTCTTCGCGCAGCTGTTCGGCCTTTTCTTCTGTTAATACTCCTTTTTCCATCAAGTACTCTTTGAATCTTTTGATCGGATCTTTTTTTCTCCATTCTTGTTCTTCTTCGCGAGTGCGATATTTTTTGGCGTCGCTTTTGGAGTGGCCCTTCCATCGATAGGTTTTGGCTTCAATCAGTACAGGCCCCTTTCCTGATCTGGCATATTCAACCGCTTCATAAACGGCATTCATCACTTCCAGCATGTCATTTCCGTCGATGACCTTGCCGGGAATGCCGTAAGCCTGTGCCCGATCGGCGATATGTTCAATATTGAACATATCTTTGACAGACCCGCTCATTCCATATTGATTGTTCTCGCATATGAACACAACGGGAAGATCCCAAATGGAAGCAAGGTTTAGGGATTCATGGAAGCTTCCTTCATTGGCTGCACCATCTCCGAAAAAGCACAAGACAACATAGCCTTCGTTTTTCATCCTGGAAGTTAATGCCGCGCCGACGGCCAACGGGATGCCGCCGCCGACAATTCCGTTTGCGCCAAGGTTTCCTTTTTCCACGTCGGCAATGTGCATAGAGCCGCCTTTTCCTTTACAGTATCCGGTCACTTTGCCAAACAGTTCGGCCATCATTTTATCGACGGATGCCCCTTTCGCAATGCAATGACCGTGGCCTCGATGCGTGCTCGTAATTTTATCTTTCTCTTGCAAAACCGCAATGGATCCAGCTGCCGTCGCTTCTTGTCCGACGCAAAGGTGTGTCGTTCCATGAATCATCCCCTTAGCAAAAAATTGGTCCACCTTCTCATCAAAATATCGAATGAGCCACATTTGTTTATACAATTCAACTAATTTTTCATCTGTTATAAATGCTGGAAGTGCATGATTGCTCATTTTTACACTCTCCCTTTACATTTGTTCTTTATATTTACTTTTGTAATAAATATAAAGTTTTTTCTGAAAATAGTCAAGGAATATCTACGTGAGTTTTACTAGAAATTTCAAAATAGAAAACGTATTTGAGCTTGTTTTTTCGCGCTGAAAAAATCAGGAGATCTGTTATCATATTTCGTGCAAAAAAAAAAAAAGCGGCTGTCATGTTTGCAGTTACGACAGCACAGCTACTGAGCAAAGATGAAAAGCATATAAAATTGATGTGTTGGACACCCTCGTGTTTTACACAGAGGATACGTTTTAGGACCCGAGCATTTCTGCTGTTTTTTCATCTGTGATCAGCACATTGATTAATTTCCCATTTAAAACGGCTTTAATGGCTTCGACTTTTTCCACCCCCGCTGCTACTCCGATCACAAACGGGATTTTTTTTAATTTTTTAATGTCGAAAGAAATAATTTTATCATTCCAGCTATTCGAAGGAGCATTTCCATTTTCATCGATAAATTTATAGCAAATATCACCGACCGCATCGAGTTCATTAAAATATTGCCGATACTTTTTGCCAATCTCTGATCTCGTAATGGTGGAGTGTTTAGGTGAACCGCCGATTCCCACAAGGATGATATCCGCTTTTTCAGCAAGTTCAAAAACACTTTGTATCGATGATTGGGACATAAACAATTCCTTATCTTTTTTACTGTCGGCTATTACCGGAGCATGAAGGAATTTATAATGGGCTTTTAATTTTTCGGCAAACATAGAAACAAGAACATTGGCATGGATATCTACCCGTTCATCTCCCATGCCTCCTACGATCGGAACAAAGGTGGTAGAGGCATAAGGGAGCTTGGCTGACAGCTGCTTTGCTACGGAGAGCAAGGTGGTGCCAGAAGAAACTCCGACAATTTGCCCATTTTTCAAGATCCTTAATAAATAACGGCTTGCATATGTTCCAATACTGTCTAAATCTGTGCCATTTCCCAGGTTAGGAACGCAAATGACCTCCCGAAGCCCATACTTTTTCTCAATCCTTGCTTCTATATTCATAAAAGGATGGTGTGAGCCGTCATGAATTTTTATTTCCACAATTCCTGCTTCTCTCGCCTTTGATAAATATTTTGAGATTAATGATCGACTTACACCGAACACTTTGGCGATTTCTGATTGGGTCGCTCCTTCCAAGTAATACATATGGGATATTTTCACAAGCAGCCTTCTATCTTCCAACAGTCCCCCTTCTTTCTATCAAAAATTAGACTGTATTTTGTTATAATCAACGAAAGAATTGGTTATTTCTCAAAGCGAATTTCTTTCCCGACTTCGAGCGATGGGAAGGCGAAAGGCTCAACAAAAACCGCTCCAGGAAGCACATGTTCATTCGGCGCGGAGAAATAGATAGAAATATGGCCCAGTTCTTTTAAATTTTTGTTTGCTGCTGATCCGACCGCCGTGATGGAATATTCTTGATCGTTCCAAATGATTTTTCCGCCTTCAACTAGAGGTTCATCTGGCACTTCACCGGCAAATTCGTGAATAACCGATATCTCTCTTAGCTCTGGAGGAGCGTGAAGTCCAAAGAGAATTAATAGGTTTTCTTCTTTAAATGATGAGACGAGTGCGCCGATTTCACGAATAATGGTTTTTGACATCTTTTATCCTCCTTGAATGATTAATACATGCCAATGCTTGCGGCATATGCGATTAAAACGGCAAGCACTCCCGTGATTAAGCGGCTGTACAAGACCGCTGGCACGCCGTATTGAATCGTTTCCGGCTTTGCTTCGCCAAGAGACAGACCGACAGGGACAAAATCCGCACCCACCTGGCCATTAATAGCGAATAGAGCCGGCAAAGCAAATTGCGGCGGAATATGGCCTGCTGCAATTTGGCTTCCAATTAACACCCCAACGACTTGCGCAATCACCGCTCCGGGACCTAATACCGGCGACAGAATCGGAATGGTGCATACGATAACAATGATGATCAATCCCCATAAAGAACTGGCGAGAGGAGAAAGAGTATTGGCAATCACATCACCGATTCCCGTATAATTGATGATGCCGATTAACATACTGACAAAAGCCATAAATGGAATAATATTTTTAATCAGCATATCAACAGAATCGCGGCCCGCCTGATAAAAAGTGCCGGTTACTTTTCCTATTCCCCTTGAAAACCTCATAAATAGATTTTCATTATGCTCACGGGATTCTTTTTTCACTTGTTCATATTGAGAGCGAAAGGCTTCCTTATCCTTCACATCGAATGCCGGTCTTTCTTCCAAGTTTTCTGCTTCCAAAGCATCCGCCTGAACCGCTTGTTCTTCTGCTTCATCCGCTAGATAAATGTCCTTCACGGTAACGCCTGATACAAAAATATCTTCTGTAATGTGTTTCGCTAACGGACCAGAAGGAGAAGACGGAAGAATATCAACGGTCGGGATTCTTTTCATTGGATACAGGCCGATTCTCGCTGTTCCGCCGCAATCAATCACCACGCACATTATTTCATCTTCTGGAACGGAATGTTTAAAGCCATCTATCGCTTCCGTGCCAGTTAACTCTGCTATTCTCGCTGCTACAGGATGGATGCCGCCGCCCGTAATCGATACAACTTTTTGTTTTTTTCCTTGCGGCTCAATGCGCAAGCCTTTTCCCCAGCCGCCTGAACCTTTGGCAACAAAAACAGCTTGTTTTGACATCATTTCTCCTCCTCTTAAACATATTTGAATTCGCTTTCATCTTTGCCCTATGTTAAGATTTTGCTTCCATTCTGCGCGCCAAGAATTTGGTAATATATTCGGTAATGATTCCCCGCAATAAAATGACAACAATCCCTACGAGAAAATAGCGGACAGCAAGCTCTGACATCGAATAGCCGGCCTCTTTGATCCCATTGGCAATTCCTAAATAGACAAATAGCTCGCCTGCGTTCGCATATGGGAATAGCGCTGTTACCGGATGAACGAATGATACGGCAGAATCATAAAACGCCGGTTTTTGTTTCTCTGGCAAAAATCGTCCGAACGTATAACACATCGGGTTTGTTAATAGCAATACGGACAATATCGGCATGACCGTATATCTTAACAGCATATACTTTGAGGCAAATTGAATCGCTCGATTGACCCGCTCTTCCCCAATAAATTTAATAACGGCATAAGTGAATGTAAGTAAAACAATTAAAGTCGGGATAATTCCTGTAAACATTCCCATAAACGTTTCTCCGCCGGCCTGAAACATTCCGATAAAATGTTCACCAATCCATTTTAACCATTCCATCTTTCACTTCTCCTTTCCGGACATTTTATATGGAAAGCTTTTTCTTAGAAATGGAAACCGTCGCGTTTTCGGCTGCCATTGACAAAGCCGCCAAAAATGAAGGGATTTGCTTCTTCCTTCCTCCAGCCCTTTCTACACATTCATGATGATCATCCAAAATTTTCGCTACGTGATGCCCAATGTATTTTTCATATTTTTTAAACTTCGAAAAAACGGAAACCCCTTTGAGAATATAGCAATCTTCTATCACATAATCGTTGTTCACCACAATCATAGCCACAGCGCCGGGACTTAATTTTCGTCTGTTCATACCAGAGTACAAAAAATAGCCTTCTTTGCCTTTGTAATGGCTTACAATTTTGCCGACATATTTTTGATAATGTCTGACTTGTATGATCGTTGCCACATATTGAATCAGCAAAATCATCGACAAAATGATGGCAAGCTTCAAAAAGAATCACCTCCTTTGCGCTTGACACATGCATTTTTAGTTTGAAAACAAACGATCTTGTAGAGCTCTTAATTTCCAAACAGTGGTGGATGGATCTAACTCGACATCATCCAATGTTAAAAATTGGCCTTGTCTAATAGGGCGTTTGGCGATAATTTTTCCGCTGATTAAACCGATGGGGATGTGCGAATATTTCTTCATCTCTTGATGAGTTTCAAGCACGCCTCTTACCGAGTAGCCGCCAATGCCATCAATGGCTTCCCCTGCCTGGATATCGCGCTTGGCGACAGCGACTGTTTCTGAAACGGGCGCGCCTAATGGATGAATCGACGTATCGTGATGCAATACGGCTTTGGCAATGGTGATCGGAGTTTCTAAACTTGCGAGATGATAAGGCCGGTAAAGAACGTAATGGGGACCTTTGCCAACTTTCAAATACCTTAATTCGGCATCCACAGGTTCTAATTCGCTTTTCACGATGACAAATACGCCCGGTGCCAACCCTTTTACATATTCAACGACTCCGAATTGGTTTAAAACACCGCCGTTTTCTTGTAAATTCAGCTTGTCGGCAACCGTTTCCAAATGGGCCTCCACGCCATGCATCCCAATTTTATCTGGAATGAGGCCTGTGGCGTTGCTTAACAAATTCATTTCCGCCATTGTTTTTGTGCCGTCCTGGAACGCCGCAAGCATATGGGCGCTCATCCGTTTTTGAAGAGCTTCTTCCTTGCACGTATCCGGATTGGCGTTTGGAATAAACGGGTTGTTTTTCCCTTTTCCAGCAACCAGTACTTCAAAGCCCATCGTCTTTGCAAACTCATACAGTTCCAGCGTGGCTGCCGGCTCATCTCCCGCCGATCCTGTATAAACTAACCCAGCTGACGTAAACCAATTGTGCATGATAGAACCAATTGTAATATCTACTTCGACGTTAAGCAGTACTAAATGTTTTCTCGATCTCAATGCTTCCAGCGAAATATTTGCGCCGACTTCAGGAATCCCTGTCGCATCGACAATCACTTCCACTTCATCCGATTGAATGACTTTGCGGTAATCACTGCTGACAAGAACAGGATGTTTGTTCGTTACTTTCGATTGATAATAGCTGCTGGCTCTTTCTGCCGCCTCCATATTGACATCGCAAATTCCTCTGATCTCCATGCCAGGTATGCGCGAGATTTGCGAAATCAGCCCAAATCCCATTTGACCTGCGCCAACCACTCCTACTTTAATCGGCTGACCGTCACGTTCCCGCGCAAGCAATTCTTGATAAATGGACATGTTTCCAGCTCCTTCAAAGCGTTTTTTAACGTATGTGCACGCACTCGTAACATTTGTTACGGTATATAACATTTGTTAATAGATTGTTATCATCATTATATCCCAATTGTTCAAAAAGTCAATAAATTCTTAAAATGATTTTTTAAACTTTTTATACTTTGAAATGCCTATTGAAATTTGGTTATAATGATTTCAATCCTCAAGGAGTTTTTATCAATTGTGAGTGTCGGAAACATTTTACAGAAGGAAAAGAAGCCAGACTTGAATAATATACTTAATATAGAGAAGGATTTGATCCTTCATAAAAAGAGGTGAAGAACGTGGAAATTAAAGAAATAGAAGCGGTGTTGTTTTGCATTCATTGCAACGAGGAGCAAGACCACGTCATTACTTACATTAACGATAAAATCTCAAAGATTGAATGTGTTCACTGCCATCACTCTGTTGAAATAAAGATTGATTTATTACATGAATTTTATCATGAGGTATATGAAAAAATTGTTCATAAACCGGCAGAGATCACAGAGGAATATCGAAGCGACCTCAGTAAATTTTTGCTTTCCCTTCCGGTCCGAATCATAAAAAAGCCTTACAGCATTTATAAATATATGAAGCAAACAAGAGATGTTTTTAAAGCCTTTAAAGAGCAGCAGAAGCGAGAAAAGTAGCTTGTTCAATCTTCATCTCCCTCTTTCCTGCTGACCTTCTCGATAAAAAGAAAAAGCGAAATTTCCTGCAAGGTAAAGGTGTTCTCCACGGCTACCAAACAGGAAATTTCGCATTTGTCTAACAACTGTATTTAGTAGATACGATTAAATACAAGCAGAGTGTTAAATATATATCCATAATAGGATCTAAAATCCTTATTGAAACATTTTTTCGAGGTACAAGTATTGGATATTCATATTCTGAAATCATTTTATCTGTTTTAAGATCTTTTATCCTTAAACAGCACCATTCGAATGGTGACAGGCGCTGAAACAATCTGTTGGTTGAATTGATCAATATATTTTGTGATAAAAAAAGTTTGTAAAAAATGCAAATATCAATCCGAGTGGAAACGAAAAAATAACAGACCAACCGTTGACTTTTCCGGTTTCTGCACTTATTTTTATAGCTTCTTTATATCCATATGCAAAATGGAAAACAGATAAAACATAAGTAATAATGAAGAAAGCAAAATCCATTTCTATCCCCTCCAGCTTTTGTCTTCCCTAAATTTCATATATTCACGCTTGTCCATTTTTAATACAAAAAATAAATAGTATGAATGCATCAACATCCTGTTTTTAATTGTATCTAGATACATCGTGTCTTTTTAGTTGGGGGAAACTATTGTTTTACATCATCATATTTCAACTTAGAGAAAGACCATATTTATCTTAACGAACGAGTCGAAATCATGCGTCTTAATTCTTCAATCGAAACATTCGCTTTATGCAACATGGCGTGGCAATTCGGACATACCGGCCGTAAATCTTCAAAAGGATTAACTTTGTACTCTTCATTGATTTCACTTAGTGGTTTGAGATGATGAACTTCGATAAAGTGTTTACCGATCCTTCCATAGAACTCCTCAAAATCAAAGTCACAAACCGAACATCGGTATCCATATTTTGATAAACACAACTGCCTTGCTTTCGCATTCCGTTCATAGCGATTGACGGCTACTAATTTTTTACTGCCTTCATATAATTCCATATGGTCCAATTCCTGTTCTTCTGGCATCAAAAACATTTCCTTCTGCTCCGTTTCTTCCTCAAACTCATAAAGACGGACCGCTTCTTTTAATTCAGGTCTCACTTGCCAAAAGCATTGATTCCGATATTCTTCTCCTAAAAAGGGAATATGCCACCATCGAATCGTACCATCTTCTCTTTGCGGAAACGTTATCCCTGGCAATCGTTTGCGTATCCTCCTTCCAAGACGACCCAATTGAGAATTAAATCCCCGATGGTCTACTCTGTTTAAAAGTTTTGCTACTTGTCTGCCTGTCGCTTTTGAATCCTTCTGTTTATAAACCGTCAAGATGAGCACTATATCTTCTGTGCGAAAAACTTCCGGGTCTTTCAACAATTGAAGCCACTGATGAACGGAAATATCAAGTGGATCATTATATACCTTCATTCTTTTCTCCCCCTCTCTCTAGAAAACAAACGACATGCTTGCTAGCGACTTCCCCATCTCCTAAATGAAGGCTTGTCCTCACCTTCTCCTACATATGGTAACCAATTCCTTCATAAAGCTTCTGCAAGATTTCTTCTTGATACCCGGCTTTTTTTATTTTTCGCATTTTCTCTTTGATCGGCTGCAATTCTTCAAGCGTAACCGTCTCTAGTTTCTCTACCCGGTCAAGCGACAGCAAAACAAGGCATAATCCAATAGATCTTGAAAATCTTGAATACCCATGTAACCGACGGGAAAAATTGAACCGTTTTCTCTAAATAAGAGTGAACACTTTTCTGGAAATTCCAGCGTAATCCCTATCACTTGACATGGAGCCTCTGCGTACAAGATATTTCCTAAAAGCGAGCAACAACAAGAATCAGCCGCATGAAACGAGGCTATCATGTACGCCACTCCATGTAAAGTGCACGCTTCTAAACTGTTCAATTTAATCAGTCGAATTCTGTTCAGTTTTATTTAGCGGTCACAGTTGTAAGCCAATCCTAACTCTTTTGCCACTTGGGCGATGGACTTGTCCCCCTCCAAGCATAAATCAACGGCTTGAATCTTGTATTCTTGATCAAATGTTCTCTTTTTCATGATTGGACACCTCGAACCGATTGTCATTAAGTTGATTATCATCTCTCTGTTCTCCGTGTCCAATTTTTAGACTCACATCATTTTTATACAAATAGAAACTGAGAAATTAAAAATTCCGTAATTATTTATCGACATAGCTTCGTGAAGGATCCTAATGGATGGAGGAAGTAAAAAGGTAGAATCTGAATGACTGATAAGTTTTCTTAATAAAAATACTCAACAAAAAACTGATTCAAAAAGTTTACAAAGACCATTTTGAATCAGCCGGTTATTAAAAGTTAACGGAACGATTTTAGAATAAAAAAAATTCATGAAATATTATCTAAATACTCCGATCTAAATACAAACTTTTCTAATGAAACATAGATTAAGTACTTTACAGGAAATTATGTGACTCCTTACCTTAATAAAATTTTATATCAATTTGTACAGTTAGGAGTAAAAGCCGGAAAATTCTTTAACCTAATCCTTTTGTCAATAGAGGAATTCTTTCTTTATATTTATTAATGAGTAACTGATTGTGTTCATCTGCCCCCTCTATATTTCCACTTAGAAAAACAGGTGGAGTGAAACCTTCTTTCGCCATAATCACAATTGCTTCAGCAAAAATGCCATTTAAAATAACGGCTCCTGAAACTGTAGATGTTGGCGAGAACGGTATAGCCACCTTTTCATGTTTTAATATAGCGTCTCCGATTACGGAATGATTATCAATCACTAGGTCTCCCACTTCATATAACCTCTTTCCACTTTCATGTCTTGAAGGTTGACTGTTCGAGTACTCCATAGAAGTTATAATAATCACAAAGGCTCCCTTTTCTCTTGCATGGAGTGCAACGTCAATTGGAACGGCATTTCTTCCGGATGTGGAAAGGACAATAAATACATCTCCTGATCGAATGTCTTGTCTGCTCATAAATGTATGTGCATAATTGTTTTTACGTTCTAACATCGATGAAAGAACTGCTCCTTCATGAAGCATTAAAGGCTCATGAAAAATGGGTTTAATCGGTACAAGTCCGCCCGCTCGATAAAACACTTCTTCCGTTAAAATATGGGAGTGTCCACACCCAAATAATTGAACAATTCCTCCATGTTTTATAGCTTCTGCCACTTTTTCCGCTGCCTTTTTCATCGAATCTGTCTCTTCATTTTTTATTTTTTGCAACAAATGTTCAATTTTTTGAAAATATTGAGCGATCATAATGTTCCCCCTTTTAACAACGTCAATAGATCCCTAACTTTTTCATGATTCGTTTTACCAGGTTCTACTAATAAATCTCCAAAAATATGGGGCATAAATAATTCAATATGGGTCTGTTGGATGGCTTTAAACATTATTGGTACGTGTTCAATTTTAATACCACCTGCCGGCTCAATCCCACGAATACCTCTTTTCACTGCTTCTTTTGCAATAAAGACAAGTTCTTCCAAATGAGTTAACCCCTTTACCGGCATCACTTTGATTGAATCAATATTAAGAGCTGCTGCTAAATCTAAGCACGATTCAACATCAACTGTAGCTCCAGTGGACAATCTCACTTTACCGATTATACCAGTTGGCATTACTAAGGCATTAATCATTGGTTTGACATTATTCGCCTCTAAATATCCTTTGGCGTAGCTAGCTGTTTCATACGGTTGATTAATATGCTCGGATTTTGCCTCAACTGCCATTTGAACAACACGTTTCCACTCTTGGAAGTTTCCACCACCTCCAAGACCAATACTAACTACAGGAACAGCTTTTTTTAATTCGCGTAATTTCGCCACACCCTCATCTATAGTAGAATAGTCTGCTGCTGCAATTCCTGGAACGATATATCCTTCTCCAGCATCATAAATTGCTTTTGCGTTTTCTTCACCACTTGCCAATACATTGATTAATAATTGATCCCTAAATTTTTTCATTTCAAGCAATTTCATCTTTTGCACTCCTTAACATTGCTGCCATTTTTTCAATGGCAGTTTCAACAATTTTCTCTCCCTTTTCTTTTGTGGCAAGAGTTGCATCTCCAAGAACAGCAGTATTAGTAAATTTCTGCCAAGTAGTTGGTGTGAAATCAGCACTTTCCGGTATATTGGGGATGTCGCAGATGGCCTTATCCATATTCGTGTGTTCTTCAGCTAAATAAAGCATGATTGATGTTTCGATTTCACAAGCATGAAAATAAGTGGAATGGACGGATTGAGTTTCTCTTACATCTTTTAAAATTGCATTCATCCCAGGATAAAAGAAATAAAAAACTTTAAAATCCTGAAATCGATCATAAAGAACTCGTGCAGCATCTTTTAAAGCCGATTGATTCCCTAAATGACCATTTACGATCGCCCAAATTCGAAAACCTTGTTTATATAAACTTGTTCCTATATCAACGAGGACTGAAATTAAAGATTCATTTGAAATATTTATGCTCCCAGGAAAGTCTCGTAAACTCCATACTTGTCCATAAGGTAAAGTAGGGAGAACAAATGCATGAACCTTTTCAGCAAGCTTTTCTGATAACCGTTCAGCTAAAATATTATCTGTCGATAGAGGCAGGTGTGGACCGTGAGCTTCAATAGCTCCAATTGGCAATATGGCTATTTTCCTTTCCTGAATTTTATGTTTCACTTCAAAAGAGTTTTCATATTCAAATTTCATCTAGTTCACCTGCATTCAACTCATTTTTTAAATGCAAAACATTTTGCCGGATTTTCCACAAAGAAAAGATAAACTAATTTTTCACCGTCAAAACCGGCTTTGTTCGCTTCATCAATAAATCTCGGCACCCATTTAGCGATAATATACTCTAAACCTAATCCGTCATCATAATGTTTGTAATAAGTCTTTCTTGCTGTATCTCCACTAACTAAAATTTGTCCCTCATATCCTTTACGAACTAATTCTAAAATACAATGAATCCTCGTACTTTCTGGTGCATACTTAATTTTTGCTATTCCATCAAAGCAAAGAAAAGCTCCTGTCTTTGCGATTTGCTCATGATAATACGGATCGGGATTTCGATCCATATGACCAAAGCTGACGTATGATAAATCAACACCCTCACTCTTTAATATTTCAATTTGCTCTAATGCCATCGTGCCAACTTCTGTATGTGAGTGAACAGGAGCTTTCGTTTCATGATGAGCTCGCGCAACAGCGCGTATTGTTTTTTCTTCTAAAGGAGTAATGCGATTATAGCCTGTTCCAAACTTCACTTGTCCTCCTTTATAAGAAGTTCCTTCCAATCCTTCTTCAATTTCTTTTACAACAAATTCTGTTAACTCATTAATCGATGAATGGTCAATCCATTGTGCATAAGTATCAAAAGGTCCTATTACTTTTCTTACTTTTTCTTCTATTTTCGCATCCCATAAAAAGCTTTTATTAAACCCAGCCGTTCCAATAATAAAAATTCCGGCTTCTTTCCCTATTTCTGCAACTGCCTCTACATCTCGACCATAATCAACTGCAGTTGCATCTACAATTGTTTGTCCACCGTGTTTTTTAAAATCTAACACATCTTTTAGGGAAGCCTCTTTATTATCTAATAATAAGTCATTCTCTCCTTTTTCAACCCAATACGGAGGACGACAAACAATATGTTCATGAGAATAGGTAAATCCAAGCTGTTCCGGTTTTATATCACCAAAAAATGTTCGGATGAAAGACATGCTAGACACCTCTTTTTTCATTTTTTATCCTAATTGGAAATGTCCACACTTGTGCGGGAAATATATAATTAAGACCAGGCTTCCCCAATCGTGAAAGACTTCTAACCTAATATATTCCAACCATCTTATTCAATCATTAGAAAAATAAACCTGATAGAAAGCGAATAATCGGCCCTAAAATAAACATGTCAGAGTCTGCAGCCCACATTGCTGTGTCAGGAACAGTACTTGCGATTAAGTTTCTTACCATGAAATATTGTCCCCAAGCAACTACCGTCGCCGTAATAAATCCACCGATTAAGGCACCGCGTACACCACCTGTCGCATTACCAAACACTCCGGCTGTGGCCCCATGGAAAAATAAAACGATCATGGTAGGTACAAAAATGTAAGCAGCTGTATTCCCTAACACAACCAACCATAATAATGCCCCGACAAACGCACCAACAAATCCTAAAATAACAGCATTTGGAGCAAACGGGAACACAACCGGACAGTCTAATGCAGGTTTTGCACCTGGGACTAATTTGGTTGCAATACCGTTGAAAGCAGGTACAATTTCACCAATGAACATCCTTACCCCCATCAACACAACTGCAATACCACCCGCAAATGTAAATGATTGAATAATTGAATATACGATAAAGTCTTGTCCACCTGTACTTCCTATTAATTCTTTGGCCCCGGGGGTTGTTTTTAACGAAACGACAATGGCCCCAATAAGAAATAGAATTCCCATAGTCAGCGCCGTAATAACGTTTGAATCTCTTAAAAACTCGAGGCCTTTAGGCAATTTTATTTTTTCTGAATCGTTTTCCTTATTTCCTAAATATTTACCTGCAATAGCTGCCAAAAGTGATACAGATGCAGAAGTATGTCCTAGAGCAATGTTATCATTCCCTGTTATTTTCCTCATGAACGGCTGCGTCAGTGTAGGTTGGATGGTCCAATAAAGCCCCATTACAATTGACAAAAATGTGACCAATCCCCAAAATGACAATTTGTCTCCCACTGTATGAACAACAACTCCTGCAAAAATCGTTGTTGTCCAGAACATCATATGGCCCGTTAAATAAATATACTTAAAAGGTGTCATTCGAGCTAAAAGTACGTTGATCAGAAATCCTAATGTCATGGCTAATGTTACAGCGCTACCAAACTTCGCATTGAAAACATCTTGCCCCATAAAGTTTGATAATGCTTCAGCTTCTAAGTTAAACACTTCTTTCCACATTGGTTCAAATACGTTCAGTGCCCCGACAATAATCCCTGATCCAGCACTAATGATCAAAAAGCCAATAATTGCTTTAAATGTACCGCTGATTACTTGACTGGCCGTTTTCTTTTGAAGCAATAAACCGATTAAAACGATAATTCCTAATAAAATTGCCGGTGTCCCGAAAAAGTTATCGGCTAACCAATACAAAAATTCCATGCTTAATCCTCCCCCCTAAAATAAGGTTTATAAATTTTCTTTTAAAGCTGAACGAATTTCGTCCATATCAAAATAGTTATTCACTATAATGACCTTAGAGGGTGTTCCTTTTAATGATTGAGCTAGTTCATTACTAGTAATAATGATATCCGGGTTCAGACTGGAAGCTGAAGATACATCCGTATTATCCACATCAGCCGTAATCCCCATTTCCCTTAATGCCGTTTCGACGTTCATTCGCAATATTAAACTTGTTCCTTGACCTAAACCACAAACGCATAAAATTTTCATCGTCACCCAACTCTCCTTTTGATCCATTAATTTAATAACGATTTTATTTCTTCGTAATTTTTTGCCGATTTTAACTTTTCTGTATTTTCAACATTCCCTAACACCTTCATTAACATTTTTAAAACGTTTAAATGTTCATCGCTGTTTGAAGCTCCTAACGCAAACACTAGCTTCACCGGATCATTTCCGGTGCTTCCAAATGAAACAGGTTCCTTTAGTTGAATCAAAGAAACACTTGCTTCTTTTACTCCATCTTCCGGACGAGCGTGCGGAATTGCAATATTAGGGGCTATCACAAAGTACGGGCCGTTTTTTTGAAACGAGCGAATCATCGCATCGATATAAGATTGCGTGATATATCCTTTGTCACTCAATAAATGCCCGGCTTTTTTTATTGCTTCTTCCGGAGTAGATACTTCTACATTAAGTGCTACAATGTCTCTCTCTAAAAATTTCATATCCAATCTCCTTTAGTTCCCAACTTTTATGATGTCGATAAGATTTGAAGCACACTTTCTTTCGTTTTACATTCCATTAATTCCACTACTGTTTTTCGTGAAGAAAGCAATTCTGATAATTGCGATAGAGCTCTTAAATGGAGTTGGTTATCAATAGAAGACAAAACAAATAATAAACGGACTTGATGGTTTTCTTTACTTGAGAACGATACAGGTTTTTGTAATATTAGTAGACTCATTCCAAGTTTTAGTGCACCATCCTCCGGTTTCCCATGCGGGAGCGCGACATTTGGTACAACAACATTATATGGGCCCAATTTTTTAACATATTGGATCATTGCATGAACATAAGATGGTTGAATCACTTTATCCTGCAATAGCGGATGAGCTGCCTTCCTTATAGCATCTTCCCAATCATTTACTTCATTCAAAAATGTTACATATTGACTCTTTAAAATATCTAATAAATTTGGACCTTCCCCCTTTTCTTTAGTCATGATTGGTTGATGTAAGTATTCTTTTAATGCGAGTTTTAACGATTTTTCATCTTGTATACTAGAATATTGTTTAATGATGCCCATTATAGAATCAACGGAAACTCGAAAAGCACTTTGTTCAGTCCCCGTTAATGCATGGACCTTTTTAATTAATCTTTCTTTGTCCTTATCATTTAAGATCGGATTTACAATAAAAGTCGGATGTTTCGCCTCCTTAATCGGGACTGTTGATACTATAAAGTCTACATTCGAATATGACCTGTTCTCATATTCTCTTGCAGAAATAATGTCTATAAAATCAACGGTTGAAAATAGTCCATCTAATTGATGTTTTAAAATGGTTGAAGTTCCAATACCGCTTGGACAAACTATGATTGCTTTTTTTCTTTTTTCCGGTTGTAGCCCTTCTTTTTTCAACCAACCTCCAAAGTGGATTGCTATAAGAGCAATCTCATCATCATGAACCGATTCACCTACAAGCGTTTCAAAATGATGAATAACTTTTTTTGTAATTAAATACACATCTTTATATTTTCGTTTAATTTGATCTGCTAATGGATTTTCAGCTTTTAATCCATATTTAATTCGATAGAAAGCAGGTTTTAAATGTAACACAAGATTGGCTTCAACTTCTTTTTTATTTGAGAACGATACACAGGCAAATGCTTGAAAATCAGTAACCATTTTCTCAGCAACAAGCTTTAATGTTCTTGTTTCATCATCTTCATTTGCTTGAGCTGAATATTGCACTTTTGCACTTAACAAGTGGGTTGCTAAGTAATAAACTTCATCTTCAGGTAATAAAACGTGATAAATCTGTTCTAGCTTTTTGCTAGCTATTTTCGCTGCTTGAAATTCTTTCGTTTGATTAATAATCTCTTTTTCTATTGAATCCATCGATATTTCTTTCCCTTGAACAATTCTTTTACCGAATAACCAAAACCTTAAAACTAAGCTATTTAATGTATCATCTGCAAATTGTATATTTAACTCCTGTTCACATTCATTCAATATCGTTTGAATCTGTATGAGTTCTTGGGAAAGAATCGTTTGCTTTTGTCTTTCTTCGGAAAAAAGTGCCCGGGTATTCGATAAAAATGTATGCCAATCAAGCGGCTCCGGTATAAGTTTTGATAGGTAGTAAACAATCGCTTTTCGTTTATCGCCTTCACTCCCTTGAACTATATATCCTTCCCCACGCTTTGAAAGTAATTGAAGAGAATACAGCTCCAGTTCTTTTTTTAGCTTCTTCAAGTCATCAATCGTAGTATTTCTACTTACTCTTATTAACTCTGATAAATCCTCAAGGAATAAAGGTCTGTCTCTTGTTAATAAGTAAATTGCTAACCAAGCTAAGCGTTCATCTGCAGAATATTCATATTCCCATTTGTCAGCAACCTCCAGTTTTTTAGCAATTTTTTCCCGTTCACCTTCCGGGATATAATAGCCTTTTCCCCTAAAATATTGAACAATTTCTAGGCCATTCGATTTCAGCCAATCATTAATTTTATCCAGGTCGTAGTAAACGGTCCTACGAGATATGCGGAATTTTTTAGTGATCTCCTCAACGGTAATACTGCTATCCCGCCAAATTAACTCTGATAAAATCGCTTTACTTCTTTTATCCAAATACATCATTTTGCCCTCCCTGCACTCTAGTGCATCACATTGGATGGCTAGTATTGATTAATGCTATAGTAAACAAAATTAGTAATAAATATAAGAACAAATCTCTCACACTATAACTGTGCAATGTTGGACTTTCTATTCTAGATAGTCCAATACGTCCCTCAATCTTTGTGCTTGGCTTTCTCGTAAAATACTATCCTAACGCATTTTTTCCTCCGCCTGCTTGCCAGAACGATATAAAATTATATCCTCTTCAAGCTTTATAGCATTATATATTCCGCTTCTAAAAGTGGATGCAGCACAAGGATTGACTTCCGCTAACGGCCCTGAATTTTCAACCATATTATAAACATATTGTTTTTTGTCTATGTTCTCAGCTGTATCATCTATTGTCTTTTCTGTAACCCGGTTCATCGAAAAATCCATTACGTTTGAGTGTCCTTTTGTAGCCTCTTGTATCGTTTTCCCGAAAATGGATCCAACTCCGGCATACGCCGGCTGTCGTGAAACGGATGCAACACTTTCCACTAAATCTTCCCATTGCTTTTTAAACAGGCGAGCGGTTTCAGCGAATGGCGCTTTGACAACTTGCCGGTAAATCGTTTCGAAGATCGCCTTTATTTTATCATCGCGCACGACATGTTTCATTTTAGATAAGACGGATGCCGCCTTGATCGCTTTAGTGCCCTTGATTGCCGCTTTTCCCGCCATTCCGGCCCCTTTAGCGGGAGGAAAGATGGACGCAAGCAGCATTCCGCCCGCCAGCAAGCGGTCTCCTACAGAAAGGCGCTCGCCGGTAATCGGATCGTACTCGCCAAACACGCGCTGCACGTCATACCAACCAAGAAGCTCCAATCCGAATTCCTTCATGTTGTCGGCAATCGTTTGGTCCGCTTGGCGCATCGCCGCGGCGGTGCGATACAACAGTTCTTCAGCTTCGTTCAATTTGTCTTCATAACGTCGCAACCAATGAACGAGTTCGTCCCGCATCGCTTCCATGTCAGGCGTGCTGACGCCAGGGAGGTCCATGGCGAGAGAAGAACGTTCCCGCGACAGCGTCGTCCGCGCCCGTTCGCATGCGTCTTCCGCATCAGGAATGTGCTTTGCGATTGTTTCCAGCTCTTCAGGCTTCAGACGGATCATTGTTCGCACTGCTCCCTCATCGTTGCAATGTCCCGGTTCGTTCGGCCAACTTGTCCATCCGAAAGCACCTCTATCCCCCATTTTCTTGTATGCACCTCGTCCGACACGCTCGACATTTTGGTTCACTCCTCCATTTATTCTCTTTATAAATGGTAATATAAGTAAAAATAGTATAATTTTTATACCATTTTTCATAAGATGATTCGTGATATATACCTATTTTTTACACAAAAGACTGTTACCCTTTGCTGTATGAACTGAAACGAGTGAAGGATCATTCCTTGGGAGGAGCCAATGTGAACCCATAACGTTGCCGACAATAAGTGGACAAGCGATATAAAACGGCTTGCTTATGTTGGAACATCCATCTGTACTTCTATATCCCCCTCCCATTTTTACTGGGGATGTAGTAATTAATCATCTAAACGGTCTTCAATTTTTCTAAATATCTGACATCCTATCATTATTTTCACAGACGATAAGCGGTTCTATTGACGCATAGTCCTTACTCTAATATCGAATACTCAAGCACCATTACAATTTAAACGGACTCGGATATTTTCTTTTTTTCAGTTCCGCTTCGGTTCCAGCTTTGCAGGCAGTTTCATCGTAATCGGCCTTGAAATAGATATGTTCGAGATGTTGCTGCAGTTTTGCGATTTTTAATTCCACATTCTTCTTATGGGCGAGAACCATTTGCTTTCTCTCTTCTAATGTACAGTCGCCCAATGCGCAAAGGGCGACAAATTTTTTAATATCCTTAATCGACATATCGGTATCTTTTAAGCATGTAATCACGACCATCCATTCGAGATCATCTTCCATATACATTCGAACTCCTGATGGATTTCTTTGTATTTTCGGCAATAATTGTTCAGTTTCATAGTATCGTAGTGTCGATGATGGCAATCCTGTTATCTCGGAAACTTCTTTGATTGTGTAATGCATAAAAATCCCCTACAAAAAGTATTGTCTTAAAGTATACTTTAAAGATTAAAGTGATTATATCAAAGTCCATACATATTCAAACAGAGGAGGATGCGATGATGAAACAGATTGATCCGGGAAAATCGGGATGAGATTGTATTAGGCTGCATGAGAATTGGCAACATGAATGTGCAGGAGCTACCCAGCTACATCGGTCATGCGTTGGAAGAAGGAATTACCCTTTTTGACCATGCGGATATTTATGGGAAAGGATACTGCGAAGAGCTTTTTGGCCAAGTGTTAGCTTCAAGACTTGGACTTCGTGACAATATACAAATTCAAAGCAAATGCTCGATTCGAGATGGCTATTACGACCTTTCGAAAGAGTATATTCTCACATCGGTCGATGGAATGTTGCGGCGGTTGCGGACGGATTATTTAGATTTATTGATTCTGCATAGACCGGACACATTAATGGAACCGAAAGAAGTGGCCGAGGCGTTTGATGTTTTGCAAGCGAGCGGGCAAAGTTCGTCATTTTGGCGTCAGCAACTCCAACAGCCTGCAAATAGAGCTATTGAAATCATGCGTGAAACAGCCGCTTCTTGTAAAACAGCTGCAATTCAGCATTATGCATTCCGGCATGGTAAACAGCGGCATTCAAGCCAATACATTATTTGAAGGGGCCATCGATCGCGACGGCAGCATCCTCGAATATTGCCGGTTAAAAAATATCACAATTCAAGCTTGGTCGCCATTTCAATACGGCTTCTTTGAAGGAGTTTTTATCGATAACAACCAATTCCCGGAATTAAACCGTGTACTAGCACGCATCGCTGAAGAAAAAGGCGTAAGCAAATCCGCCATTGCCGTTGCTTGGATTTTGCGACATCCTGCCAAAATGCAGACAATCGTCGAAACGACTAATGTGGAACGTTTAAAAGAGATTTGCCAAGCGAGCAAAAAAGTAGAGTTAACAAGAGCGGAATGGTATGAAATCTATCACGCAGCGGGCAATCGATTGCCATAATGAGGATTGGATTGGGGGAATTTTTATTTAGTAAAAAAACGCGAGCCAAGTTCGATTTACTTAGAAAAAAGTCCTTTACCCATTCACTTAATACTTTTCTAAAAAAATATTAGTTAACCACAGGAATCTATCCTTGATTTCTTCACCAAAATTGCGGAAAGAACCATTTTATCACCATTGCCTACAATATAAAAAAAGATAGCTGCTACGCTATCTTAAAAAGTGGCTATCATCCTTTTGTTCTCTCAAATTTCTATTCTATTGGTCTTCGAGAACAAACAAACCTTTCTTTAGTACAAAGGACCGTTGCTTCTCATCCTCATTACTGACGGATATCTTGCTTCCCGGGACAAAACCATAATGTTGCGACGCAATTGTCGGGAAGGATTGAGTAAAATCATATTGTACAATCAATTCCATCTTTCCATTTATTAATGTGATGGCGTCTGAAAAGCATATGTAATTTCTTAGTTTTTGGCTCATATTGTTACCAACATCAATGGTTCCATCCTTTCTAAAACCCCAGTCTTCTTCAAAATTGGTTACCTTCTCTACATTTTCTACCTTCATCTTCCCAAACCCATAAGAAATCTCGCCACCGACATACCATTCTTCGACTTTATCAATCATGTCATTAAACCCTTTTTCATCTTCAAGCTTGATCCCGATCAAACCTTGCCAAAAAATTGGCTCTCTTTCATCCGTTTTTGCTTTTGGTAAGATTACTTCCAGTTCATGTAGAGACGTATCTTGCGCTGAAAGGTGGGCAGGATTTATGGCTGTGGATACATATACATCCGTATACTTTGCTCGAAACATTTGCTCGGAAAAATCACCCAAGCACAAGCTTCCTTTTTGGAAATTCGGAAACCAGACATCGTTGACACTGGTGCACGGAAAAAAACAGGTGATCTTTTCAAATAGCCGCTTTCCATTATTAAACGCGTCTTCCGTTCCACCATTTAGTTTTCCGTAACCATTCACAAACGCTCCCCAGATCGTCCAGCCAGGAATAAAAATTCGGGTTTCTGACAGAACACCGTAATTTTTCTTTCCAATATGGAGGGGACTTAACGGTTTAAGAACAATCCGATACCACTGTAATGTTTCTTTTTTACTCTCCATCATGTTCACCAATAGCTTTCGCATGATATCTTGCATAAATCAATATTCTTTCCACAATTTCTTTGAAAAAGAGCAGTGAGTGGATATCTTTCGACAGGTTAGAAAAAAAATGTTCGTAGCGATTTTCCCCGTTTTTTGAATTACGATCAAAACCAAATGTTTCGCCAAATTCATCTACAATTCCCTTGATAAAAATACGCTCTACAAGATTGTTTTCATTTTTGTCTTTTGATTTTTTATTTTTAGATTTACAATAGACATAATAAGCGTAGACACCATCATTCGCCAAAACTCCAAGAGCCTTATCTATTAAATTCAAAACCTCTGAATGTCCATCTTTTACCATTTCATAACTATATTGATGTATACGGGCATCAAGATTTTCCATTAGACTCACCACCATCATTCTGATCATTAAAATCGAATAATTTCATCCGTCCAAATCCTCTCGTCACCATCCCACCAATCCCCAATGTCTCAAAATATTTTTTACTATCCTTCAATGCTTGAGCCACCATTTCTTCAGACGGCTGTTCGGATAACGGGCGCTTGTCGATTCGCACACTGCCGATAAAAACCGTTCCTCTTGGAATCGCTTCACTTGTAAATAACGCCCCCTTTTTCGCAGCTCCTGTCAGTGGATCAATCGACACAGAGGTTCTTGTTTCCAAATTTGAATTTATGATTTGCGATATAATATGGTCGGATACAATGACAATTTTTTCTGTCAAACCATTGATGCCGAATTTGTTTTCCGACAAAAAATCCTCCAACTTATTTTTTGTTTCTTTATTTATTTCTTTGGCTTGAAAGTTTAACCAACCAAGATTGATATTTTCCCTTTGTTCAAACGTTATTACACATCGTTCATCCGTGTTTTCGTTTATGGAAACTCCCGCCATTTCCAAAAGATTCTTCGACGTAATCCATCTCGTTCCGAAAATCGTGTATACGGGAAAGAACAAAATATGTAAATCTGAAAAATAGACTTTTCCTCTTTCCGATTTATTTTTCTTAGAGAAACCGAAAGTCTTACAAACAATGCAACGTCCGCAATGACCCGTACTATCCCTTTCAACATCCTCATAACTTTGATTTGGCTGGTCATCCTGTCCGGCACATTTTATCGCGGCAAATTGATTTCCTTCATATTCTTTGACCCAACCTGGCGCATTCTCCAGATACAGCTCATCTTTAGTTTTTTCGTTTCTTTTTTGCCTGTCCTGTTTAAATTCATCTCGGAAATACGAATACAAATTCAAGGCTGTATAATATCTCCAGGTTCCTGCTACACTCGTTCCCGGTATTTTCGGAATTCGCGTGATCGGGTCACGGACAATGGTGTTATCGACACGGCCAATGGTAAAGCCCCCGGTTCCAATATAAACCGGATCTTGCGTAATGCTATAAAGTGGTATATTCATGATTTCATCTCCCTTTTAAATTTCCTTGAAGCAGTTATGCCAGAAGTCAAACATATCCAAAAACATCAACAATATAGAATGGAATTCTTCTTCGTCTTTTGTTTCTAAACGACTCCAACTTTCCAGTCCAAAAAGAGCGGCGAACTCATTCTTCCCGCTTGCATTGTCTAAACCAAATATGTTGATAAAAGCCGAGAGCATGAAAATCTTGATTTGTTCTTTCTCATTGTCCCAATCCTGCAACTTGGCATAAATTAAGCTTACAGCGTTTTGTAGTTTAGTTGTTTTGGTGCTATCATTTTTGAAATAGTCTTTAAATTTAATAAAACATTCCCACTCCTCCAATGTATACGGTCGATTTTTCAGCCATTTGTCCAACCGTTTGGTACGCTTCTCGCTACTATAGATGATGTCGTTTCTTCGAATATTCGCATCCATAAATTGAAAATCGAACGTATTCGGATATACGACATATTTCTTCTGCTCGTCCAGTTGGGTGACATCTTTCAAAAAAAGCTGTTTTCCCTTTTGTCCATCTGGCAAATAAAACTGGCAGCCATCGACTCCTGCTTCTCCCTCACATTGTTCAAACAGACTGTAATGTTTTTTCTTCTCAAAATCCATATCTTGTTTTTCATGTACTTCTTCATGTATTTCGAAAATTTCTTTCAATTCCTTCCCAGTCTTGCATTCTTTTATTTCATTCAAATGGTCGATATCTCTTCTGATATTTCTTAATGCTTTAATCCCTATATAGAGTGGGCTTTTATAATCTTGGACGACCACACCAATATGGAGCGGCAGTTTCCCTTTCACGTATTGAAAATGCTCATCGTATTTCTTTTTCACATAATTGACAATCCCTTCAACATATTGAGCAGGAATAATAAATTGCCAGGAGATGGGTGTAGGGTCAATGATCGATATCATTGGATGGTAGGGAATATACTCAACTTTCTCACTTTCTAAATTGATGTCAAAAAAATCCTCTTCGCCCCTACCGTTTTTGGTATCATCGACAACAAC
Source organism: Anoxybacillus sp. UARK-01 (assembly GCF_002075365.1). Classification (NCBI taxonomy): domain Bacteria; kingdom Bacillati; phylum Bacillota; class Bacilli; order Caryophanales; family Anoxybacillaceae; genus Anoxybacillus; species Anoxybacillus sp. UARK-01. Next base: position 292,031 of record NZ_NASY01000031.1, on the reverse strand, counting down.
CAATCGAATCTTTTCCTCTTTTATCCACTTTCCCTTCTCTTCTTCGTTTAGAAAGTCAATCCTTTTCCCTGTCTTTTTTTGACCATTTTCTTTGTCTCGTTCATATTCTTCATCAGATAAATAATACTCCTCTTTTTTAAGTAAAGGAATCGCTTGCTCGATAGACGATATTAATTCCAAATTCCCATCGTTATCTGAAAGAAAATTCAATCCCCGGTATTCAAACTCTTTATTCTTATATTGTGCTTCTTTAATAATTTTTTTAAATTTTATTCGTTGGCACCGCCATGACGGAACATTAAAAAACGATTCCGCCGCGCCATCTGTTTTCATTTCTTTTTCAATGTTTTCGAAGAAAGTTAGCGTGGATTCCCATATTCTTCTGAATCTCGCCGGCGACGGATTTTTCCGGATAATAAATTGAAGCAGAATTTTCGCCAAAAAAGTTTGCGCTTCTTCATTATTTTTTAATTTTTGCCAAACGATTTTTTGATTCTTAAAATCAATCACATCTTTCAACCGGTCGCTCAGAAAATCTTCCCAGCGGTCGCCAATGGTCCGTTGGAGTAACAGGGATTCGAGATCTTTCTTGCTAGAACGGTGTACAATTTTTGGAAGATAAGAGTCATTCATATTGATAGACTCTCCATTAATAACTTTTTTGATTTCATTAACTAAGTCTTTCGCATTCTCATTGATTAACATCGTATTCAGCATATCACCGTTCAGCCATTGGGCGAGTTCGAATTTTAATGTAATCAAAGCGATTTTCCCGTTTTTATCTTGGAGTTCACCGGTCCAAACCGTTTCCTTTCTTGAATCACAGCCGGTCTGTTCGTCATCCTTAGAATTAGAAGTTTGTTTTTTCTGTAGAACAGCGTCATGTCTGTTAAAACAAACCGAACACAGTTTTAATTGCTTTTTCTCTTTATCCGCCAGCCTGAATCCACAAACATCGCAGATTAATTTAAAACTATTATGCTGGACAACTGTCCCAATATATTTTTTAAATCGATCTTCCGGATATTGTGACCGAATAAAATTGTCCTTGGCGGTTTCCAAGAGATAGGCAATGTTCATCGTCCCCCGGGAAGGAGCAGTCAAGAAAATGGCCGGAAAAACTTCGCCTTCAAACTCCATAAAGCAATCCAATATCTTATCCTCAATCTCTTTCAGATCTGGGTGCAAACCAGACAGTCTTTTCGTTCCATATTTTTTCTCATTATCTTTAGCGCTTTGTTCACACCATGCGTTTTCGGGAACAAGGAAATAGATGCCTGTTTCATCTCTGTAAATTTCATTTCCCAAGGCATATTCTGCTTCTAGCACATCTTTAATCTTTTCGTCTACATCTTTTACTTTTTCTCTATACCATTTAATAAAAACCGGATTCATGGCTTTTTCCGCCAAACCTAATTTATCATATTGGATTCCTAAAATAGACCATTTAATTGATCTCGGATTGTCCTTATAATAACGATTATATTTTTCTCCTTCCAAAGCCATCGCCGCCAATGCCGCTTTAAAAAGAGAAGCGGTCATATACGCTTGATCCCATAAGGTAATATCGTTAATAGGAAATCGCGAATCGCTCAGAAGGGTGCTGTACCAAGCCTTTATTTCCTCTATAATATAATTTCTAATATCTAACCAATCCATGTCGAATGAAAATTTATTATCTGATAAATTTTTATCCTCCGATAATTTTTTAAAAAAATTCAATCTTCTTGTGTCAAATCTACTTTTATCTACTAATCCTTTTTTTCTATTTGTAATCTCATCCATGATGCTGCCGAACGCATTCACGATGTTTAAATTTTGCAGTTGCTTTCTTGGCGTCCCTTTATCGATACCAGAATTGACATTCTCGCATCCTTGCATCAAAATCTTATCTACAAAATTGTTATAGTACTTTCCTCCATCTTTTATTGCTGTATCTCCATTAATAATATTTTTCAAGTCAAGTGTTATTTTCTGTTCTTTACCTTTGTCATATTTAAACGTTAGCGTTACATCTGTATTAAAAAAATTTTCAAGCTTTTTGTCTGATGCCTCAATATCAAAGGGGCTCTGACCGTTGTTACTTTTTAAATAATCGCGATACTTATTAAACTTAGCGTATCTGTAGCGAGCAGAATCAAAATCCAAACCTTCGAAGTACACTATCCTATCATCTTCGTTTTTTTTCTTCCCCCTTTCTTTCTCCCAAAAGCCTATATGCGTTTTCCCCAAGTTAAACAACAAAGCGCCGATTTCCGCTTTTAAAATCGCTTCTCGATTTTTTTTAAAATTATCTAAATCTAGCCCGCTCATTTTTTCCCTCCAAACTTGCTATCATAAATATTGACTGGTGTTATTTCTGCCAATCCCCAGCCTAATTTGGTTTTGGCGCCAATGCCCATATTTTTCAAGCCGTATTCCAGAGACTCTTGCAACAGTTTTTTATCTTGTTTGACTTCTGTTTCCAAGTCCGTTCGACTGGTCAAGATGCCGTTAAAGGGGATATATACGCATTGGAAGATTCCTTCTGTGCCCCTTGGAACGACCTCAAAAAAAATCGGGTTTTTGCCTGCTCTTTTTTCGCGATCATGGGGATTTATTACTTCATAATCAATTTGATTGAAATACGTCGGATAAAAAATCGCTCTTCCTTTTTGAACCGTTAACTTTTGATCCATGCTGAAGCGGTTTTTAATTTGTTGAAGCAATTGCTCTAGAATACTTTTTCCATTTTTCACAATTTTGATATTGACCCCTAAATCCAAAACAAAGTATTTGATAGCCGCTTCTATCAGTTTTTTTTCATCGGTTGTCCTATGTAATATATTTTTTATTTCATCTTCCATTTTCCTAAAATGCTCGGAGCCTGTTCCGAATATTCTGATGTAGCTTATATAAAATGCAAAGATATCATGAACATTTTCGATGTCTTTATTTAACTTTTCGTTGAAAATTTCTAATGCCGCGTGGGAAAGGAGTCCTTTCCAAGCGCTCCCTTTTATCATCGGAATTTTAGTTGTCTTTTCTTTTAATACCGGATTGGAAACCGCATATAGTTCATCATCATCCTTTGAAAAATATAGGGACTGAAGCGTAAACTTGCAAGTCATTCCGAAAGAACCAGGTATTAAATCGCTTATATAATCCTTGAATTTTTCTTGATTATGAAATATGCCAGAAACTTCACTGATGTCATTCAGATCGAGATCTTCTTGTCTCCTTAAATCGAGCTTTTTATCCTCATTTTTTTTCTTAACAAAATTCTTGGACTTGAAATACCTGTTTTTTTCACATAAGTCATCATCTAAAATAATCTCACGAATTATCTCTTGATTACATTTACTCAACTTTTCCCTTCCTCTCTATTCTTTGTAGATTAACGGCTTTTCTATGGCCTATCGTTATTTGAGATTGAAAATAAACTCGTCATTAAGCCATGTGGACAAACACGTTGAATCATGACTTAAGAGGAGTCTATTCACCGGACACCATCATGCGCCTGATTTCGTCCGCAATCAGTTGCGGTTGCTGATAGATCACCATATGACCAGAACTCTCAGCCGCAACCCAGCGCCATCCATTGATCGCCGCCGACTTTTGATGCGCCGCAATCAACAAAGGACGAATGCCGCGTTCCATGCGGGTCACATGCGTTCCCGAAATAATAGTCGCCTCGATCCCTACCAGTTGCAGCGGTCGATCGCGCAAGGTTTTTAATTCTTCAAGAAAAATTTTTCCTTCAGCCGCCATGGTGCTAGCCGCCTGGATGGTGAAGTCCTCACGGCAATGATCTTGATAGACATCCTCTGGTAATACACGACCGGCTCCACTCCCCATCCGTCGATACATTCCAATACGAGCCAACATTGGAATCAATAGGTTCATCAAACTAAAATGAATGCGGGAGAGGCGCCGAAAATAGAGCTCACAGTGCTCATCTGTAGGATCGACCAACACCAGTCCATGCACTTGTGCAGGCGCAAGCGCAGCTGCCAGACGCACGATCGGTCCACCCCAACTGTGACCGACCAAAATGAACTTCTCCCCTTCAAAATGGTGGAGCAGCGCAAGCAAATCCTCAGCCATTCTGACGAGTGTTCGCGGAGCCGGGTCGGGATCACTCCTGCCCGACCCCGCTCGATCATAAACGACCACACGCGCAAAATGAGCCACAAGTGGTTGAACAAGTCCCCACGCCGAGCGCGACATGCCCATCCCTGCTTCAAAGACAACTGTAAGCGAGCCTGTTCCCTGTTCCATGTAATGCAGTTTCCGTCCATCCGCAGTGTGCATGTAACGGCTTATGCCCAACGTATGGCCCCTCTCCTCCGGCATTGCCATTCTCCTTTCGGCTTTCATTTATCTATTCCAAAATTGACGCGAAAATAGATTGGCCAAACTTGATATCAGCATTTTCAAAAGATATCTGGCACGGAGTTTTTCATTTACACATCCTCGACGTATTCAATCGCTCATATCATTCGCAAATTCTTTTTGATCATGAAATATGCCACTAACCTCTCTGGTGTAATCCTGATCTTCTTGTCTTGCTATAAACTTATCATTAAAGTATTCGACTTTTTTGTTTTGAGTTTTTTTCTTGACAAAACGCTTCGACTGAAAATACCTGTCGTTTTCGCACAAAAAATTATTCAACTACGACCAGCAATATATTGATTGATTATGTCATTATCCGTTAATTTTGTATAATTTGCTATTTTAACCTCATTGTATCTGTTGTAGGTTTCGGAAAATAAGTTTTTATTTAGATTTAGATATTTTTTAATCACTTCCTCTATTCGTACAAACAATTCATTGTCGCCATATCCCCAAATCCGAACTTGCACGGTTTTTTCATTTACTTTATAACCATGGGAAACCAATATTTTGGATCCCTCACCTCTTTCTCCAAATAACTTATGCCTTAAGTTTTTATCCCTTTCCATTCTCCTAGTGGTATCTCTGATATGAAATCCAATCGGGATAAACCCATACTTTCTCCAATTATTTTCCCATGCTAATTTTGCTATTTTCCCGCTATTCTTCAACCCCCAAAACCCTTCTTGTTTGATGATCGTAGCTATGCTTTCATTAAAAATGAGATTAAATTTTATAAAGAAAAAGCTCTTTGTTGAGTTACTTAAATTTTCTTTTAAATATTGCGGATTCTCAAAAGCTAAATTCCCATCATCTTCCGTCATCACTTGTACTACTCCGTTTCCTTGTGAAGTTCTTCCACCTATCGCCGCATAATCTGATATCATTCTGATGGTCAGTCGCAACATATCCTTTTCTTGAAGCGATATTTCCTTTCTTTTGTAAAAATGGAGCACCAGTCGATCTTCTCCTGCAAACATTTTCCCTGATAGGCTCCTCATAAGTGGCTTTTCTTCTTTGTTTTTCTTTGTTCTACTTGGTACTCTAATGTCTTGGATTTTTCTTCCTCCTTTTTCCTCAACAACTAATTTGAGTTTCCCACTCCAACCCGCGCAGCCAAATAGCTTACACGCAGGACAGATCTCTTGATTATCTAAGGCTTCATCCGCTGTTTTTCCAGCTATTAGGTCAATCCAAAAATTCTTATGGTTTAATTGGCATTTTTCTTTCACTGTGGGATCGCATACTTTTTTGGCATACATGCGGCTTATATTTTCATACCACCATCGGATATTCCCCCATATGTTGCTTGTTTTAATGTCTCCAGTATTTCTGTCAGCATTTCCCGTCCAAAGTGGGGTTCGTGTTTGTAGTTTAATACTTATAAATGGTTCTTTCTCTATCATTTTTATCACCTCAAGTACGCTAAAATGGCTATACTTCTTGCCATAGGCCTTTTGATAAAAACTTATTTTTCTATCGCATCTAATCAATTAGAGTCATTTTCAATTGGTAAAGAAAGATGTTTTTAATTCACATTTTTCCATATACAAAAAACACCTTTATATGGATATCTTAGGTTATATAAGTATATATGGATTACAGGTGGATGGATCGAGAAGTTCTTATGAGGGGCAATACAATGTTGTGGATTCGATTTGGAGGAGGGCACCCTCTTTCTCTTAGATAACATTCAAAAATCAAGACGACGATATTCTCGTCACTACTCTCTTTTAAACTAGTGGCGGTGGAGTAAGTTTGCTATAGTCTTCTTTCATTATTAAGCAAATTTTTCATTATGTAAAGAGATAGGGCATCTTTTACTTTCGTCCTTAAGATGCCTTAACACCGAAGAAAAACAAAATCTATTGAAATATTGGCAATAAGCCGAACAGCTAACTAGATACTACAAAGAACGTTTTTATTACACCCCCACAATATCTTCTGAATTGCGGTTAATCTCATCGATGATATTGATGCGCGCGGTGTCCATGTCTTCTTTAAACAGTTCGACAATGCTGCCGACAGTTTTAAACGGTTCTTCCTGGAGCACCCGCTTGTCCATAATTCCGTTTTTCACAAAGTAATCGACGTCAGCTTTTGCATCCGAAAAACTAACAGAAGCTTGGTTACAGTGATTTTTCCGTCTTCGTGACAATACCAAACCCACAAGAGTAAACTTGCCGTTATTTATGATACAGTTCGACGTATCGGTTAACTTGGTCAACTAAACAGCAAAGGAGAGGGCAAAATTCGCCCTCCCTTAAATTACTTGTATATATATATTTCATTACTCTCCAAGGCTAGCATTTAGCTTACGGAGCATTTCAAATGTGTTCATATATTTAACCCCCATAGCTCTACAGGCATTAGGGATCAAAATTCTTCTCTTAGCATCCCTGTTATACTGTTCTTGAGTGACTACAACATAATTATACGCTTTAGCAAAAGCAACTACCCAGCTGTCCGCAACATCCGCAAACTCCGTTTTGGCATAGGCATAATATTGATTCGCCCCCATAGCCCAGTTAATTACCTCGCGATAGGCTTCGAATACTTCTTCCTTATCAGTCGAGGCAAACCAGTGATCGAATTCCGAAAGAGCCCACTTATTTAAGGCATCTTCTTGACCTGATTTCATCAGTTCATCTTTAACTCTGTCGATACTTATGATATGACCCTTACTGGCTAACTCTACCAAGACACGCCAAAAGCAAGGGGCGATATCAAAGGCATAGTATCTCCTATGTGCTTCGACTAGAACATTAGTATCTAAAACAAATCGTAATGATTCGGTCATGAATACACCTCAATTCCAAGGTGTTTCGCATACTTTACAAACGTATCTCCTTTAAGACCTGTCAGTCTGTATGCTTCGTTATATGACACACGCCCTTCCTTTGCACTTGTAAACACAGCTTCCGCAAAACGCCGGCCAATTCGGAAGTGTTGGTTGGAATAGAAGTTACCCCTACCTTCACCATCTTGAGCTTGTTTACGCTCAATTTCCATCCATGCACGATAAAAATCAAAAAACTCTTCTTTAGTTATTAACATCAAGTCTAATGCTCTTCTGGCTGTCACAATGCTACTTACCTTGAAATGTCTTGCCAGAAGGTTGAAACGATCAGGGGCGTTGAGGATACTTCTCCATACCACTTTCAACTCATCTTCTGGCACGAGAAATTCTGCTGCTGTTTGATTGCAAACTTGCTCAATTTCTTGATCAGAAGGCTGCAAGTTAGAGAGATCAAAGGCTGCACTTGCTCCGAACCAGATGTGAGCTAATTCATGTGCAATAGTAAACATCTGAGCAGCCTTGCCATCCGCTCCGTTAATGAATATTAGCGGGGCATATTCGTCCACAAGTACAAAACCCCTGAATTCATTCACATCCAGCTTCCTGTGAGTGTTATTCCCTACTATTCCATTTCTAACAACCAAGATACCTATATTTTCGATTTTAGTCAGTAACATTTGGAGAGCTTCCTGCCAACTTCTACAGTCTGCTGCCCAACCATTTTCCATTCCCAGAGTCTTTCTAATCGCTTGCGCTACGTTCTTCGGTTTATCCGTCAATCGGCAAGATCCAACATAGGATAGCGGCTCTTGACCCATATCCAATAAATAATCACGCATCCATGCTTGCCGTCGCTGCATCATCTGAACCGTTTCCAACAAGTCAGGACTTGGTTTAGAAGCATGAGTATCGTCAATTGTCCGATAATGCGGAATCGGCAACTCGATTTGCGGTGGTTTAGATAAAAAGAAAAAACCGAGTGGAGTGGAAGTGGCTTTAGCAAGCTGCTCCAGTTGTCTTAATGTCGGTTGTGTTTCATTTTTCATCCAACTCATCAACTTCGGAAACTTCTTTTCAATCGTCTCAGCTGCATCTGCACGTTGTAAAGCCCACCGAATCACGTCCGGGTTCACTGCGACTCTAGCCACTTCCACCACCTCCTTTATAAATTCATTTTATGCTATTTCGCCGGTATTTGAAATTACTATTTTAATTTTAGTTCGTGGCTATTTAACTAATTTTACTAATTCAACAATAGTATGCCCCAAACATTCATCCCTTCACAATCTCCAACAATCTCTCATAACTGTTTACGACATCGTACTTCAACTTTCCAGTATTCAGCTTAGCAAAATGTTTTCGGGCACACTCGATCTTCGCTTTTTCCACTTCCCGAAGTTCCATGGATTCCATGGAGCCTTTCGTTTCCGCGATGAAGTAAATATGCTTCACTTCACCTTCTCTGAAAACAATCGCCCAGTCCGGGTTGTAATTGCCCATCGGTGTCGGGATGAAAAATCCCCGCGGCAGTTTGGCGTACACTCGAACTTCATCGCTGACATCAAGCTCTTTGGCAAAAGCACGCTCGATCTTGGAATCCGTGACGACATAGTCGTAAACGTGCTTCTCCACTGGAATCGCATTTTCTCCCAGCTTCCCTGACAATGTGTTTTTGGTGAATATCTCTTCTTCAAACGTATCATTGAGAACATCATACGTGATGGATTCAATGATCGTCGTCGCCTTCTGCTCGTTGATTAGCTTAGCAGCACGAAACATAAATTCCTCCGGGTTTTTACGGAATTGCAGAAAGGTGGATTCTTTGATTCCTGTTAAAATAGCCACGATCGTTTTTCTCGTCAGCCGCGTTTCATCTACGAGCTTTCCAACCAAATCGTATTTCACCCGAAATGCCGGTTTCACTTCCACAACCTCCGATTTAGTTTCTTGCACTTGGAAGGCTTCGCCCGACTTTAGCTGTTGCTGGGACTCTATGCGATTCATCTCGCCATGCCTGATGGCATATTGGATCACAGGCACTTGCAAATGATGGTCTAAAGCCCTTATACACTTCTGCACAAGTTCTTCGGAATCGAACTTGACGGTGTACACGGATTTGCGATTAATTTGCTTCCAGAGCTCCTGGAACTCCTTTTTATAAAAATTGCTGTTGACCGTAACGGAAGCAATATTACGGTTCCGTTCATTATCTGCCAGATTCGATTTGCCTTCTACATAAATCGACTTCACCAATTCAACTAGCGGTTCCTGAAAGTTTGTCAACTCCTCAGGAAGTTTTAGGCACTGGTTTTCTACCGCTTTAAAATAAACATCCGTCAAATGGTACTGATCATCGACATAATCATTTTTAATAAACGTGAATAGCAATTTGCTCGCCAAACTATCTTCTAATTTTAATTGCTCGCCGCGCGCATTCTTCAACACCTTATCTAAGAAGAAGTCGCGATCAGCTTTGCGTGGACGATCAGACAGCGTTTCAGCGATTTCGCTTTGCAACTGTTTCGCAAATTGCTCGTATGATTCACTGGCAACGACGGTCAACACGTTGATTTCATGAACGTCGATACCTGGTACACTCGCATCCATACGTTCCCCGTTCTGATTGACACAAAGCCGCAGTCCCCGCCCGACTTCCTGGCGTTTTTTAATGGCGGAATCGCTATATTTCAAGGTGCAAATCTGGAACACGTTCGGATTATCCCAACCTTCTTTAAGCGCAGAGTGAGAGAAGATAAAGCGGGTGGGTTCCGAGAAGCTAAGCAAGCGCTCTTTATCGCGCATAATCAAATCATACGCGTCCACATCATCGGAGTCGGTCTTTCTTGCCAATACTTTCGGATCGACATAACGGTTGCTTTTCTTGTCGATCGAAAAGTAGCCCTTATGCGTTTCGTTCACTTGTATTCGTTTCAAATATTGGATGTACGGATCATCGGCAAACTGCGACAATTGCTCATGAAGCAAAGACACGTACTCTTCTTCGAACATCTCTGCATAAATACCATTAAGTTCCGAACCATCTTTGTCATATTGTCGGTATTTCGCTACTTCGTCAATGAAAAAGAGCGAAAGCACTTTAATTCCGTGATGAAATAAGACGCGTTCTTTTTCAAAATGCGACTTGATCGTTTCCCGAATCTGAATGCGGCGGAAATGCTGTTCCCCCACATCTCCATGGACATCACCAGCGTATAAGGTGACACCGTTTATGAAGCTCACGCTGTTGTTTTGACCATTAATCTCGGACACTTTGTAGCCCTTGTACTGCTCAAGCTCTCCTGATAATTGATACAGATCATCGTTTTGCCTAATTTTACGCGTCTTCTTGGCAAGACCCGTTTTCGTCTTTACTTCGAATTCCATCCGGGCCACCGGAGCCTGCTTCATGCTCACATCAATGCCTTCCAGATACAGATAACCGCCCGTGCCGGTTGTTCCTTTGGCCGTAATTCCCTTCACGCTGATCTTCTTCACCAGCTTCATGTTATATGCATCCAGAGCATCGAGTCGGTACACCTTGTTGTAATCTTCACGGTGTGTCGCCGAGTAGCGCAAGGTAAATAGTGGATTAAACGCCTTGAGCGCTTCTTTGGTTCGTTTGCCTTCAACGGATTGCGGCTCGTCAATGATCAGAATCGGATTTGTGCTCGCCAGAACGTCAATCGGCTTGCGGCTATTAAAATCATCCAGTTCCATGTAAATGCGTCTTGCATCTTTCCCTCTTGCATTAAAAGCTTGCGCATTGATAATCATGACATTGATTCCGGCGTCGCTGGCAAACTTCTCAATGTGGTGCAATTGTTTCGAATGATACACAAAATATCGTGCCTTCGTGCCGTACTCGGACATGAAATGATCTTCTGTGATCTGAAATGTCTTAAGCACCCCTTCACGAATGGCGATAGAAGGAACGACGACAATAAATTTGTTCCAACCGTACTTTTGGTACAGTTCAAACATGGTACGGATATACGTGTAGGTTTTGCCTGTCCCGGTTTCCATTTCAACCGTTAAATTATATTTGCCCTCCAGTTTTTCAGATATTTTTAAACCGTTCTTCCGTTGCACGGTTTGGATGTTTTTCAAGATTTCTTGATCCGTCAACTGGATAGCATAGTTCTTGAATCCGATATTTGCAAGTTCGGCATTCGCTAGATCATCCATGACCATCTGTTCCGGCTTCTGTCTTCTGCCGCGGTCAAGGGGAAAACGGGACAACTCATTCGGTTGCCCCTCAAAGCAATCGACGATACTTTTTACGGCGTCCAACTGAAACTGCTGATGTTTGAATTTGATTTTCATTTTGAGCTCACCACCTTACAGTACATGGATGTCTGTGCCCGGAGAGAGCATCTTGAACAATTCTTCTACATTAATGCGTGCGACATCGTCTTCAAAGGAACTGTCGCGGAATACAACCCGAAGCGGTTTTTCCGCTGCAATTTGTTTCATAACAGATTCCGGAACGTTGTCATCAAAACATGCGATTAAAGAGTTCCCAGCGACATAGTGGACGGTCCTCCCGTCAAGCTGCTTCGTTTCCATTGGCAACGAAAGCTCAAGACCGAGTTCCAACATGACTTGGATAAGCAAATCTTCCCCGGTACGATCTTCTTTAATATTGGATTCGAGATGGAATAGTTCACCCTGCTCCAGTTTGTCTGGTGTGTAGTAAACGTCCTTCATGTTCGAAGAATCCACGCGGAACACACGGAAGCCATAATCAATGTCCGCTCCCGTTTCTTCTTTAATCTTCTTCGCGGCACGGCGGATGCGTTCTTTGCCGATTTCGCAGATGTTTTTTAATCCAAGATTTTGAGCTTCAGCTGTCTCATCAATTTCTTCAGGTACTTGAACCATAATAAACTTACGATTAGCATTATCACTTGAGTTCAGTTTCAAAACAACTTCAGCAGTAGTGGCAGAACCAGAAAAAAAGTCAAGTATTATATCCGACGTGTCCGTTACTTGCTTAAAGAGTTGTTCCAAGACAGAGATTGGTTTAGCATAATTAAATATAGGTATATCAAAATGCTCTTTTATTACTTTTGTGCCTTCTGAATTCATTCCAACATCCGTAAGTAATGTGGAAATTGGATCAACATCTTTTTTCAATTCATTCATAAATCTTTTTAACATAGGACGCTTACTTTCATCGTCAGGAAAATAAATTCTATTTTCTTCTATCATTTTTTGCATTGATTCAGGAATATAGGCCCAAACTCTATTAGGATTTGCTTTGAAAACCCTTCCTGTTTTAGGATCTACTAAATCATAGAATTGGTTTGGTCTTTGATCTTTTGTCATACCTACAGTTAAATCACCAAGTGTCCAAGGCCCTCTTGGATCATTATCAGGATTCTTATAAGTTGTATAATTTTTTTCTTTTCCTCTAAATGCTACCCCACTTTTTTTTCCATATGCTAGTACATATTCATGATCAGTAGAAACAAGATTTGCAGCTAAAGCTGAAGAAGTTCGTCTTTTCCAAACAAAACATCCAATAAATGAATATTTTCCAAATATCTCGTCACATATTTTTCTCAAATTATGTAGCTCATTATCATCTATACTAATGAATATAACCCCATCATCTTTTAGCAAGCTTCTAGAAATCTTCAATCTTGAATACATCATCGTCAACCAATCACTATGAAAACGGCCGTTCGACTCTGTGTTCTGAAAAAGACGATTACCTTGTTCATCTATCTGACCGGAATCCTCTAAATATTGGTTGGAAGGGGCTTTGAAGTCATCTTTATAAACAAAATCCTTACCCGTATTATAAGGGGGATCAATGTAAATACACTTAACCTTGTTCAAGTAAGATTCCTGAAGCAACTTTAACACTTCAAGATTATCGCCTTCAATGTACAGGTTCTGCGTATTATCCCAATCCACGCTGTCTTCCTTAACCGGACGCAACGTCTTGTCAATCGGCGTGTTCGCATTAAGGATCGCCTGTTTCTTTCCTGGCCACGTCAATTGATACCGTTCTTTTTCTCCTTCAACCAAGACATCAGAAAGTTCCTGTTTCAACAAATCAAAATCGACCGCTCGTTTGATCTTTCCTTGCTCATCTCTAGCCTCCGTAATCACATTAGGGAATAACTCTGCGATCTTATCAATATTCGCTTGAGTTAAATCGACCGACTTCATGTTTAATTTGTTCAAATGCATCCACTCCTCCGATCAATCATCAAGTAATTGTTTCAGTTTTTTCTCTTGCATTGTAGTTCCATATGTAACCTCTTACTGCATTTTTTGCACGGTTGAGGCTCTAGTCGCGGGCATTCTTGTACCAGCTGTCTAGTTTTGGTTTGCCGCTCTAAACGGCTGTAAGCTCGATTTTCGGCTTCACCATCAGAAGCAATTGGCAGATGACGGTCTCTTAGTTTCAAATAATCAAATTTTTCTCGTCGCGCAACAGCTACTCGGTACGCTCAATATCTTTTTCTAAACCCACACGCCGATTCTAAACGCCATTTGCAATAATGCTTTCGCTTCATGCACTTCTCCATAACTTGGTTCATGCACCGCTTTGTTCCCTTTTTGGCGAATGACATTTAACAAATCATAAATTTCTTTTGGGATGATTTGATCATAAAAGAGCGCTTTTAGACGTTCTTGCTGGTCCGTTCCCCGCTCTTCGCGAATGTCTTCCAACGCTAAAATATATTTTGTAATCGTTTCCGCAAATTTTCTCATTTCGCTAATAGCGACGTTTGGATTTTGATACACATTCCGTTCCGCCGTTTCCCCCACCTTGGCGAGAACTTCCCATTTTTCCTCAAGAAAATGAAAGTTGTGCGGCATATGGACACCTCGTTTTTGCATATTCCTTATCTCTATTACTCTAATCACAATGATAAGAAATACCTTTATTTTTCTAAGAGATTCTTAGTTCTATTTTACCACAAAATTAACAGTATACCTTAATCATTTCCAATGGAATTCAACGCAAAAAAACCTAAATAAAACATTGCCAGGTTATTCACCTTACACCAATCAATTGGATTCGAAACTTCATGTATGTTGAAGTCATCATATATTCCCTAAGTTGCTGCCATCGTGAAAAAATTACAAAGACGTTCCAAATCAAATGGATCGTCTTTTAACTTTCCTCTAATCCAAAGAATTTTAAAACTTTTTCAATTGTATACTGGCTTCTTAATTTGTATGCACTGTTTTGATTCGCTTTTAATCCCTTTGTCCAATATGCTTTCTCCTTTGGAACAGTTTCCACCCATTCGACCCGTACAACATGTTCACATAGTTCATCGTTCTCTAAATCATGTTTCATATTTGGGGCGTTTAGCGGTAAATCAATAAGTTTTTTCCTTTCCTCGTTAATCTCAATCTCGACATCCCGCATCGGCTTTGCCTCTTCTACCACTTTTCCGATTCCTACATATCCATGCTTCGGGATCATACAAAATATTCTTGCGCCTACAAATAATTGCTTTAGAGTCCTGCTGTACCATTTGCCATTTCCAGCAGAAATAAAACCATATTTAGTCGCATCTTCCCAGCTTCGATACTGTCCGTCATCAAAATTAACGACAAAGTCTTGTTTGTTCCATTTCTCTGTTTTGCTCTCATTCCTTGTATTACTTGATTTTTCTTCCACAACATTCGGGTCAATTAACCAGCTTCTCGTAATAAACTCTTGGTTTCCTTCTTTAAAATATCTAAAAAACACAGCGTTAATGGGAACACCAAAATTATCGGACAAATAGTTGATAATTCTTTCCGTTTCTGCATCTAATTGCGACGAAACAATAATTATTTGGTGGGACTCATTTAATTTTTCCGGCAAATCGGTCCCAAATTTATCTACAAATGCTTCCTCTAAAGGAATCCCTTGTTTATCCTCAAAAAGTTTTAAAATTCGTTCGTAAGATAAATTTTGTACCCAAGAAGCATAGTCAAGAGCTTGGGCTACAACTTCTCTTGGGGTACGATTTTTCTTTAGTTCGATAATTGAGATGTTTCCCTCTTGATCTAATGCAAACATATCAATAAATTTCCCGTAATCAGTCTGAATTTGCCGACCAATTAAAAGCAAATCATCCGAAAGAATCGATAAATCTTTTTCTAATATATCTTCTAGCTTTTTTTCTGATTCTATTGGTGAGTAAGACAATTTTTTAACTTCATTATCGATCTTCCAAATCCCTACTTCAATCGGCATTCTGTCTCCCTCCAATTCATTTAAACAGATTGTTCTATGTTTTTCCCTAAGATTTTAACATAAAAATCCAATAGTTAACTATATTGAAGAACGCTTTTGTATGCACTATCGTCACCAACGGTGATAAAATGGTTCTGCCACAATTTTGGTGAAACCCTCTCGTAGTCATTATAGTAGTAAATTATTATCACGGGAGGGTTTATTTTGGAACTGCAAACATTCTATAAGGATTGGAAGTTGCTATTTTATTCTGTTGATCGTTCGTGCGTCAAGTTGTATGTCCAATCTCAACAAAAATTGAATCTTTGTCCATCATGTAACATGCCTTCTTCGCGTGTCCACAGCCGATACTGGCGTGTGATTCAAGATGTAACTATTTTATCGTTACAAGTATTTCTGTATGTACGTGCAAGGAAATTCTTTTGTGATCATTCTGCCTGTTCACAACGTATTTTTACGGAGCGAACTCCAGATTGGTGGTCTCCTTATGCTAGACGTACCAGTCGCTTGACCGCCTTTCTCAAGCATCTTGCCTTTACCCTAAGTGCAGAGACTGCTAGTAAAGTTTCTAAGCAGTATGGGATTCCTACAAGTGCAGATAGTTTTCTGTATTTGATTCGTAAGGAAGAAATACCTCCTATTACAGAACCTACTACCATTGGAATTGACGACTGGGCCATGAAAAGAGGGCAACGATACGGAAGTATCGTTTGTGACTTACAAACCCAAAAGCCGATTGCGTTATTGGAACATCGAACGGTACAAGAGGTGTCTAACTGGCTGCGAAAGTATCCTTCTATTCAAGTTGTAACTCGTGATGGTTCCACGGAATACGCGAAAGGAATTCGTGAAGGATGCCCTCATGCGGTACAGATTACAGACCGCTGGCATCTCTTTCACAACTTAACGCAAAAGGTGGAGCAGTTTTTAAAAAAGAGCTTTCCTCGTCCTATTTCTATTTGTGTTGCAAAGTCGGATGACTACAGACCTTCTAGACAAGAGTGCCATTCTCTCACTGCTAGTGAGAAGAAAAGATGGGCGCTGATTCAGCAAGTACAACTACGGTATAAGGAAGGACAACGTAAAGCAGACATCATAAGGGAGTTTGGCATGGATAGAAAAACATTAGACAAATACTTACAGCTGAAAAAGCCCCCGAAGCCTATACGGCGTGGTAGACATCGTGCCGATCTCTACCGTTCGGAAATCCTAGAGCTTCTACAAGCACAGGCAACGGTCAATCATATCTTTTCTGTGATACAAAAACAGGGATATGATCAGTCATTGTCTACATTACAGGACTATATTGCAAGGCTAAGAAAGCGGGAGATGAATGAAAAAAACACAAACAACATTCGTATTTCTAGATATAAACTACAAGCATACTTGTGGTCCCAACTTCTCCCTACGCAGGAGGAACCAAGCCTCTTTGACAAGTGCTTCAAACAACATCAAGCTTTGCATCGGCTAAAATCCGTTATTCAGGCCTTCCAGAAGCTGATGAACGAACAAAAGAATAAACAAGCACTTCAGGAACGACTCTTACAGGCTGAAGACAGTAAGATACATGAAGTACAACAATTTATCAAATACATACGATCAGATATAGAATCGGTCAAACACGCATGATCCTACTCTTGGAGCAACAGCATTGTAGAAGGACAAGTAAACCGTCTAAAGGTCATCAAACGCCAAATGTATGGGCGAGCCAAGTTCGATTTACTGAGCAAAAAAGTCCTTTACCCATTCGCTTAATACTTTTCTAAAAAAATATTAGTTAACCACATGAATCTATCCTTGATTTCTTCACCAAAATTGTGGGAGAACCATTTTTAAATCGTTATTGGCACCTATTTATAATTGTTCAATTTATGAGTGAAAAGTCTTTCTTTAAAAATCGTGAGTAGATCTGCTCAATTTTCTCTATAAATTTATAAATTTGATCGTAAACACCCAGTTCCTTTAACATTTCCATATCCTTTATTTTATAAACATATATCTTCGTACCGTCTTCTCTTTTACATATTTCTTCATTTTTCTGAAGTTCCCTTAACAAGCTTTTCGGTACTTCTTTTGGAAAAACATCGAGCCCTTCTGTTATTCCCAAATGATCGATCATAGCCAGCTCATCATCAATGACACTAATTGAATATTTAGGATTTCCGACTTTAGTATACTCAAATGTAAACTTACAAAGAGAAACATGGTTTAATATTTTGCTATTGATGTCCCCGGTACCTAATTTGTATAGATAACTTTTGAGTTTTGGTGCTACATAAAATTCATTAAAATGAAAAGGCGCTAATTCTTCAAACATTCTATACATGCACCCTTCCCAATCGAAACGTTTGAAGTAATATGGCCCAATGTCCGCATATAGAATGCTAGTTTTATATTTCTGACCATCTTTAGCAATAATCTTTAATTTATTAAAATTGTCCCCCCATAAATCCTGATAATACTCTTCCAAGATTCCATCTTCATCCTGGCTTTCCATAGAAAAAATCAATGCGTTGCAGAAAATAAACAATGGAACATGAAGAAAACGTACCCATTGTTCATCTTTCAAAAGTAATTTTTCAAAAACGACATTCCGGAACTCCACATCATTCTTTAGATACAATTCATAAACTTCACTTGATAAAAATTCAGTTAATCGTATGACTGGCTGCTCCTGATACATAAATAACACTAAAGATTCAGCACAAAAACTAATGAGCTTCTTTAGCAATTCCGGATTATTTTGACCTATATGGTGAAGCAACACCATCATCATACGGCTTTCTTTATCAGGTATTTCAATATTGGTCTCGGAAAACGCCGCAAGTAATAGTTCAATTGATTCCCTTGTACCCATACATTCGTATAGATAATGAGGATCAGTCGTTTTCACTACCTTTTTCAGCTCTGCTTTTAAAGATGGATTTAGCTGGCTTCTTGATATAAATGCCATTATCTCTTTATCTTCCAATTCAGTTTCTTGTGGTCCCAGTAACCAATTTTCAGCATCCTCTTGAACGACCTTGAGTTCAATTTCTTCCTTGTCAACAAAATTTTCATCTTTTTCATACTTAACTTTTTGTTTTTTTACTATATGCGGTCTGCTTCCAGTCAAGTCATAAATCTTGTCACCAAATTGTTTAGTATAACGCAAGCCAAATTCCTTAAGGACATTTGGAATATCATCGATTAGCAAATCAAATTCGACCACCATATCATATTCATACAACCAATTTAATTCATTAAGAATGATATCTCTCAAATTTCTTTTAATTTTTTCATAATGAATCTGATGAAATTTAAAATATTCTTCCGGAAACACCTCATTAAATTCTTCCATCGCCAGATAATGATACACACTGAAAGCTTCTTTATAGTATGTATCAATGATATCTTTCCCATTAAAGGACATCCCTTTTTCAACGCAGTGGACAATAATATCCGGCAGATTGTGCAAATCATTATATTGTGCTATTCGATCTCCTCTACCCATCGATAAACAGTAATTTTTTATTTTCATTTCTAAAAAGTTAAATAGCTCACGGTGTTTTATCGGATCACAGCAGCGGAGTAAATGAAAGAGCCTATCTAGTTCATTCTCTTTTAAAAAAATTTCAAAATCCATATCCCAATTCCAACTTCCATCATAATCCACAAAACTAATGTCATAATCATGATAATGCGAAATACATTCTTGAATTATTAGATCTATTACACTGTCACTACAATGTGACGATATATATTCGAACAGGAATTGAAGCTGATTGTAAAAAGCGCAGCATTGTAAAATCAACGGGACATACTGTTCGCTGTTTTCAGTGATAAATTCATATAAAAAATCCTGAACAGCCGGCATAGTGAACTTTAGCATAATCTCTTCCATTTCTTCGCTAAAGTATGACTTAATCATCGTTTTCTCCAGTTCAGCTATGCACTCACTCAAATTTTTAAGCGTAGTTTTATGAGTACAATTCCTGATATACTTTCGATAGCAGCACTCCATATCCGATAAAAGCATAGGGGTCGATGAAATCAATAAAAGCATAGATAAAATTTTTGCCTCATCAGACAGTTCTAAAAATACATCTTTCCAGAATTCGGTAGGGTTATCTAGATAGATGCAAAGTTCGTCAAAATAATCTTTGGGCGAGCAATCCATTTCCTTATCCAAAAACAGCGCTATCACACGTGGATTATAATTCACATGGTATACTATCTCATCGAATCTTTTATATAAATAATCCACATATTCATATTGAAGCTTTGATGTGTAAATATGGCTGAACAAAATTCTGGCTTTTTCATCATATCCGTATTCTTCCATCGTACAAACCAACGAATATCGCTCTAATGTTTCTTTTAACAAAGGATTTTTTTGAAGACCTTGCTGCAATACATACTCCCTTGTTGTAAGGATTAGGCGTTTATAGTTCTTAGACTCTAAAATAAGCTTTATTAGTTTATTTAATTGATTTTCCTGATTTCTTCGTTTGTACCCATCTGGAAAGATGCTGCCCCAAAAATCATCTAAAATGAAGACTTGTTTTTTGTCTTCCTCAAACATGTCATAAACATCCTTAATCGAATTCGCCCAAACAAAACCATCAAAATTATCTGGTTGTAGATAACCTAATGCCAGTACATAAGCCATGGTTGTCTTTCCGACGCCCGGCTCTCCTGAGAGGATAATGACATTATTCTGTTTCCATTTTTGTAAGGCCTTACGATAAACTCTTGTTGAAACAAAAGATTTCATTTTTTTAATAGCTTCTTTAAATTCCAACTCAGATTCTTTGTATAGGCCTCGATGTACTGTTTTGTGTAGAGTATTAAGAAACACATTCATACTCTGAAACCAGAGCTTTGGATAATTAAGCTCAATGTGCTTATATTTGGGGTTTCCTAGAATGCTATTCATAATTTTGGGAGTAATAATATCTCCACTTCTATGAATATATTCTTTAAACAATTTTCTTATTTTCTCATGTTGATCTTGGCTAAGATCCATTGAAATACCTAGAATATATCGGTCAGGATCCAATTTACGTACCTTTGGCAATTCAATATTTTTTAAATCACGAAACAGTCTATTAAATGATCCAGGTTTGTAGCGTTTTGCTTGAACAATGGTTTTTTTCTTTCCATCAGTATATAACCCATCAATTCCCAGATCTCTCCCTTCCTTATAGGTTTCCAGCGTAATATTTTCTCGAAGCTCAACAATATCACATACTAACGCTTGAAATTCCAACGGTTCTAACAACGCATGAAAATCATAATTAGGCATTTTTCTCACACCTCACTTTGGACAGAAATAGAAATACAAAAAATCAGGCCATTTAATTCAATAGGATGGGCCTGATCTAGGTGACGCTTTTTTCATTTTTTCGGTAATAAATGATTCATGCTTACTGATTTCGCCATTTACTTCTATTAGACGATTCAAAGCAAAAGTAGCACAGCAATTATTCACGATCGGTTTGATACCCCGACATTTGAATAAAGGGAAAAACTTTCATTTTTCTGGTCTCATTTTAGTTAATCATAAACGATTTAGTTGTTTAATGCAAAATAAAAGTAGCGCATGATGCAAGATAAAAGTTTAGCAGTTTGCAAAATAAAAAAATCATTGTTAGCCCCCCACCACTAACCTTCTAATTGGATAAAAAACAGTTAGAAGGGGAAGAAAGGATACTTACAATGATCTAACAACATCATATCAAATATTTGTATATGTCCTTGCGAGCCATTGCCAAAGAGACGAGACATAGCTTTCAAACAATCAAAAAACATGCTAATAGAGAAGATGAAAATCAACTTCCAGCTTAAGGAAGCCAAAACAGTCAAAGTTAGATCCATATAAAACTCAGATTGATGAGTGGTTAGAGAAAGACCGAAAGAGGCCTCGAAAACAAAGCAATACAGGAACTAGGATATATCGTCGGCTGCTTGGCATGTACGGTGAGGAATTTTCCGTCTCCTTGGGGACAGTACAGTATGGTATTATGTCAAGAAAATGGACACGTTAAACAGAGAGAAATAGCTGAACTTAGGCAGCTACTTTTCTCTGGTTAGCGTAGTAAGCAGCCTCAAATTCACATGGCGATACATATTCAAAAGCGGAATGACTCCTTTTTCGGTTGTAGAAGCATTCGATGTACTCAAAAATGGCTTGTTTCGCTTCTTTTCGAGTACGGAATCGATTGGGATCAATGCATTCTTTCTTGATTAAGCTATGAAACGACTCCATACAAGCGTTGTCGTAACCGTTTCCACGTCTCGACATACTGACTTGAAAATGATGCTCTTGTAACAGTTGTTGATCATCATTCGACGCATACTGGCTTCCACGATCCGAGTGGTGAATCACTCTTCCTGTTGGTTTCTCGCTGTTTAACGCTCGCTGTAACGCTTTGATGACGAACTCTTTGGTCATTCGATTATCGATATACCAACCTACGATCTTTCGTATATATCAATCCATGATGCTGGCTACATACAACCATCCTTCGTCGGTAGGAATGTACGTGATATCGGCCATCCATCCTTCATTCGGAGCCGTTGCTTGGAAGTTCTGGTCTAACAGATTCGCATACACGTTGTAAGGGTGATTACTATTGGTCGTTGCCTTGTATTTATGCACCGTAATCGATCTCAATCCTTCTTCACTCATGATACGAGCGACTGTCTTTTGAGACACACAAATCCCTTGTTTGCGTAGTTCTTGCGTCATTTTCGGACTTCCGTAAATCTTGCGTGACTTGAGATACTCGTTCCGAATCTGTTGGGTCAGTTGTTCTTTTTTCTCTTTTTGGGCGTTTCAACCATGCATAATACCCACTTTTAGAAACACCGAGAACTTGGCACATCTTCACCACACGAAATTCATTTCGATGTTGAAAAATGAACGCGTAAATGACTTCTGGTGAAGATGCCTAACGCCTTTTTTAAAATCACTAATTCCTCTTCCAGCTCTTGATTGCGACGGCGTAGCTCGATGATTTGTTGATTTTGTGGCTTGATGCTGCCTGAACCTACAAAGCTTGATTGCTTTCTTTGTATTCTTTGACCCAACGGTGAAGAGTGTTGTATGCCAATCCTAACTCTTTTGCCACTTGGTCGATGGACTTGTCCCCCTCCAAGCATAACTCAACGGCTTGAATCTTGTATTCTTGATCAAATGTTCTCTTTTTCATGATTGGACACCTCGAACCGATTGTCATTAAGTTGATTATCATCTCCCTATTCTCCGTGTCCAATTTTTAGACTAACATCAGTACCTCCTTGTCATTTCCAATTTTCATTATATCATGAGGGTGCAGTGAAGCTTATAGGTTTTTTTATGGCATAAAACAACAAATGAGAGCCGTCAAAAGACTCTCATTTTAATCCTAAAAACACATGCCATCCTTTTTCACGAATGCGGAAAATAGACTTATCGTAGCTTTCGTCAAATGTATATTTCGAACGATACGTCAGATGATCATTTATTTTATTATAATAGCTTTCCGCATCGGCTTTTGGCAAAAGTCCGAAAAAAACAACTAGTGCCAATACATCTCTGAAAGTCAAAACGATAAACTCTTGTTCCATAATTGGATGATCTGATGTATTGTCAGATATAATGATCGGGACGCCAAGCGCCGCCGCGTAACCACAACACTCGGCCTCGCCAGCATCAATATAGTCGATAAAACGATGGAAATGGTTATCAACTTGCCGTTTTAACAACCTGTCTTGGTCTTTATCGACAATCTCGAAAATGGTATGCGAGCCGCTGCTTATTGCTTTTCTAATTTGAAAAATGGTCTCCTTCCCTTTTCTCTGCAACTCCCGTTCAATTCGCTTCGGGATCATGACTTTATCAAACAACAAATCGAGCACATGCAAACAGTCTGCTTTGTGCAAATGAATCAAAATATCGGTATCGGAAATGGAAACTTCCCACTTTCTAAAAATAGACACCTTTATACCTCCGGTGGTGCATATCCCAAGTCTTGAGGGGTCTTATCAATAAAGGAAAGGAGCGTGGCGAATTTGCCGTAAGAGATTCTACCTTGCACATAGTTATCAATAATGATCTCAAGGAACCGATCTGGTATCGTTTTTTTGTATGAAGGTAGTAGAAGTGTCGGCTCATACCCTTCATGAATCGTTAATTGCTTTAATTCTTCTGCGCGTTCAAGTTCACAAATTGGTTTTAGTTTTTCATATTGCGGTTCGCTAATAAGCCGCAATTCCTTCAATCTGCGAAGCATCGCACTGTAACTGACCTTAAAATGTTGTTGGATGCGAACAATATGTTTTTCTTCAATGAGGGAGGTTGTACATCGCTTGTAAAAAAACTCTTTGACCCCCTCTTCCGGCATGAGAAATTCTGCGGCAAACAAATTCGCTTTTGTTTCACTATGCTCGTCAAACATTAGCCCTTCTCTCATGAGCGCTTCTTTATCAAACATCAAATGATATAACTCGTGAGCAGCTGTAAAACGTTCATGTCCTAGTGAAAACATCGTATTGAGATAAACAACAAAATGGCCTTCAATGTATGAAGAAAAACCTGAAAATTTGTTCCCATCCTGATCTTCAAAAGGCTGGCGAATAAGAATGGCGATGTCGTCGACAATATCAAATATGTCAGTCATTCCTTTTTTCG
Source organism: Anoxybacillus sp. UARK-01 (assembly GCF_002075365.1). NCBI lineage: Bacteria > Bacillati > Bacillota > Bacilli > Caryophanales > Anoxybacillaceae > Anoxybacillus > Anoxybacillus sp. UARK-01. Next base: position 267,983 of record NZ_NASY01000031.1, on the reverse strand, counting down.
CAAATCTGTATCGTAGTTCATCCGCTTTTTCTTTTATCTCAAGCCTAAGCATCTCTTTTTCGTCGATCACTTCCTTTCCATCCCCTTCCAAAACGGTTCCATCGGAACAAATTGTTTGCGCTCCTTATACAATTTCTCCTGCCCTATCAGCGAAGAAACCATTGCATGAATAGAGTCTAAAAAAGCTTCCTCTTCTATTGAAAGCGGTTTCTTTTTTCTGAAAAGAGTTACAAGAGACTTTTCCTCTTCCGCATCTTCGAAAAAGATGTCCACGCTCACATGAAAAATGGAGGCTAAAGCGCGAAGCTCGGCAACCGAAATCGAGCGGTTCCCGTTTTCCATTTTGCTAATCGTTTCTCTTTTTAAATGAATACCATGCTCCTTCAACAAATCTGCCAATTCACTTTGGGATAAATTTGCATTTTCGCGAAGCATTCGAATTTGGCTACCCATATACACAAATGGATTAGGTGTCATGTTCATCCTCCCTTTGTAACTTATTATTACATTTTATTTTATTATCGTCAATTTTATTTATTAAAATGTAATAAATCGTTACAGATTGATTAAATCTCCCTGGCATCCCCCTTTGCAACAAGGTGCAGCTGATAACCGCGCCCTCAACAACTTGTAGCATATATTGTTGCATAACCTTCGTGTTTGCTAATGATTTCTTTGAATGCATAATCTGGTCCATCAAAGATGTGAACTTTCATTATTAGCAATCCCAGCAAGTATTACATCATCAATACTTAGCATGTTTCCATCTTGGTCATTCCCTGTTCCTAAGGGATTTTCTTATTCTATTATGCTTTCAAAGGCGTTTTTATTGTTTTTTTGGTATCAAGGTGAAAGGAAAAATAAACATAAAATGCAACTATTTAAAAAAACAAAAAGACGCATCATCATGCGCCTGTTCGTTCCATATAGTTGCTATATCTGGTATTCAGTTAATTTCTTATATTATTTCGACCATTTTATGACTAGATAAGCAGAATTAGAGTATATTAAAAAACCATAAATCCTTGATAGATCAAGAATTTACGGTTTCTTATTACGATGATTCCGACTGGGCTCGAACCAGCGACCTCTACCCTGTCAAGGTAGCGCTCTCCCAGCTGAGCTACGGAATCGTATGTTGTTGCAGTGCTCTATCGAACACATATCTTATTATATAAACGCACATGGGGTTTGTCAAATACTTTTTTGAAAAAATGGAGGGACATTTTGGTGGAGTGGTTGTGTGAGGTTTTTTGACATGCTTTCGCATCAATCCGTGATATCTTCCCATTGCCGTTATTTTGTGGGATGTGTTATGATAGGAAGAAATATTTCGGACGGAGGGAAGCTTATGAGATACGTCACGTTAACAGACGTGTTTGTCCATCCGGTTGCGCAAAAGTATTTGAAGCGGTCTGGCATCGCTCATGCGATTGCTACGGCGTATCATGCGTATCGCCTCGCTATTCAGCATGGCGTCAGCGCTGACTTGGCGACGAAGGCCGGGCTGCTGCACGATATGGGCCACTATGAGTGGTACTCCAACGGAACATGGGATTACGAACAATATAAACAAAACGATATACATGCGATCAAAGGTGCCGAGCGTGCCCATAAACTGCTCATTCGCTTGGGCGAGCATCCGCAAAATGCCAAGGAGATCGCTTTGGCGATTCTACTGCATACCGATTCTTATTTGCCTGAAGGCGAATTTAAACGCAAACCGCTGCAGACCATTATCAAGCTGGCGGATGAGGCGGATGAAGAACCAGGCGGCAAGCACCATTACCGGCAAATCGATGATGCGCTCGCATTGAAGAAAATTAAGCAGCTTGATGAACTTGTCAATCGCCAGCTGCAAAAGGAACGTCTTGATGATATCATCTAATAGGATTTTTTATTCGGAATCTGCCTAAACAGCCTTTCCCCGCTCCGGCGCAAGGAAAGGCTGTTTGTGTTTGCTGCCCTTTTCAACAAGCCGGCACAGCCATCGAACCGCGAGTGATTTTGTTTTTTCACTCGGATTCAGAAAAACAGCTCCTTTTGAAAAGGCTCCATAAGCAGCGGCCGGTAAAAGCTTCTGTAATCGCTATACTGATGGACGATGTGCTGACGGTTTCGGTTCACTAGCTCCAGCTTTTGCAAAAGCTCCTCTTCCAATTCTACCGCATCGGTCGATACGACATATCGCTCCAGACCGAGCGAAGCGGCACAATCAAATACTTTAAAGCGATAACCGAGCAGCACCGGCGGCACGCTGGCAGCCAATGAAAGCAAATTGGCATGCAACTTTAAATTAATCGTGGCCGAAAAACGGGATAAAAGCCGAATCAGCTGTTTTTCTGAATAGAGCTTTTGATCCCAAACAACGCGGTACGGGCAGCTGATTTTATCATAAAGCCGCTTGCACGCTGCCCGATCATTGTCCCAAACGGCGTAAATATAAATATGATATCCTTGCCTCATCAGCTTTTTTGCTACTTTGGCTAAAGCATTTTCAACTATTTCTTCATTTTGGCCGAATAGTCGATTATAAGTGGTTCCCCAATTAATGCCAATGATTTTTTCTTCGTTTCGTTTTTGGCGAGGGCGTTTCGTTTTCAATAGCAGAGCCGGATCGCTGACGGTATAGATATGGTCATGATCGGCAGCTAACGCTTCAAGCAGTTTTTGGCTCAGCGGTCCGCAAATCCCGGCAAAAGCAGCTGCGGCCATCGCATGCTTAAGCACAAATGAATCTTGCGAAGAAAAATATTTTGTAAGATCGGGCAGCTCGTTGGCGAGCAAAAGATCGACATCTCGCTTGTCAATTCCATCGATTCCGCTTCCCCACACTAACACCTTTTTTTCCATCTGCGTCGCTTGTTGTAAAATTTGCATATATTCAGGCTTTATCAGCGATCCCCCGCCCAGCACAACCACATCATAAGGAGCGATCTGTTCGGCGCACACCAGCGGCAGAGAAAAAGCGATTTTTTCATATTGGCCGTATTTCTTGCTAAAACGCTGAAACAAGCGCCATGACAATTCGTCTCCTAAATTTCGAAAGCCTACCCATCCCAAATACAACACCTTCGTCATAGCAACACTCCTTATAGCGACAGCCTTGACCGATCCGCTTTTCTATTCGTTTCTTTGTAAATGTATATTCCAACCAGCTTTATCGACAGTCTCCCTTTTCGTGAAACAACCGCTTTTTTTATCTTCTTTTTGCGGGTGATGACATCGATTCATCAGCTAAGGAGGAAATTATAGGCATGAAGGACAAAAACGGATTTTCTCCATGTATAGCATATTAAGGAGGATTTCTAGTGGTGAACTTTCTAGGGGAAGTGAGCGGATGATAAACAAGCCAAATCATGATAAGATGAAGCATAAAGCGGGATACGGACAGGAGGAACTCAAGTGGATCCATTATTGCAGGTGTTTGTCAAAGTCGCTGAAAAACAAAATTTCACTCGCGCTGCGGAGGAGCTGCACATGACACAGCCAGCAGTAAGCCAGCACATTCAGGCATTAGAGCGCCTCACAGGAACAAAGCTGATTGAACGAAATAATAAGTATGTAAAGCTGAATAAAGCGGGACAGATTGTCTATCATCATGCTAAAGAAATATTGGGGCTTTATACCCGCATGAACCATTTGCTTGATGACTTAATGAACCGGGCGAGCGGCACGCTCGCGATCGGTGCCAGCTACACTTACGGCGAATATATTCTTCCCCATCTGATAGCACAATTGCGTGCACAATATCCGGACATTCAACCGACCATCACTATTGGCAATTCTCATGAAATCACGGAATTAGTAAGCAATCATCAATTAGATATCGGCATTATCGAAATGGAGATTGAACCGAAAGATGTCTATATCGAGCCATTTGCCGAGGACGAAATGTTCATCATCGCCTCCGCCCATCATCCGTGCGCTCAAAAGCAAACGGCGACAATGGAGGAGCTTTGCCGCGAGACATGGATCATTCGCGAAAAAGGATCAGGCACGCGCAAAGCAACCGATCAGCTATTTGCAAAATCCCACTGTTATCCACGCCAGCTCATGGAGTTTGGCAGTACCCAGTTAATCAAAGAAGCGGTAGAAGCAGGGTTGGGAATTACCTTTCTTTCACAATGGACGGTGAGAAAGGAATTGGCGCTTGGTTCTTTGCGGCAAATCCATATAGATGATGCACCTTTTGTGCGCCAATTCTCCTTTATTACGCAAAAGACGCCGTTTTACACAAAAGCGATGGAAGTGTTTATCGATATTTTGCGGGAGCAGGGCGCAACCAAAAGCTTTTTGGGCGGGTGATCATAGAAGGACATCCCGCCCATTCCTTCGAACGAAAAAATATGGAGCGGCTGCTTGCCAATCCGCTCCGCTATAAGCTCCATCCTCTCAACTATATATGGGCTAAACGACAAAAAAAGAGAGGAAGGATAGCAAAATCGATGTGATACATATTGCAGCCAACGGGCGCAACGCTTTTGTCCGCAGATCGCGAAGGCTGACATTTAAGCCGAGGCCTACCATCGCCGCTGTCAGCATAAAAGAAGTCAAAGAAGAGAGGCTGTTCAAAAGCGGCTTCGGGATAGAAACGACGCTGCCAAATAAGCTCAACAGCATAAAACCGAGTAAAAACCAAGGAAATTCGATTTTCTTTTCCTTCGTGTCAGCGTTCTTCTTTTTTCGCTTCATCCAATACATACATAACAAGCTGAGCGGTAGAAGCAATAGAACCCTCCCCAGCTTCGCCAGCAATGCAAAAGCTAATGCATCCTGTCCGGCCGCCGCACCGGCTAGCGCCACATGCGCCATTTCGTGCAAGCTGATTCCGCACCAAATTCCGTAATGCTTATGAGAAACGGGCAGAAATGGCTGAATGAATGTATAAGCCAATGAAAAAACCGTCCCAACCAGCACAATGATTCCTACCGATATCGCCGTATCTTCTTCCTTCGCCTCTACAATCGGAGCCACAGCGGCAATCGCAGCGGCCCCGCACACCCCTGTTCCAATTCCAAGCAACAGCGATAAAGAAGCGTTCGCTTTGACGATTTTGCCGAGTGACATCATCATCCAAATGGAAAAAACGATGACGGCCGCATCGCGAAGAAGAAGCCCTAAACCTTGATGAATGACAACAGCCATATTCAGCTTGAAGCCAAACAAAATGATCGCCATCCTTAATAAGTGTTTGGCGGCAAATTGAATTCCAGACCGAAGCGCTTCCGGATAGCCAAAAAAGTGACGATACATAACGGCCAGCACAATCGCACAGGCGAGCGGCCCTAAATGCTCCAAGCCAGGAATGGATGCGAACGCAAAGCCGAGCACCGCAAACAAAAAAGAAAAGGCAACTCCTCCTATCCATCTCCAAGCCAAACGGCGATCCGAAGACGGTTGCTTGAAAACAGCCATGATGTCGTTTTTCATTGATGCTTCACCTCTTTTTATAATGGATCGTCCAGATCGCTGACCAATGGTCCTCTTCAGCATATCCCGGTTTCTTTCATAAGTGAAATAATAATTTTCAATAAATACCATAAGTAAATTTTATAACAATCGTCATCTGCGCTTGTCTCCGGTCGTGACAACGATGGGTCGTCTGCCGAATAATAAAAAATAGACCTTCCTTCATGCAACAGCACATGTTTAGAAAGGTCTATTTTCCACAGGCGGTGGTCCATATTCAATTGAAAGAGGCTACCTTCTCGCATGCTCTTATCCTAAGAAAAAGCGGACGTTGGCTTTTAGAATGATGGAGCCAAGCTTTCTTTCGCGCTGACATAGGACAATCCTCGTTCAAAGTCGGCAATCAAGTCTTCTGCGGCCTCCAATCCGACACTTAAGCGCAGCAAGCCATCTGTAATTCCTCTTCGTTCTCTTTCCTCTTTTGGCATCGCCGCATGCGACATTTTAGCCGGATACGATAAGATCGATTCGACCGCTCCTAAGCTGACGGCAAACACCGGAATTTGGACATGCTTGACAAACGTACGGACGGCCGCTTCATCTGCTAAGCGAAACGAAAGCACCGCGCCAAATCCCTCTGCTTGGTACCGTTGTACCGAATGTCCCGGATGATAAGAAAGTCCTGGATAATACACTTCCTCTACCTTTGGGTGCTTCGCTAAAAACGAAGCGATTTTCAGCGCCGATTGACTTGATTGCTGTAAACGGACGTGAAGGGTTTTTAAGCCGCGCAGAACGAGCCAAGCATCTTGCACTCCCAATATGGCGCCAAAGGCATTTTGCAGCTTATACAGCCGCTCAGCCAGCCCGCGATCTTTGACAACCGCTAACCCGGCCACCACATCGCTATGTCCTGATAAAAATTTTGTCGCGCTATGCAACACAACATCGACGCCGAGCTCAAGCGGCCGCTGCAATGCCGGAGTCATAAACGTATTGTCTAAAAAGGTTAAACAACCGTTCGCTTTTGCCAGCTTCACAATGCCGCAAATATCCGTAATTTTTAATAGCGGGTTGGAAGGGGTTTCTACATAAATCACTTTTGTATTTGGCCGGATGCGGGAAGCGACTGCATGCAAATCCGTCATATCGACAAACGTGTACTCGATGCCAAAACGGCTTAATACCTCGGTAATCATTCGGTACGTTCCGCCGTATACATCTTCGGTCACGAGCACATGATCCCCTTTGGAAAGCAGCAAAAACGCGGTCGAAATCGCCGCCATTCCCGAAGAGAAGGCAAAGCCGCGGATTCCTCCTTCCAGCTCCGCTATCGTCTCTTCAAGCGCCTCGCGCGTCGGATTTCCAGATCGGCTATAATCATACTTTCCAAACACATCAAAATCCGCTTGATGGAACGTCGAAGCGTGCTGAATGGGCACGCTGACCGCTCCTGTCTGCTCATCCACTTTCCATTTGTTATGCAATAAGTTGGTTTGAAATGAAAATGATTTTTCCATTGCGCTACACCTCTTTCATATTTTCCAAGGCCTGCGACAAATCAGCGATTAAATCCTCCACATGCTCAATGCCTACAGAAAAGCGCAATAAGCGGTTGCATACCCCATTGGCAATCCGAATCTCTTCAGGGATATCGGCATGTGTTTGCGTCGCCGGGTATGTAATAAAGCTTTCAACTCCTCCTAAGCTTTCAGCGAATGTAATGACATTTAAGCTTTGCAAAAAGCGGTTGACCCACCGCTCTTCACGCAGGCGAAAGGACAGCATGCCTCCTCTTCCTGGATACAGCACATCCGTGACCGCTTCGTGTGATGCCAAAAATTCGCTGATTCTCCGCGCATTTTCTTCATGCTGCCTCATTCGCAGCGCCAGTGTTTTCATGCCGCGAATCAACAGCCATGCATCAAATGGCGACAGGACCGCGCCGATTGCGTTGTGATACTCGGCCAGCCGTTGACAAAGAGGCTCACCCTTTGCGACGACGAGACCAGCGAGCACATCATTATGGCCTCCTAAATATTTTGTTGCGCTATGGATGACGAGATCCGCTCCGTGGCGAATCGGCTGCTGGATCACAGGCGTATAAAACGTATTATCCACAATCAAAAGCAGCCCGTGGCGTTTGGCCAGTTTCGCCACCTCGTCGATGTCTGTCTCCTGCATAAGCGGGTTTGTCGGCGTTTCTAAAAAAATCGCCTTTGTGTTTTTCGAAATCGATTTCTCCACTAATTGTATGTCGCGAAAGTCAACATAATGAAACGCTAAGCCGTACTTTCTCCAGCCTCTTTCAAATAGCCGATACGTTCCTCCATATAAATCGGCAGACACTAAAAATTCATCACCGCTTTCAAACAGGGAAAGCACCGTCTGAATCGCCGCCATTCCCGAACTGAATGCATACCCTTGATCTCCTCCTTCAAGCTTAGCAATGGCTTCTTCTACAATTTTGCGCGTCGGGTTTCCGGTACGGATGTAATCAAATCCTGTTGATTGGCCAATTCCCTCATGGCGATAAGCGGTGGAAAAATAGACAGGCGGATTGACGGTTCCTGTCAGCTTCTCGCTTCTGTTGCCAATCTGCGCCAGTAAGGTTTCTACTTTTTCCATCCTTTTTTCTCCTTCCTTTCCTCCAATAAAAAAAGCCTTCTTTAAGAAGAAGACTTTTACAGATCAACAAAAGCGCTTCTTCTTATCTTTCGAATTGAAACCAATTCGCTGGATTTAGCACCTGACCGATATCGGCTGGTTGCTGAAGCTTCACTGGGCCAGTTCCCTCCGCTTCTCTTGATAAGAATGAACGACGATATGGAATTTTCTGATTTTCTATCAATTTACATGATTTTCTGATAATTTGCAAGCTTTTTTTTACTGCGCGGTATATCCTCCATCGATCACAACGGCCTGCCCGGTAATTCCCTTTGCTTTTTCGCTTGCTAAAAAGAGCGCATAATCGGCCACTTCTTTCGTTGACAGCAGGCGCTGCTGCGGCACAAGCGGATAAATGACTTCCTCTAATACATGCTCAAGCGGCACGCGGCGTGTTGCGGCCAAATCGGCCAGCTGGTTGCGTACAAGCGGCGTATCGACATATCCCGGGCATAAAGCGTTCACTGTAATACCATGAGCGGCTCCTTCTAGAGCAGCTACTTTGGTTAGGCCAATGACCCCATGTTTCGCGCTATTATACGCCGCTTTGCCGGCAAAGCCGACCAAACCGTTAATCGAGGCCATATTGATAATCCGGCCATAACGCTGCTGCTTCATGATGGGGAATACATGCTTTATCGCAAAAAACGGCGCGATAAGCATGACGAGAATCAGTTTCTCAAACGATTCGGAAGGAAATTCTTCAATCGGCGCCACATGCTGCAGCCCAGCGTTATTCACTAAAATGTCAATCCGGCCATAACGAGCAACGGTTTGAGCCACCATTTGTTTGATTTCCTCTTCTTTTGTTACATCACACTTCAGTCCCCATGCATCCCAGCCTTGTGCACATAACGATTCGGCTGCTTTTTGGACAGCCCTTTCATTGATATCACTAAGAACGACTTTCGTGCCATGCTCAGCAAAGCATTTGGCGATTTCAAAGCCGATTCCTTGCGCCGCTCCTGTTATGAACAATACTTGATCGTCTACCATTTTTCATTCCTCCTCGTTCATATCCCTAGTCCTAATGAGAAAAGAATAATCGCAAGAATCGTCCCAAGCGCAGGTACAATAACCGTTAAAGCCCCAACCGCGCCATATGCCTCGCGGTGCGTTTCACCGCAAATCGCTCGAATCGTTGTCACGACATAGCCATTATGCGGCAAAGAATCCAAAGCTCCTGACGAAATCGCGACCACCCGATGCAGCGCTTCAGGATGGACTCCCATATCCAAATAATGCGGAGCGAGCAACGGAAGAGCAATAGCCTGACCTCCTGATGACGAGCCGGTTAGGCCAGCGATGACACTGACAGCGATAGCGCTGCCAATTAATGGACTGCCTGGAATACTGGTAATCGCGTGCACGGCATCCGTAAACGCTGGAACGGCTTTCGCCACACCGCCAAACCCGACGACGGCCGCCGTATTTCCAAGCGCGATCAATGCGCCTAAAGTTCCCTCAGAAACAGCCCCGCTAAAGTTTTGGAAATAGCGGCGATTGAGAGCATATACCGCAATGACTCCGCCAAGAAGCGCCACAATTAATGCCGATTGCTGCAACGAATGATGGAAAACAAAAGCAATCACCAACACGACAAGAAGCGGAATAAACCCCAAAATAGGAGGCGGCAATTCCCTTGTACCGTCCAGTGGATCTCCCTCTTTTGCTACAAATTTCTCTCCTTTTGCAACCGCTTTCATCACCATGCGCTTTAACCACCAATACCCGAAAATCGCCATGAAAATGGAGACAATGATGCTAACTTCCCAACCTGCATACGGCGATGTTTTTAAATACTCAATGGGAATCCAGTTTTGAATTTCCGGCGAACCAGCTGATGTCATCGAAAACGTCACGGACCCAAACGCTAATGCCCCCGGAATAAAACGCCGCGGCAAATTCGCTTGTTTAAATAAACTGACAGCCATCGGATAAACGGAAAACGCTACGACAAACAGGCTGACACCGCCGTATGTCAGTACGGCGCAGGCAATTACAACCGCCAAAACCGTCCGCTTCATGCCAAGCTTTGCGACAATCCATTGTGCTACACTTTCTGCCGCTCCGCTATCCTCCATGACTTTTCCAAAAATGGCGCCAAGTAAAAACATTAAATACCACGATTGAATAAAACTAGAAAATCCCGCCATATAATTTCCGACAAAGCTGGCTTCCCCCTCGCCAACCTGCTGCGGGAAAAGGGACAATCCGCCCAGCACCGCCACCAAAAGGGCGCATAACGGCGCGGCAATAAATAAATTCATCCCTCTCATGGTCAAATAAATTAATAAAGCCAATCCCCCAATGAGACCGATCATACTCCACATTTCCTCAGCACCCCCTATGTTTGTCTCCAACACAACAGCGGTCAACGGCTTACAGCTTCACGCAGAAAAAGGTAAAAACGATGCGTTTCCCCATCGACATCTCGTCACCAATTGACCTCGCCTTCTTTTCTCCCCTCCTTTTTAGAGTGGTTCACTTGTTTTTTATTGCAAAAAACATGCCAATAAAAAGGAATGAAACGAAAACCGTTTAATGGTCCTCCTGTCCTTTCCATTCCGTTCCTCTGGAAGCTTTTTCGTCAGCATTTGAATCACGGCAATTAGAAAAGCGCAAAGCGCCCGCCGAGGAGGCTATGGCCGCCGCAGTGCGGGACGGAGCGACTGAGCCGATGGCGCTTGCAGTTAAACAGCACCTTACTTAAAAAGGACAAGACATACATCCCAATATGACGAAAAGATTCCGCTTTCCCGGAATGATTTCCGAAAAAGCGGAATCTTTACATTATGATAAACCGTATTTTTTGATTTTTTCATACATGGCTGATTTGCTGATGCCCAGTTCTTTCGCGGCTTTTTGTTTATCACGGCCGCAGCGCTGCAGGCTTTGTTGAATCGCTGCTTTTTCTGTTTCCTCCAGCAGTTCTTTTAGTGTTTTTCCTTTCATTTGATAAGATGAATTCGCTTTCAAATATTCCGGAAGGGCATCCACTGTAATCGTTTCGCCATTGGCAAAATGAACCGCCACCTCCATGACATTTTCTAATTCACGAATATTCCCCGGCCACACATGCTGTCGCAGCAGCTTCATGACCTCTGCGCTGATTGCATTCACTCTTTTCCCTGATCGCTTGGCGATTTTTTTCATAAAATGATAAGCGAGCATTTCGATATCCCCTGGCCGTTCGCGCAGGGGCGGAATCACAAATGGAATCACATTAATTCGATAATAAAGATCTTCGCGAAATCGTTTTTCCTCTACCATTTTTTCTAATGGGCGATTGGTAGCGGCAATGATGCGGACATCGACAGCTACCGTCTTTGTCGAGCCGATCGGCTCCATTTCTTTTTCCTGCAGCACACGCAGCAGCTTGACTTGCATATGCAATGGCAAATCGCCAATTTCGTCAAGAAAAATGGTGCCGCCGTCAGCGAGCTGAAATTTGCCTTTCTTTCCGCCCTTTTTGGCGCCTGTGAAGGCTCCTTCCTCATAACCAAATAACTCGGATTCCAATAAATGCTCAGGAATGGCGCCGCAATTGACTTTAACAAACGGTTTTTGGCTTCTGCTGCTGAGCTGATGGATGCTGTGAGCGAACAATTCTTTGCCGGTGCCGCTTTCCCCGCGGATGAGCACAGAAATATCGCTATCAGCAATTCGTTTGACTTTTTCCTTTAATTCTTCCATTTGCTTTGAACACGATATTAAATCCGTCAGTGTATATTTCGCTCCATTGTTTTCCGTCCATTCTTGAAAATAGGTTTGCAGCTGCAACAATAAACTTTTAATATGGCTATTCATTCGCTTCCATTCATTTGTATCTCGAAAAATGACCGTACCCACCGCGCCAATAACCCTTCCGTCCACCACGATGGGAATGCGGTTCGCAATCATATAATTTCCCTTAATGTAGTGCAAATCAGCGATCTCTTCTTTCCCTGTCTTGACTACAATATGCATTCGCGTATTTTCAATGACCTCTGTCACATGCTTTCCGATTACCTCTTCTTGTTTCCTCTCCAAAAATTCACAATAATTTTTATTCATATAAATAATGTTCCCTTTCTCATCTACCACAACAATCCATTCATAAGCGTTATTAATGACCGCCTCTAAAATTTGATGCTGAAAAATCACATTCTCCACCTGTCGCTCCCCCTTCCGTCCCCATAAAACCGCTTTTGTAATCATAAGTTTGACAAAGACAGCCAAACACCTTCTCGATCGCTCTCACTTGACGTATTCATACTCAAATGAGCAGGTAAGCGATCCACATAATCGATGGAGCTGTCAGTATCCTGTTGTTCGAGCGCATTTTTTGGGGGACAAAAGCCGGAGCAACGCCGCTTTCAGACCATTTGATTGCTGAATTCCCTATCGTTCCCATTGTGAAGCGGCCACTATATAAATGCTTGAGCATGACATACTTTGTCGAAAATATGTTACAATATTGATGAACCTTTATTTTATGATGGAGGATGCAAGCAATGATGATACAAAAAGGAGTAGTCAATGAACAAACGATTTACAGCCGGGAACTCGATGAGGAAGTAAAACTGTTGATTTATGTGCCAAGCACCTTTTCTCCACTTTATAAATATTCTCTTTTAATCGCCCAAGATGGAAAAGATTATTTCATGTTTGGAAAAGTCGGGCGCGTGATTGAGAAACTGATGGAGGAACAAAAAATTGACCGTACGATCGTCGTCGGCATTCCATATAAAGATGTCCATGACCGCTACGAAAAATATCATCCAAACGGCAAACAGCATGCCGCTTATCTGAAATTTTTAACGACGGAGCTTGTGCCTTATTTAGATCAAGAGTTTCCTACCTATCAAATGGGAATGGGCCGCGCCTTAATCGGCGATTCCTTAGGTGGAACCGTTTCGCTGCTAGCTGGTCTTACATATCCGCATACGTTTGGAAAAATCGCGATGCAATCACCGTACATCAATGAAGCGATCATCGAGAAAATGGAGCATTTTTCTGATCCGCATCTGCTTCATGTCTATCACTCCATCGGCAGCGAGGAAACAGCGGTAAAAACGACAAACGGCAACATTGAAGATTTTGTGACACCGAATCGGCAGGCACATGATCTTTTTGTCCAAAAGGGTTTTTCTTATCAATACGAGGAATTTGCAGGCGATCATGCGTGGACGTATTGGCAGCCTGATCTTCCGAAAGCGCTTGAACATATTCTCTCTCTTTAGCGCAATGTTACACTATAATATTTTTCAAAATTTTGTTATAATTAAATAATACCGCAATATAGGGAGGGATTGAGTTGAAATACGGGATTGCTCTTTTTCCATCAAAACAGATACAGGATTTTGCGAATTCATACCGAAAACGCTATGATAGCCATTACGCACTCATTCCGCCGCATATCACGCTGAAAAACGTATTCGAAGCGGACGACATTCAAGCGCAAACGATTATTAAAACGCTTCGCCAAATTGCTGCGGAAACCGATGTAATTCCGTTAAAAATTACAAAATTCAGCTCGTTTTATCCGGTGAACAACGTCATTTATTTAAAAGTGGAGCCAAACGAGACGCTTCAGGAGCTTTATAAAAAATTGCACAGCGGTGTTCTTACAGACCAATCTGATTATACGTTTGTCCCGCATATTACGATTGGCCGCAATTTATCGGACGCTGAGTATTTTGATGTATTTGGGCGGCTTAAAATGCAAACGGTGCATTTTGAAGAAACAGCCGATCGCTTCCATTTGCTTTATCAGCTGGAGGATGGCGCTTGGACTGTGTATGAAACCTTCCTGCTTGGAAAGGACCGAGAATAGCATGGAAGTGGCATTCGGCAGAAAAGACGATCAAGAGCTGTACAGCGACGCTCTTTTTGTGCGGAGAAAAGTATTTATTGAGGAGCAGGGCGTTCCTGAAGAAGAGGAAATCGATTTTTTTGAAGAAGACTCCGTGCATTTCGTTCTTTACGCACAAAACCAGCCGGTGGGAGCGGGAAGGCTCCGCATGATCGGGGATGGCATCGGCAAAATGGAGCGCATTTGCATTTTGCCCCATTATCGCAACAAAGGAGCCGGTCGCCTGATTATGGAGCGCATCGAGAAATTTGCCAGAGAAAGCGGTTTACTGCAGGCGAAATTGAATGCGCAAACACACGCTGAACCTTTTTATCAAAAGCTCGGCTATGAAACCGTTTCCGGCGTATTTATGGATGCAGGCATTCCGCATGTGACGATGATAAAAACACTCTAGGACCGTATGATCATACGGTCCTTCAAACTGCGTCAGTCCGCTTATGAACGCTTTCATTCGCTTCTCGTCTTTGCTCGTCTATGCTCCTTGTCTGCCAATCATTTTCAAGCGAGTCCGATGTGAAACCATCACCATCCATAAAGGATATAAAAATGGTTGTAGACAACGTCAACATGGACGTTGTCTACAACCATTGGGACCGTAATCATCATACGGTCCTTTTTTCATAAGGCGCAATCCACAATGCATGCCGCTGAATGGAAAGCACAGCTTTTTCATCCTTGACCAGCTTTAACAAGTAGCCGGTTATAGCGGTGCGATATAGCACCCATGAAGAAAGGCGGCTTGTCTCGATCTCCCAGCGCGTACACATTTCGCGAACCAATTGTTCATGGCTCAATCCGTCTGGCGCGTTTTTGATCACATCCTCCATGCTTTCGAGTACGCGCTGATGCCAAGCGATATTCTGGCGAATTAGCTCCTCAGCATCTTCTTCATAGGCCCCATGCCCAGGAACGGCGCGCTTTACAGGCCATTCAAGCAGACATTTAAGGGTTTGCAGCGTTTGATCGGCATCCACAAGATAAGGGATTTTATGCTTTTGTAATGTTTCTCGTCCAAAAAAGGCATCGCCCGCATACAGCACATCGTGAATCTGATAGCCCAGCTGATAATAGCTATGTCCTGGCAAAGCGATGCTGTTGATTTGGATGCCTTGAATGTCCCATACTCCTTCGCTCACTACCTCATCAATCCGGATCGCTTCTCCTTCCAAAAATTTATTTCGCATATCCAGCGTCGGCCAATTTCCTTGAAACAAATAGATCGGTTCAAGCACTGGATTGCGCAAAATCGCTTCTTCTAAAACAGGAGCCATCGTATAAATGTTTCGCTTGTTTTGCAAATACGCTGCTCCTCCGTAATGATCCGCATGAGCATGAGTGATAAGAAGGTGAGTAAGCGGCAGACGTTCCTGATCCAATTGATTCAATACCTTTCTCATCGCTCCTTGATCAAGCCCCGCATCAATCAAAATTCCTACCTCTCCATCGCAAACATAGCCAATGTTCACAGCTCCTTGAAAATAATAGCAATGATGGTTAATACGAATCAGCTTCATGAAACTCCTCCAGCTTAAATGGATTGATTCAACCGTTGTCCTTTACCTGTCAGCTCTGCTTCAAACCGAGCAGCGGCTGTTTGTTTTTCTTTGTCGGGACGCCTAGATCGGGAACGCTGATAAGTAGCCGCGTTGTTTTGCTCCGCTATTCGGCTACATGCTGTAATCGGAAATGCCGCCGGCACCCCCGAATGCGTTCGTCCAGGTCGATTCGCATAATAAAAAAAGGCGTCATATGGAAATCCCACTGTATACATATTGGATTCCTCCTTTTTATTTAAATTCGCTCCTTCACAAACAAATCCTTTTTTTCTCATCTTATGTTTTGTTAAGATAAACATTGACGTTCGCAAAAGACAAAAAGGAGCTTTCGATAATGGATAAAGCAGTTTATAAAGGAAAAACGCTGCGGCTTGCGTCACTGCCCAGAGAAAAATATGAAGCATTATATGAGGCCGCCTTGCGCGGACAGATTACCTGTACGATATGCGGCGATCCAGTTCAACTATATTTAGGCATTCAACAACAGCCACATTTTTACCATGAGGAGAGACACGTTTGCTCCCCTTCCTCTGCAATCAAACCATTCGAACATCCAGAATGGCGAAAAACGCTCGCTTATCAGGCTGCGTCACCTTTTTTGAAAACCCAACCAATCCCAAGCGAGCAGCAGGCGCCGGCCATTGCATCGCTTCCTTTAGACGCCGCCCAGCTGCAAGCGGTGCAAACAATTGAAGGACCGCTGCTTGTATTAGCGGGAGCCGGGAGCGGAAAAACACGTGTACTAACAGCACGAACAGCTTATATGATCGGGGAGCGAAACATCCCTCCTTCTGCGATCATGCTTGTAACATTTACGGCAAAAGCAGCAAATGAAATGAAAGCGCGGCTTCTTACATATCAAAATATGAATCAAGCAATCTTATCCCGGCTTGTAGCTGGCACATTTCACAGCATTTTTTACCGCATGCTTGTCCATTTCCATCCACAGCGCTGGCATTCGAGCCGTCTGCTAAAATGGGAATGGCAGAAGGAACAAATGATAAAAGAAGCGGGACGCGAGCTTGATTTAGATGAACGCGAATTTGCCTATGATCAAGCGCTACAACAAATCTCTTATTGGAAAAACACACTTGCCACTGTGGAACGTGTTCGAAGCAGCGGCCAATGGGAAGAGCGAGTTCTTTATTTGTATAAACGCTACGAGGAGATGAAGCGGGAACGAGGATTATTCGACTTCGATGATATGCTGTTAGGGTGCTACGAAATGCTAACGGAGCAGCCTTCTTTGCTTGCGCGCTACCAGGATCGGTTTCGCTATTTCTTAATCGATGAATTTCAAGATATTAACCGCGTGCAATACGACATTATCAATATGCTATGTGCTCATACGAGAAATCTTTGCGCCGTCGGCGACGATGACCAAGCGATTTATTCATTTCGCGGTTCTGATCCCTCGTTCATTTTAGAATTTGATCGTCACTATCCTGAAGCGAAAGTCGTTGCCCTTACTGAAAATTATCGTTCGTCCCATCATATCGTAGAAGTCGCCAACACTGTCATTTCGCGAAATCGCTTCCGACGCAGCAAACAAATGAGGGCGCAATTTGCCGATGATGAACCCGTGCTTTTCTTTTTTCCGTATGATGAAGAAGAAGAGGCGACAATGGTAGTGGAGGATATTAAAGAACGGCTTCAGCACGGAGCTAAACCTAGCGATTTTGCCATCCTCTATCGTACTCATACCACATCGCGTGCGATTTTTGAACGTCTCGTGCAGGCCGGACTTCCTTTTGTTGTGGAGCAGGACGGCGAATCTTTTTATCAACGCCGCTTTGTTCGTTATTTACTTGCTTATTTGCGGCTTAGTCTGGATCCCAATCATGAAGAAGCCATCAACGATCTGCTTGTGTCTCTCTTTTTAAAGCAGTCGCTTCTTCAAGAAATAAAGGCCGTAAGCATTCTTGAAGATTGTTCGCTTTTGAAGGCTTTAACAAGCTTATCGTCGATTTATCCATTTCAAAGAAAAAAATTAAAAAACATTTTTCCTTTCTTCAAAAGCTTAGCGAAGTTGAAGCCAATTGAGGCGATTGAGATGATTGAGA
This sequence comes from Anoxybacillus sp. UARK-01, assembly GCF_002075365.1. Lineage (NCBI taxonomy): Bacteria > Bacillati > Bacillota > Bacilli > Caryophanales > Anoxybacillaceae > Anoxybacillus > Anoxybacillus sp. UARK-01. The sequence continues at coordinate 250,428 of NZ_NASY01000031.1, read as the reverse complement.
CGGAAATGGGATTTTCAGAGTTTCTTAAAAAACGAGGAAATGAAGGCAATGTGATTGAAAAGGGGAGCGATGATATTCGGGATGTAAAGGTAGTAGCCAAAAAGTTTAAAACCATTCCCGCGTTTCTCAAACATGTGGACACGATGATGGAAGCTGCCAGACAGCTGCCCAAGCAAAAGACAGCCCCAAACGCCATTCAGCTCTCGACGATTCATCGGGCCAAAGGATTGGAATATCCGTATGTATACGTGTTGGGAGCAGTGGAAGGAAGTATTCCACATGACTATGCCATGGAAGCAAATCGCAATGGAGACCCGCTTCCCTTAGAAGAAGAGCGACGTCTCCTATACGTTGCGATTACAAGAGCGAAACGTTCACTTCATCTATCTGTTCCAGCACATAGACGAATGAAAACCGCTCAGCCATCACGCTTTTTAAAAGAATTGGTTCGGCAAACGACCGAGGGAGCTCCCGTATAGAGACTCCCTCCTCGTTACTTTTTGTTGTTGTTCAGCATATTCGCAATGGTATTAAAATCTAGTTGTTTACCGTTTTTGGTGATCATCTTCACAATTTGGTCTTCTAATTCTTTCGGCACTTTTCGATTAGCGATTTGCGCTACTCGCTTTACAACCCCGCGCACTGTTTGCTCATCTTTAAAGTTTGCGTTTTGTAATGAATTAGCCAGTTCAAATATATCTTTCATATTCACGCCTGTTTTCTTTTCAACGTTTTTAAAAAATTGGTTATCCATCTTTCCATCCTCCCTTTTACTATTACATCGTATGAAAAAACGAATAAGAAGTGCATCCATTCAAAGAAAAAGTACGAGCTGCTCTTTTCTCAACCAGCCCGTACCTTCGGTTCATTAACCTACAAACGCCGCACCCACGATAATTAACAAAATAAACAACACGACGATTAACACGAATGTAGAACCGTAACCATAACCGCCGCCGCCGTAGCCATAACCACCATAACCACCGTATCCACAATATCCAAACATTGCGTTGCACCTCCTTGCATGTTGGTAGTTCTATCGTATGCAGGAATGACGAAAACGGTATGGGCGCTTATGATTTAAAATTCCGGAAAATTCGCTCCATTTGTTTTCCTTTTTTCCCAAACCAGCTATTGATATAGCCGATATTTCCTTCAATATCTTTTAAAAATTGGCCGTTCATTTTTTCAAATTCCTTTATTTTTTGTTCAAATTCCTGTCCCCACTTTTCAAATCGTTTAATAAATTGGTCATGTCCTTCATGCTTAGATTTGGCGATATCCCGCAATGCTTTTTCAAATTTTTCGCTCATCCCTTCACCGCCTTTCTATCAGATTATTTATGCAAAAAGCCAAACAATGTGCGTGATAAATTCGGAAGATTAAAAAATGGGCATAAAAGTAAAGATGTTTTAAGAGCGGAAAGAAGCACTGACTTGCCTTCGGTTGTGGGAAAAACGGGGATTCTTCTTTTGAAATGATAATAGGTTCAATCTTCTGTTTGTTGAGCATGACGCATAAGTAGTGTAGATACCTCTCCATATTTAATATTATCAACACCTGTGATAAGACATATCGATTCTTTTTTACAAACGAAATATGATAAAGTAGAAGCGGATGAATTCAACATGTGAATAAGGAGGAATTTCGGTTGAAAGAGTTGCAAACCATTGATCAATTCCAAGAGGTCATTTCCGGGGAACAGCCGGTTATTGTCAAATTTTATACAACATGGTGTCCTGATTGTGTGCGCATGGATATGTTCATCGCTGATATTGTCAATGAATATTCACAATACGATTGGTTTCAAATCAATCGTGATCATGTGCCAGAGCTGGCTGAAAAATACCAGGTAATGGGCATTCCTAGCTTGCTTGTGTTTCAAAAAGGCGAAAAAACGGCTCATCTTCACAGCGCTAATGCTAAAACGCCTGAGGAAGTAAAAGAATTTTTACGATCCGTTTTCTCTAAATAAAGCGGAATAAGCCAGTGGAATTCATTCGTTTTCCCTCGCTCTTTCCGAGACCGCACGCATTATGCAACTACATCGCCAAAAAATAGCGTTTCGATCTACTTAAAAAGGGTGTCCCGAGGTTTTGCTAAATCGGGCACCCTTTTTACAAGATCCTAGTAGTCAATCTCTTCATACTCCTTTGGATGAGGCGTCACATGCTCGTCGTTGTATGTCCATTTAATGTCGATTTCTTCATCGGTCGTATAAGCGGGCTGTTCCGTCTCTTTTTTCTTTAACGATATTTTTATATCCTCATCTGTTGTTGTCACTTTTTTCTTCATTCAGGCCACTCCCTTTTAATTTTTTAATAACGGCTCTACTTTTGCCAACAGATTACGAATTTTTTCCGCATTTTTCTGATACATCGCCTTCGCTTCCTCTGCTTTTGTCTCTAAAGCAAAGATCTCAAAATCTGCCTCGACCTTTTTCAGAGCCGCCAGTAGCAGTTGCTTTTCTGACGCTTCCGGTATTTGAATTTTATCATCATATAAATCGACGGTTAGCTGGCCGTATGAATCCACTTGGGCAATAAAAACATTTTCCAACGTTACCCCTTGCTTCTCTAACTCCATTTGGAGCCATCTGCGATTTAATCCGGCAGTTGAGAGCGGTTCGTCTAGAATTTTTCCATCCATAATCACCGTCTGCGGTTCTTTTTCGTTTGGAGCATTTGGAAAGACATCGCCAACCGCTAGAGGCTGTTTTTCCCTTTTCAATAAAACGTTTAAATCTCCATTCGGTTCTAATACGGCAAATTCGACGTCTGCCAAGCGAAATACGTCTTTTTTTCGCAGCTGCTCCATCAATTCATCAATCGTGTATTTTTCCTTTTTCAAGTTATCTTCTAATACTTTTCCGTTTTTAATGAAAACCGTTGAATTCCCTTCGACAAAATCGCGGAACTTTTTATTTTTCAATGAAATATACGAGACGGCAACAGGAACTAAAGACCATATTAAAATGCTGGGGATTCCTTCCCTTAGATTAATACTGAGGTCGACCGACATAGCTGCCGCAATATCGCCGACCGTAATCCCGACAATATATTCAAAAAAAGACAGCTTCGATAATTGTTTTTTTCCTAACATTCTTGTAATGATAAACAATCCGATCAAAATGGAAGCGGATCGTATCGATGCTTCTAACCATATTGGCATTGATCATGCTCCTTACTTTCCATGATATTGTGGTTCTTCTCGCTCTAATTGGCTAATGCGCTGCTTTAAATCAGCAATGATTTCCTCCGTTTTCATCATCGCCTCATGAAATGTTCGCTGCGCCTGTTCATCCCTTGAAGAAAGAGCGAATTGCTGAAAAGAAGCGCGAATACTTTTTAGGCTGGCCAAGCTTTGCTTAACTTGTGAAGCAACAGTCATAGCTTTCCTCCTTATCCTTTTGGGCGAAACAATAACGCGCCAATAAATCCAAAGACGATCGCGGCTGAAATTCCTGCGCTTGTGACCTCAAACATGCCCGTTAATACACCAATAATGCCGTGCTGTTCCCCTTCTTGAAGCGCTCCATGAACGAGAGCATTCCCAAAGCTTGTAATCGGAATGGTGGCGCCAGCTCCGGCAAAATCAATTAATGGCTCATATAAGCCAAAGCCATCCAAAACCGCACCAGCGACTACAAGAATGCTTAATGTATGAGCTGGGGTCAGCTTAAACACATCCATCATAATTTGACCAATCACACAAATGATCCCACCAACAACAAACGCCCAAAAAAACATTCCCATCATTCTTCATCCCCTCCATATTCAATCGCGACTGCATGCGCGATACATGGAATCGTTTCACCTTGCTGAAACGATAACGGCGATAATAAGGCTCCTGTTGCTACGACGAGGATTCTTTTCAATTCTCCTCGCTTCATGCGATTGAGCAAATGTCCATATACAACAGCTGCCGAGCACCCCGCACCGCTCGCTCCCGATAATACGGGCTGACCTTCACGATAAATCAGCAAGCCGCAATCTTGGTATTTTTCTTCATCAAGATTCAATCCATGCTCCCGCAATAAATCGAGCGACACTTGCCGTCCAATTTTTCCTAAGTCTCCAGTTACAATTAAGTCGTAATCCGAGCTGTCCATTTGCATATCGCGCAGATGCGCTTCAATCGTATCAACGGCAGCGGGCGCCATCGCTCCTCCCATGTTAAACGGATCCGTTAATCCCATATCCACCACGCGGCCCATTGTCGCAGCAACGATACGGGGTCCTGCTCCGCTGCTGCTGATTAGCGCTGCCCCGGCCCCTGTTACCGTCCATTGAGCCGTCGGCGGTTTTTGTCCGCCGTATTCAGTAGGGTAGCGAAATTGCTTTTCTACTGCTGTATTATGGCTTGACGCGCCCGTTAAAACATATTGCGCTCCGCCATGATTCACAATAAAGGCTCCAAGCGCAAGCCCTTCCATTGAAGTAGAGCAGGCTCCAAACACGCCAATATAAGGGGCGCCGATTGTTTTGGCCGCAAAGTTGGACGGTGTCATTTGGTTAATGAGATCACCGGCAATGATAAATTGTATATGTTCTTTTGTAATGTTGCCTTTTTCCATAGCTTTAAAAAAGGCTTCTTCCAGCAGCACTTTATGAGCCTTCTCGTATGATTCTTCCCCGATCCAAAGGTCTTCATGCAGCAAATCAAAATCATCGGCAATGCGTCCGTTTGCTTCAAATGGCCCTCCGACTGCCGCTGCGGCAACAATGGCAGGCTTGTTCTCAAATATCCAGGTGCGATGTCCTTTCATCATCCGAGCCCACCCCATTTCACGGCAATCGTTTTAATTAAGGCAATGACAAAAGCAGCAAAGGTGCCAAATAAAATGACAGAACCCGCCAGCTTAAACATGTTGGAGCCGACTCCTAAAACAAATCCTTCTGTCCGATGTTCAATCGCTGCGGAAATGACGGCATTTCCAAATCCCGTTACCGGTACGGCTGTTCCAGCTCCAGCAAATTGAGCGATTCGGTCATAAATACCAAATCCAGTTAAAATCATCGACAAAAAGACCATCGTTGCCACGGTCGGATTGCCGGCTGTTTGTTCAGTAAAATCAAAAAAATACATATAAAAATAAGAAACGGCCTGGCCGATTACACAAATCAACCCGCCTACGAAAAAAGCGCGAATACAATTTTTCAACACTGGACGCTTCGTTTCTCGTTCTTTTGCAAATGCTTGATAATCCTGCTGTACCGCCGTTAAATTTTTCCGTTTCTCATCTGCCATCTCGTTCACCCCTTTGGATTATGCGGTCTCTTCGCTCAGTTTCTTCAGTTTTTCGATTTCTTCATTCAGCTTGCATTCTCCCATTCGCGTTTTTTGCAGCTGCTTTTTCAGCTCGTTCGTCTTCCAAAACAGCTTTAAATCGCTGGAGATTACGACTTGATGCTGTGGAAATCGTTCTTTCAGCTGCTTCTGCACCTCTTTTTCGATTTGTTTTTTATGAAAACGCTCCATGTGTTTGACTTGATAAGCAAGGAACAGTTTATTTTTCGTATTGACGGCCACTGCATCGCGAATCGCTTGTTTTTGCTTGATATCGTTCACCGCTTGTTGAGCGGCAGACTGGTCCATCGTTGCCGAATGCGCTGTTCCATCCATATTTAATCGAATCATATTTTTTCCTTGGAGCGATTGGTCCTTCACTTCTGGCTCTCTTGCGCAACCAACGACAAAGAGGCTGCAAATCAGTAATAATGTCACCTTTTTCATCATTCTTCATCAACCCATTCATCTATGTATTTCGTTTGAAAAAAGGTTGGTGCTTAACCAACCTTTTAATCCTTGCAGGCGTGCTAACCTTTGTTGCGGAAACAAAAAACGCCTGCCACAGCTTTATTGATTATATTGCGGCTCTTCTTTTTGGATCTCTTGAACACGGGCGTTCACTAAATCAACAATGGCTTGCGTTTGTTGAGCTGCTTGCTGATAAAGCTGTTTTGCCGCTTTATTCTCGGTTTGAAGTGCAAATGTTTCGAAGCTTGCTTGAGCTGATTTTAATCCGGCAAGCGTTTGCTTTACTTGAGATGCTACTGTCACGTGCACAACCTCCTAAAAATTTTGATTACACTGTTAGAATGGGTTTTTGTAACAAAAATATAACTTCCATTTTTTTCTGAAATAAAAAACTGCCTCTTGACTATAGAGGCAGGATGTTGTTCATTCTTTTTTATCGGTTTTATCCAAATAACCACGTCCAATTGACGGATTATTGATGATTCCGGCTACAACCAAAATTCCTAGCAACGTTTCATACAGCTGTTCGTATTTTCCTAAATCAAGATCCACTCCGAATGTTTGCAACGCCAGTAAAATAAACGAGCCAAGTGCTACCCAAAGCCCATAGTTTTTAAATCGTTCCATTTCTCCTCAGCTCCATTTTCACTTATTCAATTAAAACCATGAAAAAGGTCTTCTGTTTTCGTCGCCATCATTCTCTTCTGAATGATGGTCTTTATGCGTTTCCTCCGCTTCCATCTCGCCACTCTCTACATGGCGCGGCGGCGAGAACCACGGATCGTGGATGCGGCCCTTTGGAGAAATAATGACATCATCAGCGTGGATAATTAATTTATCAACGTGGATGACACGAGGCTTTTTATTTTCGGACATCTTCGCTTCCTCCCTTGTAATTTAAGCTTTTTGCATTGTTAGACTATGCAACTGTCACGCTTATGGTATAGGCGTTTTTCATAAAAAAGGATGATCTTTCCGATAATCCTTGCAGCTTCGTTCATTTTTTTCTAATCGTCTTTCCACATCCGCATCCACCAGATTTTTTTCCTTTAGATGATGAGTGGATCGAATAGGATTTCGACCCATTGATAACAATCGGCTTTTTCCCTTTCATCGCTCTATGACCTCCAAGTGTTGGGTTGTTACTATTCTATGAAGGCAGCAGAGCGTTGGTACCAGGCAAACTTTATTTTTCTTCCGTTCCTTCACTAAAGGAAAAAGGAGCTGAAGATGGAGGAGAATCATTTTTTTCCTTTCTTTTGATAATCGCATTTTGTTGTCGCAGCGTGTGGAAAAACCAATTCTCTCCTTCCTCTGTTGGAAAATGGATTTTGGATTGTGCTAAACGCCGTTCCAGCTCTTCTTTTTCTTGCTGAAGTTTCGTTAACTCTTCGTACCGTTTTTCACTTTGCCAAGCAAGCTCTTTTAAAATGATATTTTCAGCCACCACTTCTTCTATTTGCTTTGTTAACTCTCCTACTTTAGCTTCTGCCCTTTCCAGTTCCTCAGTGAGTCGTTTATTTTCCAGCTTGAGCGCGTTAGAATCGTTTCGCTGCGCTTCATATTGCGCCAGTTTGGACTGCAAATCCGCCATTTTTTGCTTCAATACCATAACATCCTCTTGTGGTTTTGAGTTCACCGCTATTCTCCTCCTTAAAAAATCATGTGATTCTAATACATACAAATTCAACCCGTTCTCCTTTTAGACCAAAAAAATGAAATTTCCGCTTTTATCACGGCACATTTACCCAGCTTTTTCATAGTATACAGTAGTCGTAACCTCCGCTACGATTTATTTCATTCATTACAGCGGAGAAAACTTTAAATAGGAGGAAAGAGTTATGAGTCACTCTCATCATAAAGAAAAAGTATGTATTAAAACTCGCAAAGTGTATGACTGGGTTACTCGCCAGGTCGATGTGCCGCTAAGAAGCTTTAACGATGATGAATTAGAAGCCGTCTTTCCAGAAGATCGCTGCCCGCGACATCATAAAAACATTTGTGATTTCTTGGCTTCCAATGATTTGAACGCTCAAGATTTCATGATCCGCTGCTTCTTATCCGACGAGGATGGAAACCGAATCGATCCTGTAGTGGATAACGATGCGCTTATCTGCCAAGAAATCATCCAATCCAATGGCCGGCAGCCTGTCAATGTTACTCTGCCATCTGGGGATCAAGTCACATTGCAAAAAGTGAAAGTGCTTGTGAAAGGGCACGTTGTTGTACAAATTTTAAATGCGAACGGACATATTGTCGGCGAATCAGCCCCTATTCCGTTTGCTACTGCCCAAACCTTTATTTTATGCGCTCCTGAAGGAACATCGCTTGACTGCCATATTTCCTTCTTCGAATGCGATGCCAGCTTGATCTGCACAAACAACTTTTCACAATTAGATGTTTCCATCACATTGTGCTTAGAAGTGCAAATTGAAGCGGATGTGAAAATTGAGGTAGAAGGTCGTTTTTGCAGACCACGTGAAGAAATTTTGGAAGCAACACTTTGCCCTACTGATAACTTCCCGCCTCAATGTCCTGAAGTATTCCCAAGTCATTAAATCTCTTTGCGAGTTAGGCTGTTGCTCCATACAACAGCCTTTTTTATTTGGAGATTCACAGCAGGAAAAACAGGGAGAATGTTTGGATCCACGATCATATAAGGTGAAGCTTCCCCTTTTGATTTTTATAAGACTTTAAGTAAGCCAGCCTTGGAAACATCCTTGTGGCATTCTATTACAATTTATACAGTCGTATTCATTTTCTTTTTTCATATATATATATCAAGAGTACAAATGAATCCATTATGACGGATTCGAAATGCCTGTCGAACCAAGGACTCGTTTGACGTATTCAGCCTGTTAAGGAGGGTGGAGATCATGGGACAAAACCCCCCGAACCACCAAATTCAATTGCAGCAAAAAATTATCCATTACCGTTCAGAAATTGCTAAATATGAAACTCAGTTAAAAGCGCTCGAAACAGAGCTGCAAAAAGAAAAACTCCGCAATGAATATTTGCTCGACAAGCTTCATTTGACTGAAACGACGCATATTGAGCCTTACGAAAAAAAGATCGCTCAGCTCGAACAGCAAATGTTATCGTACGAGGTAGCCCTTGAAGAGGCTGAACGGCAAATTCAGCATCTAAAGCAATTGAAGTATACCGAACAGGAAGAAAAAACGGTTCCTGCGGTGACGAAAGCCCAAGCCTTTTTTGCCTACTCGCTCCTTCTTCCTGAAACAAGCGAAGAAGAAATCATTGTCATTGGCGATTTTGTTATTCAAAATATTGGAAATGAACCACTAAGTAATTTGATTGTTTGCATCCGCTCTTCCCCAAAAAGAGCAGGTGAACTTAGCGGTAAAATCGCAACGAAGCCTCTTCCGGCTGACTCTCATGCTTCTGACGCAGCGAATGAAACCATGTTGGAATGGACATTTGCCTACGAGGATTGGAAAGAGAAAATCAAAGAGGGAGAATACTGGCTGAAGCCGACCCATATGAAAAAGCTGATGCCAAATGAAGAACTGCGCTTTTCCCACTTCGAAATGAGAATTAACCAAATAGAAGATATCCGCTCCGTTGTCGTAAACGGCTTCGTTTACTGCAATGAAATACCGCGCGGGCTGGCGTCATTAAATCATATCATTATTAACCTATGATCCCCTCTGTTTTCCATCAACAGAGGGGCTTTTTATTTAAGTTCTCTTTTCATCTCGAATATCAGAGCAAGCCGCATTAGGCGTTGGTCTAAACCGTTTTTCCCTTTCAGTCATATAATGTCACTAGCTATTTTTACTATCGTCCACAAGGGAGTGACAGAGCATGTATCGGGTATTCATTCATCCGCAGCTATTAAAGAAAAAAACAAAGAAAAGCCACGCAGTCTCACCAGTCGCCAATGAAGCAAAGCAGCAATTAGTCGGCTTGCCGCCAGGAACAGAGCTTAACGTTCATACTGCCGGCCAAACCTATTATAACGCCCTCTTCCAGTCATTTAACGAACAGACGGAAGAAGTTTCCTTATTAATCGATCCATTTTATAAGGACGGCGGCCAGATTATATGTGTTAAAAGCAGCGACATCCTTTCTCTTGATTTTCCTGTTTCGGAAAATAAGAGTCATTTCGCGGACAAAGAAGACGAATAATTGTATGCAGCCAGGTGGTAAACCTGGTTTTTTATTTGCTGTTATAATGGCAATTTTTCTTATAAAATAGGCTTTTGCCATATTTCCGATAAAGAATGTCCTCACATACACTATCACAAATAGTGCTCATCCTGCCCATTCGCACTTGGATCGGTGATTTTCTAATTCAATCATCACCCGTCACAACTAGCTTACGCTTTCATTGGCACATATTCACTCAGCAAAAGCAAGGCCTCGTCATCAAGGAAACGCTCAAGCACAAGCGATGACGGTTTTATATATGCTTGATCAAACGTTATTAAAAAACGGCCTCATACTAACGCAAAGATGCAGCAACTATCGAAAAAGAAAGTGATTGATGTTTTTGACCATCAGCAATAAGAATACAATTCGCCTAATTCGCCTCCATCACATACGTGCATGACGAAATAACAAGTCGATGACTTGCCCTCATCCCACTAACCAAACATCAATTTCTCGATTGTGGCTTCAAACAGATTCATTTGTTAAAAAAGGGGTGTTTCTAATGAATGTATGCATTGTCGGAACTGGATACGTCGGATTAACAACAGCGGCGGTTTTAGCTGAACTCGGCCACCAAGTATACTGTGTCGATCAAAACCATGACAAAATCGAGCAGCTAAACCGCGGATATATTCCGATTTATGAACCCAATCTAAAAGAAATAATAGAGAAAAATCGCGACCGTCTCACTTTTACAAACGGCCTTGATCTAGGCATCAAACACGCTTCTATAGTTATCATTTGTGTCGGTACTCCTTCTTTAACAGACGGACGGACGGATTTAACCTACATCCAATCAGCCATTGACCATTTAGCGCTCCATATCGACTCCTATAAAACGATTATTATTAAAAGCACGGTGCCTCCTGGAACAACCGAACAGCTCTATATCCAATTATTGGAGAAAGGAGTGCCGAACCATTTATTTTCTATTGTTGCAAATCCTGAATTTTTAAGGGAAGGCTCATCCATCTTCGATATGCTGCACGCGGACAAAATTGTCATTGGACTCCGTCCGAATGACCAGCGATCGCTCCCGATTATGAAAAGCTTATATGCCGGGATCTCTTGTCCATATGTGATTACAAGCCTCACAGGGGCAGAAATGATTAAATACGCTTCCAATGCCTTTTTGGCGACAAAAATTTCTTTCATAAATGAAATGGCACGCATCTGTGACGCCGTCGGCGCGAATATACACGATGTCGCCAAAGGCATTGGATATGATCCGCGGATTGGCCCCCATTTTTTGCAAGCAGGACTTGGGTACGGCGGATCATGTTTTCCGAAAGATGTAAAATCACTCGAGCAAGTTGCTCATTCCCAAAAGATTACCCCTCATCTTTTACAAGCGGTTCAGCTAATTAATGATTCTCAAGTGGATCTTTACATTCAAAAGCTGCAACAAGCAGTCAACCATTTATCTGATCAAACCATTGCGGTTCTAGGAATCGCTTTTAAGCCCAATACCGACGATACTCGCCACTCTCCTGCAGAACACCTTATTCGAAAGCTTAGCGAAGCCGGCTGCATCGTCCGTGCCTATGATCCGAAAGCGAAGCTAGATAGCAGCCATCAGCCAAACGTAACGCAAACCGATACCCTCCAAGAAGCAGTTGAAGGCGCAGATATCTTAATCATCGCCACTGATTGGCAAGAGTTTCAGCAATTAAATTGGCGAGAAATAAAAGCGCGAATGAACGGCCCCATTGTGCTTGACGCAAGAAATTGCCTCAGACGTCAAGACATTGAACAATGGGGACTACAATATATAGGAGTTGGTTGTGGATGAAAATCGTGGTCACGGGAGCGGCAGGCTTTATCGGCTCTCATTTATGCGAAAAATTATTAGAAGACGAGCAAAACATTGTCATAGGCATTGATGGCTTTATCGGCCCTACTCCCATCCATCTAAAATCCTTTAACATGGACTCGCTTTATTCGCATCCAAGGTTTACGATGCTTGCTCAAGACCTTTTCATGATTGATTTAGAGGCTCTCTTAAAAGATGTAGACATCATTTATCATTTAGCAGGGATGCCAGGTGTTCGCACAAGTTGGGGAAAGGAGTTTGAAGCATACATTCTTCATAATATTTCTTCGACTCAACGGCTGCTGGAAGCATGTAAAAATTCGCCTATCAAGCAATTTATTTATGCTTCCACCTCCTCGGTATATGGAGAAAAAACCGGAAAGCTCTCAGAAACAGCAGAGACGGCCCCTCTTTCTCCCTATGGTATTACAAAATTAACAGGAGAGCATTTATGTCGCGTATATCATACCTCATTCGGAATTCCGACCGTTGTTTTACGCTACTTTACTGTTTATGGTCCGAGGCAGCGTCCTGATATGTCATTTCATCGCTTTATTAAACAATTGTTAACGAAGCAACCGATCACGATTTTCGGCGATGGAATGCAATCGCGTGATTTTACTTACATTTCTGATTGTATAGCAGGAACCATTTCAGTCTTGGGCAAACGCCATATCATTGGCAAAACATTTAATATCGGGGGAAAAGAAAAAGCATCCATTAATGAAGTCATTGATTTGCTTGAAGAATTGACAGGAATAAAGGCCGACAGACATTACTTCCCTTCAGCGCTTGGCGAACCCAAACATACTTGGGCCGATCTTTCAATGGCAGAACAAGATTTGCATTATTCCCCAAAAATAACGCTAAAAGAAGGATTAAGACGTGAAATCGAGTATATTCGTTCCATCTATCAGGTGGACCTGCCATGAATATCGCTTACATTTGTACAGAAAAGCTGCCTTCCCCTGCCATAAAAGGGGGAGCGATTCAGCTTATGATCGACGGAATCGCTCCGTTTATATCACAAACAAACAAGCTTACGATTTTTTCCATTACCGATCCGCTTTTACCTGTAAGAGAATGTAGAAATGGAATCGAGTATATTCGTTTTCCGAAAGAAACATATGAGCATGATGTGGCCGCTGAACTAGCGAAACATTCATTTGATGTGATTCATGTATTTAATCGTCCAGCCCATATAGCCAAATATAAAGAAGCCGCCAAACAAAGCTCATTTGTTCTCAGCCTTCATAACGATATGTTTTCTCCACTCAAACTATGTAAAGAAAAAGCGAAGCAAGCTTTGCAGAGCAGCACACTCATTACCGCAGTTAGCGAATATATCAAACAAACGGTGATTAGGAGATATCATGTTCCGGAGCAAAAAATTCGTGTTGCTTATTCAGGGGTCGATTTAGAAAAATATGTCCCTATCTGGACAGAGGAAGGCGAGCGCATTCGCCGCCAGCTTCGCCAAACATTCGGCATTGATGATCAAAAGGTAATCGTGTTCATCGGAAGGTTAAGCAAAACAAAAGGGCCGCACTTGCTTATTCAATGTATGCCTGATCTCCTTTTGCGTCATCCGGATGCACGATTGGTCATTGTCGGCGGAAAATGGTTTAGCGAAAACACGTGGGATGATTACGTAAGCATGCTTCATCGCTTATCTGCTCCGCTTAAAAACCATATTATATTTACAAACTATATTCCCTCTGAGCAAATTCCTCGCATGTTTTTAATCGGTGATGTATTTGTTTGCAGCTCACAATGGCATGAACCGCTTGCGCGTGTCCATTATGAAGCAATGGCAGCAGGAATCCCGATTATTACCACCAATCGCGGCGGAAATCCGGAAATTATCCGTCATCTGGAAAACGGATTTGTCATCAATCATTATCACGACGCCACTGCTTTTTCAAAAGCGATTGATTATATGTTCACTCATCCGGAAAAAGCACAAGAAATGGCGCGCATCGGCAGGGAGGAGGTGGAAAGACAGTTTCAATTTCGGCATGTCGCCCAGCGCTTTGCGGCGATATATGAAGAAGCGTTTACAAACCATTGCCTTCATTAGCGAATGCTTCTCTTTTAATAATCCATCAAAAAGCCACCCGCCTCTTAACAGAGTGTAAATAGGAAAGATTCGTCTTGCCTCATGAAATCATCAAGAAAGGATGCCCCTCATCGGAGCATCCTTTCTCTTTTCATTTGCCAATGATAAAAGCGCGAAACGGTTTGTCATTGCTTCCTTTCCCTTTCCTGCGAGGAAATACAGGAAGCTCATAAGAAGAGGACGATAACACTAAAGATTTGTGATTCGCAGCAGCCGGCGAATTAGGTTGTTTTTCTTCAAGCGTTTTCTTCCTTTTCGGTTCGCTTGCACTTACATGCTCACCAGTTGAGTTCTGTTCTTGCTTTGCTGGACGGTCCGCTTGTAACGTTCCTTTCCGCTTTCTTCCCTTTTCTTTCCTTTTGTTCTTCTGTTCAGTTTTGCTTTCCTCTTGATTTAAGTCTGCTTCCTCCAGTTCAACCGCTGTATGTTGTTGCAGCGGCTCAACTGCATATTCTTGGTGCGTTTGTTCGTGCTCTGCTTGCTGCGCATGGGTCCAAACATCAAGCAACTCAGAAGCCACCCGATTCCATTCATAGCGAGAAACCGCTAATTCTCTTCCTTTTTCCCCCATTTTCTTCATAAGCGATCGATCTGATATAATTTGCGCAATTTGAGCAACAAACTCGTTCGGATCTTCCGGATTTTCTACAACAAGACCGTTTTCTCTTGGCACGATCACTTCGGAATTGCCTCCTCGAGCAGTCGTTACAATTGGAAGGCCAGCAGCCATCGCTTCATAATGCACTCGAGCCAAGGGCTCCTGCCATTGGGATGTACAAACAAAGAGATCAGCAGCCGCAAACCAATTTTGAATTTCATCTGGAGCAACAAAGCCGGTTGTGACAACGGGCACTGGAAGTCTTTTTGCCAATGCGCGTACATAAGCAATATAATCATTTACATCATTTTGGCTAAACCATCTGCTTCCAATGATCACTAAGGCAAGATCTTTAAATTTTTTTGCTAGCTCTGGAAGCGCCCTCACTAATTGATCGACCCCTTTATTGCGAGAGAGTCTTCCGGCAAATAAAATCACCGTTTTATTTTCCAAGCCGTTAGCTCGGCGGATTTCCTGGCGTATTTTCTGCATTTTCGGATGGTGGCCTGGTACAAACCGATTCGTATCCACCCCGGAATAAATTGTGCGCACCTTGGCAGCCGCTTGTGGGTAAAGGTCGCTAATTACATTTCCAACATAATCGCTGACCGTAACAATATTGGATACTTCTTGTATAACGTTCTCTGCTTCTTGAGGATCCATTTTTTCAGGATGAAACATATCGTTATGCATGCTTAGTGTAATTTTCGCTAACGGAGCTGCCTGCCTGACAGGAAGGACAAGACGCGGGCGGTTAAAAATATGGATCAGATCAAATGGATGTGCTTCAATGTAGCGAACAACACTTTCCCGATAAATCTCAAACACTTTTCCCGGAACTCGCACATAATGAATGCCGTCCAGCGTTTCTTCATCTGGCAGAGATGGATCGCTCACGCCTAATACCGTAATATCATGCTCTTTTTTTAAAAACGGAAGAATTCCCTCAATATAAGTTTGGATCGCTCCGCCTAATACTGGGGGAACAGGAAGTTTTTCCGTGCAAATCATTAAAACTTTCATTCGTATCCCCCTTTTTCCCAATCATGTTGAATCTCTTCTAAAACAGGCCATTTCGATTGATCCGTATCAACAATCGTTTGGATCAGCTGGGTCGTTTCTTCGTTTAGAAATAGTTCCGGCTCATATACAACTTCTTTTATATTTTTATAAAATTCATTCGGCATGGACAAATCAATCATTAAAATTTCATATAGCTCAGCCGAGATTGGATTTGCTTCATGGTATGATCGGATCATTTCCCTCACCCATTGCGCATCCCAGCGATATAAGTCAGCCATTGTGCCGCTAATCAGCTTTCTTAAATCACGAATTGGGAGATCAAAAGCAACACCGTCCAAGTCAATAATCCACATTCCTTCGGCTCCCATTTGACCATTGGACCAGCCATAGTCCTGATGGACAAGCCCCCAATACTCGTTTCCCTTCGCCGCCAGCTCAAAATAATGAGATTGATTTAGTCTGTCAAATCCTCTTTTTGCCTGCTCTTTAAACTCGTCGACAGTATTTAATAAATGCGGACTCGCCGGCATCTCTTGATAAGCCGTAGCAATGGTCCGAAACCATTCCATTTTTTCAATCATTTTTTTATAGCTTTTCGGCCACTTATGCAGTCTGGAAGCGACTTCTGCCTGCTGTGGCGGAATGTAGCCTTTGCTTAAGTGATGAAACTCGCCAAGAGCGTAGCATAGCTGCTTTGCTCCTTCTAAATCTTTAGAAACGGGCGCCAGTGGTTCAATCCACTCAGCCACAAACCATAACTTTCCCCCCGCTTCCACATAATTTTGTCCATCCTTTGTCTGGATAATGGCTGGCACCCTTGCTTTCTTCACATTCACTAAATACTCTTGGGCGCCTAAACTAAACAAGCTTCTAGTCGGTCGGCGATGCAATAACTTTAGGCTTTTGGGGCCTGATTTTGTCTCTAGCTTCCAAATAGCTCCCCCTTTATCCGGCTTTGTCGTCACAACCTGACGGCTCTGTACAGACAAATCATAGCTTTGCAGCACCTCTTGCGCTATTTGCTCGATATAGTCAGGTACATAAAATTCATGATCTAGTTCACTGACCACCCACGGCCCGATTCCACTCTTCTCCACACTATCCCTCCTGTTGCCATATAAAGCGATTCACATCATTAACTGAATGAAGACAGCCTTTATAAACGATTCTCCTGCATTTGTTGCAAAAGTGTCTCCATTCTTTGAATAAAAACCCAGCGTTCCATGGAACATGCTGATGCACTAGATAAAAAGCCTCCTCTTTTCATATGGAGCATATGCTGTTGTTCAACGGCCGAATGTCCAAGCCCCCTTGCTTTCAGACTGATATTTCGCTAAACCGTTCGTTGTCCGGTTCATAGGTACCGATTTTTGTGCTGAAGAAGAGTCTATGACCGTCAAGACCATCCGGCTGCTTTTTTCTCAAACCTGTTCGCTTGACCTTCAAAATGGCAGTTATTATAGAAACCCGTATAATGGATGACGCTCTCTCTTTTCCTTTTTGTCTGCATGTCCTAAACTCCTATTCTCGATCTTTTCACTTTATTGAGCCAGCGGATGAGAGAGGCCACTCAGAAACAGAGGATCACCTCTTTTGACAGCGATGAGGCATCCGCCTGAAACCTACTATAAGGTATGCCGCCTTAGGAATAAGGTATAGACAAATATAACAAAGGGAAACATTTTTTCCTCTGAGCAGCCGTTACCGCTCTCCCTTTAACAAAAGAACGCAAGCTCTTCTTTATAAAAAATGCCCCTGCCAGCCGTTAAGCTGACAGAGGCGATTTCTTCGCAATTTTCATCTTATGCATCTTTGCTAAACCCGATTAAGGTTACAGAATCAATTTGGTTAAATGGAATAGTAAATTTGTTTCCTCGGTCCGTTTGAAATTTCACATGACCGTTTCGATACTCCAAAATAAAGCCTTTATATTCCCCTTTTCTCGTAACAAGGTGGCATTTGATCCGTGACATTTGGTTAGGTAGCTTCACAAGAAATTGAATTTGCTCTTCCAAAGTCATTTCTTGAAATTGCTTCTGTTTTCCTTGTTTCTGCGCATCCTCCCCCCATTCTGCTATTCCTGTCTGCTGAGATGATCGAGGCTTTTTGGCTTGAAAGGACTGCTGCATATATGAAACCTTTGGTTCTAAATTTGGTTGGACAATATAGAGAAGCGGCTCGTTCGGAACGCTTTGTTTCATCGGCTTTCCCCCTTTATTCAAAATGTTCTACAACATAATGTATGCTTTCTCTAGGCAAAAGTACACTCGCAAACAAGAAATGCCCGAGCGTGACAAAGCAGATTTCATAAAATAAAAAATGACCAAACTGCTTGTTTGGTTCTATCGCTGCCATTTGTGATGTGAATATTGGAGTTTGAACCTTTTCCGCGGTTGGGTGGACGAACGACACCGCTTCCCAGAATGTCATGGAGATCTTCTGTCGTCCATTGCTTTCCTTGTTACGTTTATCAAAAAAAGAAGCAGCCCGCGGATATCACCCACAGACTGCTTTGGATTTCCTATGCGATTGCCTTCTTGCAGCATCCATCGTTTCGATTGCAGATGGACTTTCTCATATACCCCATCTTTCGTCGTTTTTTCATCAATTTATAAGCTTGTTGCTATGGGGCTATGGATCCATAATTATAAGAGGACAGGACGCCGAACAACCAGCCGCTTTCAGGTAAACGAATTTGTCTGGAAGCGGTATTGTTCGACCGCCCGACCGTTGAAATCCCCACTCAGGAACAAAGGGTGGAGGCATCCGTATCTATATATGCCGCTCCATCCCGTTTTTTTGAAAAAGCCATGATATTAACGGGCCAAAATATGATAGCCGGAATCGACATGAATGCATTCGCCGGTAACACCGCGAGACAAATCGCTGAACAAAAACAGCGCCGCATCTCCTACTTCCTCTTGTGTTGTTGTCCGGCGAAGCGGGGCTCTCTCTTCGATTTCTTTTAAAATAGAGTTGAAATCGCTGACCCCTTTTGCTGATAATGTGCGAATCGGCCCAGCAGAGATCGCGTTGACGCGAATGCCGTATTGGCCTAAATCGTTCGCTAAATATTTGACACTCGCATCTAATGAAGCTTTGGCAACACCCATGATATTATAGTTTTGTACAACGCGCTCGCCGCCAAGATACGTCAACGTAACAATGCTTCCGCCTTCAGTCATAAGCGCTTTTGCTTCTCTTGCGACAGCCGTTAATGAATAAGCGCTAATATTATGCGCTAACAAAAATCCTTCACGGCTTACATTCATGTATTCGCCGCTTAAATCTTCTTTGTTGGCAAATGCAATGCAATGCGCTACTCCGTGGATGACACCCACTTTTTCTTTGATGTCTGCAAAGCATTTGACAATGTCCTCATCATTTGTCACATCGCAAGGAAGCAACAAAGCGGTCTCATCTTCAAGCGTTTCAACTAATTTGCGCACTTCCGCCTCAAAACGCTCTCCCGCATAGGTAAAAATCAGCCGGGCGCCTGCTGCGTGAAGCGAACGGGCAATTCCCCATGCAATGCTTCGTTTATTCGCCACTCCCATCACGACATATGTGCGACCTTTTAATGATAACGTCATTCGCCATCCTCCTAATGATCATAGCTTTTATTTTTATTATTTGTTATTAGTACCAAGTATTAATTTCATTATAACAAAAAAAATAGCTCGACAAAATAATAATTTTCTCGAAAAAAAAGAATCGACAAATTTTTTCCGCTTGATTTACGCACTTCCCTTTGCAAAAATAATAGAATTAGCTAATATGGATATGGTAAGTTTTTAACACGGAGTTGAAAAAACGATGGAACAAGATAAATTATCGCAATCAAAGTTAGATTATAATTTGTTGTTTGTGCTATTTTTAATGGCGATTGTCAGCGCGATTGCCATCCAGAGCGCAGAACCGTCGCTCCCTGAAAAGCTGCAATCGGTAAATTTTTCATTGAAGCAGCTGCAGTGGTATGTCATCGGAGCCTTTGTCATTGCGGCTACGCTGATTATTGACTATGACCGCCTCTTTCACTTAGCTTGGTACCTGTACGGATTTGGAATGCTGCTTCTGCTCGGTCTTGAGCTCAATGTTCCCGGAACGGTGACCCTCAAAGGAGCAACAAGCTGGTACCACATCCCTGGTGCCGGTAACTTTCAGCCGTCCGAATTAATGAAAATTTTTATGATTATTGTCATAAGCCGTATTATTATGAATCATCGCGAAAAATATCCGGAACCAACGGTAAAGGAGGATTTTCAACTGCTAGGGAAAACCCTCCTCGCCACCGCGCCGCCTTTATTTCTGCTTATTAGACAGCCAGACTTAGGCATGTCGATGGTGTTTATGGCGATTGTCGCCTCCCTTGTGCTCGTATCGGGCATTCGCTGGCGCATTATTTTGGGGATTATTTTTAGCGGCCTCTCTATTGCCGGCATTCTCATTTTTATTTTCTTTCAATTTCCGGATTTTTTCCATAAATATATTTTGAAAGATTATCAATTAGATCGCTTTTACGGCTGGCTTGCTCCATATGAATACTCCAATGAGCAAGGGTTTCAGCTCATTCGCTCTCTTCTTGCGATCGGATCAGGAGAAATGTACGGAAAAGGGTTTGGAAATTTGGATGTATATTTGCCGGAAGCGCACACGGATTTCATTTTTGGCATTATCGCTGAGCAGTTTGGGTTCATTGGCGCAAGCATTGTGATCTCGCTCTTTTTCCTGCTTGTATACCGGATGGTTCACATTGCTCTTGAAAGCCATGATTTATATGGCAGTTATTTATGCACAGGGGTCATCGGCATGATTACGTTTCAAGTCTTTCAGAATATTGGCATGACCATCGGATTGCTGCCGATTACAGGATTGCCGCTTCCATTTATCAGCTATGGAGGAAGCTCGCTGGCCACTTACATGCTGGCCATTGGCATCGTCTTAAACGTGCGTTCCCGCACGAAAAAATTTATGTTTTCGTCCGAAGAATAACCTTGATGGGGTAGACAAAGTCCTCTTTGACTTTGTCTACTGTCATTTTAAGCACCCATTCCTTGTGTTTTTTCTTATCCTATTTTCAACATGCTTAAGACGCACCCTCACAGGCGGATGAGCGAGGCAAGCGACACAGCATGGATCAATCTGCTAAAGTCGCAAGCTTGCGGCTTTTTTGTTTATTCCCTGTCAAAAGGTCATACAATATAAAGAGGTGTCACTGAACAGGTTTGCATCTAGAAATCGGATCATTTTGGACGGCCAGATCATCGAATAACCAACCGCCTTACAAACTCGCCCATTAGCCTGAAAGCGATGCTGTTTAATCCCTTTTCGCTCGGGACATGACAAAACAAATCTGCCGATTGCCTCCGGCCGTCACTCATGCAGAAACTGGCTTTAACTCATGATTGAAATGGAAAGAAGGGGAACGGATGAAAATCGATATCATCGGAGATATTCATGGTTGTTACACGGAGCTAGTTGCTCTGACAAAAAAGCTAGGATATGAGTGGATAAACGGCATGCCGATTCACCCGAGGGGAAGAAAGCTGGGATTTGTCGGCGATTTGACCGATCGTGGACCACAATCTTTACAAACCATCGAAACCGTATTTTCACTTGTGAAAAATGGGCTGGCTCATTATGTCCCCGGAAATCATTGCAATAAGCTGTACCGCTTTTTCCTCGGACGAAACGTACAAATCACACACGGCTTAGAAACGACCGTAGCTGAATATGTCGCTCTCCCTTTAAGCGAACAGAACCTGATGAAGAAAAAGTTTATTTGGCTTTACGAGCATGCCCCTTTATATGCTCGCCTCGACAACAATCGTTTGGTTATCGCTCACGCCGGCATTCGTCAAGATGATATTGGCAAGTACAATCAAAAGGTCAAAACATTTGTGTTATACGGAGATATCACTGGGGAAACGAATCCGGACGGAACACCGCTTCGCCGAGATTGGGCCAAATATTATAATGGAGACGCATGGGTCGTCTATGGTCATACTCCTGTTAGAAAGCCGCGCATCCTCAATCGAACAGCAAATATTGATACAGGATGCGTATTCGGAGGAGCGCTAACAGCATTGCGCTATCCAGAAATCGAAACGGTTTCCGTTCCCTCTACTTTGCCGTATATTCCAGAAAAATTTAAAGAATTCAACTAAAAGAGGGCGCTACTGTGCAGCAGCGCCCTCTTCAATCAACCGGTTCATATCATGGGGAAGCGGACAACGAAACCGCTTCATTTGCTGGTGAAACGGATGAAAAAAAGACAGCTCCGTGCTATGCAGCGCTTGGCGATTTATTTTTTCGCGGCTCCCTCCATATAGTTCATCGCCTAAAAGCGGATGACCTAAATAAGCCAGATGAACACGAATTTGATGGGTTCGTCCTGTTTCAAGCTCCAATGATACATGCGTATAATGCCGGAAGCGCCGCAAAACATGAAAATGTGTGATCGCCCGTTGTCCGTCTTCACGGACCTCCCTCTCAATAATGCTGTCTTCTTTTCGGCCAATCGGCGCAGTGATCGTTCCTCTCTCATCTTCCACTACGTTATGGCAAAGAGCTTCATATTTTCGCTTTACATACCCTTTCTTCTGCAATTCGGACAATAAGTGGTGGACATGGCGGTGCTTGGCCACAAGCACCAGCCCTGAAGTATCACGGTCCAGCCGCGTCACAATGTGCACCGTCGAAGATAGATTTTGTTTGTCATAATGATGCAGTAAAGCGTTCGCCAACGTGCCTCTTGGATGTTCACGAGATGGGATGGTTGGCATGTAAGGCGGCTTATTAACCACTAACAAATATTCATCCTCATACACCACATCAAGGGATAGAGGTTCTGCTATCATATCTGCACTTCGTTCTTCTGGAGGAAAACGCACAAACAATGTCTCACCACACTGAAGGAGATGACGGACAGTGACAGGGGTTCCATCAACTTCAATAGCGCCGCCATGAAACTTAATATCGGTTAATGCAGTCCGCGAAATGTGTTGTTCTTTCAAAAAATCGCGAATAAGCTTTCCATCTGCTTGTTGTGTAATCGTCCATTGCAATGAAAAGTACGTCAATGCTGTTTACCCTTTCTTTCACATGTTTAGTCGGTAATAAATGAATCGCGGACCCGTTTCCAAAACGGAAACGGGCGAAAACGCGCAAAGCGAACCTTTTCATCGGCTACACGGCATTGAATGGATTTTACCTCTTTATGAAGCAGCGATAGATGGTCAATTGAAATTTGAAAATCGCTGTAATTGACCGGCTTCAACATACATGTATGGTGCGCTGGCAAAACAAGCGGCGAACCAATCGTCCGGAACACACGATTGTTAATGGATGCCATTTCCGCCAATTGAATCGCTTCCAGCGATGGATGCAAAATGGCTCCTCCTAACGCTTTATTGTATGCCGTACTTCCAGTCGGGGTCGAAATGCAAAGCCCATCTCCGCGAAACGTTTCAAAAAGGTCACCCTTTATTTCTACATCCATAACAAGCGTTCCCGTGACACTTTTTACCGTGCATTCATTCAGCGCCAAATATCTTGCCTCCCGCCCGCCATTAACGTAACGGATAATCACCTCAAGCAATGGGTATTCGACCACTTGATAAGGAGTTTTCGCAATGGCAATCACAAGTTTTTCAATTTCTTCAGGCACCCAATCTGCGTAAAAGCCCAAGTGGCCTGTATGCACGCCAACAAATGCCGTTTTATCAAGGCGGCGGCAGTACCGATGAAATGCATAAAGCAGCGTCCCATCACCGCCAACGGAAATGACAATATCGGGCTGATTTTCATCATATTCAAGTCCAAAATCCAACAAGTAGCTTTTCATTTTTTGTGTTAGCGCATTAGATATGGCATCTCCTTTAGAGGTGATGGCAAATTTCATATCCTCTTGTTTTTTCTTCATCGTTCTTCCCCTTTTGCTTCTTGTTTTCGGGAAAACACCGCTTGCGCCTCCTGAATCTCAAACCGGATTTTCGACATTTCCTCATCCAACAAATAAGCAGCCTCTGCCGTGCGCTGCAGACGTGCTTTAATCTCTTCCGGAAAACGCCCGCTATATTTATAATTTAAAGAATGCTCAATTGTCGCCCAAAAATTCATAGCCAACGTTCGAATCTGAATTTCTACCAAAATCTTCTTTTCACCATGGATCATTTGTACAGGATAGCGAACAACAACGTGGTAAGAGCGATAGCCGCTTTCTTTTTTTTGCGTGATATAATCACGCTCCTCCACGATTTCAAAATCGTTGCGCTGCCGCAGCAGCTCCACCACGATTTTTATGTCATCCACAAATTGACACATCATTCTCAGTCCGGCAATATCCTGCATTTCCTCTTCCAACTTATCGAGAGGGATATTTTTCTTTTGAGCTTTATCAAGAATGCTCGCGATCGGCTTGACTCTTCCAGTCACAAATTCAATCGGTGAAGGAACACCTTGCATTTCAAATTGTGTCCGCATTCCTTTTAATTTCACTTTTAACTCTTCTACTGCTTGTTTATAAGGGGCGAGAAATAAGTCCCAATGCTTTACCATATAACCACCACCAAGCATTATGTAAGAAATACGTCTTTTACGGCCTTCTCCATCTCTTCACCATAGTTTGCATTTCCTTCAATATTGTCAACTAAATAAGCCAATTCTTCCTGGAAACCAGGCAATTCCATTTTGGCAGCACCGCATTGGAGAAAAACAGAAAGCGGCTGGTGCAATGCCTGTTTTACTTCCGGCCAGACTGGCTGGGGAATGGCTATATAGATAAATTCATCTCCCGCTTCAATTATATAAACAAATGATAAAAGATCAGAATCCACAAGCATATAGCGTTTCGGCGCCGCATTCTCCAGCGAAAACGGCGGTTCTTCAGCCAACAGCCATAGTTGTTCATTGCGTTTTTCTACTTGTTGAATCATTATCTTTTTCCTCATCATACCGTCTCCTTCCACTGCAACAATCCAATCCAACTTTTATTTTACCATAATACACCTATGCACAATAAACCATTGATATTCAGTTTGAAACATTTCATAATAAGGATAAGAATACAAGGAGACGAAAGCAGATGAAACAAGAAATCGAAATGGAGTTTAAAAACTTGCTGACGCAAGAAGAGTTCAATCGCCTTAAGCATTTTTTTTTCATTAGGGATGATCAGTTTGTTTATCAGGAAAATCATTATTTTGACACGCCGGAATTTTCCTTAAAAGGACAAGGAGCGGCATTGCGCATTCGAGTCAAAAACGATACATATACACTGACGTTAAAGCAAACAATCGAACAAGGATTGTTGGAAACTCATGAAGCACTTACAAAAGAAAAAGCGCAGTCCATATTAAACAATCCGGCGATGATGGAAGGAGAAATGAAAAGCCTTTTAAAAGACATGGGGATAGCAGCAGAACAATTGCAGCATTTCGGAACACTCGCAACCCACCGGGCGCAAGTTCCTTATGAAGGCGGAATGCTTGTGTTGGATCATAGCTGTTATTTGCAAACAGAAGATTACGAGCTGGAATTTGAAGTTAATGACTGGGAACAAGGAAAAAACAGCTTCGAGAAATTGCTCGCTTCCTTCCGTATTCCCTATCGTCCAAGTACAAACAAGATCAAACGTCTCTATGCTAAAAAATATGGAGTTGAGGATCAATCATGAACATTCAACAAATCAAAATGTGGATGGAGCTTCAAGCGTTGCGTTCATTTTCTACCAACACTTCAACTACAGCTGATCCTTTCACGGAAATGGGAACGCCGTTTCAAGCGTTGTTGTCCCAAGTGCTTGAGCAGACAGAATCAAAGCAGCCGCAAACAGAGGAGACTTCCTTGAAATCTCTGACCGCTCTGCCGCTCCGCACGCTAGCAGCTGCTCCAGCCAATCAAGCCGCTCCTTCAAACAGCCGTATAGAGGAAATCATTCAACAAACCGCTGAAAAATATGGTGTGGAGCCTAAACTGATTCATGCGGTTATTCGTCAAGAATCCGGGTTCCGTCCTGATGCGAAAAGCCATGCTGGCGCCGCCGGGCTTATGCAGTTAATGCCGAGCACAGCGAAAATGCTTGGGGTAGCTGATGTATTCGATCCCGTTCAAAATATAGAAGGAGGAACAAAGTATTTACGTCAGCTATTAGACCGTTACAATGGCAATCTTGAGCTTGCCCTCGCCGCTTATAATGCAGGACCGGGGAACGTTGACAAATACGGAGGAGTTCCTCCATTTCGTGAAACAAGGTCGTATGTACAAAAAGTACTAAACATATACTATTCGTAAAAAATCCTTTGTTTAGAGTGCGACCGCTAAGTCGCTTTGTTTGAGATATATGGACTTCATTGTTAAAATAGCAATACATGATATTTGTTTTAAAGGAGTTATCAATGATGGCGGAACACTCGAGAACACCGTATGAATCGATTGGCGGGGAACCAATGATTGCAAAGCTCGTTGATGCGTTTTACAGCCGTGTTGCTAAACATCCTGACTTACAACCTATTTTCCCGGCTGATTTAACGGAAACAGCCAGAAAACAAAAACAATTTTTAACTCAATATTTAGGAGGTCCGCCCCTCTATACAGAAGAACACGGCCATCCAATGCTTCGAGCCCGCCATTTGCCGTTTGAAATCACTCCGACTCGGGCCAAAGCATGGCTGGCCTGTATGAGAGAAGCGATGGACGAAGTCGGCTTATCCGGACAAGTGCGTGAAGAATTCTATCATCGCCTTGTACTGACTGCTCACCATATGATTAACACTCCAGAACAAGATAGAGAGGAGCATTCCTTTGAATGAAAAGGTAGCTGGCATCGTATCCAACTTTCCATTCGCTTTTCAGCATTGTAGTGGTGAGAAAAAGCCTTTGGAAATTTATTTATTTATCGATCCTCTTTGTCCGGAATGCTGGGCGCTTGAACCCATTATCAAAAAGCTTTTCATTGAATATGGACGATTTTTTACCTTGAAGCATGTGCTAAGCGGAAGACTGGCAACATTGAACATCTGTAAAAAACAAAAATTTGAAGTGATTGCTCATACGTGGGAACGCACGGCCAGCCGCTCCGGCATGTCTTGTGATGGAAGCCTATGGTTTGAAAACCCTATCGACACTCCCTATTCCGCTTCGATTGCCATTAAAGCGGCGGAACTACAAGGAAAACGGGCTGGCATGCGCTTTTTGCGCAAGCTCCAAGAACTCCTGTTTTTAGAAAAACAAAATATTGCTGATATTAATGTTTTGTTGGAGTGTGCGAAAAATGTCGAGCTGGATGTTAATGAATTTATGAAGGACCTTCATTCTAACAGTGCCGCGAAAGCATTTCAATGCGACTTAAAAATTACATCAGAAATGGATGTCCAAGAAGTTCCCACACTCGTCTTTTTTAACGAAAATATTGAAGAAGAGGGCATTAAAATTTCTGGATGCTATCCATATAGCATTTATGTGGAGTTGATTCATGAAATGCTGGGATTCTGTCCAGAGCCATCACCGCCCCCCCCACTTGAAGCCTTTTTAAACCATTTTAGATTTGTTGCCACAAAAGAAATCGCCGTTGTGTATGATCTTGATATACAAGAGGTCGAAAAGGAAATGAAAAAGCTGCAACTCAAGCAAAAAATTGAAAAAGTTCCCGTAAAGTACGGAACTTTTTGGAGGTATCTTTCGACCAAATAATTTCCTTTTACACATAAAAAGACAAAAGACCCAGCGCAGGCCGGGTCTTTTGTCTTTTTATTGTCATTAAGACAACAAAGGGGATGGGAGAAAATTTTCACGGTCAAACAAAGGGGTATAAGGTTATTTGTGATTTTATTCACGTAATTATCATATCAGTGATCGTTTTTTTTGACAACTGTTTTGTTTATTTGTTCACGATTTTGTCATAAATCCTTAAGCAAGGCATGTTAAGCCGGACCATCATCATACAATGAATATAAAACAGCTAGAAATGGAGGGAACAATGAAACGAATCACGCTCATTTTTTGGATGTTGATAGTGTTGATTGCCTTTCTTTTGAATTTATTCGGCTTAATGCACGTCATGCCTTTATTCATTACGATGCCTCTTTTGTTTCTTTCGATTTTATTCGCATTATGGACATTTAACAACCGCAACCGTTTTAAAGGATTTCAAAAAAAACGAATGTGGTAATCCCCACATTCGTTTTTTATCTACGACAGCAGTTGTTCCATCTCTTCCAGTTTTTGCGCGAACACTTGGCACGCTTCCTCGATTGGCTTAGCTGTCGCCATATCCACTCCAGCCTTCTTCAGCACCTCAATCGGATAATCAGAGCTGCCGGCTTTTAAAAACTCAACGTACCGTTGAACAGCCGGCTCTCCTTCTTCTAAAATTTGCTTGCTCAACGCTGTAGCCGCACTAAAGCCTGTCGCATATTGATATACATAATAATTGTAGTAAAAATGCGGAATTCGCGCCCATTCTAAACCGATTTCCTCATCAACAACCACATCGCTTCCAAAATATTTTTTATTGAGCTCATAATACATAGATGTCAGTGATTCGGCTGTTAACGCTTCTCCCTGTTGGGCTTTTACATGAACCATATGCTCAAACTCAGCAAACATCGTTTGCCGAAATACAGTGCCGCGAAAACCTTCCAAATAATGATTGAGCAAATACAACCGCTTGTCTTCCTCTTCAATCGTTTTTAGCAAATAATCATTGAGCAATGCTTCATTGCATGTCGAAGCGACTTCCGCCACGAAAATCGAGTAGCTGCCATATGGATATGGCTGCGTTTTCCGCGTATAATAGCTGTGGACAGAATGGCCAAACTCATGGGCAAGCGTAAATAAATTATTGACATTATCCTGCCAATTCAGCAAAATATATGGATTGGTTCCATAAGCTCCTGAAGAATAAG
This sequence comes from Anoxybacillus sp. UARK-01, assembly GCF_002075365.1. Taxonomy (NCBI): domain Bacteria; kingdom Bacillati; phylum Bacillota; class Bacilli; order Caryophanales; family Anoxybacillaceae; genus Anoxybacillus; species Anoxybacillus sp. UARK-01. The sequence continues at coordinate 222,037 of NZ_NASY01000031.1, read as the reverse complement.
CTCCACTTCTTTTTCCTACATTTTCACGCACGTCGACCCAACGATTTTCCAGTCCTTCTTTCACGATGCTTACATATTCTTCGCCAAGTGGAGCTAGTCCTTTTAGTAGATACTGCTTTGCTTCTTCATATGTCACTTCCATTTTTACATTTTTCACCAGAGGAGTATACAAATCGTACATATGAAGTTCCTCAAGCCCTAGAGCTTTTTTGCGCAATCGAACATATCGGTGCAGCAAATCCAAATTTTTATTTACAGTCTCCACAAGATTATCATAAACGCTCTCCGGAATATTATTGCTGCTTAAAGCCGCTTGACGCGCAGATTGATACTGTCGCACGCGGGCAAAAAAGTTATCTTTTTTCACTGCGCCACTAAGCGTGCTGGCAAAAGTGTTTTTATATTTTCCGTATGTTTTATACACAGCTTTAAACGCATCACGGCGAACGCGGCGATCTTCACTTTCAAGAAAGCGTATGTAACGTCCGTGCGTCACTTCAACTTCTTCCCCATTTTCGTCAATAATGGTCGGGAATTTTAAATCGGCGTTATTTAGCATCCCAAATGTATTGCTTGATGAGGCCATCACCTCCGCCGCTTGAGCAAGCAACGCCTCTTCTTTTGCGCTCAGCACATGCGGCCGCTGTCGGTTAATTTCATCTAAAGCATGTTCATAAAGCTTAAGTTCCTCTTTTTCCTTAAGAAATGACTTCACTTTCGCCTCATCAATCGCCAAAATTTCTGGCACGATAAAAGCCATTGCGCTTGATGCTTCGCTGTAAAGCCCCTTAATCCGATCATTTAAGCTTTGGTAAAAAGAGTTGGTGGTATCTTGGTCGTAGCGCATATGCGCATACGTATACAGCTTGTCAAGACGCAGCGACAAATGATCCTGATATTGCAGCGCCTCATAGAAAACATCGGCGGATTCTCCTAGACGCCCTTGATAATCAGCGAGCTGGGGCAGCATTTTTTTGACTTCTTGAAATTCTTGCTCCCATGCCTCATCGCTTGGAAAAATATCTTCAAGCCGCCACGTTTCCTCGATAGGAATTTCATTGCGCTTTGGCAATGATTTTACCGCTTGCTTTTCAGTCATATGCAAATTGTCCTCCTTTATCAAACATTACATTATAGTAGTATTCTCTTTCTTTTTAAAATTCCCTCCAATCATTATATGACAGCGACGTTCTTTTTATTTGCTCAAGCAATGAGCGATCATTGGCCAGTGCTTCTTCTATCGTCGCCGGAAACGTCCAGTTTTGGATGCGCTGAATGGACTTTTTGGTCATCCATCGAACATAGCCGAGCTGTTCCAGCCGCTGGATATACTCATATATCGCCCTTGTGTAAGGGTATGCTTGTGCCAATGGAAGCGCACGTACAAATAGCTTGCGTTCTGCAATTTTTTTCTTTATCCAGTTATAAATCTCCGCAAGCGAATACGTTCGGTTGGAACTGTTTATAAAAAGTAAAATATAGGTCTGCCAAATAAATGGAGGACTTTCAAATAAATAGCCAAATTGCAGCGGCCACCCTGCTTCACAAGGAAATAAAGATGGAGGGTGGTGCAAATAGAAATCCGCACAGACTGCCCTCGTCAACGTGGAAGGATAGAACGTAAAGGTTTGGCGCCATTTTGTTTTTTGCATGAGCCATGTTCGCCAAAAGGAGGACGGCAACGAAATTTGCGGATAGGTAAAAAAATCATGGATACGAACATGATCAATCTTTTGAATGATGGGAACAGAAAAAGCATGATAGGTCGAAAAAGGAACGAGATGAACGAGGCGGATCAGCTTCTTTGTCTGAGGACAGTAATAGAAAAGCAAGGGTTGCGGGGAAATGGAGGACACGTACTGTGTGAATAGCCATTGAAACCTAGAAAGCTTAAAATGAAAAGCGGATAGTCGTTGAAGCTGGTGTGCTCCCAATATCCAAATGGGCTGCATACCCGTTTTTTTGTAGCCATTATTGCGCTTTTGAAATTGTGCTTCGCTTATGACCGAGCATTGATATTCGAACACATACGGCCGGCCTTGGATGTTCACATAAAGATCTGGACGCTGTTGAATCGTAAGAAAGTAGGGCTCTAGCTGGACATCGGGTGCTTGTTTTTGCAGCCACGTAAACAAATCCCGTTTTCCAGAAGCATGATACGACGATTCTGTCTCATGCTCAAACGGACATTTCGTTTCTCTTTTATGGGCAAAATGCGGCAGCTTCTTTGTACCCAGCTTTAGAATCACCTCTTTTTGGCATCCGGGACAAACAAAAGTTTCTTCTTCCTTCAGTCGCTTGAGCTTTTGCCGCGTCCAGCCATCCAATAGAGAAATCGTTTGGCCATTTGAACGTTGTGCAACCAGCAAAAAAAACACTCCTTTCATCACGGCTTATTCTTTATAGCATTCGTTCCGTTTGGCTTAAATTCCTGCTAGCTGCCGAATATAAAACAAGGACAAGAGATCCAAGAAGATCGTGAACCAAACGCGCTTGATCCTGTGCGGATAGCTGTAACTCGAGCCGCTGGTGCTTAAAACTAGATGCTCCTTACTTCTTGAAAAAAGGACAAGAGATCCATTGTGATATAACAAAAAACCTGAGCCATCATGCTCAGGCTGTTCCATAAACCTTTTGGATAGAAATCGCTAAAGAAGCGGAGAAAGCAAGCGGCAAATCGATTCGACCACACGGGTGGCCAAGCGCCTCTTTTTAAATGTTTCATAATCAATGGGATCGGAATCATTCAAATCGTTTAAAAAATCAGCTACAAGCGTTTTTGTGCTTTCTGTATGATATAAGAAAGCATTCACTTCAAAATTCAGATGAAAGCTGCGCATATCCATATTGGCTGTCCCAATCGAGGCAAGCTCTCCATCGACAATAATAATTTTGCTATGTAAAAAGCCTTTGCGATATTCGTAAATTTTCACTCCAGCCTCCAATAATTCTGGAAAATAGGAACGTGAAGCATAAAACACAATTTTTTTATCAGGCCGTTTGGGCGCCAAAATGCGAACATCAATGCCGCTTAATGCCGCCACTTTTAACGCTTCGAAAATGTCCTCGTCTGGTATAAAGTAAGGAGACGCAATCCAAATCGATTTTTTCGCCGATACGATCATGGCGAAAAATAAATGCTTGATAACCTCCCATTCTTGATCGGGTCCGCCGGAAATAAGCTGGATGCCGCCTTTCTCGCTGTTCGGAATGAGGGTCGGCGATAAATAATTTAATGTTAATAAGGTTTCCCCGGTCATATAGTACCAATCCTGCAAAAAAATAAGCTGGAGTGTTCTTACGGCTTCTCCGCGAATCCATAAATGCGTATCGCGCCAAAAGCCAAAGTATTCGTTTTTGCCTAAATACTCATCTCCAATATTTAACCCGCCAACAAATCCCACTGTTCCATCAATGACGATAATTTTACGGTGATTGCGGAAGTTAATTTTATTATTTAAAAAAGGAAGACGGACAGGGGAAAATGGAACCATTTCCACTCCAGCATCACGAAGCTCTTGAATGTACGCTTTCGATAACTTCCAGCTTCCAACAGCGTCATATAGAAAACGGACATGTATCCCTTTTTGTGCTTTTTCAATCAAGATGTTCTTCAACCTTTGTCCAACGTCATCATGGCGAACAATATAATATTCTAAATGAATATGATGATTCGCTTTCTCAAGCTCTGCAAAAATAGTGGAAAACGTTGCTTCTCCATTCGTTAATATTTTCGTTTCCGTCGCCAAAGAAACAGGGCTTTTGCCAAGACGGTGGGCAAGCCGGAGAAGCGGCAGCTGGTGCTCTTCGATATGCTTCATCTGCTCGATGTTAAAATCGCGCTGCCCCTCAAATTTTAGAAACATTTGTTCATCCAGCATCGCCTTCTTTTTAAATAACCGCTGTTTTCGATAGCTTTGACCGAATAGGATATAAAAGAAAAAGCCGATGAGCGGAAAACTTCCAAGCACGACCAGCCACGTTAGCGTCTGAGCTGGCCGCCGATTTTCCAAGGAAATGACAAAGGCGATAAAAATAACGGAACAGGTCGTCAAAATACTGAGCGATCCAAGAAGCCAGCCTTCCCAATAGTCTTTTGTAAAAAATAAAAGTACGCTTAGCAGAAGTAAAAAAATGAACACTTGCAACGTATTTCGCAATGAATTTCACCCTATCCGTTTGTTGTTCTCGAAGAAAAAGCCGATTTCAACAGCTGAAATCGGCTTTTACTTTAACGGAAAATGTTTAGCCAGCGTAGCCAATGCATTGCTATGAATAATTTCTTTTCCGTATTCCTCTAATCGATAAATGGTTAGTTGAGAATCGATCCCGTATTCTAATAAGATGCTTAACCAATTGTCGATTTCGTGTTCTGTATAGTTTTCATCAAATTCAACAAATAAGTAGTAGCGGCCTTCGAATTGAAACAGGCTGTTTTTCACATTTGTGAAATCAGCGCGATGAGCAAGCGCAATCAAGTCTTCGATATCTTTAAAAGAGATCGTAAAATGAAGCACTTCTTCTTCCTCGTCTTCTGTCAGCCCCTCGCTATCCTGCTGCACATGAAAATGGTGGTCAAGAAGCTCCTCCATTTTTTCGTCCATCGGAAGCAATTTTTCTTCAGGAAGCGGAAGCTCTAATTTGCTTCCATCCTTGGACAGCTGCGCTTTTGTCACTAGCACCTCTAATCCTTTATCAAGCGCTTGCACTTGGATCCAAAGCGGCCCTTCAAGCGAAAAATCTCCTTCGTTATGGACTTCATCCATCATTTCCCAAAACAATTCTTCGCTTCGTTCGCGGTTATACCAAATTTCTTCGCGGTCAAAGCCGCGTTCTTCTATATCAACATAAGAGATATAAAACTTCACCGTATGCTCATTAATGCGTTCCATTTCCATTTGTCAACTCTCCCTTCTCCAAGACTGAGTTTGAAGGGACTTTTTTACCCCCGAAAGGCGATGCCTTGTACTTCTATTTTATGATAAAAACCTTCAGAAGGGAAATAAAAAAACCCCATTTTTCAAAAAATAGTGATGAAATGAAACATGTCCTACTATAATGATGATGAAAGAAAAGGAGATGAGGAACATAAATGATAAGCGAATATATAACTTCGATTCTTCTCATCATCGGTATTGATGTCATTCTTGGCGGAGATAACGCAGTTGTCATTGCTTTAGCGAGCAGAAAGTTACCGGAGCAGAAACGAAATACAGCCATTGTGCTTGGAACCACGTTAGCCATTGCCGTTCGCATCGTTTTAACAGCGGCGGTCGTCATATTGCTAAAGATTCCGTTTTTGCAGTTTGTAGGCGGATGCATGCTGCTTTGGATTTCTCTCAAACTGTTAATTCAAAAAAACGAAACACCTACGCACATTGAATCAGCAACCTCGCTCTGGAAAGCAGTACAAACCATCGTTGCAGCAGATGTGGTGATGGGATTAGATAATGTTATTGCCATCGCCGGTGCAGCGGATGGCCGTGCTTCTCTTGTCGTCTTTGGATTTCTTTTTTCTGTTCCGATTATCATTTTAGGCAGCAAAATTATACTTTATTCAATGGAGCGATATCCTTTTTTAATTTACATTGGAGCAGCCATTTTAGCGTATACAGCTGGGAAAATGATCTTAGGAGAGCAACGAATCCAACATATTGACGAAGTTGTTTCTCTTCGCCCTTTTTTCCCATTTGCTGCCGCTATGTTCATCATCTGTGCCGGCTGGCTGATCAATCGGAAAAATGACCGCTCTTGGACATAAGAACAAGATGATAAAAAACTTCTACATGGAGCAACCATGTAGAAGTTTTTTACTGATTAACGAGCCGTTGAGCTTCACGCAACTGATAAGCTCGCACCTTGCGCGGCAAGAAGCGGCGAATTTCATCCTCGTTATACCCAACTTGAAGACGTTTTTCATCAATGATAATCGGTCTTCTTAAAATCCCCGGATATTTTTGGATAATCTCATATAAATCTTGGAGCGGCAATGACTCGAGATTTATATTTAATTTTTGGAAAATTTTTGATCTAGTAGAGATAATTTCATCTGTCCCCGTTTCTGTCATGCGAAGAATTTCTTTAATTTCATCGATTGACAGCGGTTCAGAAAAAATATTTCGTTCAACATACGGAATATCATGTTGCTCTAGCCACGCTTTTGCTTTGCGGCAAGAGGTGCAGCTAGGTGATGTATACAATGTAACCATAATTGTTACTCACTCTCCTTTAACAGGATAAATAGTCCTGCTTACATATGAGCCAGTCAGCTTGTTTTCTGCTCATATTTAGATGAAAATGGATTTCATACTGTATATTATACAATAAAATTCCTAAGAACGGTATAGTTTTTCAAAGTCCCCCCATTTTCTTCAGCCCGCTTCCCATATTCTCTAAAATCCTCTACAATATAAAGAAAGGAAAATAACAACGGCCATCCATGACCTCAAAATCGAAACCATGCGACCGTCTTCGCTTTTTATCGGCTGATTCGATGATAAAGTGAAGCAGTCGAAGCGTTTACTTGAACGAACATCCCTGTTTCGGCATCTTGCTTATTTCCATTGTTGGCCATTCTATAAGCAGGTAAGGGGAGGAAGGACATATGACCCAATATTTTATCGATTTCGTGATTGTCGGCGTCCTCATCATTGGAATGACGGCGCTAATGGGGGTTTTTGCCAACGGGGTTGGCGAATATGTATTTGGCGGCTCCAGACGATTGGAGCACATTCAAAAAACAGCCAAAACACAAGAAGGCTGGAATCGGGTTGGCGGCAAAAAAATCTCGGGATAATGCTCAAGAAGATGGTAGACAAAGTCAACATGGACTTTGTCTACCATCATTTTAAGCATCCCTCCATTCATGGTGACGTTTCTTACATCAGAATGGCTTGAAAACGTTCGGAAGACAAGAAACGCCGCCGAATCAAGACATTCATGAGCAGAGCCAATGATGCAGCATGAAGGGTCGCCAACAGTCTATGTTTTTTTATTTTCAGAATAGTCAAATGAATCAAAATGTTTTATAATCATTCATATCCATTCCATTTATTAAAAAAAGATCTCTCGAAACGAGAGATCAACTATGCATGGCTTTATATTTTTTGTATTCTTCCTCCGAGCATAATACAAAATGGCCCGGCGTAATTTCACGAAATTCGAGACTTTCTCCATCTTTATATTGGTGCTGTGATGGATCATAAATCGCTCTCCTGCGCACTCGTTCTGTTTCCGGATCCGGCAGCGGAATCGCGGATAATAATGCTTTTGTATAAGGATGAATCGGGTTGCGATACAGCTCTTCCGCCTCTGCCAATTCAACCATTTTTCCAAAATACATGACACCGATGCGATCGCTAATATATTTCACCATCGACAAATCATGGGCAATAAATAAGTAAGTCAGTCCTTTTTCGCGCTGTAGTCTCTTCATTAAGTTCACAACCTGCGCTTGGATCGAAACATCTAAGGCAGAAATCGGTTCATCGGCAATAATAAATTCCGGCTCAACCGCTAAAGCGCGGGCAATTCCGATCCGTTGCCGCTGACCGCCGGAAAATTCATGCGGATATCGATTCGCATGCTCTCGATTTAAGCCAACCGTCTCGAGGAGCTCGTATACCCGTTTCATTCGTTCCTCTTTTGTTTTTGCAAGACCGTGAATATCGATGCCCTCAGCAATGATGTCCGCAACGGTCATGCGCGGATTCAGCGACGCGTATGGATCTTGGAAAATCATTTGCATTTTTCGCTTTAACATTTTTAATTCTTTAGGCGATTTTTTGCCGTGAACGCTCACGCCATTCAGCAGCACCTCGCCGCTCGTTGCTTGATATAAGCCAATAATCGTCCTTCCTGTCGTCGATTTCCCGCATCCAGATTCCCCCACAAGACCAAGCGTTTCTCCTTTATAAATATCGAACGTTATACCGTCTACTGCTTTGATCACTTGTCCATGCCCGACGTTAAAATGCTGCTTAAGATTTTTGATTTCGATCAGTTTTTGCTTTTCTGCCATTTTACTCACTCTCCTTTACAATAACAGGTTGAGGGTAATTGGAGGAGAGCTTGCGCAAACGTTTTTTCACCGCTTCAGGCGGCTCTACTTTTGGCGCGTCCGGATGAAGCAGCCATGTCGCTGCATAGTGCGTATCCGAAATCTGAAACAGCGGCGGCTCCAACTCAAAGTCGATTTTCATCGCATATGGATTGCGCGGCGCAAATGCATCGCCTTTTGGCGGGTTTGTCAAATCTGGCGGCGTTCCTGGGATGGCCGCTAATTCCGATTTATCATCGCTATCTAAGCTCGGCATCGACGCCAATAATCCCCATGTATAAGGATGCTTCGGGTCATAGAAGACTTCATCCACCGTTCCCATTTCTACGATTTTTCCTGCGTACATGACGGCCACACGATCCGCTACATTAGCAACGACCCCTAAATCATGAGTAATAAAGATAATCGACGTATTGGTTTTCTTCTGCAGCTCTTTCATCAGCTCTAAAATTTGCGCCTGAATCGTTACATCCAACGCTGTCGTTGGTTCATCGGCAATCAATAGCTTCGGATTGGAGGCCAAGGCTACAGCAATCATCGCCCGCTGTCTCATTCCCCCGGAAAATTCGTGCGGATATTGGGTCACGCGTTTTTCCGGCATCGGAATCCCAACAAGACGCAACAATTCAATCGCCCGCTCCTTTGCAGCCGATTTGTCCATTTTCAAATGTTTCGTTAACACTTCCATGATCTGATGTCCGACCTTCATGGTTGGATTCAACGATGTCATTGGATCTTGAAAGATCATCCCGATATCTTTTCCGCGAATCGCTTCCATTTCCTTGTCTGTTTTCTTAACAAGATCCTCTCCATCAAAAAGAATTTGTCCATTTTTGATTCTGCCCGGCGGTGTTGGAATAAGGCGCATAATGGTTTGGGAAGTCACGCTTTTTCCGGATCCTGATTCCCCTACAATCGCCAGCGTTTCCCCTCTGTTTAAGTGAAAGCTAACACCGCGCACAGCCTGAACTTCTCCGCCATATGTTTGAAACGAAACCTCTAAGTTTTTTACTTCTAACAGCTTCTTCATGTCTTCACCCCTTACTTACGCAATCTCGGATCTAGCGCATCGCGCAAACCGTCCCCTACTACGTTAAATGCAAAAATCGTTAAGCAAATAAAAGTAGCTGGGAAAAATAACCGCCATGGATAGTATTGCATGGCTTGTACTCCATCAGAAGCCATCGTCCCCCAACTCGCTAAAGGCTGCGGCACGCCAAGACCTAAATAACTTAAAAATGCTTCTGTAAAAATCGCAGATGGAATCGATAAGGTTAATGTGACAAGAATCGGGCCCATCGCGTTTGGAATTAAATGCTTAAACATAATCCGCGATGTGCTTGCACCTAGCGTTTGCGATGCAAGTACATATTCTTGGCTTTTCAGCTGAAGCACTTGCCCGCGAACGATGCGCGCCATATTGATCCATCCGGTAATCGTCATCGCTAAAATCATGGTACCTAGTCCTTGGCCTAAAACAACCATTAAGATAATCACGAGCAACAAATAAGGAACGGCCCATAAAATATCGGCAATCCGCATCATCACTTCGTCCGTTCTGCCACCGCGAAGCCCGGAAATACCGCCCCACAGCACCCCAATCAATAAGTCAATAAGCGCTGCGGCTAAACCAATGAACAAAGAAATTCTAGCACCATACCATGTACGCGCGAATACATCCCGACCTAAATCATCTGTGCCAAACCAGTGCTTAGAAGATGGAGGCTGGTTTGTATTCATTAAGTCGTTTGTCGCATAGTCGTATTTCGTCATGTGTGGTCCAAAAATCGCCATAAAGACTAAGAGTACAAGCAAAACTAGGCCAAACATCGCTAATTTATTTTTGCGAAAGCGAATCGCAACATCCTTCCAATAAGAAAGGCTCGGTCTCGATATTTTTTCCGCTTCGCCCAGCTCTGCTGCTGCTGGCTGAAACATCTCTTTTGGAATTTGTTGCATGATTACTCTCCTTTCTTTCCACCGGCTAGCTTAATTCGAGGATCAATGAAGCCGTACGCAATATCCACAAGCAGGACAGATGCCAGCAGTAAAATGCTGTAAAACACCGTCACTCCCATAATCACGGTATAATCACGATTCGAAATGCTCAATACAAAATGGCTTCCCAATCCAGGAATACCAAAGATTTTTTCAATGACAAAGCTTCCCGTTAAAATCCCTGCGGACAATGGTCCCAAATAGGTGACAACAGGCAATAAAGCGTTGCGAATGGCGTGTTTTACCGTAATTTGTCCTCTTGAAAGCCCTTTTGCCTTCGCTGTGCGAATATAATCATTGCTTAATACCTCCAGCATGCTGGAACGAGTCAGGCGAGCAATGAACGCCATCGGTGTCGCCGCAAGCGCAAGCGCCGGCAAAACCGTGTGCTGCAATGACTCCCATCGGGCCACCGGGAACAAATGCAGCTTAATCGCTAAAAAGTATTGCAAAACAGAGGCCATAATAAAGCTCGGAACCGATATTCCGAGAACGGCAAAAACCATCGCTCCGTAATCCTGCCATTTATTATGATTCAGCGCAGCAATAATCCCTAACAAAATCCCGATACTTACTGCTATCAGCAAAGCTTCCATTCCAAGAAAAAAAGAAACCGGAAAGCCGTCGCTAATGAGATCGTTCACTGTTTGTCCTTTATATTTAAAGGACGGACCGAAATCCCATTTCGCAACAGAAACTAAATAGTCAAAATATTGACTGTACCAAGGGCGATCCAGCCCATAGTATTCATTTAAGTTTTTTTCAATTTCAGGAGGCAGCTTTTTCTCCCCAGAGAAAGGTCCACCTGGCGCAGCTCTCATTAAAAAGAACGTCGCTGTAATAATTAAAAAGAGTGATAGCAACATATAGAGCAAACGTCTGCCTATATACCGCAACATATTCAAACACCTCCATTTTTTTGTAATTTGGCTTCATCGTGAAATGAAGGTATACGGGACAGTTCCCATATACCTTCACTCATTCACACCTTATTCAAAATATGCCCATTTGAATTGAACATCGCCAAGGCCTGATACTTCCACGCCTTTTAGGTTGTCTTTTTGCACCCAAGTATTTGTGTAGAAGTAGATTGGCGCGATTGGAAGCTCATCCATTAAAATTTGTTCTGCATCTTTGAGCATTTGCTTACGTTTTTCTGGATCAGCCTCTTTTTGTGAATCGATTAGCAATTGTTTGAACTTCGGATTTTCCCAATTTGTATCGTTGTTGCCGCCCTCTTTATCACGATATAGCTCCAAGAAGTTGATTGGATCGTTAAAGTCTCCTAACCAACCCATGCGGCCAATTTGATAATCACCAGAATGCAATTTGTCAATGTATACGTTCCATTCTGCATTTTCCAGCTTCACATTAATGCCTAGATTTTTCTTCCACATGTCTTGAATGGCCTGAGCAATTTTAGCGTGAGCGTCGTCCGTATTATAGGACAGAGTGATTGGCGGCAAATCTTTTACATCCTTTAAGCCAAGCTCTTGAAGACCTTTTTGTAAATACTCTTTTGCTTTTTCGACATCGTTATCTTTGAAATATCCCTTTTCATTTTCAGGGAACATCGTTGGCGGCACAGCAGCCATCGCTGGAATTTGCTCGCCTTTTGTCACGTTTTCTACAATCGCTTTGCGGTCGATCGCATATGTGAATGCCTTGCGGATATTCACATTGTTGAATGGTGGTTTTTCCGTATTAAATTTGTACCAATACGTACCTGCGATTGGCTGAACGTGCAATTTACCTTCTTTCTTTAACTGCGGCAAAGAGTCTGTCGGCAATTGGCCAGTAGGCATTCCTGCCCAATCTAGCTCTCCGTTGTTAAACATGGAAAGCTCCGTATTGGTGTCATTGACCATCGCCATGTCGATTTTCTCAAGCTTGACGTTTTTCGCATCCCAATAGGATTCATTCTTTTCAAGAACGATTTTGCTGTTATGCTCCCAAGTGACCATTTTGAACGGACCGTTTGAAGTGTAATCAGGTCCTGCGTTTTTATACCAGTCTGGTTTTTGTTGAGCCACTTTGCTGTTCACTGGATAATACGTATAGAACGCTGTTAATTCTAAAAAGTAAGGGGTTGGAGCTTCAAGAGTCACTTGCAATGTTTTCTCGTCAAGTGCTTTTACGCCAACGTCCTCAGCTTTCGCCTTTCCTTCATTATAGGCTTGGCCATTTTTAATATAGTAAAGCTGATAAGCGTATTGTGATTCATTCTTTGGATCAAGCGCCCATTTCCAAGCATATTCGAAGTCTTGCGCTGTCACTGGGTCGCCGTTTGTCCATTTTGCGTCGCGCAGCTTGAATGTGTAAGTCGTTAAATCATCGGAAACCTCGTAGCTTTCTGCAGCAGCTAATTCAGGTTTGCCGTCTTTAATGGTTGTCAACCCTTCGAATGTTTGGCGCAACACGTTACCAGAAACAGAGTCATTCGCCAAACCAGGATGTAGAGAAAACGGCTCAGTCTTAATGTTCACACGCAGCTCTTGCGGAACATCTGATTTTTTGCCTCCTGCTTTATCATCGCTGGCGTCATCTTTTTTGCTGAATCCGCCACAAGCAGCAAGGAAGAGACTAAGCACTAGCATTAAGCTGAACAAAAGAGATAGTCTTTTCTTCAATGAATTTCCCCCCTAGTAAAAAATTTTTATAGTCAAAAGTCCTACGTAAAAGCGCAGAACTTTTGGTACCCCAGTTGCATCTTGAGCCGGTATGTACAAGAGCCTAGATCCATCACTCTGGATGGAAAAATTTTATCTGCTCTACTACAGATCGAAAATATTAATATACTTAAAAAAGAAATCATTCTATATTTTTGTTTTTTCTGAATTTTCCATTTGTTAAAATTGTTTTTTTAACTTTATTTTTCAGCTAATTAGCATTTTATAGTTTTTTTCGATAAATGTAAATAAAAAAAATTACAAAATCACAAAAAAAAACTGAAAAAACAACAAATTAAAGCGTTTACATTTTCATTTTTTTTAAATTTATCCTTTCATTACACTAGCAATTTATCACTTTAATTTAGGAAAGAGAATTTTTTGAAAATAATTTTTTCAATAAGCTTGATATAATAATACAGAAATAGGAAAATCGACGGTTATTTCTTGCACAAATGTTCTTCATGCATTAGAATAAAGAAAAAAACAGCATGCGATGAGAAAGAAGAGTACATGTTGTGATGCCTTCAGAGAGCTTGTGGTTGGTGGGAACAAGCGGCTAGCAATATGGAATGGGCTTTCGAGCATCTGGGCTGAACTGGAGAGTAGGCTCAGACGTTTGCCTTGCGTTATAGAGGCGCCATGCATGATACAGCATGGATCAGAGTGATTGCACGTTTCTGTGCAATAACTAGGGTGGCAACGCGGTCCTATCGTCCCTAATTTTCGCTAAGGGGAGATAGGGCCTTTATTTATGAGCAAATAATGGAAAAGGAGTGGTCTATCTCATGAAAACCATTTTTTCTGGCATCCAGCCAAGCGGAGTTCTCACCCTTGGAAACTATATTGGTGCCATGCGGCAGTTTGTTGAGCTGCAACACGAATATCAATGCTATTTTTGTATCGTCGATCAGCACGCGATTACCGTGCCGCAAGATCCAAAACAGCTTCGTCAAAATATCCGCAGCTTGGCGGCCTTCTATTTAGCGGTCGGCATTGATCCGAACACAGCCACTTTATTTGTGCAATCGGAAGTTCCTGCTCACGCGCAGGCCGGATGGATTTTACAGTGTCTTTCCTATATCGGAGAGCTTGAACGGATGACGCAATTTAAAGATAAATCGGCGGGAAAAGAGGCAGTGAGCGCGGGTCTATTAACATACCCGCCGTTAATGGCGGCTGATATTCTTCTTTATAAAACAGACATCGTTCCTGTTGGCGAAGATCAAAAGCAGCACATTGAATTAACTCGCGACTTAGCGGAGCGCTTCAATAAACGATACGGGGAAATTTTCACCATCCCTGAAGCGCGCATCCCAAAAGTCGGAGCGCGAATTATGTCATTGGCCGATCCATTGAAAAAAATGAGTAAATCGGATCCAAATCAAAAATCATATATTACGCTGTTAGATGATGCCAAAGCCATTGAAAAGAAAATTAAGAGCGCTGTAACCGATTCTGAAGGAACGATCCGCTACGACAAGGAAACGAAGCCTGGTGTTACTAACTTATTGAATATTTATTCCATTTTAGCAAATAAAACGATCGAACAATTAGAACAGCAATATGCCGGAAAAGGCTATGGAGAATTTAAAAGCGATTTAGCTCAAGTGATTATGGATGCCCTCGCTCCGGTTCAAGAGAAATATTATCATTTAATGGAAAGCAGCTCTCTTGATGACATCCTTGATAAAGGGGCAGAGAAAGCGAACCAAGTAGCAAACGAAATGCTCAAAAAAATGGAACATGCGATGGGATTAGGACGAAGTCGAGGATAACAACAAAGCAAAAAAAGCAAGCCGCAACATCGGCTTGCTTTTTATTCAACCTCTTTAGTTAACCCGCGGCTCTTGCTCCATTTCCCACAGCTTTTCAAAAAATGGCTGTCCTTTAATCATTTTTTCGCATAGTTGAACGTGCTTTTCCGACCAATCGTATTTTGTTTCCTCATATAGCTGCTGCCATGCTTCTTCAAATGACATTTGCTGAATTAAAGGATATTTATGCGGCGCCCATTCCGTGTACCAATAGCGAATTTCTGCTACATTTTTCGTTGAATAAAGCTGATCCATCGCCATAAACAAAAGCTGTTTGAGTTGGCGCTCCTTCCGTGTCAGTCCGTTCATCAGCTCCGGAGCAGGCGATAAAATATGATATTCTTTTTCATATGAAGGAAGCGGATAGGCTTCTTCTTGCTGGTCCGCGACCATTTCATAGACAAGCTGCTCTTGTCTTGGAATCAGCCGACTTTTGCGAATTGGAATGCTCGAACCGATCGTGTCAATCGCTAATATTCCTTTTCCATCCGTTACAACGAAACAATAATCAAGCTGAAGACGTTCATGGTTTTTCCGCACATATGCTTTTTGATAAACATCTTCTAAAAGTGGCTTAGGTATCTCCGACAAACTATTTTCTACATAATTAAACAAACGGGAAGATACCTTTAAAAGCGGAACTTGATCGAGCAATTCGACTTGGTCATCCTTTCTCCATTCATGAAAGTGACAGACGTTATACCCATTTTCCTCGCCTTCAAACCAATTCACCCAAATATCATGAAGATATAACATAAGATACCCCTCACTTCAAAAGCTATTTGTCCATCATTATAGGCAGAGGGGGATTATTTTATTCCACAGCAGCCTTTTTTATCCATTATTCTTGATCCGGAAAGTATAGACTGAACCACATGACAATCATGCCGATTGGAAGTAAATAGCACTCCATTCTCGTGCTAATAAATTGAAAGTAATTGATCCACCCTCGCTCCGGTGTGATGAGATTTAAATAAGCAATGGATGTAACCCCCCCTATAACTGAAAAACCAAAGCCGAGCAAATAAATGAATACGCGCATCGCTTTCCTCCGTCGCCTTGTCCATCTTATTTCTACATATATGTGCAAGCGGCATTGTTCATGACTATGACCTTAAGGCGATTGCTAAAATTGCGCGAGCTGCAGAATGCGCTCTGCAGGCATTTCCATCAGCTTAAAAAAGTCGTGCTCTTTTTGCAAGGCGGCACATACGATTCCGTAGCCTACCGCATATCCAAGCATCTCAGGATACAGACCGCGTCCATATAAAAGGCGGTCGTATAATCGATGTGACGGAAAAATCATTTGATAGCGGTCAAGATATTGCTTCCAAAAATGGCGCAATTCATCGTCTGAATAGTATGATGTCCATTTGGCTTGATATTCTTTTCCCACGTCTTGCCCGACTGCTTGTTCTGCCAAGCCCTCTAAAATCACGGCGTCAAGCAGCGGATATTCCTTTTTCGGTTGCTTTGCTAGGCGGCAAACGTGATTGTATTCATGAGTCAATACGGCCTCTATTTCTTTCCATGAATGCTGCGGCAACAAAAATAAAAACAATTTATCAGCGTAGGCAAGACCGCCTTTACTATTAAAATCTCGAGCCATCTTTCTGTTATGTTCATTTGCCGGAAAAATAAAAACAGGTACATCCGGGCCGTTCCAGCGCTTTTGTAATCGATGATAGATCCTTTCCGTTCGCTCCCATAGCTGCTTTCGCTTCATGGTTTCTGTTATCTTTTTCGCTTCCTCCGATAACGAATGCATTCCGTGATGAATAAGATGAACATAAATATGCCGAGCGTTGCCCCCTCGAAAATAATCGGTTAGCCGTTCGCATAGCTGCAGCGGCTGTTCCGTAGCGAGCCATTCGTCGGTATGAATAACCGGCATTTCTCGCTTCCCCCTTTCTCTTCCTTATTTCCTATCGTATGATGGAGCAGAAAAAGGGGTGAAAAAAAGGCGATCCCGCTTTTTATGAGATCGCCTTGTTGATTATTCCGTATATTTTCTGAAAATAAGAGTGGCATTATGTCCGCCAAAGCCAAGCGAGTTGCTTAAAACAGCGTTTACTTCCTGTTTTCTCGCTACATTTGGCACATAATCAAGATCGCACTCTGGATCCGGTGTTTCATAATGAATCGTTGGCGGAATCACTCCATCGATCATTGTCAAGATGGAGAACATCGCTTCAACCGCGCCTGCGGCACCCAATAAATGGCCGGTCATCGACTTGGTTGAGCTGATTGCCAATTTATAAGCATGATCGCCAAAGACCTCTTTTATCGCCATTGTTTCATATTTATCGTTATATTCGGTGCTTGTTCCATGAGCGTTAATATAACCGATTTCTTCTGGCTTCATTCCGGCATCAGCGAGCGCTTGGCGCATCGCCCGCACACCGCCTTCCCCGCCTGGTGCAGGAGCTGTAATGTGATAAGCATCTCCCGTTGATCCATAGCCAACGATTTCCGCATAAATACGAGCGCCCCGCTTGCGTGCATGTTCTAATTCTTCGAGCACGAGAATAGCAGCACCCTCTCCGATCACAAACCCATCACGGTTTTTATCGAATGGCCGGCTTGCTTTGTCCGGATCAGGATTTGTTGATAAAGCCGTATTCGCGCAAAATCCGGCTAATGCCATTTTCGTAATCGGCGCTTCGGTTCCTCCTGTCACCATCACATCCGCATCACCGCGTTGAATGACTTTAAACGCATCGCCAATCGAATTCGCGCCTGTTGCGCATGCTGTAACTGTACAAGAGTTGATTCCTTTTGCTCCTAATATAATCGATACTTGCCCTGCCGCCATATCAGGAATCATCATCGGTACAAAAAATGGGCTTACACGGCGATAACCGCGCTGTTGAAAAATTTCAAACTGCTGCTCGAATGTTTCCATTCCGCCGATTCCTGAGCCAATCCATACGCCCACTCGCTCGGCATTTTCTTCATTGATTGTTAAATTGGCATCTTTTACAGCCATAAGTGCAGATGCTACCGCATATTGAGTAAAGCGGTCCATTTTACGCGCTTCACGTTTATCCATATAAAGTTCCGGATTAAAATCCTTTACCTCTGCCGCAACTTTTGCCGGATAATCATCTGGATTGACACGAGTCAGCGGACCCACGCCATTTTCGCCTGCTATTATACGTTCCCATGTTGTTTCCACATCATTACCAAGCGGAGTCACTGCTCCCAAACCTGTGACAACGACTCTTCTCTTTTCCATCCTTTTTGCCTCTCTTTCCGTTTGTAGTCAAAGAGCTTTCATCGTTATTTTAGCGTCCCCATCTTAAGGCGATCGCTCCCCATGTTAAACCGCCCCCAAAACCAACCATAATGATTAGATCATCGTCTTTGATTTTTCCAGCCTCTAGTTCTTCGACAATCGAAATTGGAATAGAAGCAGCGGACGTATTGCCATATTTTCTGACGGTTGCTGACATTTTATCCTCCGGCAGCTCCAAGCGCTGTCTAGCTGCTTCAACAATACGAATATTGGCTTGATGCGGAACTAAAAAATCCACATCCTGTTTAGACAATCCTGCTTTTTCGAGTACGTGAATGCATGATTCCCCCATTTGACGAACCGCAAATTTGAACACCTCTCGACCATTCATAACAACATATTCGTCTTGATATAGGTGTTTTCCTCCTGTTCCGTCAGCTCCTAATTCAAAGGATACAATGCCGCGGCCTTCGGAAACGGGTCCCATCACGACAGCACCTGCCCCATCACCAAATAAAACAGCCGTATTGCGGTCCTCCCAATTTACGATTTTCGATAATTTTTCCGCTCCTATCACTAATATATATCGATATGTTCCGCTTTCAATAAATTGCTTTGCTGTAACCATTCCATACATGA
Source organism: Anoxybacillus sp. UARK-01 (assembly GCF_002075365.1). Taxonomy (NCBI): domain Bacteria; kingdom Bacillati; phylum Bacillota; class Bacilli; order Caryophanales; family Anoxybacillaceae; genus Anoxybacillus; species Anoxybacillus sp. UARK-01. Next base: position 203,617 of record NZ_NASY01000031.1, on the reverse strand, counting down.
AGCCAGCGCAGGCTGCACTAATATCTAGGGCTGCTGCTTTTGTCGCCCCCAATCTTTCTTGCAGCATGCAAGCAACTGACGGAAATGGACGATCCGGCGTTACTGTAGCCACTAAAATTAAATCAAGTTCCGCAGCTGAGATCCGGGCGTTCTCAAGAGCCTTCACAGCAGCAAAATAAGCCATATCTGACGTGTCAATATCATCAGCGGCAATTCTTCTCTCTTCAATTCCCGTTCTAGTCCGAATCCATTCATCAGACGTATCCATCATTTTTTCCAAATCGAGGTTGGTGACTACCTTTTCCGGCAAATACCGGCCGATTCCGATAATACCTGCATTCATGCAGAACATCTCCTTTATTGTTATATAACCAATTACTATTACTTGGTACTAATTTTATCGAAGTTTTCATAATCACGCAATATAAATGTTTGGTCCATGTCATCTGTCTAATCATTTCTACTTTTCTGAACATAAATTGCTTATAAGGAGAAAGGGGGATCTCATGTGGAAGAAGAAAAACAACCGACCCATCAGCTAAATGACCGTTTTTCTCGTCTAATGTTTGGAGACTTTCCATTTCGTCAAGAAAAACAAACAAACGTAGCAGAAACATCCTCTTCCCAGCAGGGGGTTGATTTTCTACAGCTTATGCAGGACATTGATACACTTGTCTCCTCGTTCCATCAACTCAAACCATTCATGAAAACGTTTACTTCTTTTACGGATTTATTAAAAAAATAAATAACGTAGATCGAAACGAACCGATTGTGCGGTTCCTATTTTTTCCACACGAATACATGGCAAAGGTAAGTCACCAGATCTCTCCGGCCGTTGCTATTCCAGAAACCACAGGTGTGTTGATGATCCAATAAAACCAATTGACATTGTTTGATTCCTCGCTTTTCTGCCGTAGTCGGCAAGCCATATTTTTAGTAAAAGAATGGATTATTACCGTTTGTGCAGAAACCATGTTTTCATCTTCAAATAGCATGAATCGTGGGAAAGTAGAGCGCATTTTTAGAAAAGCTTCTGTAAAGCATGCTTCACCAGCCTCCTTATCTAACTCGTTGCGTGGATCCTTCTGCTGCAAAAACTCCTCTATCGTTCCTAAGAGCGATAGAGGAGCTCATCATAATCGATTATACTTTTCATAGAATTGGTGAATGGCTCTGGCAAACCGATATCGTTTTTCCGGTAAATGATACAAAACTTCCACAGGCAGCTTTTTTTCTTTTGCTATTTCTGCATACTTACGGCAGTGAAGGGAAGAAGGATAAGGCGTTACTCCGGATAGCTGCCATATTTTCGTCGGCACATGGGAAAAAGTCAGAGAAGAACAAGGAATCATATCATATACTTTAGTCTTGTCTACTCTATAGGCATCGGCGATATCGTTTACTAGACGTTTGTAGAAAAATTTGTTTTCCTTTTCGTATTCCAGTTGTGCTCGCAAATTTAGACATGGACTAAACATCGCCACCGCCCGAATTTGTGGAGATATTTCCTCCATCAGTCGCAAGGCGGCAAGCGCCCCCATTCCTTCGGCTAAAAGATAAATACGATGATTAAGAATTTCACTTTTTAATACATAGTAGATCAGTTGTTTCGCCAACCGAAGCGCCTGATCACTTCCCCAATGCCGCCCGTACAAATGGGAAGAAAAAATGGTGTATCCATATTGAAGCAGATCATCTAGCAGTTGCCGTCTTCCTTCGTGCTCGGTCCAGAAGCTTGCATTTTCTGTTACATAATGATTGACATCTCCAAGAAGAAGAACGCCAAACCCATTTGGGCGCTCCGGTACATGGATGATGCACCATTGATCATCTAATTGGAAAAAACGCTGCTGAATCGTCATATTATTTCACCTTTACTTTCCCAGGTGTGTTGTCGATGAATCAATATCATTTAGAAATTGATTACCTTTATTGCTTTTCTGCCGCCCTTCGAACAATAATCGTTATGCGCAGAAAAGCGAATCATCATCCTCTCCTGATCACTTATACCTCAATGAAACCACTGTTTGTTGCCTTCTACAAAGCATAGCTATACATTAGAAATATATGTGAACACTTCAAAGATGGAAAGGGTATCAGCCTAAAAAGAAGAACATTTTCCATGCAAGCGATTTGTGATAAGATAGATAAAGAAAGCAAGAAATGTTGAGGTGAAAATCATGAGATTTTTTTGGACGCTCTTTTGGACATTCTTGCTAGCACAAATGGCTACATATGTCATTAGTTCCATGCAAGGAAGTTCTTATCAATTTTCAACAGGCGCTTTTTTAGGAGTGGCTATGACGATTTTTGTCATCATCATTGGCAGCTTGCTTCCTAATGATCCTGTTGGCCATCATGACCATCATTAAAAAGCAGAACCTAGCTCTTAGTGCGCTGCACAAAAGGAGGCTGTCTAAAAAGACAGCCTCCTTTTGTCAATACTCTCTGCCATTACAATTTGATGCGCGAGCATTTGCCCACCATTGAGCAGGTGATATCCGATTTCGCCGGCACGCTTTGACGTGACCGAACGCTTACTTTCAACGGACGACACCGATTCCAAATTATGGTATACAACTTTCATTCATATTACTCTGCGGTCAAAAATAGTTACATTTCGCTTTCAGCATTCGTCTTGATCACGATTTGCTCGTTCTCATAGTCCACGACAATCCGGCTGTAATCCTTCACCCGTCCCGCCACGATTTCTTTGGCCAGAGGCGTTTCAATCCGCTTCTGCATAAATCTCTTTAATGGACGCGCTCCATAGACAGGATCAAAACCTGCTTGCGCGATATACTCTTTCGCACGCTCTGACAGCGTTACAGAAATATGGCGATCCGCAAGGCGTGTGCCCAGTTCTCCCGCAAACTTGTCCACAATTCCCTTTAACTCTTTTATCGTCAGCGGCTTAAATAGAACGATATCATCAATGCGATTTAAAAATTCCGGCCGGAAGTGCATTCGCAATTGCTGCATCACTTGACTGCGAGCTTCTTCGCCAATTTCGCCATTTTCTTGCCCTGCTTCCAGTAGTGTGTGTGAACCGATATTCGATGTTAAAATAATGACGGTATTTTTAAAGTCCACCGTTCTTCCTTGTGAGTCCGTAATGCGGCCGTCGTCAAGCGCTTGTAATAAAATATTAAACACTTCCGGATGTGCTTTTTCCACTTCATCAAGCAAAATAACCGAATACGGCTTGCGACGCACCGCTTCTGTCAGCTGTCCGCCTTCTTCATAACCGACATATCCGGGAGGCGCGCCAATCAGCCGCGATACCGCGTGCTTTTCCATGTACTCCGACATATCAATCCGAACCATCTGTTCTTCGCTATCAAAAAGCGCTTGCGCCAACGCCTTGGCCAGCTCCGTTTTCCCTACCCCTGTCGGCCCTAGAAATAGAAAGGATCCAATCGGTCGGCGCGGATCTTTAATACCGGCGCGCGCCCGCAACACGGCATCTGCCACCAACTCTACCGCTTCGTCTTGACCGATGACGCGTTGATGCAATAGCTCCTGCAAGCGCAACAGCTTTTCCCGTTCCCCTTCTACTAGCTTCGTTAATGGGATGCCGGTCCATCTTGAGACGATTTCGGCAATTTCTTCTTCCGTCACCTCTTCCCGCAAAAGCCGCCCTTCTTTTTCTGTTCGGCTCGCATCTTGTTCAAGTTGCTTTAATTGCTTTTCCAGTTCCGGAATGCGTCCATGGCGCAGCTCAGCTGCTTTATTTAAATCATAAGCATTTTCAGCCTCTTCTAGCTCTCGTTTTGCTCTTTCCAGTTCCTCACGAACACCGCGTATTTGCTGAATCGCTTCTTTTTCCTGTTGCCATTTCGCTTTCATGCTCTTGGCTTTTTCTTTTAAATTGGCCAGCTCCTGTTTGAGAGCTTCCAGACGTTCCCGGCTCGCTTCATCCTCTTCCTTGCGCAACGCTGCTTCTTCAATCTCAAGCTGCATCACACGACGCATCACCTCATCTAATTCTGATGGCATTGAATCAATTTCTGTGCGAATCATGGCGCACGCTTCATCAACAAGATCAATGGCTTTATCAGGAAGAAAACGTTCAGAAATATAGCGATCTGATAATACCGCAGCGGTAACGAGCGCGCGGTCATGAATATTCACGCCGTGATGAATCTCAAACCGTTCCTTTAAACCACGCAAGATAGAAATCGTATCTTCCACGCTCGGCTCTTCCACAAGCACCTGCTGAAACCGTCGCTCTAAAGCCGGGTCCTTTTCGATATATTGTCGATATTCATCCAAAGTGGTAGCGCCAATGCAGCGCAATTCCCCGCGAGCGAGCATCGGCTTTAACATGTTTCCTGCATCAATAGCCCCCTCGGCTTTTCCAGCACCGACAATCGTATGCAACTCGTCAATAAATAAAATGATCTTTCCTTCGCTTTTTTTTATTTCATTTAATACAGCTTTTAAGCGCTCTTCAAATTCCCCGCGAAATTTCGCTCCTGCGATTAAAGAGCTCATATCTAAAGCAAAAATGATTTTATCTTTTAAGCCTTCCGGTACGTCCTTCCGAACAATCCGTTGAGCAAGCCCTTCGACAATCGCTGTTTTTCCCACTCCCGGTTCGCCAATAAGCACTGGATTATTTTTGGTTTTACGCGATAAAATGCGGATCACACGGCGAATTTCACTGTCGCGGCCGATGACAGGGTCAATTTTTCCGGCGCGCGCCTCTTCCACTAAATCGCGGCCATATTTTTTTAATACCTCATATGTAGCTTCTGGATTTGCACTTGTCACGCGCTGATTCCCCCTTATTTCTTTTAATACGTGTAAAAGTCTCGAACGATTTAATTCGTACTTTTGCAGCAGCTGCCCGATCTCATTTTTTTCATTGGTTAACGCCAAAAGCAAATGTTCTACAGAGGTATACTCATCCTTCATCTGTTTTGCTTCCTGTTCAGCGTTGGTGAGCAACCGTTCCAAACGAGGCGCCATGTAGACAATTTCTTCCGCCCCCATCACTTCAGGTTTTCTTTTTAAAAATGAACGGAGATCTACAACCATTTTGTTAATATTGATATGTAGAAGAGAGAGCATGCGTTTGGCCAGCCCTTCTTCCTGCTCCAACAACGCCAACAAAAGATGATCGATATCCATCATTTGATGATGATACGTTTTGGCGATGGATTGAGCAGAGATCAGCGCCTCCTGCATCTTTTCTGTTAGCTTGTTCATATCCATGACATTCACCTGTCTTTTGACTTTTTTTGACTTTTATATATATTATACCCTTGTCCCACAGGAAAAGCCATTCCCACGGTGAGAATGGCTCAGTCTATTATCCTGCGTCACAGCGTCTCGTTCGTCTGCACGGTAACGTCTTCGTTCGGTTCTCTTCTTTCTCTGCCCAGCGTTTTTAAGACATTTTGAAGTGGAAACAACTGAAATGAGTAACGCCTCAAAATAATGGTAGACAAAGAGAAAATCTGCTTTGTCTACCATATCAACGGCTGCATCGATCGTTATGGTTTGCGCATATAAGTCCAATGGCGATTATGATTGGACGTTTCTGGGAATGTATCTCCCGCTTTGAGCTTCACTTTTTTAGGATTTTTCACGTTATCTCCTGTTTCTCCGATTTCAATATATATACCATTGTTGGGCGCTTTGTCCCCTGGTCCAAAATGACGTCTTTGGCCCATGCTCATCCCCTCCTTCAAGCAGCGTACACGCTTATCATCTCCCCGCTTTTTATCATTCACTCATGCAAATCGTGGAATGATTTGCAAAAAACACCGGAGTAACCTCCGGTGTTTTTCAGCATAATAATAACGATAGCAAAATGGCTTTTTGGACATGGAGACGATTTCCCGCTTGCTCAAATACATAAGAATGGTCGCTGTCAATGACGCCAGCTGTCACTTCTTCGTCGCGATGAGCAGGCAAACAATGCAAAAACATATAATCTGGCTTAGCCTGCTTCACTAGCTGTTCGTTGACTTGAAACGGCTGAAACACTGCCAGCCGCTGCTGGCTTTCCTGTTCTTGTCCCATGCTCGTCCATACATCCGTATAAATGACATCAGCATGTTTCACCGCTTCTTGTGGAGAATGGGTCACGACAATTTGTGATCCTGTTTGTTTGGCTGCTTCGATTGCAGCCTCGACATATTGTTCTTTCGGTTCATAGCCTACCGGGCATGCAATCGTACAATCCATCCCTACTTTGGCAGCGGCGATCATTAATCCATGGGCAACATTATTGCCATCTCCGACATATACTAGCTTCAGTCCCTTTAGCTGCTTTTTCGTTTCATAAATGGTTAGTAAATCAGCCAGTGCTTGACATGGATGATCGTCATCTGTCAATCCGTTAATAACGGGCACCGTTGCGTACTGTGCAAGCTCTTCGATTTTGCTATGGGCGAATGTGCGAATCATAATCGCATCTACATATTGCGATAATACTCTTGCCGTATCAGCAATGGTTTCCCCGCGGCCAATTTGCAAATCATTGCTGTTTAAATAAAGCGCATGTCCGCCTAACTGTGTCATCCCCACTTCAAAGGATACTCTCGTCCGCGTAGATGGCTTTTCGAAAATCATCGCCAATGTTTTCCCTGTTAATGGTGTATAGGCTTGACCTGCCAGCTGCTTTTGTTTCAACTCACTTGCTAACGTTAGTAAATCATGGATCTCCTCAGAAGAAAAATCGATTAATGTTAATAAATCCTTTCCTTTTAATGAATGGATTGTCGCATTCATCCTATCACCGCTTCCTCTGTTTGTTTTTTTAATTTAAGCCATTCCTGAATCGAAAGAACGGAAAAATCGTCAGAATCAAGCGCCTGCAAAAACAGCTTGCACGTTTCCACTTCCGTAAAGGCCAGCAGCTGCCGTGACAAAGCAAGCATCCGTTGTTCCGCAGCTTGTTGATCGTTTTTGAAATTAAAAAAGGCTAATGCTTCTTTTCGCTTTACCCATTCAGAAAATGGAATGTGGCTCACAAGCTTGATTCGCTTGCTCTTCATTGCTTCTACGAGCGCTTGTATTTGCTCTATTTCTGCATCCACATAAACCTCGAAAGCATCTGCTTTTTTTGTCAAATAAGAATGGAACGCTTTGCCGGCTGCCTCCGCTGCTGTATGAGCAATGCTAATTCCTTCGCCTGTCGATTTCATTTCCGGCCCGACAAGCGGATCGACTCCAGGCAGCTTATGCATTGAAAAAACGGGATATTTCAAAACAATGTAGGGCATATCGCTGAAGCTGTTTGTCACAAAATCATTTGCCTCATCTAAGCATTTCCCAAGCAATAATTTTGTCGCAATTTGCGCAAGTGGAATTCCCGTCGTCTTGCTGACAATCGGCACCGTTCGGCTCGCGCGAGGGTTGACTTCCAGCACATACACCTCCCCATTTGCGATGACAAATTGAATATTCATTAAACCTTTGAATTGAAGCTTTTGCACAATTTTTTCAGCAAATGTTTTTATCTTGGCTTTTTCATCTTCTGACAGCGTTTGTGCTGGCAGCCACGCATAGCTATCACCTGAATGAACGCCCGCTTTTTCAACATGCTCAATAATGGTTGGAATCAGTACGCTCTTTCCATCGGCTACCACATCGACTTCGGCTTCTTTTCCTTCCAAATACGCATCAATCAGTACGGGATACGTCAAAGTGGCCGCTTGCTGCAACAATTGCTGTTCATTTTGTACAATAAACATGCCTTTGCCGCCGATCACATATGACGGACGAAGCAACACCGGATAACCGATCTTTTCCGCTTTTTCCACCAACTCATTTTCATTTTCGGCTATTACACCAAGCACATGTGGAATCGCTAATTCCTCTAAAAGCTGATAAAAACGATCACGATCCTCCAGCTGGTCAATGACATCGTATGAGGCGCCTAAAATGGTCACACCTGCCTCTTCCAGTTCTTTTACTAGATTAATCGCTGTCTGTCCCCCGAATTGGACAACCACTTTTTGAATTTGTTCTGCTTCAATCACATTAAGCACATCTTCTAACACGAGCGGTTCGAAATAAAGACGATCCGCCACTGCAAAATCGGTGCTAACGGTTTCCGGATTATTGTTAATCAAGACGGTTTCGTATCCTTCTTTCTGAAGAGCATAGACGCTATGAACGGAGCTGTAGTCAAACTCAATTCCTTGGCCGATTCGAATCGGCCCCGCTCCGATAATAAGAACTTTTTCTTTATCGCTTGCTTTTCGTTCATCTACACCGAAATAAGTGGAATAATAGTAATCCGTTTCCGAGTGAAATTCCGCTGCACACGTATCTACCATTTTATAAGCTGGAATAATGCCAAGCTGCTTCCGCTTGCGGCGAATTTCCGCTTCCTTTACATTCCAAATATTCGCTAAAAAAGCATCAGAAAAGCCTTTTTCTTTCAATAAGCGAAGCATTGCGGCATCAATATGAGCAAAATGGGCAGCTTTCGCTTGTTGCTCAAGCATAATAATCTGATAAAAACTATTTAAAAAAAAGCGGTCGATTTTGGTTAGCTGATAGATCGTTTCGATCCCTTCGCCGCGTCTGAACAATTCTAAAATCGCAAAAAAGCGGCGATCATCTTGATGAATTAATAGCTCTTTTAATTCATCATTCGTTTTGGCGGACATCTCCGACAAAAACAATCCGTTATTAGCCCCCTCCAATGAACGGACAGCCTTTTGCAGGGCGCGCTCCAAATTGCGGTCAATCGCCATCACTTCCCCCGTCGCTTTCATTTGCGTTCCTAGGCGGCGGTCGCCGCTTGGAAATTTGTCAAATGGCAAACGCGGAAATTTGACAACAACATAATCAAGCGCTGGTTCAAAGCTGGCAAATGTATTTTTCGTAACAGGGTTTAGTAATTCCGCTAATGTATAGCCAACAGCCAATTTGGCAGCAATGCGCGCAATCGGATATCCGGTCGCTTTGGATGCCAAAGCGGAGGAACGGCTGACGCGCGGATTCACCTCGATTAAATAATAATTTTTGCTAAATGGATCGAGCGCGAATTGAATGTTGCATCCGCCAATAATTCCGAGCGCTGAAATAATTTTTACTGCCGATGAGCGCAGCATATGATATTCTTCATCCGTTAAGGTTTGTGATGGGGCCACAACAATGGAGTCACCCGTATGAACTCCGACAGGATCGATGTTTTCCATGTTGCAAACTGTAATGCAAGTATCGGTATCGTCGCGCATCACTTCATATTCGATTTCTTTGTATCCTGCCACACTGCGCTCCACCAAACATTGGGTAATGGGACTTTCCGCCAATCCCTTTTCAACGAGGGATACAAATTGCTCCATGGTTTCCGCAATTCCTCCGCCGCTTCCCCCTAATGTATAGGCTGGACGGATAATGATCGGGAAGCCGATCTTTTCAGCAAAAGCAACTGCGTCCGCTACATTCGTAATAATTTCACTTTCTGGCACCGGCTCGTTTAACTCATACATTAACTGGCGGAACGCTTCCCGATCCTCTCCTTTTTGGATCGCTTCAATCGGTGTTCCAAGCAATCTCACGCCATATTTCGTTAAAACTCCTGCTTCATGGAGCTGAAACGCTAAGTTTAATCCCGTCTGTCCTCCAAAGGTCGCCAACAAGCCATCAGGCCGTTCTTTCGCGATAATGCTCTCCAAGCAATCGACTGTCAATGGCTCAAAATAAACAGCATCTGCATGAACATCGTCAGTCATAATCGTAGCCGGATTGTTATTGACCAGAATGACGCGATAGCCTTCTTCCTTTAAAGCGATGCATGCTTGCGTACCAGAATAGTCAAACTCCGCCGCTTGACCAATCACAATCGGTCCAGATCCGATGATTAAAATCGATTGAAGTGATGGATCTTTAGGCATATACTTTCTCTCCTTTGTTCACTGCTTGCAAAAATTCAGCAAAAATATGTTCTGTATCATTTGGTCCGGGATGTGCCTCCGGGTGATACTGAACCGATAAAATCGGTTTGTATCGGTGAACCATTCCTTCTACCGAATCGTCGTTCACATTGATAAAGCGAATGTCAAACGGCGTAGCGGCCAAACTTTCTTTATTGACCACATAACTATGGTTTTGCGAAGTCATGAACACCTTTTTCTTCTGCAAATCATAAACGGGCTGGTTGGCTCCGCGATGTCCAAAGCGGAGCTTCTCTGTGTTGGCTCCGTATGATAATGCGACGAGCTGGTGTCCTAAACAAATCGCAAGCGTCGGATAATGGTCAATCATCATTCGGATATTCGGCAAATATTCCGCCAGTTGCTTCGGATCTCCCGGGCCATTGGATAAAACGATCCCGTCGGGCTGCAATGCTTCAATAGCGGAAAATGGCGTATGATAAGGAACGACGGTTACTTGGCATCCTCTTGTTACCAGAGATTGCACTATCGATTTCTTATAGCCAAAATCGACGAGTACAATATGCGTATCGCCGTTTCCATATACGGACATTTGCTCAGTGGATACACTTGCAACAGGAAAGCGATTTTCCTTGAGCGCGCCAATCTCCGATTCTCCTGGAGCAATCCACCCCATCATCGTTCCTTGATTGCGAATCTCTTTTACCAGCGCCCGCGTATCCACATGGGTTAATAGCGGAATCTTCCATTGCTGCAAGTATTCTTTTAAACTATATTTCGCTTCATAATGGTATCCTTGCTGACTTGCCTCATATACAATCACCGCCTGCACATGCGGTTTTTTACTTTCGAAATCGGCTTCATTAATTCCATAATTTCCAATCAGTGGATACGTGAACACCATGATTTGGTTTTTATATGAAGGATCTGTCAGCACTTCCTGATAGCCGGTCATTCCTGTATAAAAGACGACTTCCCCTTGAATTTCCCCGTTTTCTCCCGGCACTTCAAGAACCCCGGCAAATGTCTTTCCATTTGCTAAATGCAAACAAGCGTTCATCGCAGACACCTCATTGTCGAATTTTTATTACAAAATGAGAATTTTTATGCATTCACTATGAAAAAAATTCCGCTCCTAGGAAATAGCCACATATTCGTTTAGCAACACTTCTTTCAAGATGGCAACAGCCCTATCCAGTTCTTCTTTCGTTACAATCAGCGGCGGCACTAAACGAATCACATTCGCGCCAGCGGGCAGTACAAGCAATCCTTTTTCATGGATAAGCGGAATCAGCTTTGCCACATCCGCCTCGCATTCGATTCCTATTAATAAGCCGAGGCCGCGCACTTCTCACACATGTCCGACTCCGGCTAAAGCCGTGCGAAGCTGCTCTAAGAAATAATGTCCTTTTTCTGCTACGCTTTGTAAAAAATCATCTTGGAAAATCACTTGCAAGGTGGCTTTCGCCGCCGCCATTGCTAACGGATTTCCGCCAAATGTGGAGCCGTGAGTTCCCGCTGTAAACGCATCTCGCAAAAAGGCCTTGCCAATCATCGCTCCGACCGGAAAGCCGCTTCCTAATCCCTTGGCTGTCGTAATAATATCTGGTTCAATCGAAAAATGCTGATAGGCAAACGCCTTCCCGGTCCGTCCAATTCCCGTCTGCACCTCATCAACGATCAGCAATGCTCCATATTGTCGACACAACTGAACAGTTTTTTGTAAAAATGATTCATTGATTTGTCTTACTCCGCCTTCGCCTTGCACGATTTCCAGCATCACAGCCGCCACTTGTTCACTCATTTCCTTTTTCAGCACCTCTATGTCATTAAACGGAAGGTGAACAAACTCCGGTAAAAGCGGTCCAAAGCCCTTATGAACTTTTTCTTGTCCTGTTGCCGACATCGTAGCAAACGTCCGGCCATGAAACGACTGCTGAAAAGAAATCACTTTTGCCCGTCCTGTATACTTTCTTGCCAGCTTTAACGCCGCTTCATTTGCTTCCGCACCGCTATTGCAGAAAAACACATAATCCCCGCAGCTGTGCCCGGCAAGCAGCTGAGCCACTTCTTCCTGCAATGGATTTGTAAATAAATTAGAAGTATGCCACACCTTATTTAGCTGAGCTTCCAATGCCTCTTGCACTTGTGGCGGACGATGCCCTAAATTGCAAACCGCAATTCCAGCCACAAAATCTAAATATTGCTTGCCATCTGTAGCGACAACTGTCGTTCCTTGTGCCGATTCCACACATAGATCCCAACGATTATACGTCGGAAATAACGCTCCCATTAGCAAACCCCCGCTTCCTTTTGAATGCTCGTTCCATGTAGTTTTCCTTCTGAATAAAATGAGTGCTTCCCGCTTACAATCATCACCTCAGGCAGAGAATCCGACAAAGCGCTTAGCGCCGCTTTGACCTTCGGGATCATCCCTCCTGAAATAATTCCGTCCTCTATCATTTTTTCAATTTCTTCTGCTGTTGCATACTCCACAAGTGAACCGTTGTGCAGCACTCCTGGAACATCGGTCACAAAAATGAGCTGTTGGGCTCGCAATGCTTGGGCGATAGCACCAGCGGCCGTATCGGCGTTAATGTTATATTTTTGTCCGTTCTGATCGCATCCGATCGGCGCGATCACCGGGATATAACGAACACGAAGAAAATGGGCTAAAAATGATGCGTTAACGCGGGTGACGGTTCCCACATACCCTAGCCGTTCAAGATCAAGCGGAGCCGCTTCAAGCAACCGGCCATCCACGCCGGACACCCCGGCACCAGGCAAATGGTATTGCCAAAGCAGCGAAACAAGCTGTTTATTTACTTTTCCGGCTAAGACCATTTCAACGACATCCAATCCTTCTTTTGTCGTTTTCCGCAACCCATTCACAAACTCGCTTTCAATCGCCAGCTGCTTTAACATTTGCCCAATTTCCGGCCCTCCTCCATGAACGATGACAATATTTTTTCCTTGGGCATGCAACGCTTGCAAGCTTTGAAAAAATGATGAAGATAATTCGTTAAGAACGCTTCCTCCGCATTTAATGACAATCGTTCCCTCCATTTTCCTCTTCCCCCCGTCATCACGTGCGATAGCTTGCGTTAATTTTCACGTAATCATAAGTTAAATCGCATCCCCATGCGACTCCTGTACCATTTCCAAGATGCAGGTCAACATGAATCATAATTTCATGATTTTGCAAATAAGCCGTTGCTTCCTCTTCAGAAAACGGTTGGGGTTCGCTTGCTTTTAGCATGACAATATCCCCTAATGTAATATCGACGCAGTCAGGGTTGACGGTTGCATCCGCGTAACCGATCGCGCCGATAATTCTTCCCCAATTGGCATCCGCTCCATAAACCGCCGTTTTGACAAGATTAGAGCCGACAATTTGTTTGGCGATACGCTTGGCATCGTCATCCGTCACAGCCCCTGATACGCGAACCTCAATCAGCTTGGTCGCTCCTTCTCCATCTTTGGCAATTTGTTTCGCCAAATCCTCGCATGTTTTCTTTAATGCATCGTAAAATTTATTCCATTCTGGATGGCGCGGCGTTAATTCGGTTGTTTCAGCAAGGCCGCTCGCCATGACGACCACCATATCATTTGTAGACGTATCGCCATCGACCGTGATCTGATTAAACGATAGATCAGTAATGGAACGAAGCGCCTCCTGCAAAACGGGCGAGGAAATATTAGCATCTGTTGTAATAAAAGCGAGCATCGTCGCCATATTAGGATGAATCATTCCTGATCCTTTGGCAGCCCCTCCGATTGTCACGGTTTTCCCCTCAATCGTCGTTTGATAACAGGCTTGCTTCATGACTGTATCGGTCGTCAAAATGGCGGTTTGAAACGCGTGTGCGCTTTCCTCTGTAACGCTCGGCTGCAATTTTTTTATGCCTTCGCGAATTTTTTCCATCGGCAAAAACTCTCCAATGACTCCCGTAGAAGCGACCGCTACGTAGTGCGAAGGCAGCCCGAATTGCAGAGCGCAAAGCTCCCGCATTTCATAGGCATCTTTTAATCCCTGCTCTCCTGTACACGCATTGGCGCATGCGCTATTGACGACGATCGCCTGCAATTTTTGCTCAACCGCGATGCTCTCTTGCGTAACTTTCAGCGGAGCAGCTTGAAAATGGCTTTGAGTATAAACGGCTGCGCAGGAGGCAGGCACATCGCAAACAATCACTCCAAGATCTTTTTTTATATATCGCAAACCAGCGTGTACACCTGCCGCCTTAAATCCCTTTGGGGTAACAACGGCCCCATTGGCAACGCAGTAAATTTCATGCTCCTGTTTCGTTAACATTTTGCTTCTTCTCCTTCCTATGGATAAATAGGGGCAACCTTCAATCCTTCTGACTCGTTCCATCCCATCATCACATTAAAGTTTTGAACAGCCTGGCCCGCGGCCCCTTTCACTAAATTGTCGATGACAGAAACAACAGTGATTCTTCCTGTTCTTTCATCATAAGCGATGCCGATATCGCAATAGTTTGAGCCGTACACTTCTTTTGTCGCTGGAAATTGTCCGGAGTTTCGGACGCGGACAAAATGAGCCGTTTCATAACTTGTTTTATATAAATCTAGCAATGTCTCAAGCGACAGCTCTACTTTCGCTTGAGCATAAATCGTCGCCATAATTCCCCTCGTCATCGGGATTAAATGGGTGCTAAACGTAATCGGCTGAATGTGTTCGTTCCAAAGCTTCAGCATTTGCTCAATTTCCGGGATATGCTGATGCTCATTTACTTTATAAATTTTCACATTTTCATTAATTTCGGAAAAATGTGTATTTAACGACGCTTTTCTTCCGGCTCCTGATACCCCTGATTTAGCATCCACAATGATCGATTGTTCTTCAATAAGCCCATTCTGCACAAGTGGCGCCAATCCAAGCAGCGTCGCTGTCGGGTAGCATCCCGGATTCGCGAGCAGCTGAGCCTTTCGGATCTCTGTTCGATTCCATTCGGAAAGTCCATACACAGCTTTCTGCAAATATGAATGCTCCGCAGCTGGCCGCTTATACCATTTCTCATATACGGTGCCATCTTTCAAACGAAAATCGCCAGAGAGATCAATCACTTTTATTCCTTTCTCAATTAGCGATGGGGCCAACTCACTGGACACTCCAGGAGGCGTTGCAAAAAAGACAACATCATTGGCTGCAGCGATTTGTTCAATCGCCATTTTTCTTAAAACATTCCCTCTGTTTTCGCCCGTATGCGGAAAACTTTGCGATAACGCCATGCCATCCTGCGATGAAGAATAGAGATGGCAACGTTCAACATGAGGATGGTGCTGGAGAAATCTCAGCAATTCCACACCGCTGTATCCTGTTGCGCCAATGATTGCAATATTCATAGTTGTCCTCCTCGAACAATGATATTCATGTAGTTATCATTATAATACTGCATAAAAATAAAATCAAATGTATATTTATTTTTATTTGTATTTTCTATCAAAATCGCAAACAAGCAGGCTTCTATTTAAAGAACAAAATGAGAGATCCAACTTATTGTGTTAATATTTGTTTAGATATGGGGACATTCTCCCCCCGTCCTTCTCCTTCCATTCCATTATATAAAAAGGCGTTCAAGGTCTCCCTTGAACGCCTTTCAATCTTTATCCTCCGCTAACCGGTGGAATAAAAGCAATTACATCGCCCGGCTGCAACCGTTGATTCTCCTGGGCATACTCTTCATTCACCGCAACCATCACATTTTGCAAATTCACCCCATATTTCACTTCTATCTGTCGTTTTAATTGCTCAATTGTGATCGGTTCGTACTCTATGCTCATTTGTCCATTCCCAACCGCTTCTTTTAAAGAGGCGAAAAAAAGCAGCGTGATCACGCCAGATCCTCCTCCTTCGGCTTTCCATCTGGATATTCCTTCGTTTCAAGTTGGTTTCCAATCCATTGTGTGCCATCCTCCCAATATTCTTTTTTCCAGATCGGCACGATTTGTTTTATTCTTTCGATCGCGTATTGATTGGCCTCATAGGCATCCTTTCGATGCGGCGTCGACACGGCAATCACAACGGCCACATCGGAAATGTCGAGCTTGCCGATTCGATGGGTAATCGCGGTTTTGGCTTCCGGCCAACGTTCCTTAATTTCTTGAGCGATGCGTTCGAGCATTTTTTCTGCCATCGTGGTATAGGCTTCATATTGTAAAAATAGCGTGCGTTTTCCATTTGTAAATTCTCTTACGGTCCCGACAAAAACGGCAACCGCTCCCGCCTCAGGGCGAACGACCTTTCGCACCACGTCTTCAATCAAAATCGGCTGATCAGTAACCATAAATAATGTCTCATTCATCTCGCTTTTTCCACCTCATTCATGACCCATTGCAAATAGGTCTGTTCATTATCAAGAGAAAACAGAGGATACGGTATATCGAAAGGGACGAAATCCTTCTGCCAGGCAATGACACCGATAATATTTTGCAAATGGCCAAGCTGCTCCCAATCCGAAGGTGTTCGAATCATTATGATTTTAGGGTATGGTTCGTCTTTATATCCTTCGATAAGGACAAAGTCGAGAGAAAAAAGAGAATACATGTGTAAAATCTTTGATAACGTCCACTCTGGATGAATCGCATGCAACTGCAGCATTCCGCCTCCTTCTACCGCTGCCGCCAGCGCTCCTGCCCGCAGATGGCGGTTTGAATCGGTTGACGTCTGTCCCGTCTCCGGCAGCCCCCCATGGCCATGATGCTTCACTGCTCCCACTTTATATCCTGCTTGTACTGCCAGTTGAATCCATTTCTCTATCAGTGTCGTTTTTCCGCTATTTTTATAGCCGACCACTTGCCAAACCTTCATTGGGCGCTTCCCTCTTCGCTATCGAGCAGCCAAACATCCACAAGATCCCCCTTGACAAAGCCGCGAGTGCCTCCTGGAAGTACGGTCAGCGCATTGGCTTTAGCAAGAGAGGTCACAATATTCGATTTATCCATCCCAACCGGCGAAGCATAAAGCTGCCCTCCTTGAGCACTTACATAGCTTCTAACAAAACGAGTAAACGGATTAGGCTTCGTGAAATCCTCTAATAGGATGGCTTTCGTCTTGTATAAATGCGGAGTGGATGAATATAGCATTGTACGCACAACAGGGCGAACGAACAGTTCATATCCGACATAGCACGCTGACGGATTGCCCGACAATCCAAACAGCAGCTTGCCGTCCAATTGGGCTACCGTCGTTACGCTTCCCGGACGCATAGCTACTTTATTAAATAACACTTCGGCGCCGAGTCGCTCATAAATTACCGGTAAATAATCATAATCGCCGACAGACACTCCTCCTGTTGTAATCAGAAAATCCACATCAGGAAGCGCCTGTTCGATCGCGGCAAGACATTGATCTGGATCATCCGGCAATTTTCCTAAATCAACGGGAGTGGCTCCGCTGCGAAGCACTTGCGCCTGAATCATATACGCATTGCTATTGCGGATTTTCCCAGGAACAAGCGGCTCTGATACATCCAATAATTCATTCCCTGTTGCCGCAACCCCAATTTTCGGTTTTCGAGCCACTTTGACCTCTGAATAGCCAAACGTAGCCAATAACGCCTGCACGCCAGGATTGATGAATGTTCCCTTCTCCGCTAGTACTTCTCCTTTTTTAACATCCTCTCCTTGGAACGAAATGTTATCCCCTGAACGAAATGGACGCTTAATCGATATATATGTCTTTCCATTTCGTTCATATTGCTTAGCTAGCTCTAGCATCACTACCGCGTCGCAGCCATCAGGAATGGGCGCGCCTGTCATAATTCGCACCGCTTGAAATGCAGCTACTGCTTTTGCGGCCACTTGCCCCGCTCCAATCGTTTCAATTACTTCCAGCTCAACAGGATGATCGAGGCTGGCAAGTGCCGAATCGGCCGCTCGAATGGCAAATCCATCATATGGAGAGCGGTCAAACGGCGGAACGTCATGATCCGCATAAAGATCTTCCGCTAAATATCTCCCGTACGCCTCCGTGAGCGGAACCCTTTCTTTTTCTCCTTCTCTTGCATAAAGCATCACTTTTTGAATCGCTTCCGCTACAGGAATTGGATTTCTTTTTTCTAACATCATCGATCCCCCTTACTTATTCCGTACACAATAAAATGGGTATCGCTGTTTCATGTAACAGCGCTGGTCCATCTTCTGTTTTTTATTGTATTTTATATCAAATGCTCAAAGCGATACAGCCAAACAACGGAAATAGGAAACAGCGCTCCATCTTGCTAACGCGCCACATCGTATATTCTTTTAACAAAATGAATGAAAAACCTTCTATACTCTCTTATATTACAAGCCGCTTGAAGACCCAAGAAATCATCTTCCCTTCCGACCGTGGATTTTGTAACAGCTCCCATCCCATATTCGAGCGAATCTGACACAATAAGTGTATGTTTATCTGATTCTATCATGTCTCATAAAGATTCTGCACGCTTTCCTTACTTTTGTACAGATGATATTCTTCCTCTTCTTTCAATCAAATAAAAAAGACCAATCTGTTGAATTGGTCCTTCACGATCATGTCTCTCACTTTTTTTACTAAAAATCTATCCGCCGATATAGGACATCTCAATTTTTTTTCGTTCTTGATTTGCTTGCAGGGCACGCTCATCTGAATAGCGATCCGTCCTGTTTGTCCATGTCTCCATTACCAGCTGCTTTAACGCTTTCTTACCAGCCCCTTGACGAAGCAATGTCTTTAATGACGTTCCATTTGCGGCAAACAAACAGGTATACAATACTCCGTCCGCCGATACCCGCGCTCTTGTGCAACTGCTGCAGAATGATTGGGTGACCGAAGAAATAAATCCTACCTCTATATTCGTTCCAACGTAACGATATCGGCTCGCCACTTCTCCAAAATAGGCCCGTTCGATCGGCTCAAGCGGATGCCATTGTTCAATTTGTTCATATATTTCTTTTTTCGTCATGACTTGCGACAGATTCCAGCCATTTGATGTCCCGACATCCATAAATTCAATAAACCGCAAAGGAATTCCTTCTGCTTTGAAATGCTTGGCCATTGGCACAACTTGAGAATCATTCCATCCTTTTTTTACAACCATATTTACTTTCACAAGCAGCCCCGCCTCCTTTGCCGCGGCGATTCCTTTCAAAACAGGCTGAACGCCAACACCGACGCCGTTCATTTTTTTAAAAATTTCATCCTCTATTGCATCCAAACTGACATTGACTCTCCCAAGCCCTGCATCCTTTAATCGATTCGCCATTTTCACTAAATGAACTCCGTTGGTAGTTAAAGCGATATCACCGATACCTGGGATATTGGCCAATCGTTCAACCAACAGCGGCAAATCTTTCCGCAGCAGCGGCTCGCCGCCTGTAATGCGGATTTTTTCTACTCCTAACTCGGCAAAGGTTTCTGCAACCAGCACCATTTCATCCATCGTCAGCAACTCGTCTTCCTGCAAAAAGCGAAAATGAGGACCAAAAATTTCAGCCGGCATGCAATAAACACAACGGAAATTGCATTGATCGATTACAGAAATACGCAAATCACGCAGCGGCCGGTCCCATCGATCAACGACTATCGGCTTATTTCGGTTCATGGTGCCTCCTCTTTTCATCATAAAATATTTTCTTAACCGCATGTTCAAATCGAATAAACATGTTTTGATGATCCATCATGTTTATGAACCTCCCACTCCTCCCCTCCATTAAGAGATGGGAGACTTCTCGGCGGATGATGTTAAACAACAAGCGCTTGCCAGTTGTGTTTGTAAAAGCGGATGTTACATGAAAGTATACCATAAATCGATAAATTCAGCCGTGAAAAAAACATCGATCCTCCATCTTCATCATCCAACATGCTCAGGCAAAAAATAAAGCTTTGCATGATGTGTCGATCCTAACACCATGCTATGATTGCACACTTACAGCTCAGTTTCCTTACTTGTGACGCTCTCCCCTTTCGAACGTTGTTCTCATTCCGCTGCAATGTCGGCATATTCATCTAAGTCATTCACATTCCGAAATACGATCTCTTCTGCCCCAAAATCTTGTTCATTGACATAGCGAACGGAGCAATGTTCAAATAGCGATCTCATTCTGTTGTCGCCGTGCTGCAGCATATGTTCTATCCACTTCATTGTCCGGCGATGGTAAGCGCCAACCAATGGTTGCAGCCGGCCAAAATGCGTGGAGACCACAATATCAAATGCACAATCAACATATGATACCATCCTGCCAACTGTGTCGCTTTGCATATAGGGCATGTCACAAGGAAGCACAAATATCCAGTCTGCTTCTGTTTGTTTCATAACCGTATAGAGGCCGGCAAGCGGTCCTTGACCGCGATACCGCTCTTCATCCATCACTACCTTCTCGTTTGTCACCATTCGCTCAAAACGTGCGACAAGATCGGGATGGCTGACAATATACACCTCTTTCACAAAAGGATGCAGCGCATCGACAGCGATTTGAAAAAAATACTGATCCTTTCGTTTGGCAAACGCCTTAGGGCTGCCAAAGCGGCGCGATTGACCTCCAGCCAAGACCGCTCCGATCATCCGTTCCACCGTCTATCCCCCGCTTTGTCTGATCATACAGATCCGTTTTGATATAATCCCATTTACTCCATCATTTTAAGTCGACTTTCATGTTTAGTAAAAATATGGAATATATAGCCGATTCAAAAGCAAAATTTCTCATTTTTTGGACGGTTGGAGGCAAATCAAGGAGCTTCCAGCGACCATCTATTTTCCATAGACCGTTCGTCCCAGTTTCATGTAACTTTTTATATATAAATTTTCCGGTCATTAGCTCATAAAACGAACCTCCTTTATATTATAATAGATTATATATACACGAAAACTGCTAGACCCATTCGACGAAGCACTGCCTATCCACATGCTTCAAAAATTTTTAATGATCATGAAAGGGGAATGGCCCTTGGAAGAGTTCGTCGGCTTTTGCTCAAAGTGCGGCAAACCGATTCATTGCTTGTCAGGATTTTTAAACGGTGTCATCAGCGAGGAACAAGAAATGCTCTATTGCTTTGAATGCTACCAGAAAAAAAGCGAAACATACAAAAAAAGTAAATATATAAGCGAATGAAGGGGCCTGGTCTTCGGCCCCTATGTTTATGATATGGAAACTTCCTTTCGTCCTTCTCCTGGTCGCCATCAAACAAAAAACCGTGCTTGACGCAGCTGAACACCTCTACCCCCAAACGATTTATGGACCATGTCCATCGAGAAATCTCCCGGCTTGAAATGACGTGTAGGTGAGAGACTCATACATGCTGAGCGAACCAATCAACTGTTTGCAAAAACGCAGCTCTTGTCACTTTATGTCCCGCCTCATCATCAGAAATAAATTTCAGCTTCCCGTTCTCATAAAAAGGTTTTATTTGTTGATAAAACTCATATGTATAATGATAAGGTACCACTGAATCTCGCTGCCCGTGCCACATCATGAGCGGGCGGCCGCGCAATTTCTCCGGCTGAAGCGAAAGATCGTACGGAGCCAGCCGCTGCCGCTCGTTTTCCAGCTGTTGATCTGTCAACGGAATCTTGCGTTTCATATTTTTCACCATTTCGATTTGAACATCAAAAAACGCTTGATAATACGGACTACCCATTAAGGAAACAGCGGCTTTAATCCAGGGATACACAGCAAGCGAGCCAAATGTCACGATTCCTCCCATTGAGGTACCGGCGACGCCAATGCGCTCTTCCTGTACAAGACCACCAGAACAGAGCTCATTTTTTATCTGTTCTATATCGCCAATCGTCCGCAGAACAATATTCCAAAAGGATAATCGCAGCTGCTCGTCTGTGAGGCGTTGTGCTCTTTCTCCATGGTAAAGCGCATCTGGCAAAATGACCCGATATCCCGCCTCAGCCAGCAAATAACCAAAATGAAGATTGTGCTCTTTTGCGCTCGTAAATCCGTGCACAAATAGGATAAGGGGCAGCTTTTCTTGCTGAGCCTCTTGCTTGACCACATGCAATACAGGAATGTCGGCAATCGCTTCATTTCTAATGACAATCATAGCCACTTAGACTCCTTTACACTTTTTCTCTTCCTTTAGTGTAACATGTAGACAAAAATTTTGGAAAAGAGTTACACTATCTGTGTAAGCTCTTTATCCATTTATGTCAAATCCAAAAACTATGTACAAAGGAGCTATTATGGAACGATATTTAATTGCGTTAGATTTAGACGGTACATTGTTAAAAGATGACAAAACGATCTCTCCGCTAACTAAACAGGTTATTTTCCGCGCGAAAGAAGCTGGTCATATCGTTGTCATAGCAACTGGCAGACCTTATCGCGCTAGCAAAATGTATTATGAAGAGCTTCATTTAACAACACCTATTGTCAATTTTAACGGGGCCTTTGTGCATCATCCAAGAAACGACTCATGGGGAATACGCCACTCTCCGCTTAATCTGGAAACCATTAAAGAAATTATTGAAGTGAGCGAAACATATCACATCAAAAACATTTTAGCGGAAGTCATGGATGATGTGTATTTTCATGACCACGATGAAAAGCTGTTGGATCTCGTGAAATTGGGCAATCCCAAAATCGAAATTGGCGATTTGCGGAACATGTTAAAAGCTGATCCAACGAGCGTTCTTATTCATACAGATGAACAGCATGCCGATGAACTGCAACGTTATTTATCCACCGTTCATGCCAATGTGCTTCATCATCGCCGTTGGGCTGCTCCTTGGCATATTATTGAAATTGTTCGTACGGGTGTTCATAAAGCATTCGGATTGCAGCAAATTTGCAACTATTTCCAAATCCCTCAAGAACGCGTCATCGCGTTTGGGGATGAAGACAACGATCTTGAAATGATTCAATGGGCAGGATATGGCATCGCGATGGGAAATGCCATTGAACCATTAAAACAAATCGCCAATGATGTGACAAAAACCAATGAGGAAGACGGCATCGCTGTTTATTTAAAATCGCTGTTAAAGCTGTAACGAATTGCCTTACTATCATTCCCCCAACACGGTTACAATATAAACGACGCAGCGATGCGTCTTGATTTTCAAGGGGGAATGCGTCTTGGGTAAACGAAATAAATCAAAGCGGTTTATTCAGCAAAGCACGGATGCTGTGGAAAAACATGATGAGAGAATCCCTTATCACATGACATATGCGGAAGCCGAAGAGCGAAAAGCAAAAGAAGCGATCGAAACTTCCCTTGGAGGATACTAACTGTGGGGAGCCGTTTATTTCAAGAAGCTCAGAAAGCCGTTATGACTGCAAAAGAAACAACAGAGGAACAAACGGTTGAAAAAGCGAAAAACGCTTTATCTTCTGCTTATACTCATTCGAATTTGGCAGAAAAAAGACAGCTGCGGCAACTGCAGAATGAATTAAACGATTTATAATCATTTTAAAGAAGCCGCGGGTTGATCCGCGGCTTCAACAAGTGATAGGCAAACTCTCGATCCTCTAAAAAACAGCGACATAAATGCTACGCTAAAAAACTGTATAGCGTAAACGATTCCCCTATTTTTTTTCACCCTAAAATGGCCACAGGAATATTCAGCAGGAATAAGAGCAATCGTGTCGAAAGATGATAAGGAGTATAATCTTCCACAAGCTTTGAAGCAAGCTGAGCAATACCAGCAAAACCGCTCGTATAAACGTTGGCCGGAATCAAAAACAGATTCATCGCTGCCGCATTCAGCAGCGCATCCATTAACACGATCACCAATTTTTTTACCTGCAGTCCAATCATCGTATCACTCCGTATCAGAAAAGAGAAATTGTATTTTTGTTGTTAACTCGTTACACTTATAAGGACGAAATCATTTTTTATTTTATAGTGAGAAGGTGAACACAATGTCGATTCATATTGTAGCGGATAGCGGTTGTGATTTGCCATATTCTTTTTTGCAGGAGCACCATATTTATTTGCTCCCTCTTATCGTTCATTTAAGCGGCCGCGACTATGAGGATGCCGTCACCATCGATCCAAAGCAGGTGTATGAGGCGATGCGCAACGGGGAAGTGGCAAAAACATCCCAAACTAGCCCACAAAAAATAAAGGAAGTATTTTCCGAGCTGGCTAAAGACGGGCGCCCTGCTCTCTATATCGCTTTCTCCTCAGAGTTGTCGGGTACATATCAAACCGCCATGATGATGCGCGAAGAAGTTTTAGAACAATATCCTGATTTTCAATTAACGATTATTGACTCCAAATGCGCATCGCTCGGCCTAGGGCTTGTGGTCATGAAAGCGAGTGAGCTCGCACAAAAAGGAATGCCTTATGAGCAGCTATGTGAAACAATCGCTGCTTATTGCAGCCGCATGGAGCACATCTTTACGGTTGACAACTTAGAATTTTTAGCGCGCGGCGGGCGAATCAGCAAGGCATCAGCTGTTGTCGGAGGCCTTTTAAACATCAAGCCGCTCTTGCACGTAGAAAACGGCAAACTTATTCCGCTTGAAAAGATTCGCGGGCGCAAAAAAGTGCTAAAGCGAATGCTTGAGTTGATGGAAGAGCGTGGAAGTGATTTGCAAAAGCAACTCATCGGCATAAGCCACGGCGATGACGAGGAAACCGCATTAGAACTTAAGCGGCAAATTGAAGCCAAATTCGGCTGTACCCGCTTTTATATCTCCCAAATTGGAGGAGCCATCGGCTCACATTCGGGTCCTGGGACACTTGCCCTCTTTTTCTTAAACGAATATATTGAAGCATAAAACATTCTCTTGTTGCTCACACTATCGCTAGACAACCTCTAAAAAAAGGAGGAGAAGCTTCATATGGCTCATACAAGCGATAATGATAAAAAAGCACGAGACAATAACGCCAAACAGCATGAGAAAAATATGCTTCGTGAAAAAAATCGACAAGCGGGAAAAAACGAATACTCAAAAAAAAACCGATCATTTGTAAAAAAGCATGTTGTAGACAAAGTCCATGTTGACTTTGTCTACAACCATTTTCATATCCTTTATTGAAGGTCTCACGAAAGCGCTTGGCAGACAAGAAACGCAACCGAGTGGAGGCCATGAACGGAACAAAAACGTTCATGAGCAGACGAACGACGAGGCCCGTGACACAGGATGAAACCGCTTGGCAACAGTCTGAGGGGCTTGCAGAGCAAGCTCTTTTTTATGTGTTTTTCAGCTGAAGCTTTTGTATAATAAAAAAGCAAGAAGGACACATTTTCTATCGAATGAAACAGAGCCGTTCTAAAAAGACAACGTTTTTTACAAAAGCGCTCCCAATCTCCATGCTAAAAAATACAAACGTTAAAATATGAGGCTTCATTAGATAAAAAATAAAGGCACAAGGAGGACCAGCTCCTGCCTCTTGGTACCCATTTTCCCATGAGAACTTATACGATCACACCGAAAAGAAATAGGATTAGGCGTGTTGAAAATCCAATAAAAACCTATTAATTCCTCGCTTTTCTATCGTAGTCAGCAAGCCGTTTGCTGGCCGACTGAAGATTTTTAGCATGCCCTTCTCGAACAACGTCACGTTCTTGTTCGAGGAAAGAAGCAGAGTGCTGCCCTATCATTCTGTATTTTTTCGTAAAATATAATATAGAGAAAGGATATGAATATCCATGAAAGAGTCCGTTACGCAAACGCCCCAAACAATCAAAGTCATCATTGCGGATGATAATTCATTTGTTCGCGAAGGGATGCGAATTATATTAAGTACCTATGATGAGTTTGACGTATTAGCAACCGTCAACGACGGCCAAGAAGCTGTTGAATACTGCCAAAAATTTTCTGTCGATATTGCGCTACTGGACGTGCGCATGCCGAACATGAATGGAGTCGAAGCAACCAAACTCATATGCGAGCAAACAAACACAAAACCTCTGATCCTTACCACTTTCGATGATGACGAATACATTTTGGACGCCATCCGCAACGGCGCAAAAGGGTATTTTTTAAAAAATACGGATCCTGAACGCATACGAGAAGCGATTAAAGCTGTATACAATGGAAATACCATTATGCAAGATGTGATTATGGAAAAAATCAAATTAAATTTAACAAACGACAAAGAACCGGAGCCAAAAATTGATAAAACGCTTTTCACAGATCGGGAAATGGAAATCATGGCGTGCATTGCTAAGGGGCTTTCAAATAAAGAAATTGCGAAGCAGCTTTTTATATCGGAAGGAACGATCGCCAATTATATTACTTCGATTTTAGATAAAACTGGATTGCAGCATCGCACACAAATCGCGATTTATTATTTGACAGGAAAAATTTATTGAGGGATCGCAATGGAGCTTTTACTGATTTTAAATAAATTCATTTTATGGTGCTATATCTGCATTTGCTATTTATATTCAGATCATATCAATGCGGCTTGGTTTGTGTTTGCTTCGCTCGCTTATCTCTCCATTAATATGAGCATTTATCTTTTTAAAAAAACACAACTTAAATACAGTGGCATATGGCTATCCATGATTCTTATTTTAGCTGCGAGTTTTCAAGTGGATCCTTTCTTTATGTTGCTTTTGCCAATGAATCTATACGAATTTTTTTCCATTTACATCAATAAAAAATGGGTGCTATTGATTTTACTGATGCTTCCGCTTGCCGTGATTTCTCACAGCCTGCACCCTGCCTATTTTCTTGCAGCGTCCTTTCATTTCATGAGCGTAACGATCACTGAACAGTACGTACAAAGAGCCGCAAAATTAGAAAGCGCCCTTGACACCATGAGAAAAGATATTCACCGATTAACCAAAAGCTTAAATGATTATTATGAATATATGAAACAGTCACAATATACGCTGCAATTAGAAGAACGCAATCGGCTCGCTCAACAGCTTCACGATCAAATCGGGCATGCTATGACTGGCGCTCTGATCCAAATGGAAGCGGCCAAACGTTTACTTGATACGAACAGCTATAAAGCGAAGGAATTACTGCAAAACGCCATCCACATTTCAAAAGATGGCATCGAAAACATCCGAACGACATTAAAGCATATAAAGCCTCGTTCTGAGCAAATGGGCGTGAACCGAGTGAAATTATTCATCGAAGAGATGGCCGCACAGCACCATAGGCACATCCCATTGGTATGCAAAGGTGATTTGGAGATCATCACTCCCATTCAATGGAAAGTTATTTATGAAAACATGACCGAAGCATTGACTAACGCTATGAAATATGCCAACGCCACCGTTATTTCTATCGAGATACACGTACTAAATACGCTTATTAAAATGGAAGTCAAGGATAATGGAAAAGGAGCAGATAAAATCAAAAAAGGCCTTGGCATCATCGGCATGGAAGAACGGGCCGCTTCTGTCAATGGCACGGTCATTGTCGATGGTACAAACGGCTTTTCCGTCACCACTCTTCTTCCTATCCAAAAACATGAACCAGTTCAGACGTAACATATGAATATTCTCATGTTAAAGAAATGAACTCATGCACTTATATGAGTTCATTTTCTTTTTTATACTGAAAACATACTGAAAATAAAGAGGTGAGATCATGAACATTTTAGAAATAAAAAACGTGACAAAAAAATTTGGTGATTTTATCGCCGTTGATAATATGTCCTTAACCGTAGCAGAGGGGGAAATATTTGGATTTCTGGGGACAAACGGAGCTGGAAAAAGCACGACCATCAACATGATCTCTGGGCTTTTGCGTGCCAATTCTGGAGAAATTAAAATCCTTGGCAAAGATATACACAAGCACAGCCGATTTGCCAAAAAAAATATCGGTATCGTTCCACAAGACATCGCGATTTATGAAGATTTGACAACATACGAAAATGTTAAATTTTTCGCAGGTCTCTATGGGCTGCGCGGTACCCAACTTCATAAGCAAGTAGAAGAAGCATTAGAGTTTGTCGGGTTAAGCGATAAACATAAAAGCTATCCGAAAAGCTTCTCCGGCGGAATGAAAAGACGATTAAACATTGCTTGCGCGATCGCCCACCGGCCAAAGCTCATCATTATGGATGAACCAACAGTTGGAATCGATCCGCAATCAAGAAATTATATTTTAAACTCTGTAAAAAAATTGAATGAAATGGGATGTACGATTATTTATACAAGCCACTATATGGAGGAAGTTGAAGAAATTTGCTCTCGTATTGCGATTATCGATCACGGCAAAATCATCGCTGAAGGAACAAAAGAGCAGCTCAAAGCCATTATTACCAATACAAAAGATGTTTGGATTGAAATCAAACCGATGGAAACGATCGATTTAAATAAAATCGAAGCCGTTAGCGGCGTAAAAGCTGTCCAAATGGAGGAAAACCTAATGAAAGTCAGTTCGGATGTCAGTGTCAACAACTTAAACGACATCATTCAATGCCTCATTAACGACAAAGTAGAAATCCGTTCACTTAAAGAACAATCGCCAAATTTGGAAACTGTGTTTCTGACTTTAACCGGAAGAAGTTTAAGAGATCATTAATGCAAAGGAGGGATGTTTTTTGAATATCATTCGTATTGCGTTCAAAGAAATAAAAAGCGATTTTCGCGATAGCCGAACACTTGTTTTTATGCTGGCATTCCCGATTGTATTAATGCTCATACTAGGAACGGCTTTATCTAATACCTTTAATACTTCCACTTCTGTTGGCGAGATCCATGTATTATATAAAGATCAAACATCCGGAGAATTTTCAGGCTATGTTCGTCAGTTTATGAAGGAAGCCAAAAAATCCGCTCTTCATTTTAAACGAATCTCTGGCCAGCTTGATGCAAAAAAAGAGGTACAGCAAGGCTATTATGATGGATATATGACAATCACCAATGAACAAATCCAGCTATATGTGAACGATACAAACTCGATCAAAGGGAGCATTATTCAAGGAATGACTGCCGCATTTGCCGATCAATATAACATCGCCACAGCCGTCGCGAAAGTAAAACCCGAGCAAGTACAGCTGTTAATGAACAACAAAGTACAAAATGATTATATAAAAGAAACGTCTCTGCATTCGAAAAGACAGCCAGGCGCGATGGACTACTATGCGATTGCTATGACAACAATGATCGCCCTTTATGGAGCCCTGCCAGCAAGTTATTTAATTCGGGGAGAAAGAACGCGCAAAACGGCAGATCGATTATTGGCAGCACCAGTCCATAAATTTGAAATTTTTATTGGAAAAATATTCGGAAACATGGTTGTGAATTTTCTTTGTGTCGCCATTGTCATTACGTTTAGTAAATTCGTCTTTAAAGCCTATTGGGGACATCATCTTGCTCTAGTATATCTTGTCGTATTTACAGAAGTATTATTTGCGATTAGCTTGGGTCTTGGGATCAGCTATATCTCAAGAACAGAAGGAGCGGCCAGAATGATTCTTATGGTTGTTATACAGCTAGCGTCTTTCTTGGGCGGAGCGTATTTCAAAATAGAAGCTACAGGCCCAATGGAAAAATTCATAACGAACCTCTCCCCTCTCACATGGGTCAATACAGCTCTTACAAAAATCATTTATTTAAACGATGTATCAGCCGGTTCTTTCGCCATGCTGCTAAATGTCGGATTAGCAGCGTTGTTTTTGCTGATCGCTGGGACGGCGTTCACAAGACAGGAGGGATTATAATATGCAAGATGTGATGTGGTTGGTGAGACATACATTAAAAAAGACGTTTGGTAATAAAAAAAATATTTTATTGTATTTTGGCACACCGCTCATCGGCATTATCATATCCCTGCTTGTCTACAGCGGTTCTAACGAAAAAAATGTACACATCGGCATTGTCAATAACGACCCTCATTATATGACGAATGATACGATCCATTTTATCAAAGGGTTAGAACATCTTTCGGTAACGAACATTAAGGAATCAGAAATAGACGATCAAATCACATCCGGCAAGCTCGATTGCGTGCTTGTTTTTCATCCAGGCTTTTCTAAAAGTGTCCAGCAAGGACGACCCGACCATCTGCAAATTGTTTCGATTCATGGCTCGGAAATTACCGGTTTCATCAAATCGTACCTATATCACTACATCAATAATATTAGTGCGCTCGGAAAAATAGCTAACGGGGATGAACGCACATTTTTGCAAATGTACGAACGCTACCAGCAATCGCCGTTTCGGACATCGGTCCATTCGTTGAAAGATACATCGAAAAATATCGGCATGACCTATCAGACCATCGGATATTTGCTGATGATTATGCTTTTTTCAGCGGGCAATTTAGCGGAAATGATCGTGAAAGAAAAAGAGAATCGAACATACTTCCGATTATTATCCGCTCCTATTAATGGAAAAAGATACGTATTGTCAAATATCATCGTCAACATGATTGTGATGACCGGACAGATTATCCTTACATTAGTGATAATGGATCGAGTATTTCACATAAAAACAAATATTGCTTTTTGGCAAATGGCCGTTGTTCTGATGTTATTTTCACTAGTAGCCATCGGCATCGCTTTTATAACGGTCGCTTTTGCAAACAGCTCTGCTTCAGCAGGAGCGATGCAAAACTTGATCGTTGTTCCTACCTGCATGCTTTCAGGATGTTTTTGGCCAGCGGATATTATGCCTACTTTCGTACAAAAAATAGCTAATTTTCTGCCGCAACGCTGGACGCTGGATGCGTTGTTAAAATTACAGCAAGGCCATTCCTTTGGAAGCTTATATTTGAATTTGCTCATTATCCTCGCATTCGCACTGATCTTTTTCCTCATCTCGGCCTATAAGTTTGGAAGAAATAACAACGTTAATAATTTTGTATAATAGGTTTCTTAAATGTACTAGAGACAACCTTTCAGCCTTAAAACAAAAGTTCTCCACCTAAAAAACGTGGAGAACTTTTATTTGATGATAAATTTATTCCATGCGGAACTTTGTCATCACTGTATGCAATTCATCCGTCAATTGACGCAGCACCGCCACTTTTTCCACCATTTTTTCAAAAGCGACGAGCTGTTCAGACATCGAAGCAGCAATTTCCTCGCTGCCGGCCGCCGATTGCTCAACAACCGCGCTAATGCTTTCCACATTTTGCAACACGCTCTCTCCCAATTTTTTAGAGGCAGCCACATCTGCTACGAGCTCCTGAATATCAGCCGATATCCCAATCACCTTGCTTTCAATTTCACGAAAAGCTTCTGCTGTTGCTTCCGTTGACCGAGATTGCTGTTCAGCAATTTTCACTCCTTGCGTAACCGCAGATGAAACAGAAGCGACCCCTTGTTTAATGTGAGAAACAGTGGCGAAAATTTGCTTCGTTGCTTGCGCAGACTGCTCGGCAAGCTTGCGCACTTCTTCTGCCACTACCGCAAATCCTCTTCCCGCTTCTCCTGCACGGGCTGCTTCAATGGCCGCATTTAACGCAAGCAAGTTCGTTTGCTCCGCCATTTCCGATACAGATTTTGCCATTTGTTCAATATCCGCTGCATGGCTAATAAACTCTTGTGTTTCCCTCTCGATCAGCGCTGTCGCTTCAGCGTTATCGCGGATCAACTTCATTTGTTCCCCAATCGCCTTTTGTCCAGTGCGAATCGCTTCTACTGCGACTTCGCTGTACTGAGCCGTTTGTTTCGTCCGTTCAGCGGTTTGTGCAAACGTATCGTCCATTTTTTCGATAAGCAATACCGCTTGCTGCAGTTCTTCGGAAATACTTTGAGCGCCGGCTGATAGCTCATTCGTAGATAAAGCAACCTGCTGGTTAATTTCTGTGAGCATTTTATTTTCTTGTTCAATCTCTTTAGCAAATGTTTCAACACGCCGGCTTGCGGAATCTACGGAATGTAGCAGCCGCTGCAGCTCATGGACCATTTGGCTGAATGAAGTGTTGAGCTCGCCGATTTCATCATGATGTTTATAGGAAACAGGCTCAACAAGCAAATGGCCGCTCGCTATTTCTTTCGCGTTGGCCGCTAGATGCTCAAGAGGTTTAGTAATAGAACGTGTGAGCCGTAAACTGCTTGCGCCAGCCAATCCGAGAAGCACCATACTTCCAATGATTGCCGTCCACACCACAAAGCGGATTTGCGCTTGCATCTCTTGCTGTAATTGTTCATAAAAATCATTTGCAGCCAACTTTAAACCATATATATCATTCATAGCCCCTTCGATTCGCATCGCTTGCCGTCTGGCCTCAGACGCATCAAGAGTGTTCAAAGCTTCAATGGATTGCTCATGTACATTGGAAAATTTGGTCGTTGCTTTTTCCAATAAAGCTTGAAAATGGTTTTGCTTTAACATCTTCTTCAGCTTACGAATGAGCTGCTCTGTTTGCTGAACTTGTTCAATGGCCCCCTGCTTATTTCCTTCTGTCATATTGTAGGCAAAGTTATTTAAGCTTTGCTTCGTTGATTTCATGCTCGCTTCTAGCTCCTGAATAGTCAAAAGCACGGGCACAATATCTTTGTTGGTCGCTTGAATCGACAGCATATTGACAATAATAAATCCCATCATGCCGATCGAAAGCAAAATCGAAATCGTGGCATGAAGCCATAGCTTTTTCCGAACCGTCATCGCTATCCCCTTTTCTATTCCTTCGTTGTTACTTCACCATTTTCAATTTTTTGCTTCCATTGTTCGATCAATTTTTGTTGCGGCTCGCTCCATGCCATCACGCGAATCGGCGCAAGTCCGACGCCATTTTCCTTAAGGCCCAGTTGAACCGTCCCTTGTGGCATTTCGCCTTTTTGCACATATTGCTGTAAAATCGTAAACAGCGCCACATCCACATTTTTCACCATTGATGTGACAACCGCCTTTTCCGCATAAAAATATTGGTCGCTGTCAACGCCAATGGCATACTTTCCTTGCGCCTCCGCTTCCTTTAACGCTCCCACGCCCGTAAATCCAGCGGCCGTATATACGACGTCGCAGCCGCCTTTAAACATTTCTCCCGCAAGCTTGGCGCCAAGCTGATCATTTCCAAAATCCCCGGCATACACCACGCTCACAGAAGCTGAAGGTTTTAAGGCATGAACCCCTTTTTCAAAGCCGTCGGCAAATTTGTGGATAAGCGGTACATCGTCTCCGCCAATAAAGCCAACCTGATTCGTTTGGGTCGCTAACGCCGCGACCACTCCGGCTAAAAAGCTTCCCTCATCTTCCTTAAACGTAATCGAAGTCACGTTTTTCAAATTGGACACAGCATCCACTAGAATAAAAGGCTGCTTTGGATATTGCTTCGCTACTTTTTCCAAATCCTCTTGCACCATGAATCCGAGGCCGATGACGATATCATTTCCCTCTTCGACCAATTCTTTTAGCCCTTGTTCATACGTTTTCGTATCCTGCAATTCGCGATAATCGAACACAATGCCAAGCTCGTTGCGCGCTTTCATCAATCCATTGAAAGCAGAATCACTAAACGATTGATCTCCAAGTCCGACGTCAGACAACATAATACCGACTTTTACTCTTTCTTTTGTTGTGGCCGTTTCCTGCGCTGAACATCCTGAAAAAAGGCACACGACCACCATCATAACAATGATAAGACGTAGTTGCTTCATCGATTTATCCCCTTATGCTGTAATCTATCCACTATTTTTATCGGCGATATAGGGGCATCTTTTTAGCCCTGCACAAAAAAAGCGGAGTATTGTACCCCCGCTTCTATTCTTCCTTATGCTTGATATAAGTCCAGCCATTTTCTTGATAAATCCGATCTTCTTTCATAAGCCGTCCCAATGCTCTTTTAAACGCGGCTTTACTCATTTGAAAGCGCGCTTGAATATCCTCTGCATTGCTTTTATCATGATAGGGCATGGCCCCTCCTCTGCTTTCAAGGTAACGATAAATCATTCCTGCATCTTCGTCGATGCTTTCGTGCTTGCGCGGCAGCAGCGACACATTCATTGTACCGTCTTCTTTGACAGCGATGACACGCCCTTCGACTACTTCGCCAAGACGCGGTTCTCTCCTGCGTTGAGATTCGTGGATAAAACCGATATAACCCACATCTGAGATCATAGACGCTCCAGCTTTGATCACACGATATATGCGACCGCGCACATTTTGATTAAAGACGGACTCCGAAGCTTTCGTAGCAAGCTGCCGGATTGTTTCCTCATCCGCCAAGTTAGCCAACAAGCGCCCTTTCCGATCTGTTTTTAACGAACAATATAACTGATCCCCTCGCTGTGGCCATAGTGACAAAAGAGGAGGCAAATCATCGCTAGACACAAGCACATCTTTTGATATGCCAATGTCAACAAAAACACCGAGCTTTGGAACAACATCAACCACCTCCACCCAATGATATGTATCCTTTGTTATTTTGGGTGATTTCATTGTAGCGCTCAACCGTCCTTGATGGTCGTGATATAAAAAGACATGGACCTCTTCTCCGATTGCAAGTGGACGGTCTATCTCCGTTTGATGAAGCAGCACTTCTTCCTGACCGCTCGCTAAAAACCAGCCAAACGGAACCTCCCGCTTTACGGTTAATGTTCTTATTTCTCCTGGTATAAGTTGTTTCATGGATGCATCTTCCTTTTTATTGTTTATCATGCTACATTTTACTATAATAAAAACAAAATGACCAAATTTTACTGGAGGTAATATATGTCGAAAGAAAGCTCATTTGATATCGTATCCAAAGTAGATTTATCTGAAGTTACTAACGCCATTCATATCGCCATGAAGGAGATTCAAAACCGCTACGATTTCAAGGGAAGCAAAAGTGACATTTCCTTAGAAAAAGACGAACTGATCCTCGTTTCCGACGATGAATTCAAACTTGAGCAATTGAAAGATGTATTAATCGGCAAACTGATTAAGCGCGGGGTCTCTATCAAAAATATTCAATACGGAAAAATAGAACCAGCCTCAGGAGGAACGGTCCGTCAACGTGCCAGCCTTGTTCAAGGAATTGACAAAGATCATGCGAAAAAAATTAATACGATTATTAAAAACACAGGCTTAAAAGTAAAAAGCCAAGTTCAAGAAGATCAAATCCGCGTCAGCGGCAAAAGCAAAGATGATCTGCAAAAAGTGATCACAGCGATCCGTGAAGCTGATTTGCCGATTGATGTACAATTTGTCAACTATCGATAGGGGTTTGTGCGCTTCGTCTTAACAGCCTAATTCGGAGGAATTAGGCTGTTTTTATAACCAAAATGCGAACTATAGATTTCCTGGCGTAAGTCCACAAACTTTGCCTGATCGTCGCCTTTTGAGCGCTGATCCGTTCCATCTAAAAAATAATCAAAATTTGCAGTTGAATATTTTCTAAAAATTATTTAAATTATAAATAACGCATTGATTGAAAATTGCATACTCATTTTTCTTATCAAGAGAGAGGGAGGGACTGGCCCTGTGAACTCTCAGCAACCTGACTGTATGTCAAGGTGCTAATTCCAGACAGGCTTGATGCTTGGAAGATAAGAAGGAGCAACCCAAAGTCTTCTTCTTATTTTTAGAAGGCTTTTTTTATTTTTTAAGAAGACGAAGGAGTGATACGCATGGGATTTTTAGAAGAATTGCAGAAACGAATCATCATCGCCGATGGGGCGATGGGAACTTTATTATACTCCCATGGAATTGACCGATGTTTTGAAGAATTGAATCTCTCCAAACCAGAAGATATTATCCATATTCATGAAGCTTATCTTGACGCTGGCGCAGAAGTCATTCAAACCAATACATATGGCGCAAACTATATGAAGCTAGCACGCTATGGATTGGAGGACGATGTAAAAGAAATCAACCGCGCAGCTGTAAAGCTAGCGAAACAAGCGGCCTCAGGCCGTGCCTATGTTCTTGGAACCATCGGCGGTCTTCGCACATTCAAGAAAAGCGCCATCACTCTTGAAGAAGTGAAACGGACGTTTCGGGAGCAGTTGTACGTGCTTTTGCACGAAGAAGTAGATGGAATTCTGCTTGAAACCTATTACGACTTAGAGGAGCTTCAAACGGTGCTCGCCATCGCCCGAAAAGAAACAACATTACCGATTATCGCCCATGTGACCCTTCACGGTGTTGGCGTGCTGCAAGACGGGACTCCGCTCAGCGATGCGCTTTCCCAATTGGAACAATTGGGGGCCGATGTAGTTGGATTAAACTGCCATCTTGGTCCGTATCATATGATTCGTTCTCTTGAAGCCGTGCCGCTTCCCAGCACCGCATTCCTTTCCGCTTATCCGAATGCTAGCCTTCCGGATTATCGCGACGGCCGCCTTGTTTATGAAACGAACGCCGAATATTTTAAGGAAACGGCTCTCTCCTTTCGCGAACAAGGCGTCCGCCTGATCGGCGGCTGCTGCGGAACGACGCCTAAACATATTGCGGCGATGGCACAAGCCTTGATTGATCGCACGCCAATTCAAACGAAACAAGTGAAACAGCAGCAAGCAACCATCTCGATTCCATCAGCAGAGCCAAAATCTGAACCGCCTTTAGAAAATATCGTAAAAAAACGTCGGTCGGTCCTTGTTGAATTAGATCCGCCGAAAAAGCTGGGCATCGGAAAATTTTTGGAAGGAGCGAAAGCGCTCAAAGAAACGAATATTGATGCCCTAACACTGGCTGATAATTCTTTAGCTACTCCGCGCATCAGCAATGTCGCGCTCGGAACCCTTATTAAGCAACAGCTAGGCATCCGTCCGCTGATCCACATTACATGCCGCGACCGCAATCTGATTGGTCTGCAATCTCATTTAATGGGATTGCATACACTTGGCATTACGGATGTACTTGCTGTCACCGGAGATCCATCCAAAATCGGCGAATTTCCTGGCGCAACATCTGTGTATGATTTGTCATCATTTGATTTAATTCAGCTGATTCGCCAATTTAATGAAGGGATTTCCTACTCCGGTCAGCCGCTTGGGCAAAAAACCAACTTCTCTATCGCTGCGGCCTTCAATCCGAATGTCCGTTATTTAGATAAAGCGGTGCAGCGGCTTGAGAAAAAGATTCAGTGCGGCGCCCACTACTTTATTTCGCAGCCGCTCTATTCCGAACAAAAAATCGAAGAGGTATACGAGGCAACGAAACATCTTGAAGCGCCGATTTATATCGGCATTATGCCGCTTACAAGCGCACGTAACGCCGACTTTCTGCATCACGAAGTACCGGGAATCACGTTATCGGACGATATTCGTTCCCGAATGGCGGCTTGCGCCCATGATCCGATTCAATCGTCGAGAGAAGGAATTGCCATCGCCAAATCGCTCATCGATGCGGCTTTTGATTTATTTCGCGGCATTTATTTAATTACGCCGTTTTTGCGCTATGAAATGACAGTCGAGCTCGTCCGCTATATTCAAGAAAAAGAACGTTCGATTTCAGAAAGGAAGGTACTTCATCATGGCTAGCCAACTGTATAATCAGCTGAAAAAGAAAATTTTAGTAATGGATGGAGCAATGGGAACGATGATTCAAAGCGCCGAGCTTACAGCTGCTGATTTTGGCGGCGAATCATACGAAGGATGCAATGAATATTTATCTGTGACCTCCCCTCACGTCATTGCACAGATTCACGAAGCCTATCTTGAAGCGGGAGCCGATATCATTGAAACCAATACGTTCGGTGCTACCAGCATGGTGTTAGACGAATATGGGCTCGGCCATATGGCGCTTGAATTAAATATAGAAGCAGCCAAGCTGGCTAAGCGGGCGGCTGAACGCCATTCCACTTCAAGCTGGCCGCGGTTTGTCGCCGGTTCGATGGGTCCAACAACGAAAACCCTTTCTGTTACCGGGGGGACAACATTTGCCCAACTTGTAGCCTCCTATGAAGAGCAAGCGCGCGGCCTATTAATCGGCGGCGTCGATCTTCTGCTTTTAGAAACGTGTCAAGATACACTTAACGTAAAAGCGGGTTTTATCGGCATTTCAAAAGCATTTCAAAAGATAGGAAAAATCGTTCCGCTTATGATATCTGGGACGATTGAACCGATGGGAACGACGCTGGCGGGACAAACGATTGAATCGTTTTTTATTTCCGTCCGCCATATGAAGCCATTTGCCATTGGGCTCAACTGTGCAACTGGGCCGGAGTTTATGACTGATCACTTGCGTTCTCTTTCTCAACTAGCCGATACAGCCGTCAGCTGTTATCCAAACGCCGGGCTCCCGGATGAAGAAGGGCATTATCACGAAACACCGGATATGTTAGCCAAAAAAATCCGCCGCTTTGCTGAGAAAGGCTGGCTCAATATCGTCGGCGGCTGCTGTGGCACAACGCCGTCTCATATTCGCGCTATCGCTGAAGCGGTTCGCGATGTCGCTCCGCGCACGATTCCAACCTCATTCTCCGTTCATGCTGTTTCAGGAATCGAGCCACTTATTTACGATGAAACAATGCGCCCGCTTTTTGTCGGCGAACGAACAAACGTCATCGGCTCTCGCAAATTTAAACGTTTGATTGCGGAAGGAAAATATGAAGAAGCAGCGGAAATTGCTCGAACGCAAGTAAAAAACGGCGCTCATGTCATCGATATCTGCCTTGCAGATCCGGATCGCGACGAAAAGGAAGATATGGAACAATTTATCCAGCAAGTCGTTCGAAAGGTAAAGGTGCCGCTCGTGATTGATTCAACGGATGAAAAAGTGATTGAGTGCGCCCTTTCCTATTCGCAAGGAAAAGCGATTATTAATTCCATTAACCTCGAAGACGGAGAGGAGCGTTTCGAAAAAATTGCTCCTTTCATTCATCGCTATGGAGCGGCCGTTGTTGTTGGCACGATTGATGAACAAGGAATGGCCATTGCCGCTGAACGAAAGCTTGAAATCGCTTTGCGTTCTTACGATTTGCTTGTCAATAAATACGGCATACCGCCACATGACATTATTTTTGATCCGCTCGTTTTTCCAGTCGGCACCGGCGACGAACAATATATTGGCGCCGCGAAAGAAACGATTGAGGGCATCCGACTCATTAAAGAACAGCTGCCACATTGTCCAACCATACTCGGTATCAGCAATGTCTCATTCGGATTGCCGCCAGTTGGCAGGGAAATTTTAAATTCTGTTTTCTTATATCATTGTACGCAAGCCGGCCTTGATTACGCGATTGTTAATACGGAAAAGCTTGAGCGCTTTGCTTCCATTCCAGCGGAGGAAGTGCAATTGGCTGAGGCGCTCCTCTTTCATACGAATGATGAAACTTTAAACACCTTTATTCAGTTTTACCGGGGCAAAACGAAAGAAACGAAAAAAACGAATACTCATTTATCGCTCGAGGAACGGCTCGCCTCCTATGTCGTCGAAGGAACAAAAGAGGGATTGCTTGAGGATTTAGAGTTGGCCTTGCAAACATATAACAACCCTCTCGATATTATCAATGGTCCGCTTATGACCGGTATGGATGAAGTAGGCCGGCTGTTCAATGACAACCAGCTCATTGTCGCTGAAGTCCTGCAAAGTGCTGAGGTGATGAAAGCAGCGGTCGCCTTTTTGGAGCCTTATATGGAAAAAACCGAAACCAGTCTAAAAGGAAAAGTGATGCTTGCTACCGTCAAAGGGGATGTGCATGACATCGGCAAAAATTTAGTGGACATTATTTTGAGCAACAACGGCTATCACGTAGTGGATCTAGGCATTAAAGTCACTTCCCAGCAGCTGATTGAAGCCATAAAAGCCGAAAAACCCGACATTATTGGCTTGTCGGGGCTGCTCGTCAAATCAGCCCAACAAATGGTGCTAACCGCTCAAGATTTAAAACAAGCCGGCATTTCCTTGCCTATTCTTGTCGGTGGAGCAGCATTATCGCGAAAATTTACCGAAAATAAAATCGCTCCAGAGTACGACGGAATCGTGCTTTATGCAAAAGACGCCATGGACGGTCTCTCCCTTGCCAACCGCCTGCAGCAAAACGAGGTTGAATATAAACGAAAGGAACAAAGCTTTACGGTATCAGCGTCATCATCGCAAACGGCTACCCTTGTTCGGTCCAATGTATCCATCCATGTTCCAGTATATGTTCCGGCAGATCTAGAGCGTCATGTCCTAAAAGATATCCCGCTCGCCCATATTGAGCCGTATATGAACTGGCAAATGCTGCTCGGACATCACCTTGGCTTGAAAGGAAAAGTGAAAAAGTTATTAGCGGAACAAAATGAAAAAGCTGTTTTTCTCAAACAATTGATAGAGGATCTTCTCTCTGCCGCCAAACAGCAACAGTGGTTAAAGCCAGCGGCTGTCTATCAATTTTTTCCCGCTCAAAGCGATGGAAACCGTATTTATATTTACTCGCCGAAAGATGAAAAAACCATGATCGAAACATTCGAGTTTCCGCGGCAGCGCCAGTCACCTTATCTTTGTTTGGCTGATTATATCAAGCCGGTGGAAAGCGGGCAGCTTGATTATGTAGGATTATTTGCCGTGACCGCTGGAACAGGCATCCGTGAGCTAGCGCAAGAATGGAAAAAAAGCGGCGAATTTTTAAAAAGCCATGCAATTCAAGCGCTGGCGCTTGAAGTAGCAGAAGGGCTGGCTGAACGGATCCATCAAGTCATGCGCGACCGTTGGGGA
Source organism: Anoxybacillus sp. UARK-01 (assembly GCF_002075365.1). NCBI lineage: Bacteria > Bacillati > Bacillota > Bacilli > Caryophanales > Anoxybacillaceae > Anoxybacillus > Anoxybacillus sp. UARK-01. Next base: position 163,326 of record NZ_NASY01000031.1, on the reverse strand, counting down.
TTTCCAGACGATCCTGATTTCACAATGGAGGAACGGTTCGCCGCCAAATATCAAGGACAACGCTTTTCTTTTGGCTATCCGGCATGCCCAAACCTAGAAGACCAAGAAAAACTGTTCCATCTTTTGCATCCGGAAGAGATTGGAATTGATTTAACGGAGGAATTTATGATGGAACCCGAAGCCTCTGTATCTGCCATCGTTTTTGCTCATCCAGAAGCGAAATACTTTAATGTATTGTAAAAAAGCTGGCGAATGCCAGCTTTTTTGTTTCGTCTGATCGAATGTCACCAGTCACGTCCTTCTTTTATCATCATTTTTTCAGGGATGCCTCACTTCCGGGATAAATGTTGATCCATCAAGCTGTATGTATACAGTAAAATAATGGATAAACAGCTTTCGTGATATTTTCGCTTGATTCTCCCATACTAAACAATGACTGAACATGATGGTATAAGGGAGGAATGATCAAGATGGTCACAAAGCAGCAAATGACCTTGCCGCCACAGCATCAATACCAGCAGCCGGGATTACAATCCGTGATGCAGCCCGAGCCCGTCTCCGAGGATCCTGCCTATCGAGGAAGCGGCAAGCTTCAAGGAAAGATCGCCTTAATTAGCGGCGGAGACAGCGGAATCGGCCGAGCGGTTGCCATTTATTTTGCGAAAGAGGGCGCGGATGTCGCCATTATTTATTTGAATGAACACCAAGATGCAGAAGAAACCAAGCGGCAAGTTGAAGAAGAGGGGCGCCAATGCCTGTTGATTGCCGGAGATGTGGGAGATGAGCATTTTTGTATCGAAGCTGTCAAGCAAGTCATCGCTGCATTTGGAAAGCTAGATATTCTTGTCAATAACGCAGCTGAACAACATCCTCAAGACAGCCTGCTGCACATCACCTCAGAGCAGCTAGAAAAAACGTTTCGCACGAATGTGTTTGGCTACTTTTATTTAGCGAAAGCGGCACTTCCTTATTTAAAAGAAGGCAGCTCCATTATTAACACCTCATCCATTACAGCTTATGAGGGCAACGAGCAGCTGCTCGATTATTCGGCAACAAAAGGAGCGATCGCGACATTTACACGCTCGTTAGCTAAATCTTTGGTACAAAAAGGAATTCGCGTCAACGGTGTCGCCCCCGGACCGATTTGGACGCCCCTCATTCCATCAACCTTTTCCAGCGAGCAAGTAGCTGCATTCGGTTCGAATACGCCGATGAAACGACCTGGACAGCCTGAGGAAGTAGCGCCAAGCTATGTGTTTCTCGCCAGCGATGACGCCTCCTATATAACAGGGCAAATGATTCATGTGAATGGCGGAAAAATCGTGAACGGGTAAATGTAATGAAATTGAACATTTATTGTTAATTTTATTTACAGTAAACTTGATTTATCATGTATAATCCAATTATGATTATTACGTACAGTGTTTGCTATCAGCCTTTTGCACAAACCAAAAGGTGACCCCTCTCTTCCCTTTGATAGACTTGCAACGATATGTTGCAAGTTTTTTGTTTATATACGAATCACCCATTCTTCTTATGAGCAAAAAAGCGCCTGAATTTTGGCCGCTCGCAAGCCTCTCTTATTCGATTTTCGTCTTCGCTTGACTGCGTTCCTTGTCGGCCGAGCGCAAGCCAGCCTGGTGCGGAAACAAAGAATGCTTGACAATGATGGCCGACAAAGCCGAAATGGACTTTGTCGGCCATCTAACGTTTTTCATTTCATTTGATCGTCATCGCAGGAAAATCGTTTCATAAGCTGGTGCGGAATAATAATTCGCTTGACCGGCTCATTTGGATTCGCAATTTTTTCGATCAAACTTTTCGCTGCTTCATATCCAAGCTGAAAAATATGAATATCGACTGATGTTAATGGAGGACGTGAGAGCTCCGCTAACAGCGTATTATTAAAGCTGACAATGGATATATCCTCAGGAACGCGAACGTTCATCTCGTCCAACGTATTCAAAACCCCAAGCGCCATCAAATCATCCGCCACCACTAACGCTGTCGGCGGTTCACGTAACGACAGCAGCTCTTTCATCGCTTCTTGTCCGCCTTCTTTTAAAAATTCTTCATGCATAATATACTCTTGGCGGTACGGCAGCCCGGCTTCTTTAAGCGCCGCTTCATATCCTAGCAGCCGATCGACTGTCACTAAATAGCTGATATTGCCGCCGACAAATGCTATTCGCTTATGCCCAAGCTCAACTAAATATTGAGTCGCTTCTTTTGCCGCGCGATAGTTATCATTATCGACATGAGTAATTTGTTCTGCCATCTGGTGAGGCTTTCCAATGACAACAAATGGGAAGCGGTTCTTCTGCAAATATTTCATCAGTTTATCATTCGTTCTAGAGTAAAGCAAAATAACACCGTCAACCCGCCGCCCCTGCAGCATTTCGATCACACCTTCATAAATCTCGCTTTCCTTTTCGCCTGTCGACATTTGCAAAGCATATTTTTTCTCATGTGCTGCTTTGCTAATTCCGCGAATCACCTCAGGAAAAAACGGATTTTGCAGCGCTTGGTCAGTTGAGCTCGGCATCACGATTCCAATCACCTGCGACGATTGATTCGCCAGGCTCCGGGCAATAAAATTGGGATGATAGCCAAGCTCTTTCATCGCTTCTCGCACTTTTCTCTTTGTTTTTTCACTAATGCGCGGACTATCTGCAATGACTCTTGAAACAGTGGAGGGAGCCACATTCGCTCGTTTTGCAACATCTTTAATGGTGACGTTCATTTCACATCCCTCCTTCTCCATCCCTCAATTGTGGTCGATCCATAAGATGTTCTGCTTATCATCCCATCTACCATGTTGCTCGTTTCCATCGACGATCACAGTCGTCTGTGCCGTTCCTCCATGAATCGCAAATGACAGCTTCCAGTCTGGCCGGTACTCCCCTTCCGTTTTCGTGTCAATCCGAACAATATTCTCATCATACCTTATATCCAAATGCAAACGGAAATAAATTCCTTTCTCATAAGCAAACGTTTGTCCATCATCATCATATATCGTATATGCGGTTTTTCCATCACACTTTTTATATAAGCGCACGATGCGCTGTTCATCCGGCATATCAGTAGAACGTCTTGCATTGGCAAGCGCAATGGCTGAGCCTTGCTTCACAAAAATTGGGAGCTTGTCTAATTCCGCATGAACCAGTTGGTATTGACCTCCCTCCCAAACGGTATCTGTCCAATAATCGATCCACTTCCCTCTCGGCAAATATACGGCTCGATAAGCGGTGTTAGGCGTCATAATCGGAGCAACCAACACATTGTCACCAAGCAAAAATTCATCATAAAGATTATACGTATGAGGATCATCCGGATACTCAAAAAGCAAAGGTCGCATGACAGGAGCACCTGTCTCATGAGCTTCTGCAAAAAGCGTGTATAAATACGGCAACCATTCGTAGCGCATCTGGATATATTGTTTGATAATTCGCTCATACTTTTCAGCAAACGCCCACGGTTCTTGCCGGCGGAATCCGATCGCACAATGATTGCGAAAATATGGAGTAAACGCCCCCACCTGCGTCCAACGTGCTAAAAGCTCCCCGTTCGTATCGTGAGCAAACCCGCCAACATCCGCTCCGCAAAACGCGACGCCTGATAATCCTAAATTCATGCACATTGGCAACGACATTTGCAAATGCTCCCAAAAGCTGCGATTATCTCCCGTCCATACAGCTGCATAGCGTTGGATACCTGAGAAACCGGCACGCGTTAACAAGAACGGACGCTTTCCGTTCAACAGCTTTTTCATGCCAGTGTATGTCGCTTCTCCCATCATCAATCCGTAAAGGTTATGAAGTTCACGATGCGTTTTCGGATTTCCATCGTTATCATGCATCACAGTAATATCCATCGTTTTTGTTTCATTAAACACAGACGGTTCGTTCATATCGTTCCAAATACCTTCGATGCCTAAATCAGCATAAAACCGATGCTTGTCGCCCCACCAGCTTCGCGCTTGTTCATTTGTGAAATCCGGAAACGCGCTTTTTCCTGGCCAGACCTCCCCAATGAAAAGATTTCCCTCCATGTATTTGCAAAAATAATCGTTCCTTACTCCTTCTTGATAAATGGCGTATTCAGGATCCACCTTTACCCCAGGATCTACAATCGGAACAACACGAACCCCTTTCTGTTTCAAATCGGCAATCAGCTGCTTCGGATTCGGAAAGCGGTTTCTATCAAATGTAAACACGCGATAGCCATCCATATAATGGATATCTAAATACACCGCATCAAGCGGAATATCTTTTTCTATAAACGTCTGCACCAGTTCTCTTACTTCCTGCTCCGTTTCATAGCTATAGCGCGATTGGTGATAGCCGAGCGCCCATTTAGGAGGAATCGGCATTTTTCCTGTCAGATTCGTATATTGCTTCAATACATCGCGCGGAGTCGGACCGGCAAATACATAATAATCAATCGATCCGCCCTCCGCGGCGAAACAATATTCATCTTCGAACGTTTGAAAATCAAATATGGTCCGATACGTATTGTCAAAAAACAAACCGTGTGCCCATCCATTCCGCAACGTCATAAAATACGGATGAGACTGATAAAGAGGGTCCGTTTCTGGATTATGCGGCGCATACACATCTGTATTCCACATGATCCATTTTTCACCGCGCTTATTCAGAAATCCGGTTTTTTCACCGAGTCCATAAAAATGGTCGGCCTGATCCATTCCTTTATAACAGTAAACATCACCTTCATAAGTGAAGGCCATCCCTCTCGCTTCCTCCCCTACAAGCAAACGACCCGCTTGATCATAAATCTGCACACGAAAGGGACGTTTTTTCACTACCACTTTCATTTGTGGTGAAGCCAGCTCCACCTGTTCCTCTGTTTCATGCACATCCACTTTTACCTTTTTTGGCTGCATGACGACGGCACGGCTTGTTTTCATGCTCGTTTCGCCAAAAGGATTAAAAGCGACGCGGACGATAGGATGATCATAAAACTGAACGTTCACTACACCTGCATCACATCGGAAGAAAAACACTTCATCTTTACAGGAAAAAGCCAGCACGTTTCCGATATCGATTACATTCCGTTTACGCCGCTTTCCCTCGCGATCCGGCAAAATAGCAAAGCTTGTATCTTCCAGCATCTTTTTTCCCTCCTACCTAGACCGTTTGGCACGCTTTTTCGCATAGTATAAAAACAATCCAAACAAGACATAAACAGCAATGAGCGCAGCGATAAATGGAATATTCAGACCCGTCTTTTTGGCAAGCACGTAAATTTCTGCTGTTTCCCTATCCGAAATCAAGTTATACCCGTTTTTGCTGCTTCGCACTAAATCGCCAGATAACAGTCCTCTCAACTCTTTTCCAGGGGCAAGCTGAGCGTTTGTTAAATGGACTTTTTGCGTTTTGTTTGTATTATTTATCGCGATGACAGCTGTTTCTCCCTTATATGTTCGTTTAAAAACAGCCATTCCCTTCTTTTCGTACAAGAGAGCAAAATCCCCCCGCCGCAAAGAAGGTAATTGCCCGCGCAGTTCTCCTAATTTTTTTATATAGTTCACCACTTCATCGTCGGTGCGGAAATTCATAAGGCGATGATTATCAGGAGCCTTTCCTCCGTCTAACACAATTTCTGTTCCGTAATAGACAATAGGAACGCCTGGCGCTGAAAATAAATAAGCTAGACCAAGCTTCATTCTGGTTATCGGATTTTGCTTGTTTTCTAAAGCAAGCCTTGTGAATCGAACAGTTCTGTCATTGTCCAAAAACGTACCTAACAAATAAGGATGATCATAATAAGAGACATTGTTCTTCCAAACACGATAAAGCGGCGCAAGCGATTGATTCACATTGCTCAATACCTTTGACTCTTCATTATAAAAAGGATAATCAAGAAAACCATCGATTCCATCCTTCTCATAATCGGCTATATAACGCGGATCATTGCTGTCTATTCCTCCAAGCAGATAAAAGTCTTTCTTTACTGCTTTGACTTCATTTGCAAACCCCTGCCAAAACGATTTAGGCACATATCTAGCGTCATCAAGATAATAACCATCAATATCCGTTTCTTTTATCCACCATTTAGCAGCATCAATCAAATAACGTTTCACTTCCGGATTTTCTTGCGCAAGATCTGGCAACCCATTTAACCAGCCGGTCTCTATTTGCCGCGGATTATTCCAGTCTGAAATCTCCCTTTTCTCATGATACCAATCTTTTTTCGCCGGATCGTTTACCCACGGATGGCGAGATGACGTATGATTCGTCACAAAATCCAAAATCACCTTCATATGACGCTTATGCGCTTCTTTCACCAATGTTTTTAAATCGCTGAGCGTTCCAAAACGCGGATCGACTTTATAAAAATCCGTAACCTTCTTTCCTTGATAATCCCCTGGGTCCGTTTGAAAAATCGGCGTCAGTCGAATCGCTGTAAATCCCATGCTTTGAATATAATCCAGTTTAGCTGTAATTCCCTTTAAATCCCCTCCGAAATAGGCGCGAGGATCTTTGACATTGACACCTTGGTCGTTTGTCGAATCCAAATTGTTAAATCGATCAACCATCATAAAGTAGACGGTTTCGTCTTGCCATGTCCGCTTTTCATTTGTGTCTGCCTGTGCAGGAATGGCAAATGAAAGTAAAAAAAGAAACGCTAAACTAGAAGCAAATGCTCGTTTCAACCTTCCCACTCCCTATCTATTTCGAGTCTACTTACTGTTTTAATATAGCTCGAAATAGCATGAAAGGAAAGAACTTGAACGGTTCTTCCCCCCTCTTTCTTATCCTTTTGTTCCGCCAGCTGTCAATCCCGATACAAAATATTTTTGGAACGAAAGGAACAGGATCGCAATCGGCAGAGCGATCAGCACAGAACCAGCAGCAAACGTTGTAAATTCACTTCCAAATTGCTTTGCGACCAAGTCATACAGCCCAACAGCCAGCGTATACTTTTCTTTGCTGCGAAGCAGAACGCTGGCCAAAATAAAATCGGCAAACGGTCCCGTAAAAGTAAATAGCGCCACAACCGCAATGATCGGTTTAGCCAACGGCATAATAATTTGCCAAAAAATGCGCAGATGTCCGGCACCGTCGATTCTCGCAGATTCATCAAGCTCTCTCGGAATCGTATCTAAATAACCTTTCATCAACCAAGTGTTCATCGGGATAAATCCGCCTACATAAACAAGAATCAGCCCTAAATGCGTATCAATTAATTTTGTGAGCAGCCCTAAAACATAAATAGCAATTAATGCGGCGAAGTTCGGAATCATTTGCAAAATCAAGAAGGTGATTAAACCATTTTTCCTTCCGATAAAACGGTAGCGGGAAAATGAATAGGCCGTCAAACTTACGAGAATAACAGAAAAAACCATCGTGAGTGTAGAGATTTTTAAAGAGTTCCAGTACCAGCGCAAATAATCGCTTTGATCAGGGTCGAACAGCTCTTTATAATGAGCGAGCGTTGCATTCTCTGGGATCATCTTCGACCCCGACAAGCTCTGCCCGGGATTAAACGAAGAGCCAATAACCCAAAGAAGCGGATACACAATAATGGCGGCGACCACTAAAATCACGATATACGACAAGGTTAAACGAATGATTTTTCGTCTTTTCATGCCCATTTCACATCATATCCTCTTCTTTAAATGATCTCGTTCTTCTAAACTGCCATAAAGCAACGGAGACAACAACAAGCGATAAAAGCAAGGTTACAGCCGCGGCTTTGGAATATTGTGCCGACGTCATCGTCAGACGATAGATCCAAGAGATTAAAATATCGGTCGCACCGGCGTTTTGGCCCGAGACCGCCGGCCCTCCGCCATTAAACAAGTAAATAATGTTAAAGTTATTAAAATTAAACGTATACTGCGTAATTAAAATAGGGGCGACTGTATAAAGAACGAGAGGAAGCGTGATTTTTGTGAATTTTTGCCATGCTGTAGCTCCATCTACCGTTGCCGCTTCATACAATTCACTTGGAATCGATTGCAACACACCCGTTGTCATCGCAAAAATGAATGGAAAACCAAGCCATGTTTGAATGAAAATCAGCGCCACCTTTGTCCAAAATGGGTTTGTCATCCAATCAATAGCCGGAAGCCCCAAGGAGGCTAAAATGGTTTGATTGACCGCGCCAAAAGATTCATTAAACATGCCGGCAAAAATCAAAATAGTCACAAACGCCGGAACGGCCCAAGGCAAAATAAAAATAGTTCGGATAATCGCTTTTCCTTTTAAATCTTTTTGATTGACGAGAATCGCTAGGAAAATGCCAAGAGCAATTTGCAAGGTAGTCGCGCCAAACGTCCAAATAATCGTCCATGCCAATACGTTAATAAACGTTTTCCGCCAAAGGTCAAGCTTCACTAAGTCAACAAAGTTTCGCAAGCCAACCCAATTGACTAATTTAGCTGGCGGCGTATGATACAAATCGTAGTTTGTGAACGCAAGCAGCACAACGAAAATAATCGGAAAAACAACGACAAAAATGAGCAAAATAAATCCCGGCGAGATCATTAAATAAGGAAATCCGCTATCGACAAGCGTTTGATATTGTTCACGCAGCGAGTTGATTTTTAAGCCAAGATCGCGTTTTTGTCCATTTTTATACGCATCCTGCAAATTAAATGCATAAAACCCGAGGCCAAATACGAGCACGATCGCCGCTAAAATCCCTTCCACCAACAAAAAAATGGAATGATCGCGCGGGACTATTTCACCAAGCGTCACTAATCCCCACAAACCGATATCCAATAAATCATGAAAGACAATAAAAAAAGAAACCGTTAATACAAGAAAGAAAATACCTTTCGTATATTGGCGGTTGTATAGCTGTCCGAGTCCCGGAATAATCGATAAACCAAGCGCAATCTTCCGATGACGAGATTGATAGATAGTCGACTCCACATAAGCCCCTCCTTTCTAACATATCACCACTCACAACCAGTTCATATTTGAGAATGTTAGATTCATCGCCTGCAAATATCAGTTCAGCATCCAATCCTTTTCTATCATCAAAAGTTCTATCGGCCATAAAAGCATAGTTCGGCAAATGCGATAGGCGTGTGAAAACATGGAAGCCATCCATATTATAAACGCCCGTGCAAAACATGGAGCCCAGCAGAAGCAAGGAACCTTTTCCACTCTCCTGTTTGATCGGCAAATGGTTTTTTTCTTGATGCATCAATATGGACCCCTAAAGCGAGCCGATCACTATCGATTTCGATAGTCGGTCGACCGAACAGCATTGCTTCCAGACAAATTCATTTGCCTGGAAGTAGCTGATTGTTCGGTTCCTGGTCACGTTTTGGCGTGACTGAGACAAGGCAGCGACTTGCCTTTGACCGCCAATTTTCCACCAATCATTTGTTTCATCTTCAAGTTGTCTTATCGCCGATCCCGTAAAAGAGAGGCGCTCTCTTTTTACTCGCCTGAGTGATTCGTTTCAATATTGGTTTGAATGGTTTTCATCGCTTCATCTAATGCTTTCTTCGGTTTTATCTTTTGGTTCGCCACTAATTGCAGAGCGGTTGCCATCGGGCCCCATACTTCAGACATTTCCGGAATATTCGGCATCGGAACCGCGTATTGGGACTGAATCGCCACAGCCTTGGCCCCTTCATCTTCTGCAATAAGCGGATCATCAACGAGAGCTTTAACCGGCGGAATCTCTTTTGTTAATTCAAAGCGCTTTTTCGCACTTTCTTCATTCGTTAAAAACTCAATTAATTTCGTCGCCCATTCTGGATTTTTGGAAAAAGCAGACACATGCCATCCTTTTACGCCCATAAGCGTTTTCATATGTTCTCCGTTTGGCAATGTTGGCATCGGTGCAACTCCAATTTCAATTCCCGCATCACGCATCCCTTGAAATGCCCATGGTCCATTCATGACAGAGGCTACCTTTCCTTCATTAAACAGGCCATCCATCGTCGAACCGCCGTTTTCACCGATAATTCCTTTCGGGAATAATTCTTTATACCATTTTTGGATGTATTCAGCTCCCTTGACTGCCCCATCGTTATTTAAACCGAGATTTTTCGGATCCAATGTGCCGTTATCCTCTTTAAATACATAGCCGCCCATGCCGGCAATCACACCGTGTGCGAAATAAAAGTTATCCCAAAGAGCTAAAAATCCGTATTTGTCTCCTTTTGTAAAGCCCTTCGCAAATTGATACAGCTCATCCATCGTTTCCGGCGCTTTATCCATCAGCTTTTTATTATAGATAAGTACCGGGGTTTCTACGGCCTTTGGCAGCCCATAAAGCTTTCCTTTATAGGTCTCCGCTTGGATAGAGGATTCTGTAAACTGATCTAATACGGATGGATCAACGTTGATTTCACGAATGAGTCCTTCCGTTACAAGCTGGCCGATCTGGTCATGAGGCACTGTAATCACATCGGGACCTGTGCCTGCCGGGCCATCTAAACGCAATTGTTCCCGTTGCTTTGTCGCCATCTCTACTTCTTTATACTCGACTTTAATCCCATATTTTTCTTCAAACGCTTTAATGGCTGGCTCAAGCGCTACTCCCCGCTTGACATCTTCCCAAACAACAAGCTTATCTGGCTTAGGAGGCATGCTGTTTTCTGATGTTTCCGTTTGCTTATTCCCTTCATTTGGATTCGTCTTCGTTGTTTCCCCATCAGGTCCGCACCCTGCCAACACCCCTGTCGTCAATGCGAGCGAGGAAAAAAGAGATACCATCCTTTTCATTCCGATCCCTCCTGTTTATTTACAAAAAATGAAAATGGCAAGCGTTTTCATAATAATCAATTAGGAAAACGGTTGCACAAATTATCACTTTTATTATACAATCATTTTGAATTTTGACAACTCTTTTTTACATCTTTTACAATTGGTTTAGCGATTGATTGACTTTTTATATAGTGATCAATTACTCTTAAAACATGCGGAATGAATACGTTTCCTTTTTGTTTGGCAAAATAACAAACAAGCTATCATATTTATCTTATCACTGTGTAATCAAATGGCAATCGCTTGCACTTAATCTTTTTTAAAGGAGCTGATTCCATGTTCAAAGAAGCCATTTATCATCGTCCAAAAGACAACTTTGCTTATGCATATGACGAGCAAACACTACATATACGATTGCGGACAAAAAAAAATGACGTCGAGCATGTCCGCCTTATTTACGGCGATCCATACGAATGGGAAAACGGCCATTGGCAGGTAAGCTATCAATCTATGCAAAAAAGCGGAACAGATGAACTGTTTGATTATTGGTTTATCGCCTTAACTCCTCCATATCGTCGCCTCCGTTACGGTTTCGAACTGACAAGCAACAACGAGCAAATCGTTTATACAGAAAAAGGATTTTACAGAACGGCACCGATGGATGATACCGCTTATTATTTTTGTTTTCCTTTTTTAAACAAAATCGATGTGTTCCAAGCACCTGAGTGGGTAAAAGATACCATTTGGTATCAAATTTTCCCAGAGCGCTTTGCCAACGGCAATGAAGCATTGAATCCTGCTGGAACATTGCCGTGGGGAAGCGCTGATCCTACGCCGACCAGCTTTTTCGGTGGAGATTTTGAGGGCATTATTCAGAAACTGGATCATCTCGTTGATCTAGGAGTTAATGGAATTTATTTCACGCCTATCTTTAAAGCATCATCCAATCATAAATATGATACGATCGATTATTTTGAAATTGATCCGCAATTTGGAGATAAACAGACATTTAAAAGGCTTGTGGAGCTTTGCCATCAAAAAGGCATTCGCGTCATGCTTGATGCGGTTTTTAATCATAGCGGTTACGAATTTCCTCCATTTCAAGACGTGCTGAAATATGGAGAAAATTCCAAGTATAAACATTGGTTTCATATTCGCGAATTCCCACTGCAAACCGTGCCGCGTCCAAACTATGATACATTTGCTTTTACTCCGAATATGCCAAAGCTGAATACAGAAAACCAAGAGGTGAAAAACTATTTATTAGATGTGGCGACTTATTGGATTCGTGAATTTGATATTGATGGCTGGCGCTTAGATGTCGCTAATGAGGTCGATCATCAATTTTGGCGCGAGTTTCGCCAAGCGGTGAAAACGATCAAACCAGACGCCTATATTCTTGGAGAAATTTGGCATGATGCTATGCCTTGGCTGCGCGGCGACCAATTCGACGCTGTGATGAATTATCCTTTTACAAATGGGACCCTTCGTTTCTTTGCTCAACATGAGATTCGCGCTTCACAATTTGTCGGAATGATGACACATGTGCTCCATTCCTATCCAACGAATGTAAATGAAGTAGCATTTAATTTACTCGGCAGTCACGATACGCCTCGTCTGCTGACTCTCTGCAAAGAGGATGTGCGGAAAGCAAAGCTCTCGTTTTTATTCCAGCTCTCTTTTACAGGAACACCTTGCATCTATTATGGCGATGAAATTGGAATAACAGGAGATCAAGATCCAGGCTGCCGCAAATGCATGATATGGGATGAACATCAGCAAAATCGCGAGCTTTTTAGACATGTCCAAAAGCTTATTGCATTGCGCAAGGCTTATAAGGCATTTGGAAATCGCGGAAATCTTCATTTTATCGATGCAAATGATGAAACGAATCATTTGATCTATATGAAAACATTCGAAGAAGAAGCGATCATTTTCCTCGTGAACAATAACGAACAAGAAATAGAGATCACCTTGCCTCTCTCTCTAAAAGGAAAGCTGCTCACGAATTTATGGACAAATGAGCAGTTTGCAGCTGAGGCTGACACATTAAAGTCGACACTTCCACCATACGGATTTTTCATCTATAAAATCGAAGATTGGTTATAAAGCGAGGAAGCATCTCCTCGCTTTTCATATGCGGTAAACAATGCGGCGGTACTCTGTTGGCGTCACTCCCTCCACTTTTTTAAACAAGCGGGAAAAGTAAGCGGCATCTTCAATCCCTACCCGCTTGGCGATGGAATCAATCGTATCGTTCGTTTCTGCCAGCTGCTTTTTCGCCTGAGCTATCCGATAGTAATGCAAATATTGCATGACGCTCATTCCCATCGTTTTTTGCATGCAGCGCGTGATATAGTCTGGATGAAAGCGCAACGATCGAGCTAATTTTTTCATCTCAAAAGGCTCACGATAGTGCTTATGGATATATTGAACAGCTTCGGCACATACTTTTTCTGATGCCGTTGGAATGTCCAATGCTTGTTTCTGAAGCTGCATGAGAAACTCCGCGAAATAAATCTGCTGTTTAAGCGCACGATCAGGAGAGCCATCGTGCTCTAAATGAACCACTTGCTCAAGCAATTGCTCCATTCTTTCTTTGTGCTTCATTACCCCAAACTGCGGCAAGTAAAATTGATATTGTGCCGCCTCTACATATGATGCTTCTCGTTCCATTACATCATGCCAAGTGATTTCTCCTTTGGGAAGGATCTCATAATGTTGTTCCATGGTGAAATGAAGCCAGACAAACAAGGTATCTTCCACACATGGGCGATAACCATAATGTTCGCGTTGCGGTATCAGAATCATATAGGTTCCTTCTTTTACTTCAAATAGCTGATCTTCTTCTGCCATAAATAAGCAGCCTCGCTTTACATACAGCAAATCAAATACTGAAAAAGTTCGCTTGAAGTGTTTTTTTCCTTGCACAAACATCGCCTCTCCTCCCTTAATAAAGGTCGGAAAAGGCGGACACCTAAAGGCAATATGCCGCATAATCACTCTCCTCTTTATGTCGGAAATATACAAATCGAATCGTGTTGCTCCCTTTTATTATGCCGTAAAATCGATACACTGAATATAGCTTTTATTTATAAAAAAATCGGCATCAATCAAAATCGAAAACGTTTCAATCGATGAAAGAACTAGATTTATATATACCAGGATCAAATGCCGTTTATTTAAGTTTGATGCATCCACGTTTTTTGTTCTCAAATGAGATGATGATCACCGATTTCGACGGCCGGGCGATCGACTGCCGTCGCTTTCAGCTATAAAGGAGGGAACGATTATGTCTAATCATAAACACTTGTCATTATTCGCACTGACTTGGCCGATTTTTATCGAAACGCTTCTGTATATGTTGATGGGCAGTGCTGATACACTCATGCTCAGCCACTATTCTGATCAGGCCGTCGCCGCTGTCGGCGTCGCGAACCAAATTATTTTTCTTGTTATCGTCATGTTCGATTTTGTGGCAATGGGTACTGCTATTTTAGTCGCTCAATATATCGGCGCAAAAGATGTCAAAAATACGAGAGAAGTTGCCCTTGCTTCCATAAGCGCTAACTTTTTCTTTAGTTTTTTTCTTAGTGCCATTCTCCTGTTATTTGGAAAGCAACTATTATATGCCATGAAGCTGCCTGATGAACTTTTAGATGAAGCCTATTCTTATTTAGCCATCGTTGGCGGTTTTTTATTTGTTCAGGCTCTTATGATGACGGCTGGGGCCATTTTAAAAAGCCATGGGTATACTCGCGACACGATGTATATTACCGTCGGCATGAACATCCTTCATATCATCGGAAATTACATTTCTATTTTTGGGCCATTTGGTCTTCCGGTTTTAGGGGTCAAAGGAGTCGCCATTTCTACCACCATTAGTCGAATCATCGCATTAATCGCTATCTTTTTCCTTTTGGCCAAGCGAACGAACTTGATTCCGTCGCTATCACGCTTCGCCTATTTGCCTATGCATCACATTCGTAGCTTGCTGAAAATCGGCATCCCTGCTGCCGGAGAAAATTTGGCCTACAATACAGCGCAAATGGTGATCACATACTTTATTACATGGATGGGAACTGAAGCGCTAACAGCAAAAATCTATACGCAAAATTTGATCATGTTTGTTTTTCTGTTTGGCATTGCCGTCGGCCAAGGCACGCAAATTCTCGTCGGTTATTTCGTTGGAGCCAAGCAATATGAGCAAGCATACGCGCGCTGCTTAAAAAGCTTGTATAGCGCCATCTCGATTTCTATTGCTATGGCTTTTACATGCTATCTATTGGCTGAACCCCTGCTCTCATTTTTTACACATAACAAAGAGATCATCGAAATGGGAAAAACGCTATTATTACTAACTATTTTACTTGAACCGGGCCGTTCATTTAATCTAGTGATTATTAGTTCGCTCCGGGCAGCGGGCGATGTGCAGTTTCCTGTTTACTTGGGAATTGCATCGATGTGGGGAGTAAGCGTCGTGCTTTCCTATATTCTTGGCATTTATTTTGGTTTGGGGCTCATCGGTATTTGGATTTCTTTTATTGCTGATGAATGGCTGCGTGGACTATTCATGCTATGGCGCTGGCGATCAAAGGCTTGGTGCCATAAATCCCTTGTCCAATTCCCCGTGGGAACGACATAATAAAAAGCAAAGGAGAAGCTTGGTAAACAAAAGCTTCTCCTTTTTCTTTTTTAATCTTTAATTTGAATGGAGTAATGCTCGAACCAAGTGTGAACTTGGCACAAATAAGCAAGCAGCTGCGGTCCTGTCATCAGCTGGCCAAACCAAGGCATTTGAAATGATTTCCCTCCTGTTTCCACCATTTCTTTTAGCTTTCCAGCTTCAAAAAATTCATACAGTGCAGAGGATCGCTCTTTTAATATTTCTTTCAGTCTCGCTTTGACTAATTCTGTATAAAGAGGATGATGTGTTTTCGGATAAGGGCTTTTCTTGCGATATAGCACTTCTTCTGGCAAAATTCCTTCCAGCGCTCGACGCAATATTCCTTTTTCTCGATTTCCGTACATTTTCATTTCCCATGGAATGTTCCATACATATTCTACTAAACGGTGATCGGCAAATGGCACACGCACCTCTAAGCTCGCTCCCATGCTCATTCGGTCTTTGCGATCAAGAAGGGTTGTCATAAACCAAATCATATTTAAATAAAACAGCTCGCGCCGTTTCGCTTCGACGGCACTCTCTCCTTCCAATCTTGGAACCTCTGCGATCGTTTCACGAAATCGCGTTTGCACATACTCATCTAAGCGCAATTTTTTCCGCCATTTTTCTTGAAGCAAATCCATTCGTGCCTCCGTGGACCGCATCCAAGGGAATCCATTTCGCGCCAAATCATCTGGGCGATGAAACCAAGGGTATCCGCCAAAAATCTCATCGGCGCACTCTCCTGATAAGCTAACAACAAAGTCTTTCTTAATTTGTTGACAAAACCAAAGCAACGATGAGTCTACATCGGCCATTCCTGGCAAATCACGTACCGTAACGGCCTCTGTTAAATAATCAGCTAAATCCTGCTGCGAGATGACACAACGATGGTGAATTGTCGAAAATGTATTCGACATTTTCTCAATCCAAGGACCATCGGCATTCGGTTGAAAATCATTCGCTGTAAAGTACTGATCATTCCCTTCATAATCAATCGAATACGTATGCAGCGGGCCTTTCCCAGCCTTTTCAAACGCATTGGCGGCTATGGCAGTAATGGCGCTTGAGTCCACCCCACCTGATAAAAACGTACAAACAGGTACATCGGATACAAGCTGTCGCGTCACTGCATCAGTCAGTAGAAAACGGACTTTCTCTACCGTCTCTTCAAGCGAATCGGAGTGGACATGGCTTTTTACGTTCCAATAGCGGCGAATGTTGATACCTTCTCGCGAATAGATAAGCATATGGGCTGGACGCAATTCATGAATGCCATTAAATACTCCGTGCCCTGGAGTTCGAGACGGCCCCAATCCAAACACTTCCGCCAATCCTTCGCGGCCGATTTCTGTCTTTACTTCAGGATGTGCCAAAATCGCTTTAATCTCGGAACCAAATAATAAACTGCCTCCAATATGGCGGTAAAAGAGCGGTTTAACTCCTAAGCGATCCCTTGCTAAAAACAATTTTTCATTTTTTCCATCCCAAATGGCGAATGCAAAAATTCCATTAAGATAGTCCACACATGTTTCTTGCCACTCGATATAGGCTGTTAATAATACTTCTGTATCCGAATGGCCTTGAAATGTATAGCCCCTTTTTAAAAGCTCTTTGCGAATTTCTTCGGTATTATACAGTTCGCCATTATAACAAATTGTATAATCACTGCCATGTTTTTGTCTTGTCATCGGCTGTATGCCGCCTGCTGGATCGACGACGACAAGTCGTTTATGTCCAAATGCCACATGCTGGTCTAACCAGTAGTTTGTATCATCTGGACCGCGCTTTGCCAATGCTTCCGTCATTTTTTCAATGGTTGGTTGTGCAGTGCGCATCTCTCGCTGGAAATCCACCCAACCGGTGATCCCACACATATGAATCAATCCTTTCTTTTCTTCAGCGTAAAAACAGGTTGCTTTTTTTCATTATATGCAGCTAAGCGCTAGGCGCTCGTCGCCGCTTTTTTCTTTATCTACTCTGGCGACCGTCTCTCTTGTGCGAAACCAACTCCCTCCGGGTGGAGCGAGTAAACTTTGTCAATCCATCTTTCTCTCTAAAGCTAAGCGTTCTCCGCCGTTTTCCTTTATGGCATGCTTTCATTGTATGCAAATGCAGCGATTTCGATGAATTGTCCAATAGAGTGAATAAATGATGGGCAAATAGGTGAAAACGAAAAAAGAAAGGAGATGAGGAAATTTGACTCTTGAACAAAAGTTGGCACAGATTCCCGCCCAACAGCGCGCTTATATACAAGGAGAAATTGAATATGTAAACGGGGAATGGGTTTTTTTTGATGAAGAAGAGGAAGAAGCAGGACTGCTTGCAGAGTGGAGTGATGAGGAAATCGAAATTTTCCGATTCGGCCGCTGGCTTCGCGGATATTATCAACACAATGGAGAAATTCAATTATCTGGAACAAGAGTTTTACTGCAAAATGGCGAGCTGGTTCGTTTTCGCAAACGATTGCCGTATGCCTATCGCAGCTGGCTTGATGCTCTTCCTGAAAAAACGTTTTTTGGCTTCATTGAATGGCTAAATAAACTGAATTTTTCATTATACGATTGTCTGTATTGCTATAACGGGCTCTTGTTTGAGAAGCGTACAGGCGTCAATTTTATGATTTTTGATAATACAGAGCTGATCGGGAACGTGCAACACTATTATGAGCGAGGCGAAACGAATAAAGATCGCTTTGAAATGACGTTCCATACAGGCAATCGGTTTATTTGCACACAAATCAGCTAAAAAGGGTGTCCACAGTAATTGGGACACCCTTTTCAATATAAGTAATACTTGACTGTCGTTTAGGAAAAAACATGGAATCCTAACGGAAGCTTGAGTCCTAAATATAAAACAAGCACAAAAGCCAGTACAAGCTGAATCCAAGCACTTTGGGCACGCTCTCCCTTTTTGGCGCGGACCGTCACCATCTCCATCGCGACAATGACCCAAAGACCGACAATCGCTTTTACGATATACAGCGCTGAAATCGAATACAAGCTAAACAATAGCATCGCTCCAGTAGCGATAATGAGCAGATAAAACAAGCGTAAAATCATATGGACGATTTTCGCCTTCGGAGAATGAGCTTTGTACATCGCCAAAGAAACAAAAAATAAAATGAAAGCAATCACCCATGTTGTGATGTGTGCATGCGTCATCGAAAATGAGCTCCTTTCCAACATTCGTTTTCTTCATCATAGCATGTTTTTGTAAAAAAACGAAATGGCATGCTTGTCTATAAATAGAATACATATCATCAAAAGGTAAGCCGTATAGCCGTTTTCCAAACAGAGCCCCCCATTTTTCGACGGTCGAGCGATCGCCGAAATTGGATCATCACCTGTTCACACGGAAACAAAAGAAGGAATCGAGTTGTATTTATATCGTCATACGCAATGCTCCATCGCGCCATCAGGTAAGAAGCTCTCTTTGCAAGCAAGAAAATGGACAAAGGTCATAGAGTTCCTTCTTTTTCCCAATCTAACAAGCTCGTATAATTTTTGCTATAATATATAATGGAGCGAATATTGCAAATAGGAGGAGCACACATGAGCAAAACAACAGAAATTATTCACTTAACTGAGCAGTTTGGCGCAAACAACTATCATCCGCTGCCAGTCGTTCTTTCTAAAGGAGAAGGCGTATGGGTAGAAGACCCTGAAGGCAATCGTTATATGGATATGTTAAGCGCCTATTCCGCCGTCAACCAAGGACATCGTCATCCGAAAATCATTCAAGCGCTCAAGGAACAGGCAGACCGCATTACCTTAACATCTCGAGCGTTTCATAACGATCAGTTGGGCCCTTGGTATGAAAAAGTAGCCAAATTAACAGGAAAAGACATGGTTTTACCAATGAATACAGGCGCAGAAGCGGTAGAAACAGCCGTGAAAGCTGCGCGCCGCTGGGCGTATGATGTCAAAGGCATCGAAGAAAATAAAGCGGAAATTATCGTTTGCGAAGATAATTTCCACGGACGGACAATGACCGCTGTTTCCATGTCTTCCAACCCTGAGTATCAGCGCGGATTCGGACCGATGCTTCCTGGCATCAAAGTGATCCCATTTGGCGATGTAGAAGCATTAAAGAAAGCGATTACACCAAATACGGCTGCCTTTATCTTTGAACCGATCCAAGGGGAGGCAGGCATTAATATTCCTCCAGAAGGATTTTTAAAAGCCGCCTATGAAGTATGTAAACAACACAACGTATTGTATATTGCCGACGAAATTCAAGCTGGCCTAGGCCGCTCAGGAAAAATGTTTGCATGCGATTGGGAAAATGTTGTGCCGGATATGTACATCCTCGGCAAAGCGCTAGGCGGCGGTGTATTCCCGATTTCTTGCGTAGCGGCCAATCGCGATATTTTAGGCGTTTTCAATCCAGGTTCACACGGTTCGACCTTCGGCGGTAATCCGCTCGCTTGCGCTGTTTCCATCGCAGCCATCGACGTTCTTGTTGAAGAAAAACTAGCAGAACGTTCTTTTGAATTAGGTAATTATTTCCAAGAAAAGTTACGTGAAATTCAGCATCCTGATATTAAAGAGGTCCGTGGCCGCGGATTATTTATCGGCGTTGAATTGCATGGGCCTGCCCGTCCATATTGTGAAAAATTGCAGAATGAAGGATTACTATGCAAAGAAACACATGACACCGTCATTCGTTTTGCCCCTCCATTGATCATCACGAAAGAACAGTTGGACTGGGCAATCGAAAAAGTAAAAAAAGTGTTTAATGAATAAATAAAAGCAAAGAGAACAGCAGGGGCTTAATAAGTCGGTTTTCCGGCTTATAGACGCCCCTTTAATGCTTTATAGAGTTGACTTTCTGGACAGACCCTGCAACCATTTTAACCATCCTTCATGGATTGGGCTGGTTTCACATCAGACTCACTTGAAAGCACTTGGCAGACAAAGGGGCTGTGCTTTAGCGAAGATGCCAATTGACCAAAGACGTTTAGGGGCTGAGGAGCGAAGCCAGTGACGAAAGATAAAAGCGTTTATCAGCAGTCAAGGGCTTTCCGGATGGGGAAAGCCCTCGTTTATGACATTCTTATTCGCCAATGCGATTGCGAAGCGTGCCGATTTTTTCGATGGTGATTTCCACGATGTCCCCTGATTGCAAAAAACGCGGCGGTTTCATGCCTTTTCCGACTCCAGCCGGCGTTCCTGTCGCAATAATGTCGCCAGGCTCTAACGTCATTCCTTGTGAAATCGTAGAAATAATCGTTTCAACCGAAAAAATAAACTGTTCCGTATTCGCTTTTTGCCGTATTTCCCCATTCACTTTCGTTTCAATATGCAAGCGGTTCGGGTTAGGGATCAGCGACTTGTGCACGATCCATGGCCCCATCGGACAAGACGTATCCAAGCTTTTGCCAAGCAAAAACTGTTTATGGCGCTGCTGCAAATCCCGCGCTGTAATATCGTTGATAATCGTATAACCAAATACGTAGTCCAACGCTTCTTCTTCTTTAATGCCTTTTCCTTTTTTGCCGATGACAACCGCTAATTCTCCCTCATAATCTAATTCTTCTGTCACATGGGCATGGCGCAAAACAAGGGACTCATGTCCTGTTACGGTTGTCGGGGCTTTAGAAAATAGCATCAGATGTTCCGGAATGTCATCCGCGCTTCCAAGCTCAAGTGCGTGATCGACATAGTTTTTCCCGACGCAAAAAATATTTTTGAGAGGACGCGGAATCGGCGCCAACAGCTGGACGCTTTCAAGTGGATAGACATAATCGGCAGCTCGCTGCTTCTCGCTCCATGTGACAATTTCCTGCACTTTATCGACAAACGCATCACCAAGCGCGATACACTCCATAAGCGAGTGGGGCAGCGTGGACTCCTCTCCCATGGCCTGCTCCGCCATTTGCAAGTGAATGACTTCATTTTGAGCGCTTAGTACGCCGACAAACGACGTTCCTTGGCGCTTAGCTGTCACAAATTTCATGATCCTTGACCTCCCTTTCTCCCTTTGCTTATTCTCTATCTTTTCGTCCAAACCCTCCCAAAAATTTGTAGAAATATAGAATATTATGTCTTTTTTTAGCGAACCTCTTCCCTTCCTTCCCATTCTATGTATAATGATGATATACTATTCGCCATACTAAATTCCTAAAACATCATAATAAAACGTTGGTGAAAAACAATGATCATGTTGATTGAAGAAAAAAGACAACAGATGATTGAGTTAGCTTTAACATATGGTCTAACTGCCAAAGAAACCATTCAGTGCAGCCAAGAGCTCGATGAATTGTTAAATATTCAATTAAGAGAGGCTCTAGCCTCTAAGCAGCATCATTATTCTCTTTCTAAATCCGCCTATCTTCGCATCGAATAAAAATCTACTGAAAAAGCCGATTCAGTAGATTTTTTATTTTTATCATGAATCTCTTTATGTTCTTTTAAACGGCTGCTTCTGCCCATATATGATTGTTCTCCATAGCCATTCTACCGGTCCTGTTCGATAGCGCTTCATCCATCTGTTGCTGATGACCACTTGCAGGCTATAAATGAAAATCGCCAAAAGCAATCCGTAAAATGGACGAACCGTTCCATATAATCCAAAGCCATAATGGTAAAACAATAACGTGCACAAAATAGATTGAAATAAATAATTTGTTAGCGACATTTTGCCTACAGCTGCAAAAATGGAAAGAATTTTATTTCCCCATCTCATATCGGAACATAACGCAATGGTGGTCACATAAAAAATAGAAGTTAATGGCCCGCCCAGCATGTTTTGTACATATTCTGTCGCCATATTTCTTTCCGCCCAGTACGGCAAAAGCTTCAAGCTCCAGCCAAACAAAAGAGTGAAAATCCACAGTTTTTTCAATGTTTTTTTATTGGCAGAAATAGAGGAAAACCATTGTTGTTTGGCAACATACGCCCCGAACAAAAACATGGGCAAAAGCGAAAGAATAATAAAGATCGTTCCTTCTGCGTTGTTTACATACATCCAGTCGTGCCAACGCTGCTGAAAAATCTCTGCAAATGTACCATCTCGGTAATGATGAAGAGCCTCGTGAGCCAAGGTTTCGTCAGATGGTGCATCCGAATTTCCAGGCTCTATCCATACTGCAATCCCCAATAAAGCGCTAAGCAGTCCGTTGGGAACGAGCCAAAGCAGCAATGCCCAGACAAAGAGAGAACGCGGGGACGCCCGATGAAACAATAGCATAAACATTCCAGTAAGAGCATAGGAAATTAAAATATCGCCATACCAGATCAGAAAGGCATGGAGACATCCGATTAAAAGCAAGGAAATCATCCTTCTGGCAAAAAGCCGGACAAACGGCCTCTTTTTCATAAGCACTCGTTCACGAAAGATGATGACGCCAAAACCGAATAAAAAAGCAAATAATGGATAGAAGCTAGCTTCAGCAAAAATATCAATCATTTTTTCCGTCAAGCGATCGGAAGCATGGCTCGACCCGCTTCCGTGGCTCAAATACATGATAGGAGAGTTAAAATGGGGCATATTGACTAGAAAAATGCCCAAAATAGCAATCCCCCGCATCATATCGACAGATTGAATACGTTCTGTATCAGAAATAGAATGAAATTCGCTCATTGTCTTACCTCATCATTCACTCATGCCTGCTCATGTCTTCAACAATATAAAAAACAAAGGCCATCTGTCAATGAACAAATGGCCTTTCCTCCCCAAGACATTGCGCGTTTAGTTTACATATCTGTCTGCTTTTCCAATGGACGTCCAATATTCCTTGCGCAAATGCACTTTTTGAATTTTCCCTGATGCCGTTTTCGGAAGCTCATCCACAAATGTCACACCTGTAATCGCTTTAAAATGTGCGAGTCTTTCTCGTGAAAAAGCAATAAGCTCCTGCTCTGTAACCGTATGTCCTGGGCGTGTCACGACAAATGCATGTGGCGTTTCTCCCCACTTTTCATGGGGCACAGCAATCACTGCCACCTCCAACACGGATGGATGATCATACAGAACACCTTCCACCTCAATGGAAGAAATATTTTCGCCGCCACTAATAATAATATCTTTTTTTCTATCAACGATATCAATATTTCCATACGAATCAACTGTAGCCATGTCTCCCGTATGAAGCCAGCCGTTTCGGATCGTTTCCATCGTTGCCTCGGGATTTTTCCAATATCCTTTCATTACACCGTTGCTGCGCACAACGACTTCTCCAATCGTTTGACCGTCATGTGGAACGGCTTCACCATGCTCGTTCACCACTTTTACTTCGCAACCGATCATGGCGTGTCCCGCCTTTGCTTTCATCCGGTATTGTTCATGAAGAGGCAAGTCGCTTAGATGCGAGCGGATCGTAGAAACAGTGCTTAGCGGCGACGATTCTGTCATGCCATACACTTGGATAAACTCCCAGCCCAGCTCTTTTTCTACGCGTGTGACAAAGGCCGGCGGCGGTGCGGAACCAGCGATGACAACACGAACGGGATGCTCCATAATAGGAACATGCTGTTCGTAATATTGCAATAATGAATTGAGCACAGTGGGAGCCATATGCATCACATTAACCTGATATTTTTGAATGTATTCAAAAATCAGCTCTGGCGCCGCTTTTCGCAAGCAAATATGCGTCGCTCCATTCGCCGTATAATAAAACGGAGATCCCCACCCATTCACATGGAACATTGGCAGCACATGCAAATAGTTATCGCGATCTGATACGCGCAGGTGATGCATCGTTATTAGCGCATGAAGATAATTATTCCGGTGTGTAAGCATGACCCCTTTCGGATTTCCGGTTGTTCCGCTCGTATACAGAAGGCTGCATACATCATCCTCGTCGATATCAGGGCGCTGGAATGGCGCAGAAGTGAACTGCGTCAGCCATTCATCGTAAGCGATTTCATTCGTTTCCTGATTTTTCCCATGAACAATAATCGCTTCGATGGTTTCAAGCTTGTCCTTAATCGGCAAAATCAAGTGGTACAGCTCTTGATCTACAAACAGCACTTTGCTTTCACTATGATTTAAAATAAACAAATAATCGTCTGGTTTTAAGCGAATGTTTAACGGAACCATGACCGCGCCAAGCTGAAACACCCCATAAAATCCTTCGAGCATTTCAAGCGTATTCGGAGCCAAATACGCCACGCGATCCCCTTTTTTTACCCCCAAATCCCTCAGACCGTGTGACAGTTGATTGACTCTGTCATTTAGCTCGCGATATGTAAGCTCCTTTCCTTCGTCAATCACCCCTATTTTGTCGCCGTATAACGACACCGCTCGGTCCAAAAACTGGGTCAGCAGCAACGGTACTTTCATTTTTCTCTCTCCCCTCCGTATTTATATATCTGAAAATTCAATAAAATTATAACACATGGGTGATATAGATGTAACTTACTATTTCACATTTGTATGGATCAATGATCCAGCACATTGCTCTCTAGGCGAAAGCCGACTTCGACATCACGTTTTGGCGTGGCCTCTCTAAAATATCCTCAAGTAGCCTTTACATAAAAAAGCGCTACCGGCTTGTAGCGCTTTTAGTTGTTTCCAATATTGCTAGTGTCCTTCAAGCTCGGATCCAAAGTATTAGTGGCGCTAAACAATACATTTGTTTGTATAAAATTCCCTGTATTATCTCCGCCGCCTCCGCTAAAAGCCTTCGCTGTACTTTTTGGCGCAATTTGTAAAACATCTCCTAGATTTACCGTTCCATTTCCGCTAATGCTTGTCACCATGATACCGCCCAAAATCAATGCTGGCATGTCGATCATCCTCTTTTTTTGTATTACTGTTATTTTATGAAGAGCAAACAAAAAACGATAGGGACATCCATCTTATATTCAACACTTTATTTCCATCTCCATATAATGATAAACAGATACCTATGATGAGAAAGGACGTGGTCATATGCCATCTTTTATCGGGGGGCCTATAAAAATCACACATGTCAGCGGCGATGGAACCGTCAATTTTGGCGATGTACTGCAAATCGCGCCAAAAAGCGCCTTAAAATCCAATCAAGGTGCCGGCGGCGGAAATAACGGAGATTTTTTGCAAACCAACACATTTGTCAGCTTTACAAACACATCCGATCCTGACGTTAATGATGCCAATAATGTCGCCAACAATTAAAGAAATTCACATTTTTCTCTATTCGCCCATAACCTATAACGAAAATAAAAAAAGGGTGTATGATGATGCCAGCATTCGTTGGGGTAGTAAAACTTAACAGTATCGGAAGCAGCGGTGTATTTCATATTGGCGACGTTTTTGCGATCAGTCCTTACAGCGTCGCGAAAACATTTGCCGGTGCTGGTTCTTTTAATACAGGAAACGGCTTAAGCATATATAATTATTACAGCAATACAAACACAAATGATGCAGATCTTATGGATGATAGTGTGGTCGGCAACGCATAAAGGAGTGACACGATGAACTTTTATATCAACCAAAGCATCTACATTTATCAATTTAAAATCGGCTCTGTGACCAACTCATCCGTGCTCCAAATCGGCAGCGCTGGGCAAATTCAGGCCCTTTCCACATTAAGCAACACAGGCGGATTTACTGGACCTGCACCTGAAGCCGTCATCTCGGGCCCTACAAGCGAGCCGAGCACTCCATTGGTCCCTCTTCATTCCGCAACTCGCGAAAAAATGACAAAAAAAAGTGATGACAACCATTCATAGCCCATATATTGAAAAGAGAAGGGATCATTGAGAGGATGAGAAGCGACTATGAGCAGCTTGTTTCCATACGACTATTTTATGAAATTGCAGCAATATTTATTATGGCAAACAAACAAGATCCAAACCATCGAAAACCGGCTTGCCATTCTTGAGAAAGAGCTGCATGAAATCAAGCAGCATCCACAAACAATGATTGAACGAATTGAGTATAAATTTGATCAGCTCAAAGTAGAAACATTAGAAGGCACGTTAAATATCGGCCTCACGCCAAATGGCACGGGATCCATTGAAGATTTTGCAGTCGATACTGAAAAAACGATTATTCCTAAACCGGAGCCGGCCCTATTTGGCAATATTCAGACCAAAGTCAATGGTTATTTGGAAAATGAATGCATGCAAGTATTACAAGAGCTCGAAGCGAAATACGCCTATCCTTTAGATGATCCGTATCGCCAGTTTATTCTCCAAGATATTCAGCGTCAAGTCGATGAACGGATCCGCTTCTATTTGCAGCAAACCATGAATGGCGGATATGTCCCAGATCAAAAATCATCGGAAAATATAGAGAATATGATATTTATGAAGCTGAAGGAAGACATTGAGCAATCATTAGAAAGCTTTATTAAACATCTTCCAAAGCAAGGAGGAACATCATGAACTATACTGTGATTAACCGTGACGTGCAAGTAGGCGACATTTATCTTACAGCTGTAACGAGCTCTGCTATTTTTCTCATCGGAGATGCAGACGTGATAAATTTATCATCCGCTTTTGACACACCGCCTGAATCATTGATTATTGGCCCTCTCGTCCCGCTTGCTCCAAAAGGATCGTAACACTACAAGCTTAGGGGAAGGTTGTCGGTATTGATGAAGCGCTTATCAATGGTTCAATGGCTCAATAGTAACACCGTCCTTTTGAGCTCGGTGTTGCAAATTGGCGATTCTCGAGAAATTAACGCTCGTTCATACGTTTTAGCTGTCCAAAGGCAATACGAATGGTTTGGCGGGAATGAAGGGGAAGGGGCTTTTCCTGTGTTTGCAAGGTCTCTGCCTAAACTTCCCGTATCGGCATATGTGCAAACTCGCCGCTTGAATGAATCACCTGTTCTTTCAGTTCGTTCGATTCACTTAATCGCTGTTTCCACCGCAGCAGTCGTTCATATCGGCTCCACTTCTACGATTGATGCCGATACGCGCATTAAGCATATTCGGCAACTATCAGAGCCAAACATTCCTTTCTCTCTTTCGCTTCCACAAGCAGCAATTCGAATAACAAAGGATGGATGAACATGCCAGCAGTTGTTGGTCCAATTAAAATTACAAACGTAAGCAGCGGTGCTGTTTTTCAAGTAGGAGACACCATGTACATCGCACCAAAAACATCTACCAAAACCCAAGGGGGATCCGGAGGATTTAATACGGGCGATTTTATTTTGACAAATAACGGTATCAGTTTTACAAATTCCCTCGATCCGGATGTATTCGATAACAATGTCGCTGGTAATAACTAAAGTTTTTCCAAAAAATGAACCTCTCCCACCAACACTCCGTTAAGAGGTGAGAGGCTTCTCCGTTAAAAAGCAGCAATGACAGCTACGATCGATGTCACTTATTTGCATGATAAAGGCTGGGTGTTTTCCCACAGCCCGATGATGGAACAACGCCGCTTCACAGAACCAGAACGGGTCTGAAAGCGGCGTTACTTCAACTTTTGTCACACATCTATGTAATGAAAAGACTAAGGACGGACAAGCCTCCAATTATTCGTTTTTCGGAAATCATGATATGCATCAAGTAAATAAAAACCCCTCTTTTGGCTACTTGACTACATGACTTCCAATTTAACACGCGTGCCCCGGCCAGAAGGCTCAGCAGGTTCGACAATGAGCCGCTTTGGAAGACGGGCGCGCAACTCCTGCACATGGCTGATCACGCCGATCGCCATATCGTTCGCCTGCAGCCGTTCTAAAGCAGAAATGACGACATCGAGAAGCTCCCCATCCAGTGTGCCAAACCCTTCATCCAAGAAGAAAAACTGCAGCGGATACTCACCGCGAAGCTGGATTTGTGCCGATAAGGCTAGGGACAATGACAGAGAAGTTAAAAAGGTTTCCCCTCCTGATAACGTCGTTACTGGACGTCGCACTCCTCCATTCGCATCATCCCTGATCATAAATCCTCCCTCTGAATCGACTTCGATGGCATAGCGCTGTCTTGTTAGCTCGCCAAGCCGCTCAGACGCATCACGAGTGACACGGATCAACTGCTCCTCCGCCATAAATTCAACAAAGCTGTTTCCGCGCAACACATTTTGCAGCTCACGATATTGCTGGACTAGCCGTTCCACTGCCATTCGCTGCTGCTCCAGCTCTTGAAAGCGTTTATGCTTTTCAGTCAGCTCCTCTACTCTTGTTTTAGCAGAAGCCACTTGTTTGATTAATTCTGTCGTTTTCTCTTCTTGTTGCCGGAGCATGGAAGCGCTCTGCTGCCATTGTTCTTCACTGATTTCCATGCCATTCATCCGGTCCGTCACCCGCTGCCATTCATTTTGCCATTTCAGCCAGTTTTCACGGAATTGTTGGATACGTTCTGCCATCGCGTTCTTTTCTTCTTGTGTTAATGGAGTTTTACGAATTTCATCAGCGTTTGCAAAAGAGCTCTGCTGCAACATCTCCCTCCATTTATTCTCTGATTGCTCCAGCCGTTTTTCCCCTTCAGATAGCGCTTGTATCGCAGCCTGTTTTTTTGCTTCTAACAGCTGATATTGGCGCTGCATGCCGTTGTACGATTCATACGCTTCTTCTTCTTGTTTTTGCAACTGAACAAGCTGCTGCTCCACATCCGCCAATCGATGCTCAAGCGGTTGTTCGTCAATAGGAAATGGAAGGGATTGCTCGTACTCTTTATATTGTTGCTGTTTCATCTGCTGTAAAAGCAGAGCATCCGCTCGCTGCCGCTGTAGCTGTTGCCATTGTTCTTTTGCTTGTTCACATTCCTCCTGTTTTTGTTCAAGAAATACAACGCTTTTATCAATTCGTTCCTGCAATAATTGTGCTTCTTTTTCATCCGCACGCAATTGGTCCATCATTTGTTCAATCGCTGTAAATGAGAGATCTTCATAGATTGCTAGCCAATTTTGCATGCGTTCGTCCTTCATGCGCTCTCTTTCTTGGTATTTAGCGAGACGCTCTTCTATTTCCTGCTGCAGCGAATGGCGCTGATTGACAATCTCTTGCCGCTGCTTTTCAAGCGTTCGCCGCCTTTCCAGCATCGTATTGATTGCTTCACGGCATTGGAAATAATCCTGCTGTAAAGCTTTTACTTCTGCGGCCAGATCATGGAACTGTACGTCGATAGGAGCATAAGACTCTTCTTCTGCTTCTCTTTTTGCCCTAGACGCATCGCTTAACACTACTCCCTCTCTATTCTCCTCTTGCATAACCGCTTCAGCTAATTGTTCCAGCTGAATTTTCAGCGACTGGAAGGACGAAGCGAGCGGCTGTGCTCTCTCCAACTCCTCGTCCCATTTTAACAGCTCCTGCTCGCTCGGTTGCTCGCTAGATGATAGGGCAGGAGACGGGTGATGGAGAGAACCGCACACAGGACAAGGACTTCCTTCTGTTAACGTTGCCGCCAAAGAGGCAGCCACATGCTGCAGCCGTGTCTTCTCCGCTATTTTTTGCTTTTGTTTGATCTTGTAGATGAGCTTTTCAAGTTGGATTTGTTTTTCACATACACGATGGTAAAGCCTCTCGATTCGCTGAAAATGGGCTGTCCACGCTTTCTTACCATCTTCCAGTTGCTTTTCATACACACTTTCGCGCTGCACAAGCCGATCATAGCTTTCTTGCTTTTGTCTATACTCCCTCTTGATTTCTTGCAGCGCTTGATCAAGCACCATCACTTCTTTTTTTTCTTCATAAGCCCGATAGATCCGCTCTTTTACTTGCGCAGGGACCTGCTTTTGCCGCCATTGCTCCTTGAGACTTTTTTGCTTGTCCAACGCTCGTTCATAAAGCTGGGAAAGGTGTTCGAACGCTTGCTGTGCTTGCTTTTCTTTTGCCATCGTTTCCGAGATCCGCGCCCTAATATCCTTCATTTCTCGCTCCATTTGCTGCATCCGCTCCCACAGCTGCTTGGCTTGCAAAAGCTGTTCTTTCTTCTGCAAAAGCTTCGGCTCCTGCTCATTTTTTTTCGCGCGAATAAAACGGTAAGCTTCAGCTGCCTGTTCATATTGCTGACGAGTAACATGAAGCTGCTGCTCAATGCGCTTCCTTTCTCTTTCCCATTCTTCAACCTCTCGCTTTGCTTGTTCATATTGCTGAGCGTAGGGAAGTAAGCGTTCCGCCTCCTCCGCCTTTTGGCGCTTTTGTTCAAGCGTGAGGATTTCCGTCTCCTCCATCCGGCATTTTTCCAACTGCTGTTCGATGTATTCCTTTTCCTTTTGCCATTGCCACAGCTCTTTATCACGTTCATATCGCTCTTTTATTTGAACTAAATAAAGCTGCTGCTGCTTGAGTTCTTGCTCCAGTTGTTCTAATTGCTGCAGTTGTTCATCCAACGTTTCTTTTGAGGCATTGCCAAGTCCTGCTTGCTCCGCGCAAATGGTTTCTAACTTGGCTGTAGCGTTTATGAATCTCGTTTTTAGCTTTTTGTTCAATTGATCCCCATATTGTTCAAGATTAAAAAGCCGCTGCAGCATTTGCCGACGCTCGACACCCTTTAGCGATAAAAATTCAGCAAATTTCCCTTGCGGCAGCACGACGGCCCGCGTAAAATCCTTCATTTCCAAGCCGAGCAGCTGCTTGATTTGATCGTCGACCTCCCTTGTTTTATCCGCAAGCACCACTCGTTCTGAACCTTCCTCAATTAGACGGCTAATCGCTGTTTTAACACGAAGTCCCTCACTTCTCTTAAAGCTTCGCTCAACGGTATATTTTCTCTTTCCATTGGCACTGGCCAATTCAAAAGTAAAGGAAACGACTAACTCCTGCTCTGCATGATTCATAATGCCGTTCGTATTGTTGGCCGCGCGCTCAACATTTCCGTAAAGCGCCAAAGTCATCGCATCTAAAATGGAGGATTTGCCGCTGCCCGTCGGTCCGAAAATGCCAAAAAGGCCCCCTTCACACAGCTTATCGAATTCGATCACCTGCTTTTCGCGAAAGCTATGCAATCCGGCAACCGTTAAACGAATCGGCTTCATGCTTCATCACCATCCTCATCTTCATCAGCAAGCAGTTCGAGGAACATCCGGACAAGCTCTTCCGTCGGCTTGGCCCCTCCTGTCTGCTTTTCATAAAAGCGCTGAAATAGCACTTCAATCGGAGTATGCTCGCGCTCCTCTTGTACAGCCTGTTGCTTGGTTAAAAAATGAGGGCGAATATAGATAAATCCGTCATAGCTTTTACGTAAACGATGAATTTCTTCCAATGTCAATGAATGCTCAACATAAATTTCCAAATCAATCCAAGCATTGCGGTCTTTTCCTTCCTCAAGCCAGCGATAAACCTGTGCCAAGCCTTCGGTCGCTTTCCACTTGGCAAGCGGTCTGCCGCATGACAACGGTAGCTCTGACACATTCGCTTCCTTTTGGGGATGAACATCCACAATCGTGACCGATTTGGTATAGCCCACTTCAGAAAAGCTATAGGCAAGCGGAGAACCCGAATAGCGCGCCGGCATTGCGGCTTGTTTAACGTTTTGCGGCCGATGCAAATGCCCTAGCGCCACATATTGAGCCTGGTCTGGAAAACAATGGGCCGATACCGTATAAGCCCCTCCGACTTCAATTGGCCGCTCCGAATCAGACGGCTCACCTCCCGCCACATATAAATGGCTCATCGCGATATTCACCGTATCGTGCCGAAATTGCTGATTCATCACAGTGAAAATTTCCTTTACCTTTTCATCATATTTTTTTCGTAATAGTTTCTCATCGTTTTCAGCAGCCAACAGCTGGGCTAGCCTTGATTCTGATGGGTATGGAAGCGCGGCTAACAACAACGTTTCCCCGCATGTCGGAATATAGATTTCTTGCCCTCTCATCGTGGGCAAACCAAGCAAGGTGATCGAATGAGAAGCCGCCAGCCGCGAAGCAGCGGCTAAACGATCCGGATGGTCGTGATTGCCTGCAATCACGACCACCGGACGCCGTCCGCCATTTGATAGCCTAGCAATCCCTTCATAAAACAACTGTTCTGCGGCTGCTGGCGGATTCACCGAATCAAAAACATCGCCAGCCATCAGCACAGCATCAATTTTTTCTTCTTCAACAATGGAGACCAATTCATCTAAAAATTGCTCTTGTTCTCGCAGCCGGCTTCTTCCTTCTAATGTTCTCCCTAAATGCCAATCGGCTGTATGCAAAATTCGCAAAGCCTTCCCTCCTACATGGAAACCAATTTTGCCCCGTCAAAAGCATAGATATAGCATTCATCGACGTGCGTTTTCCAGATTCGCTCAATGGCCAAACGATATAGTTCCATTTGTACACGATAGCGTTTTTCAATAAGAGCCGATACATCATCAGCCCACTGAACTCGATCCGTTTTAAAGTCAATAAGGACAAAGCCTTTTTCATCCTGAAATACGCAATCAAAGACGCCCTGAACCAGCACCGTTTCCTCGTTTTCCTTCCATTGTCCATACGTCTCCTTAGCTGGCAACGCTAAGTTAAATGGCACCTCACGCTCAACATACGATGCTTTTTGCAAGCGACGGCCGATATCGGTTTGGAAAAAAGCAAGAATGCTAGCCATATCGATTTCCTTTGCTTGTTCTTCTGTCAACCATTCACCCTGAAGCAGCTTGGCGATCTGCTCACGAATTCTTCCTTCTGTTATATCGCTTTTTAAATCGATATGCTGCATCACTAAATGCATCGCCGTTCCTTTTTCCGCGGAAGAGAGTTGTTTCGCCTGCATAAAACGCGGCCGATCCATGATTCCGGTACGAAACGGCTTAAGAAAAGCTTCATCTCCATAGGCTCCAAACGTTTCACGCTGCTGCTTCAATTCCGATACCGTCTGTTTGGCTCTCGAAGTGGTCGAAAGCGGATAAGGATAAAGCCAATTCATGCGGCGAACGATCTCGTCATGCCATTCGCTCTGAAGCGGCACGCGTTCCCCTTTGCGAAGCTGTTCCGTTATTTGCGCTTCCTGCTGTTCAGCATTTTCTATTTCTCTATCGATTTCAGCAGCAGAAACAGCTTGCACGTTCCATTTCGATCCATGGGCAAAAATGTCATTTTCCACCGTGAATCCATCATGCAAGCAAACGGCATCAGCATGCCGGACAAGCGAATAGCCGATCCAGTCTAAATAGCATCTAGCAGAAGCTCGAATATAGTCAGGCAGTAGCCACTCGCTGTGCACACAAACAGACTGCCACCGTTTTTTCTCGTTTTCTAGTTTCTTCACCGTTCCTACTAAAAACAATTTTTCCTTCGCCCGCGTCAAAGCGACATATAGGATGCGCATCTCTTCGGCAAGAAGCTCCAGTTCCTGCTTTCGTTTCAATGCCAGCTGGGCAATGGTCGGATAGCTGACACGCAGGCGCGGATGAACAAAATGGGCGGCAAATCCCAAATCTTTGTCCATTAAATAACTCTTGCGCAAATCTTGTGTATTAAAACTTTTTCCTAAACCAGCCACAAAGACGATCGGAAACTCAAGCCCCTTGCTCTTGTGAATCGTCATAAGCCGTACAACATCCTCTTGTTCGCTTATAGAACGAGCGGCACCGAAATCATCCTTGCGCTCCTGCATCCGTTCCATGAAACGCAGAAAACGAAAAATGCCGCGAAACGAAGTTTGTTCAAATTGTCGCGATTTTTCATATAAAAAACGCAAGTTGGCTTGCCGCTGTTTTCCTCCAGGCATCGTACCGACAAAATCATAAAAGCTAGTATCGCGATAGACGCGCCAAATCAATTCTGCTAATGAATGTTGCCGCGCCATCGTACGCCACTCTTGTAGGTGTGCAGCGAAAGACGCGATTTTTTTTTGAAGCGCTGCTTCTTGATCCATGGCCGGCCGTTTTTCTAAAAACGCCAAAAACGCTTCGTAAAAAGCTCCTTTCGGTCTTTCAAGACGCAAAAGAGAAAGCTCGTTTTCATCTAACCCAACAATCGGCGAACGAAGAACAGAAGCGAGCGGAATGTCTTGATACGGATTGTCAATGACCTTTAACACCGACAGCATCACTGACACTTCTGTTGCCGTAAAGTATCCCGTCGAAAGCTCCGCGTACACAGGAATGCCTTGCTTGCGAAATTCTTCCATCAATTGCGGCGCCCACGGCATGGAACGCAATAAGACGACAATATCTCGGTACATTACGCGCCTTTCTTGCTTTAGATGACGATCATAGACATAAAAAGGCGTTTCAATCATTTCCTTAATTTTTTGGGCGATCCAGCGAGCCTCAAGCTGAACATTTTCAAGCTCTTGCTGTTCATCCTGCTGCGATTCATTTTCACTTTCCGTCGCATGATCGTTATCTGCTTTATCAATCAACACCAACTCGACAGGCATGCTTTTCTCAGGGTAGTAGCTTGCTCCAAAGCGCAGTTCTGCGTCAGCCTCATACACAATTTCGCCGACAGTCTCCCCCATAATTTGTTTGAAAACAAAGTTCGTCCCATCTAAAACCTCTGGACGGCTGCGGAAATTTTGCGCCAAATCGATGCGAATGCCTCCATTGCCGCCACTGTTTGAAAAACGCTGATACTTCTTGAGAAATAAAAATGGCTCAGCCAAACGAAAGCGGTAAATGGATTGCTTCACGTCTCCCACCATAAACAAATTACCCGCTGCTTCATCATCATGAATCACAAGCTGCAAAATCATTTCCTGCACCATGTTAACGTCTTGGTATTCATCAATCAGCACTTCTGCAAATTGTCCTCGGTAATCAAGCGCGGCATCAGAAGGAAGCAATTGATCGCTTGTCGATGACGGATGCCGTAAAATTTGCAAGCAATAGTGCTCCAAGTCAGAAAAATCGACAATTCCCTTTTCTATTTTCTTGGCCTGCAAACGATCGGCCAGCTCTTTGACAAGATCTACGATCGTTTCAATCACCGGCTTCATCTCTTGCAAATGGTGCAGCCATGTTTCTGGTTTAAAAGAAAAGAGCTCTTCCTTTATTTCCTTGACTTTTTCTTTCGCTTTATCGCGCAAGGATTTCACTTCGCTAACCAACTGCTCATCATATTCTCCATTTTTCGGCTTCCGCTTTGCTGTTGCCCACGTCAATGAATGAATCGCCTCGTGAAGTCGCTGCCATGAATGCTTTTTCGTTTCCTCCAGCTCGCGAATTTGTAGGATATCACTCGCAAGCGTATCGCGTAAATAATGAGGACCTGCCGGATGTTCTGCCATCACAAGCGCGCGCTCAATCATCTGTTTAGCCGCCTGCAGCTGAAACTCGATGTATTGCAGCAAATAAGGCGCAAATGGAAGCTCTTCAATTGCCGTATGAGCCGAAACATGATACATGTCCACAAGCCGATCAAGCCACTCCCTCGGATAAGGATGCGAGCGGGCAAATTCATATAAGGAAAGCACAATCGTCTGCAAACCAACATCAGTCCGGTCGCTCGTATAACGGTCAACGACACTTAAAAACATGTCGTTCTCCTTTTTCCCGTATTGTTCTTCAAACAATTCTTCAATGGTTTCCTCTTTGATTAGCTCGATTTCCGTTTCATCAGCAATGCGAAACACAGGGTCTAGATCGATTAAATAATAATATTTGTGAATAACATCTAAGCAAAACGAGTGAATCGTGGAAATGGCTGCTTTTGGCAGCAGGCTGAGCTGTCTGCGCAAATGAAGGGAATGCGGTTCCTTGGCGATCGCTTTTTCGATCCTCTCAGCAATCCGCTGGCGCATTTCAGCCGCCGCTGCATTCGTAAATGTCACCACAAGCAGTCGATCAATATCAATTGGATGCTGCTCATCCAATATTTTTTGAATGATTCGCTCAACAAGAACCGTCGTTTTCCCTGAACCAGCAGCGGCCGCTACAAGCGTATGAGCTCCATTCGTGACAATGGCGCGCCACTGTTCATCTGTCCATTGCTCTCCTTGCGGCTTTGGTGGAAGGATGATGTCCATTGCGATTCCCTCCTATTCTTCCTTCATTTGTTCCATTTTCTTATTCTTTAAGATCCGGTAGCGATCTTGCTCAATCGATTCGTCAAACTGACAGAACGTCCGAAATTCACAATATTGGCAAGCTGTCTCGTTTTTTCGTTTATACGGAGCAATATCGACCACTCCATCGATGATTTGCAATCCAGCCTGCTGAAAAATGGTGCGCACATGCTGACGCAACAAAGCAAAATCAGTCTCTGAAATCACAGATGAGTTTTTGGAAATAGAGCCATCTTTATTGATTTTTACTGGAACAACGGCTGAACCTTTTCCTGCATCAAGCGTTTGGTCCATTAATTTGATCGTTTCTTGGTCATCAAGCAACCAACCGTTCATTTTAAAGCTTTCAAAAATTTTTTGTTCTGCTTCGTCCTCTTTTAGAAGCACATTTTTGCTTTTGATAATCGGGTTATGGATATGAAAATATAGCACACCTGCCGGCAAAGCCTTCGATCCGACCAAATACTCTGCAAATTCAATCACAATATCCAAATAGGCAAGCATTTGCAGGGCAAGCCCGTAATAAACTTCTGTAAAATCTAGTTTTTGACTGCTTGACTTATAATCAATAATGCGCAATAAAATGCCTTTTGAACTTTTGGCTTGGTCAATGCGGTCAATTCGACCGACAAGCTCAAGGACCGTTCCGTCGGCCAACGGAAAAGTCAACGGAGGCAAAGGCCCTTTGTCGCCAAATTGCAGCTCCACCTCCAACGGGGCAAATCCGCTCATTTTTGCTTGTTCATTCAACACGCTTGCCGTCCTTGACATAATGTGATGCAATTTCCGCTTCACATAATGGTAACGATGCGAACTAAGTAAAATTTCTTGCTGGATATACGGAGCGATTTGTTCGACCGCATCATAGGATAATTGTTCACATTGCTCTTTAGAAAGCTGTGCCCAATCTAGATGTTCTGCGCGAATACGCTCTGTCATCATTTTTAAAGCATGATGAAATAATTGACCAATGTCTGGGGCTTTGAGCCGGAAAACATTGCGTTCTTTTAAGCGCAACCCGTATGAGGCAAAATGAGCAAATGGACAGCGATTGAATTGCTCCACTCGCGAAACGCTTGCTCTTAATGTCCGTCCGTATAGTTTTCTGCTAATCTCTCTCTTTAATTTTTTCGTTTTGTTTTCATAGAACAGCGCTTGAATGACTCTATTAGCCCGTTCATTCCAGTCGTTATGACCTGCATAAAGATTATATACATCCCACCAAATGGGCTCGATCGGATATTGCCGTTTCCATGCATGAAGCTGAACCGCAAGAGCTCCAAGCGTTGCTGAATAATTGGTAATGAGTGAGAGCTGTTCCGGAAGCGGCCATGTAAAAGGTTCACCGCCCCATCTCTTTTCTTGCACATCAGGAAATATTTCTTTTATTCTTTTAATCAGCACAGATGGCAGCAACGTTCTTCCTTCTTCATCAGCAAGCGGATACGTAATATAAAGCCGTTCCTTTGGGCTAGCCAACGCCATATAGATCGCAAACGGCTCATCTAGCAGCTGCTGCCGGCTTGTTGGAGCGACATGTACCGAAAAATGATGCAGCAGCTCGCGGTCTTGCTCAGATAATACGCCATCCGCGCTTTTTCGCGAAGGAATCACCCCATCATTCGCACCAATGATAAATATACACTTCATATCTGTTAGACGCGAACGGTCAAAGTGAGCAATCAATACTTGGTCGATCGCTGGCGGTACAAGTGAAAATTCCAGGCTCTCAAGCCCTGTTTCCATCAAAGCGGCAAATGACTGAAGGGGCATCGTCTCTTCCCCTAATATTTCTACATACTGGTCAAGCAGTTCCATGACTGCCCCCCACGCTTGCTCATGGTGCCGGGCTTCCAGCAGCTGCCCTTTTGCCTCAGCTTCATCACGCAGCTTCTCCAGCTTTTTAGGAATCTGCAATTGTTCAAAATATAAATAAAGGGCTTCGCACATATCCCGCCCATTTTTCGCTTTTTGTAATCGTTTTTGCAGCGTCAGGAGCGGGGAGGCGACCATTTCTCTCCACACATTTAGCTTTTCCTCGTAGTTTCTTTCTTCGTCTGTTTGCGGCGCCGCGATCTCCTCAAGTCCCTGATAGCGCCGGTACACCCAGTTCTGCCTCCATTTCGCTCCATAAATTCCGTGTTCAAGCACATAATTTTCCAGCTGATCCATTGCTTCTCGCATCGTTTGCACATGGCTCTCTAGCGGAAAAAAGAAATCGGTCTTTACCGCCCGAAACACGGCTTCATACCGCCAGTTTGTCTGAATCACATCCAAGCTTGCACGAATCAGTTCGATAAATGGATGATTTCCCATCGGCTCCTTTTCATCAATAAAGTAAGGAATCTCATAATCAACAAAAACAGTTTGAAATAGATTGCGATAGTCATCAGAATTTCGTACCAATAGAGCGACATCCCGATATCGATACCCTTCCTCGCGCACAAGCCGAATAATTTCTCTAGCAATTCCTTCAATCTCTGCCCGGCGATGTGATGCTTGGCATAATTGAATTTCACCGGCCTCCCCAGTAAAGGGCAAAGAAGGGCGCGTATCATAATGCGCTTCTAAATGGCGAAGCGATAACGACGGATGCCTTACATTCTCTTGACAAAACTTGATCGGTTCAATGAGAACGTTGTTTAAAAGGGCTATATTTCGCAACTCATAGTATGTTTTACCTGTCATGCGAAACAAATGTAGCTCATTCGGCAGCTGTTCATTATAAGGCTCATCCACCGTTAAAGCGACCGTCACGCGCTTAGCGAAACATAACAATTGCTCAAGAACCATATATTCTTGCGGTGTAAAATGATGAAACCCGTCCACGTAAATTTCCGCGTCTTGTATGTAGCGGGAATGCGGAATTTTTTCAGCCAAAAAGCGCAAGTAATCTTCCGAATCCACATACCGATTCATTAAATCCCGTTCGAATTGGCGATAGATAAGCTGTAAATCCTTTAGCTTGTCCGCTAATACTTTTTCGGCCGAGGTGGCATTTTGGCGCAGCTGCGTTTCTGTTTCCAGCAGTTGCTCCGGTGTAATACAATAACGCTTGCACTCAATAAGCATTTCTTCTAGCTGCTCAATAAAGCCATGCTTATCAGCCGCGCGGGCAAATAAAATCAGCTCATCCTTATGCTTATCAATAATTTTCCTTAGCAGCATGCGCACTCCCGTTTGATTTAAATAATAGCGGCTCATTCCCCCAGTTTCTTGCAGCACGCGAAAGGCCAATCGCGTAAAGCTTAGCACCTGTGCGCGAATCATCCCGTCCAGTCCCGGTGTGCGAATCAACGCATATTCTGATTGAAACGTCATTTGCTCTGGCACAAGATAAATGATGGGAGAGCCCATCGGCTGCTCCTTCAGCTTCTCACGAATTTCGTTTAAACATGCTGTCGTTTTGCCGGTCCCTGATCTTCCAATCATAAAGCGAAGCGACATGCTATCACCACCTTTATTTTCCATTGTCCTTCTTATTTTAGCACATATGTTCGTTTGTTTAAAAGAGGGAGATCGTGGGAAATCGTCATCTGTCAAAGTAAAAAAGGTATTCATTGAACGCTTGTTTCGATGAATACCTTTAAAACTGAATGCTAATCTCACGAAAAGGCCAGCAGCGCGCATTAACTTTT
The DNA here is from genome assembly GCF_002075365.1 of Anoxybacillus sp. UARK-01. Lineage (NCBI taxonomy): Bacteria > Bacillati > Bacillota > Bacilli > Caryophanales > Anoxybacillaceae > Anoxybacillus > Anoxybacillus sp. UARK-01. The sequence continues at coordinate 123,499 of NZ_NASY01000031.1, read as the reverse complement.
CCAACAATTCGGTTCATTTTCACATAGCCAAAATGGCGGCTGTCCCAGCTGACTAAACGATTATCGCCTAAGACAAACACATAGCCAGGGGGAACCGTCTTTCTCCCGGTCACTTCTTGAAGCGTAAAATCCCCGGTGAGTTTTCCATTAACCAATTTACGTTTATATCGCTGCAAATACGGTTCTTCTATCGGCTTCCCATTAATGTATAACACATCATTTTTATACATGATGCGATCGCCAGGAAGACCGATAACACGCTTGACATAATCCTTTTGCGTATTGGCATGGAACACGATAATATCAAAACGCTGGATGCTGCCAAATTTCTTCACGATTAAGAAATTGCCGTCCTGCAGCGTGGGCATCATCGATTCTCCTTCAACTACATAGTTAGTAAACAATAAAAACCGCGCAAAAAAAACCAGTGTCAGACTAACTGTCCATATAACCGATCTTCTCCGATAAATTGGCCATTTGCTCATCACACCGCCCACCCAGCTTAAGAGTCTTTTTTATCTGTTTTTTCCGTCAATGAAAACCTCGCTTCTACTTTCTTCCCTGCATACCATAAAAGGAAAATCGCGATAATGACCGCTACTGTGCGAAGCGGCTGTTTGGCCAAAGCCGCCAAATCATAGCCAATAAAGCTAATCATAAAAATCATCACCATTTTGCCGAGAAGTACGGCTAAAATAAACTGCTGGCGGCTAACGCGGGCTAGTCCAGCCACGACATTGATAATCGCCGATGGTGTAAACGGAAAACAAAACAGTAAAAACAATGGGCCAAATCCGTGGCGCTCCACCCAATCCACCAGTTTTTTCACCTTTTGATGACGGCTCAAAAAATGAAAAAACCGTTTCTGGCCTATTTTTCGAGCAAGTAAAAAAACACAAATGGATCCGAGGCAAGCGCCAATCCACGAAATCATAATTCCTTGCCAAAGCCCAAAAGCAGCCGCGTTCGCCATCACAAATACAAACATCGGAAGAATCGGAAAAAACGACTCTAACAGCGTAACGATAACCCCGGGCAGCATCCCAAACGAGCGGTAATGTTCCAGTAATTCTAATACATGCTTTAATGTAAACCAGTGCTTTAATGCTTCGATGTCCATGAATACTCCCCATTTACATTGTTGCTAACAATCTTATTTTACACGGTTACGCGGGGAATATAAATAGAGAGAATTTTAACAACTTCTAAACGAATCATCACTTCTAGAAGTGAGTGTTTCTTGAGTCTCACGACGAAGCCTTTTTCGTCTCCCTCATCGTAACTTCCCGTTGCGTGATGATACATATTCAACCAATCGAAAATTTTGATACGGTATTACGCAAAGACTGAAGCGCTTGGTTTTCGTCTAGATTCTCTCTGCTCCCCCAGCTATCGGCAAAGAACCTTTGTTTCTATAGTAGTACAATAGTTCAGGGAATACAATCCATTTCACCTATGCCCACTGCCATTCATCCTGATCGTTGGAATTTTGCCCTTCACGTAATGGAACGTGGGGATTTCTCAAGATTAAAAATTCATGACAACCAGTCTTTTGTTTGATCCATTCTAAACAAATACTGCATTTTTCGTTCACGCGCTTCCATTCTTTCAGATAGCTTCGTGCGCAGCTGGGCTGTGCGATAAAGTTGGTTGACAAACGAATAGTAGGAAATATCAAGGCAAACACTTTTATCGTTTTTAAAATATACGGTTGTTGTGTCGCCGCGAGAGGGTTCGTATTTGAGCACGTGCATATGCGAAATCCATACGCATCGTATATCATTTGGAGATGTTGTAGGAAACACATAAATTTCATTCAGTGGTTCAATCGCAATGGGAGGCTTGTGGGTAATGCCTATAATTTCTTTTGTTCCTTCCTTTCTACCTTTTAAGCTCGAGCCGTAGTAATAGCAGCTGCGGGAAATAATCTCAATCGGCTTCATCTTGACGATGTATTCTCCGTCTTCTTCAATGACTTTTGTGTAATGATGGTCATGAAAATGATGAGGCAAAATGACCATTGTGTAGCGGCTCACAATGAAGTCATTTAATACAATAAATTCGTTTACTTTCATTGAAATCGTTCACCTCTCACATCGATTAAAATGACTTGTACATCTTCATCATACCATTTACATCTATATTTTTCTATATTTTCAAAAAATAAAGAGCGATTAAAAAATCGCTCATGAATAATAAAAAACGGGGTACCTCTCTTCCTCTGCCAAATACTCGTTTGCCTGTTTGATCGCTTTATGTTCTGCATTTGAGCTATCTGCATATCCAACCTCATCGAAAAACGCTTGATAAAAATGAAAATCGGTGCTTATTCTTACTTCGGGATTGAGCACGGAATCAAGCGGCAATTCCTTTCGGCTATTCTGCATTTGTCAACACCTCCTGATGTTATCATGTTTCATTTTTCGCTAAACATGCAAAAGGTTCGCATCGACTGCGAACCTTTTGACTGCTGACAAATGCTTTCATCCTGCGTCACAGGCCTCGTACATCCACTCATGAATGTTTTGGTTCCATTCACGTCTTCACTCAGCTGTGTTCCTTATCTGCCAAGCGCTTTCAAACGAGTCCGATGTGAAACCATGCCATCAATAAAGGATATTAAAATGGTTGTAGACAAAGTCAATGATGACTTTGTCTACAACTTGAAGGCTCGCATAGACGCGAGCTTTTCTCTCTATTATTTTCTCTATATAATCCCCCGTATTTCCTTACATTTCTATGATTAAGCTGTTGTGAATTGTTCTTCTTCTGTCGATCCCTTAAGTGCCACCGTTGACGATTGTCCCCCGGAAATGACTTGGGATACTTCATCAAAATATCCTGTTCCAACTTCACGCTGGTGTCTAGTTGCTGTATAACCGTATTTTTCAGCTGCAAATTCTGCCTGCTGTAATTCGGAATACGCCGCCATACCGCGCTCTTTGTATCCGCGTGCCAATTCAAACATGCTGTAGTTGAGGGCGTGGAATCCTGCCAATGTAACGAATTGAAACTTGTAACCCATTTTTCCAAGCTCCACTTGGAAGTTCTCAATTGTTTCAGCATCCAATTTCTTTTTCCAATTAAATGATGGAGAGCAGTTATACGCAAGCAGCTTTCCAGGAAACTTCTCATGAATAGCTTCAGCAAAACGGCGTGCTTCTTCCAAATTCGGTTCACTTGTTTCGCACCAAATTAAATCGGCATATGGTGCATATGCTAGGCCGCGAGCAATCGCTTGATCCAATCCTGCTTTTGTGCGGTAAAACCCTTCCGGTGTGCGTTTTCCTGTAATAAAATCTTGATCGCGCGGATCAATATCACTTGTAATTAAATCAGCGGCATTTGCATCCGTGCGAGCGATTAGCACCGTTGGAACTCCCATAACATCCGCCGCCAAACGCGCTGCAATTAAATTGCGTACCGCTGTTTGCGTAGGCAATAATACTTTTCCGCCTAAATGACCGCATTTTTTCTCAGAAGAAAGCTGGTCCTCAAAATGTACCGCTGCTGCTCCTGATTCAATCATCGCTTTCATCAATTCAAATACATTCAGCTGCCCGCCAAAGCCCGCTTCCGCATCTGCTACAATCGGAACAAAATAATCGATATCACCGCTTCCTTCTAGATGTTGAATTTGATCCGCCCGCTGTAACGCTTGATTGATCCGTTTCACGACATGTGGCACGCTGTTGGCAGGATATAAGCTTTGGTCCGGATACATTTGTCCAGCTAAGTTGGCATCAGCCGCTACCTGCCAGCCGCTTAAATAAATCGCCTTTAATCCCGCTTTTACTTGTTGAACAGCTTGATTGCCAGTCAATGCACCAAGCGCATGCACATAATTCTCTGTATGAAGCAAATTCCAAAGCTTTTCTGCTCCCCGGCGAGCAAGCGTATATTCGATATCGATCGAACCGCGCAACTTGATCACATCTTCTGCAGAATAAGGGCGCTCAATCCCTTTCCATCGTTCCTCCGTGTTCCAGCTTTCTTGCAATTGTCTCACTTTTTCATCACGTGTCATTTTCCCTTCCCCCTCTTTTTTTCAGTAAGATCCTCAAAATGGCCTTCTATTTTCAGCGAATAAAAATATGAACTAAGCCATTTTTGTTAAAGTTGAACTAACTTTTTTATAGAAAGTAAATTTCCATCAAGTGTGAGATGCTTTTCTTCAGAATACCAGCCGTGCGGACGAACCCTTCAGCACAGCGGTCTCTTCCCTCATAAATAGAGTTTTCCTTCTGGAGATTCATAAGTGATCATACGGTGGTGTCTCGTAAGTGGGTTGGTGTCTTTGCTGTCCGTTTTCTTATGTCGGAGAATAAACATCTTCCAAATCAACCATACCCCCCTTTGCCCCGGAATAGAGCGCGTCAATCATCATTTGGCGATCCGCCGGCTCCGCAATTTCAATATGCTAGTCTAGCAGATCTTTAGAAATGGGTCTCGCGGTTGCCGATATGAACAGTTTCTTCTGGGGAATTTAACAATCTTTCCATCATCCATTTCTTGATGCTTTTTCTTTCTTTGCTCAAACAATTTCCTTCTTTTCCAACCAAAATCGCCCTCTTATTTCTCCGTACATTTGGAGGGCTCATCTGTCAAAATGGTTTCTACCTCTTTTTTATGCGTCCATTTGCATGAAGTCGCGATATTTTCGTCTCCATATCCCCCACCTTCCTTTTTGTTATAATACAAATAATGTTTTTTCTGTTGTTATTATATAACAGAACAACCGAAAAGAAAACTATTTTTTTGAAATTTTTTTAAAAAATAAGCAGAAAGTGAAACACTTTCTGCCTGCAGATAATATCACCGAAAAATTCAAGACTCAGCAAAGAAATCAGTGGATGATGTTTAAAAGAACACAAATTTCATGGAAGGACCAAGCTTTATCCATAAATAGAACTTTCATTTATGCCCATTCTCTGATTTTTGCTGTTCTAAAAACACGATCCTTTCAAAAATGGTCGGATGTGTATAGCGAAAAATTTTCACTAGATATGGTGGGTACACCTCGCTAAGTCCAGCTTTGGCCAGTTTTTGAAATGTGGAAATCCCGGCATCTGCATCTTCTGTTAATTCAACCGCATATTTATCAGCCGCATGCTCTTCATATCTTGACACCATATTAGTCAAAGGCGTAACAGAAAACTGGAGCAGCGACATGATGAGTAAAAGCAGCGGCAAGGAAGCTAATTCTCCCACCGCTTTTATACGCAAATGCTTTCTCCATTTAGCAAGAGCCCAGCTCATCAAGCGGCTGACCATCCATAGTCCAAAAAAAGCCAGCACGATGGACCCTGCTATACCCCAGTATATATGCTTCATTACGTAGTGCCCCATTTCATGGGCCATAATAAACAGTACTTCTTCCTGTTTTAACCGTTCAACCGTTGTATCCCACAACACAATGCGCGCATGGGAACCGATGCCTGTCACATATGCATTCAGTGCATTGGTTTTTTCAGACATATTGACTTCAAATACATGGTCAGCTGGGATATGCGCTTGTTGTGCCAATGATAAAATTTCCGCCTCAAGCGCGTGATTCTTTAGTGGATAAAACTTATTGTATAATGGATCAATGACAACAGGTTGAATAAACATCAAAAAGATGGTCAATGGAATCGATATCAACCAAGCAAAAAACCACCATCTTTTTTCAAAGCGACGAATCAACCCATACAAAACCGTGATGACGAAAAACAGAAGCAGCGTACTGATCAAAAAATCAGTGACTTCATCTCGAAGCCAGCTAGACATGGATTGCGTACTGATTCCATAGGCTCGAGAAAAATGATAGCTTGCCAACTCCAATGGCAAGGCGGCAGCTGTGATGATCAGCGACAACCAAAATACATAAAGCGCGGTTTGCACCCAAAATGCTTTTGTGGCACGCTGCGCCCATTTCTGCAGCATGTTGGAGATTCCCAGCAGTAAAATCAATAAGTAAACAAACCAATCATAAGGAATAGAGGCAAAATATAAAAAATTTTTCAAATCGGAATACCGCTCGCTCAAATGCTGCTCTCCTGATGTTAAAAAGCTGGATGGATCTGCACGCGTTCCCCGCCATTCAGTCGGAATGGACGCATCAGAAAACCAAAATAAATACAGCGCGATACCTGCACAGTACAACACATAAATCAACACCGACCAATAGATCATTTTTTTCATCAAATTCCCCCTTCGAATGGACAACATTCCTTATCATTAGTGTAGTCTCTTTTGGATGAATTAGAACGTCAGATAAAGTTCAAAATCATTATTCGTTTTTCCTTACTTTTTCATGTATCATGGAAAATAAGGGAGGGTGAAGCTGTTGAAAAAAATATATTGGATGTTCGGCATCTTGCTTGCTGTATGCATTGGTATCGGGATTTTTTATGTTTCCATATACCGGCAATGGCAAATGAAGCTGCCAAACAACATAACCATGGAAACGGCATGGGGGGAAGAATATTCATTCAATAAAATGACACCAAAAATGCGGCTGCTCGAATTTATTTATACAAATTGTCCAGACATTTGTCCAAATACGACATTCGAAATGACGAAGCTGCGTCAAAAATTAGAGCAGCAGCATGTATTTCCAAATAAAATCGAGTTTATTACCATCACCATTGATCCGAAGCGCGATACAGCGGCAAAGCTTCAAGCATACGCTAAAACTTTTCACATTTCGCCAAATGACAAAGGATGGATTTTGCTTCGCGGAAGTGAACGCGATACAAAAAAAGTAGCCGACGCCTTTGATTTCCAATATCGCGACCCCGGCAACGGCATGCTCATTCATACAACTCGCACATACCTGCTCGATGAAAACAACCGTGTCATTGAGCAATTTGGAATGGGCAAAAAAGGATTTCAATACGAAGAAGTTTACGAGACCATTATGGACAAAATCAAATAGAGGCTGTCTCAAAAGGTCGTTAAAACGCCCCTTTGGGAACCGCCTCTTTTTTACTACTTGATTATTTATTTCTTTTTTGAAGCAGGAATGGCTCCTTATTTCTGAATTTGATCCTGTTTTTTCTTTAGTTGGATCGGTTGTAGCCGCCCACTTTCTCAAATGGTGGCCCTCATTCCAAGGTGGTTTTTGGGAGCCCTCTTAACCAAAATCGCTGAAATTGCTGGTTGCACTTGATTGGCCCAAACACCGGGTCCTTTTCGATTGTCCGTTTTCGGTACGTCGCCGCCTCTTCTTCCGTGGACAGCCGTTCCCGAATCCCCTGCCGTTGTTGCGGATGGTTTTCGTGTCTTTGCCTTTGGCGCCAATCCACTCATCCAGCTCCTCCTCATACATCATGTCCTCAATTCGGTGATCTCCTTTGCACACGCTTTCGTTGGTTCCCGATCCAACGTGCTGTACTCGATCAGGGCAACGATCTCCTTTTTCACAATACGTGTAGTTCTCCTCTTTATCCAAAAAAGGGGCCCAAAAACGAACGCTATGCGAACACCTTCGGGACCCCCTCTTCCTTTTTTATAGGGCAGCATAAACACTTAAAACTAAAACAGAGGCAAGCACTACGATAATAATATTCGCACCAAACCACGCCACGACAACAGCACTGACAAAACCGAGCACGCCGAACCAAGGATCCTCGTCAAGCAAAAAAATTCCCGGTACAATTAATGCTCCTAATATCGCGTATGGCACGTTTTTTAATACCCCTTGCAAAAACGGCGGGAGCTTCACTCGATGAAAAACAGCAAGCGGAAGCATGCGCGGAATATACGTAACCATTCCCATTCCAATAATCATCCAAATAATGTCATAGCGCATCGTCGCTTTCCTCGCTTTCTTTGGCAAAAGATTGAACGAGTACGGAAGCAAGCAAGGTGGAGATGACAATCGCCCAGCCTTTTGACATATGAAGCCCCAGCAACAAAATAGAATGGAACGCAGCGGCTAAACAAGCAAGCCAAATCACTTTTCGTTGCTTCTTTAAAGTCGGGACAAGCAAGCCGATAAACATGGCGTATAGAGCAACCGACATGCTTTCCTGAAGGCTTTTTGGCAGTCTCTCTCCCACTACATGGCCAACACCTGAGCTTATCACCCAACTCCCATAAGATACAAAAATTAAACCCAACATGTAGGAGGCATTCACTTTTCCCGGTTTCATCGCCGCTACGGAAAAGGTTTCATCTGTAATGCCAAACGCATATAACGCCTTTTTCCATAACGATTCCTGCTCCGCTTTTTCATTCAATGCCGCCGCCATCAAAAAGTGACGAATATTTAAAATAAAGGTGGTCAACACAATTTCAAATCCGCCTGTGCCAAGCGTCAACAAGTTTAAAGCGATATACTGCGACGCCCCGGCAAAGACGATCACGCTCATCATCACCGTTTCCCACAGCGTCAATCCTGTTGTTTTCGCCAATAGTCCAAATGTTAAAGCAATCGGCATATACCCGATTGCAATGCTCATCCCCGCTTGCACCCCTTGGCGAAATGAGGACAACGTTCGTGCAGTAAGTGCTGTGTCCATCTTCCTCCTCCTTTCTTTCTTTATTTTCCGTAAATGATTTGCGTTTTTCAATAAAAAAAGTACCGATTGATCGGCACTTTTTTCAGCCAAGCCCATTTACACCGCTTTCTCTTTCTATTTAAATCCATCACCCACGGGCTTGAATATCGCTTAGCGTGAAGTCAATTGCTCCTTCAATGCCCTTCTTAAAATTTTCCCGGTTGTATTTTTCGGAATTTCGTCTAAAAATTCAACCATGCTTGGCACCTTATACTTGGCAAGATGCTCCCGGCAATATTCGATCAGCTGTTCCTCTGTCAAATCGGCATTCTTAGATACAACAAAGCACTTGACTGCTTCTCCAAAATCGGGATCAGGAATGCCGATGACCGCTGCTTCAACAATGTCCGGATGACTGTACAGCACCTCCTCTACCTCGCGAGGATAAACATTATATCCTCCGACAATAATCATATCTTTTTTGCGATCAACGATATAAAAATATCCTTCCTCATCCATTTTCGCCAAATCTCCGGTGTAAAGCCAGCCGTTGCGAAGTGCATGAGCCGTTTCCTCCGGCATTTTATAATATCCCTTCATCACGTTCGGACCGCGCACAATTAATTCGCCGACTTCTCCGACTGGCACTTCCTCGCCAAATTCGTTCACCACTTTATTTTCCACATGTAAAATGCTGCAGCCAATGGACCCCGGTTTGCGCGGACGATCAAGCGGATTAAAACACGTAACCGGAGAAGCCTCTGACAATCCATATCCTTCTGATACAATCACTTTAAATTTTTGTTCAAAATTTTTAAGCAGCGCCACCGGCATCGAGGCTCCGCCAGAGATGCAAAGCCGCAATGTTTGAAAATCCTCCGCTTTTCCGTGTTCATATTGGTACAAAAAGTTGTACATTGTTGGCACCCCAGCAAAGATCGTCGCTTTCTCCTCTCTAGCAAGCTGAAAGATTTTCGCAGGGCTGAATTTTGGAACAATCAGCACCGTTCCGCCATTCATCAACGGCGCATTGAGCGCAACGGTCAAACAAAAAACATGAAACATCGGCAATGTAGCAATCACGCGATCGCTCTCGTTTATTTTTAAATAATTGGCCGTATCTTGCGCGTTGCTATACAGATTCTTATGTGTCAGCATCGCTCCTTTCGGCTTTCCTGTCGTTCCTGATGTATATAAAATAACCGCTGTATCATCCTCAGCAAGCTGCGGTCCTTGATAATCAGCCACACCAGCCTTTAAGACGTCTGTAAACGATTTCATTTTGCCGGTGAATGAAATAGGCTGATCTTTTCCTTGCGGTGTGTCACATACGATGACATGCTCAATGTTTGGTAAGCGAGATTCCATTTTCTGAAATAGCGGAACAAGCAAATCTAAGCCTATAACCGCTTTCACATCGCCATTGGTTAAAATATAACCAATTTCATCAGGCGTATAAATCGGATTGACCGGTATGACCGTCGCTCCCGTCCGCAACGCTCCATATAATCCAATAATGAAGTATGGCGAATTTCCAAGCAATAGCGCAATGTGATCCCCTTTGCCAACTCCCATGCTGGCTAGTCCGCTCGCAAACCGCGAGATTCGTTCATGCAATTCTTGATATGTACAGCTTTCTCCTTCAAACACATACGCTTTCTTCTGTGGCAGCTGCTTGGCCACCTCTGCCAATCGCCACGATAAATTCATAAAACCCTCTCCCCTGCTTAATCAATGAATGAATCATCATTCATTTAATAATAAAAAAATTCTAAATATATTATATTTTATAAAAAAGAGAAGCGCAAGAAAAAAGCCACGCTCCTCCATTTTATCGATCTGTTTTTTCTTGTTATTCTAATAGCGGCATTCACAAAGATGCTAGCCACTATCATTCAATTGTTTTGAAAAACCGTTCAAATGATCCGCTAGATTGTATACGATCATCAACAAGATATATGAATCTAGGCTGTCGAGAAATCTCAACAGCCTAGAAAGCCTGCGTTTTTTTCTTCTATCGCATTCCAAAAGCTAGTCATTATTTACTGCTTGTTTTTCATTTTATGATGGAATCAAAAGGGAGAAAGTTCGTGCGTTTGTTTATCTTTCCCATACAAGCCCTGTCGCTGCAAGCTTTACTGTTCCGGCAAATATCGTTTTTGCTTCCTGAACGAGCTGCGCGTGATCTCCGAAATGCGGCAAATGCGTTAATAACAAGGTTCCTACGTTCGCATCGCGGGCGATGGCTGCCGCTTCTTCACTTGTCATGTGACCAGCTGGAGCCGCGTTTTGTCCCGCATAAAAGTTGCTTTCACAAATGAATAAGTCGGCATTTTGCGAAAATGGCACAAACTCTGGTAAGTAGCTGGAATCCGCCGTATAAACAACCGTGAAGCCTCCCGCTGTGATGCGCATGGCGTAGCAAATCACCGGATGCGCAGTTTTCATAAATTGAATCGCAAACGGTCCGATTTCCAACGGTTTCTCTGGATCGTACGCGACCGCTTTTGTGATCTCTTTGTGAGCGAGGCGCGCAAAACCCAACGAGTCAAATGGATGACCGTAAATAGGCAGTTCTGGCAATGAAAATCCGAGATTTTTCTTAATCAGCCACGCATATTGGAGCGGTCCGATATCGGCCACATGGTCATGGTGATAATGCGACAAGATGACGGCATCTAGCTTTTCCACTGACACATAATTTTGCAATTTTGAAAGCACTCCGCTCCCGCAATCCACTAATAACCGAAATCCATCATATTCCAATAAATATCCAGACGTTGCTTCATTGGCGGCTGGGAACCCGCCCCAATATCCAATGACCGTTACTTTCATCATCACTCACCTCTACATATGTAGTCTTTTTTATATCATACATAATTCTCCAACATTTTTCACGATTGTGGAATTTTGTTTTAAAACAGTTATTGACTTATTGAACACTGTTATAATACAATATAAATAACAAATCAACGGAGGCGATTCCCATGCTAATGAAAATTTCTGAATTTTTCAGAAACCTTCCGCCTAAAAAATGTACAGATTGCGGAAAAGAAATCGAAGAGCAGCATGAATGTTACGGCAATAAATGCAACGACTGTTTAGGCGTGATCCATCATCATTAATAGAAAAAGGATGCTCGCTAGTAAGGAGCATCCTTTTTTTATTCTTTTACAGATCCAGATGTTAATCCAGAGACAATCCGCCGCTGAAATAATAATACCATGATCACGAGCGGAACCGTCACAATCACGGTTGCAGCTGATAGTTCTCCCCATGGAATCGTATATTGTCCTTGGAACATCGCAATTCCAACCGGAACCGTTTTATATTTTTCAGCTGTGTTGATCGTCAAAGCAAATAGAAATTCATTCCAAGCAGCAATAAATACAAGAATCGAAGTTGTAAATACCCCTGGTACTGCCAGCGGCAAAATGACTTTAAAATACGTTTGCATCGGCGTAGCTCCGTCCATTTTCGCTGCTTCCTCTAAATCAAATGGGATTTTTCTAAAAAACGTAACAAGCAGCCAAATAGACAATGGTAAAGCAAAGGTAGTATACGGAATAATTAAACCTAAATAGCTATTCGTTAAACCAAATTTTTTAACAAACATGTAAATGGGGGAAATCGTCGCAATTTGCGGAAACATTGACACGGCCAAGACCAATCCGAGAATGACGGCCTTTCCTTTAAATTCAAGACGTGCAATGGCATAGGCAGCAAATGCCGCCACAAATACCGTATACACGGTGGTAATGGTCGCAACCACTGTGCTGTTCCACAAATATCGCAGAAATGGATAATTGACAAACACAGAAACGTATGATTCAAAGGTAGGATGGCTCGTAAACCATTGAAACGCATGATCGCCAAACAGCTCGCTCAACGGTTTCACTGAACTAAGTAAAATCCATAAAAATGGAAACATCACAAAAAAGATAAAAACGGCTAAACAAACATAAAATAATGGTCCAGCTTTTTTAGACATCGTCTCACCCCTCCTTTATTTTTTTGCGCCATCCGAGAGCAAGTCCGCGCCTAATAGTTTAATATAAATCATGGAAATAAGAGCAACACATATAAAGACAATAACGGCTAATGCAGAGCCTTCTCCAAAGTTCGTTTGCGAGAACATCATTTTATAAGCCAAAATGGAAATCGTTTCTGTCGAATTCGCTGGACCTCCGCCTGTCAGCACATAAATGAGATCAAAAACACGGAAGGCATCCAGTGTGCGGAATAGTAACGCAACAAGAATGCTTGACTTCAATAGCGGCAGCGTAATTTTTGTGAACTGCTGCCATTTGGTCGCCCCATCAATGGAGGCTGCTTCATATAAGGAGCTTGGTATGGTCTGTAATCCGGCCAGCAAAAGTAGGGCCATATAAGGAGTTGTCTTCCATACATCAGCAAAAATAACAGCAAACATCGCTCCTACTTCTGTTGTCAATAAATCCCCCATCCGATGAACAATTCCAATATCCTCAAAATATTTCGCGACAATCCCATTCTGTCCATCATATAAAAATTTCCACATTAATGCTGACACAGCTGTCGGGATTGCCCACGGAACAAGAATGGCGGCCCTCACTAATCCGCGGCCAAAGAAGGTTTTGTTAATTAAAAGGGCAATTCCTAATCCCAAGACTAGTTCAATCGCTACAGAAATGATCGTAAAAGAAGCGGTATTCCACAATGCTTTCCATGTACGCGTATCACCAAGGCTGTCCTTGTAATGCTGCCAGCCAATAAAATTCGGTTCCACAACCACTCCCTTTAATCCCTGAGCAAGTCCGACAATTTTATCTGCCTGTTTTAAATTCCCCTCTTCTTTCATTTGAGAAAGTGTTTTGATTACTTCTCGGACGTTATTTTGGAACTGCCGGGCGGCTTCCTCATCAATCTCCACCATTTTAAGCTCATCGCTTGGTGACTCGAAATTATTTAAAGCCTCATCCACTTGATCGTAGCGTTTGGCTACTTCCTGATCTGCGCGAATCGTCTGATCCATTTTTTTCAGCTTTTCCTCGACATCTACCAGCGCTTTCTTCGCGTCAGGATTTGCTTGTGCCATTTCCTGTGTTAAAGAGCTTTTTAAAAACGGATAATTTTGTAAATAACCTTCGAGATCAAGGCTATAATTCAGATGAATGGAAGATTTAGTCGGATCATTTAACCGATAATCAAACAGGCTGTAATAAAATGATTGAATAACCGGCCAAATGGCCACCGCTAAAATAAGCAGCAGCGCTGGAGCAACAAGCGAATATCCTAATATTTGTTCTGCGCGTTTTCCGTTCCTCATGCGGTTCTCCTCCTATGCCATAAAGGATAATTAGCCTTCAGCGCTGAACAAACAGCGATCTGAAGGCTAACCAAATCGTTGAGCAACAATTATTTGTTTAAGGCTGCCTTAATTTCTTTTTCCATGTTTGCAGCTGCTTGCTCAACCGTTAATTCTCCGGCAAGAGCTTTTGATACATTGATTTGAATGATTTCTGACACTTCCGGATAGTTTGGCACAACAGGGCGCGGTACCGCTGCATTAAGAGCATTAACGAATCCTTGCTCACCAAAGAATGGATTCGCTTTGAGCACATCCGCATCTTTATACAACTCTGGAAGCGTTGGAGCAAGTCCGCCGTAAATAGCTGAAATTTTTTGCCCCTCTGGTCCCGTCATAAACTTTACGAATTCCCAAGCCTCTTTCGGATGTTTCGAATATTTGTTAATGGCTGTCATCCAACCTCCTAAAGTAGCGGCAGATCCTTTATCACCCGCTGGAAGCGGTGCTACGCCAACCTTGCCGACGATTTTCGATTGAGTTTGGTCATTGGCCAGTGCATATTGGTAAGGCCAGTTGCGAATAAACGGGGACTGTCCTTCAATAAACGCCGTATGCGATTCAGGCTCTGTGAATGTCGTAATATTGCTTGGCACGGCATCTGATTTTACAATTTCGACCATTTTCTTCAACCCTTTGATCGCTTCTGGGCTGTTTATAACAACGTTATTATTTTCATCCACGATTTTGCCGCCATAGGAAGCAATAAACTCGACTGCGTTACATACTAATCCTTCATATTGCTTTGCCTGCATTAAATAACCAAACTTGGTGCCTCCTGTTCCTTTTAATTGCTTCGCCATGGCTAATAATTCATCCCATGTTTTTGGCACTTTGTCCTGAGGCACAAGATCGGTACGATAAAAGAGCATTCCAGCATCAATAAATTTCGGTAACGCCCACTGCTTTCCGTTGAAGTTACCGGCCGCTAACGCCCCTTGATTGTACTTGCTGAGATCGATACCATCATTATCAATAAAACGGTCAAGTGGCAGCGTATAGCCCGCCTGAGCAAACTCAGCAGGCCAAACCACATCAAGATCCATCACATCAATTTCCGCTGATTGAGCATTCAGCATCGTTACATATGAGTCGTGCTGCTTGCCTGTATCAGCGGGCATTTCGCGGAACTCTACTTTAATGTTGGGATGAGCCTTTTCAAACGCTTCAATCACCTTTTCCGTCGCTTTCGTAGAATCTTGGCCACGCGCATACACAATGGTTACTTTTTTGTCTGATGAGTCTCCTTTGTTTGTTTCCTTTTGATCAGCCCCTTGATCGCTGTTGCCACTAGAACATGCCGTTAACCCGAATGTAAGCGCTAACAAAGCAGAAGATAGTTTGACCGTTTTTTTCATACGTGTCCCCCCCGTATCGTACTAAACAGCTTCAGAAATCGATTTCAAAACCTTGAAGGCTTATAATGTCACCAGTTTATTCGATGATACCGTCGACTCTCTGACGATCAATTCAAGCGGAAATTCATATACTTCACGACATCGATATTTGCGGGAATGAATTTTTTCCACCATTATTTCAAGCGCCTTCTGGGCCATTTGCTCAACCGGCTGGTATACAGTCGTAATCGTCGGCTCTATTAATTCCGTAATTTCTTGATTGTCAAAACCTACTACGGCAAGCTGCTCAGGGATGCTGCAGCCATGCTTATTTGCCTCAGAAATAATTCCAGCGGCTACTTCATCGCTGCCTGTGAATACGGCGGTCGGAGGTTCAGAAAGCGCCATCATTTCATGAAACACGCGCCGGCCGCCCTCGCTGTGAAACACATTGCGGAATGCGTATTGTTCATTAAATTCAATTTTATATTCCGCAAGCGCTTTGCGAAATCCTCTTTCCCGATAGCTGGCGACATTGCTGCGCGCTCCGCCTTGGCAATACGCAATGCGGCGATGGCCTTGTTCAAGCAGATGCTTTGTCGCTATGTAGCCTCCTTCTACTTGATCAAGCATCACGGATGGAACGTTCGCTTGTTCGTCAAACTCATTGCACAGAATGATTGGACCATAGTTTAAAAACGGTTCAATGACGTTCCAATCATTTTGCATAGATGCTAAAATGACGCCGTCTACTTGTTTCATCTTTAATAAATTCATATAATTTAATTCTTTTTCCGCCGAATATCTCGTCTGGCAAATAATAAGCTGGTAGCCATGCTCAGCAGCAGCAATTTCCATCGACTCTACTAAATGGCTAAAAAACGGATTCATGATTCTTGGAACAAATAATGCAATCACATCTGTTTTCTGACTTCTCAAACTTCTTGCCGAAGAATTCGGAACATATCCGAGCTGCTCCATCGCTTCGATGACCAATTTCCTTTTATCTTCTGACACATATGGATGATTGTTAATCACTCGTGATACAGTTGTCCGAGAAAGCCCTGCCAGCTTCGCTACATCTTCAATCGTTGGCATCGCTGCATACCCCCTTTCTTGTTGGAGTGCCGCGCCTTTCGCGGTAATGAAATCGTTTTCATATTTGAATTATAATCAACTTTCCAAAAACATTCAACTAGCAATCTCAAAATTTTTTGACAAAAGCACCTCGGCCGTTACGCCTGAGGTGCTTCTGTCATCTGTTTTGCGGTCTTATGAAATTTCCGTTTATGCCAATATATGAAGTATAAGGCTGTGCTAAATGCACCGAATACTAGATAAATCGCAAGAATAGCCGCGTTTTCCCACATGAAGGAAAAATCTCCGCTGGAAATGACAGATCGGAACCCTTGAATGGAGTATGTCATTGGTAAATAAGCCGTTACATGCTGCAGAGCCTTTGGAACTAATTCAATAGGGAACGTCCCTGCGCTCGCTGACAATTGCAAAATGAGAATGATAATTCCAATAAATCGGCCCGGGTCCTCTAACGTTGTGACAAGAAATTGGATCAATGCCATAAACGCAAAGCTGACAATGATACTAAAAATGATAAATCTCGGGGCGCTTTGTACATGGACTCCTAATCCGATAAGCAGCACCAGATCCGCAAGCAATGCTTGCACTGTCCCAATCAGCATCATCACACCAAATTTGCTAATGAACCAGCTTAATCCAGAACGCGGCACGCCCGCTGGTGAACGTAGCGGAAATACAATAGTCGAAAGAAGCGCTCCTACATATAATCCAAGCGATAAAAGATACGGAGCCATTCCTGTTCCATAGTTCGGCACATGGTGAATGGATTCGGTTTTTAGCTTTACTGGTTCCGCAAACATATGATAAACTTCATTATTTGCTTTAACATTTCTGGATTCTTTTGCCCCGTCTGTAAGTTTTTGCGCAAGTTCTCCCGATCCGTTATCAAGTTTTTCCATACCATTGACTAATTGATTCGATCCATCCGTTAATCGATTCATTCCTGTTAGAAACTGGGAAGCGCCATTTTCTAACGCTGTCATACCGCCGGCAAGCTGGCTAGATCCGTTGGCTAACTGGCTTGCTCCATCCTTTAAGCGTCCTGAACCATCCGCAAGCTCTTGTAAACCATTGGAGAGCTGATGGCTTCCATTGGCGAGATCAGCCGTTCCCGCTTTCGCTTCTCCCGTTTTTTCTTCTAATACCGCTAAGCCTTGAATCACTTTTCCTTGACCTTCTACAAGAGCGCTCGCTCCTTCTGCCAGCTTCTGTTGACCGTCTATCACTTGCTTAAAGCCTTGGTTGAAGGCATTCTCCCCGCTATAAAGCTGAAGCGCTCCCTCTGCCAGCTGATCGGCTCCAGCTTTTAGTGCCGTGGCGCTAGCAGTGAGCTGGCCGATTCCCTCCGTTGTTCGTTTGCTTCCTTGCCATAAAGGCTGAAGGTGATTTTTTAGCGTTTGTAATTTTGCTTTTTCCTCCTCAGTTGGTGCTTGAGCAATCATTCCATCTAACTCGGTTACCACTTGCTCCAGTCCGTTGCTGACTTGCATCGCTCCATCCTTTGTGCTTTCAGCCCCTTGCTGCCATTGTGACAATGATGCAGAAAGCTCTCCGCTTCCCTCCTTTAACTGTAGAGAGCCGTTAGTCAACGATGGCAGTGCTTCTTGTAGTTGTTCCATCCCTGACAGTGATTGCTGAATTCCTTCCAAAAGACTCTTTGTGCCACCTTCTGTTTGCTTCGCTCCATTAAGCAGTTGGGATTGACCTTCATGTATTCTTCCCAATCCGCCATTTAGCTGCTGAAGGCCGTCATTTAAACGCTGGGAACCTTCACTGGCCGATTTCACCCCGTTTTCAAAGGCAGCTGACTTCTCCGCTAAGAAAGTTAAGTTTTGATTGATGGCTTCTGCCCCAGTCTTGGCTGATCCAATCCCTTTCTGAAGCTGGCTGCCTCCTGTTTGTGCAGAATGAAGGCCCTTCTGCAATTGAACGGCCCCGTCCTCCGCAGTTGAAATCCCATTATTTAATTGTTTTGCACCAGCGCTCGCTTCCTGTAATCCTTTCGCCATCTTCTGTACATTTTCAAGCATTGCTTCTGCATAAGTCGCCGTTACCGTGCGGGAGATTTCCTCTTTGATTGCTTCAACCGCTTTATTTCCGATTTGTGCTGATAAAAAGTTCATCCCTTCGTTCGGCTTATAAACAATCTCCATTTGCTTCGGATGTTCATTTTGTAAGGTTGTGGCGTTTTCTGAGAAATTTTCAGGAATCTCGACAACCATATAATACTTGCGCTGCTTTAACCCTTTATTTGCTTCTTTTTGCGACACAAAGTGCCATGCGAACGTGTTTTTTTCTTTGAGCTTTTTCACAAGTTCGTTGCCAATCTCCAGCTTTTCTCCATTTAAGACAGCGCCCTTATCATGATTAACAACAGCAACCGGCAGTTTATCTAACTGCCCATACGGATCCCAAAACGCCCATAAAAACATTCCGCTGTACATTAATGGAATAAAGAGTATAGCAATAATCGGAATCAATATTTTTCGATTGGTAGCAATCGACTTAATTTCCTGAAGCAACAATGAAAACTCTTTCATTGTCTCCCTCCTTTTTAGACACCTGACCATTTTGTTCATTCAGTCATATTTTCAAAAAAGAAGAAGGACCATCATTTTGATAATCCTTTGAAAAAATATAGCTCAAATAATTCGGCAATTTTTTCTTTTGAGAGCGGCTCGTGCTTTTTTTCCCATTCAAACACAAGCGCAAGATACATTTTCAGCATTAAAAATGCCGTGATTTCAGCATCACATGGACGAATTTCCCCCTTCTGCATGGCCTCTTCAATTTTATCGCGAATATAGGCAAGAATCGCCTCATCTAGTTTATGCAGCACCTCTTGAACCGTAGGAGTGCCGATATCACGTACTTCCTGCAAAAGCTTAATCGTCAGCTGATGCTGTTTGCGAAACTCTAAAATGCGGTATAGCGCACGATGAACATTTTCAAAAAAGGAACGATTTTCATCGATCGACTGCTCAGCTGCTTCTTTAATTTCAATAATAACGGATGAAATAATTTCTTCGAGCAGGTCTTCTTTGCTATTAAAAAAAGTATAAATCGTTCCCTTTCCGACATTCGCCATCTTTGCCACTTGATCCATCGTCGTCGCCTTATATCCAAACAGCGAAAAAGATTGCGTAGCAGCCTCAATAATTTGCTGCTTTCGATTCACTGACATTTTCCTTCCTCCCGCAAATTGACTAAATGAACATTTCAGTCATATGGTATAAGGAATGTTACCATAGAACAAAGAAAAAGTAAAGAGGTTAACCTTGTTAGTTAACCTCTTTTAGCGCTTTTCTATTCATTTCTAAATAATCCAGTACTTTTTTGACCGCTTCCTCCCCTTGATCAATACAATCGGGCATTCCCAATCCTTCATAAGAACTGCCCGCTAAAAATACGCCCGGAAGGTGTTCAGCCATTTGTGATTTTATGGTCTCGATTCTTTCTTTATGGCCAACCGTATATTGCGGCATCGCTTCCTTCCATCTGGAAACAATCGAAAATTCCGGATTGCCATTAATGCGCATGATTTTATTTAAGTCATCAAGTACAACCTTGACGATTTCATCATCCGATTGCTCCACGATTGTTTCGTCTCCTGGACGCCCGACATAGCAACGCAATAACGCTTTGTCTGCCGGAGCGGTATGCGGCCATTTTTTATGCGTCCACGTGCAGGCCGTTATCGTATAATCGCTGCGTCGCGATACAACAAAACCTGTTCCGTCTATATCTTGTTCAATCGCTCTCTCTGGAAAAGCAAGCGCTACTGTCGCAACTGAAGTGGACGGAACCGCTTTAAATGGCGCAAAAAACGGATAATCAGAAAGCATGGATGGCACTGTTTGATGCGGAGTGGCAATCACGATGCTATCGGCTTTCCATACATCACCATTGCTTAAATATAGCGAATAATTCGTATGTTTTCTTTCAATTTTTTCAACGCGAATGCCTTTGAGTACGCTTCCGTGCTCCAATCGTTTTTCAATCTCATCGACTAGTGATTGCAGCCCCGTCGTTAACGTCTGAAAAGCCCCTTTTTTGTTTTTCTGTCCTTCTTGTTTTGGAGTTGTCCGCTTGGTTCCCAGCACAAGGCTTCCATATTTTTGCTCAACATGGAAAAATTGCGGGAATGTTGCCATCAAGCTCATTTGGTCGATATCTCCAGCATAAATTCCTGATAAAAGCGGTTCAATCAAATTCTCTACTACTTCATCCCCGAGTCTTCGTCGAAAAAATTGTCCCAGTGATAAATCTGCGTCTGTTTTGGTCGGCGGCAAAATAAAATCGAATGCCGCCCGCAGCTTTCCAACCGGTGAAAATAACCCTGTTGTCACAAAAGGGCCTATCTTCGTAGGAATTCCCATCACCGCACCGCCAGGGATTGCATATAATTTTCCATTCACTAATATATACGATTTTCCTGTTGCGTTGTGCACGATTTTATCTTGAAGCCCCACTTCATGGACAAGGCGAGACGCGCTTTGCTTTCGCGCTAAAAATGAGTCAGGCCCCCGTTCAATCACAAAACCGTCATGAATGACCGTTTGAATTTTTCCGCCAAGTCGGTGTGTAGCTTCAACCAGCTTGCATTCAATCGGTAGCTGCTGTTCTCTAATCGCTTTTTGTAAATAGTAAGCAGCGGCTATTCCGGCAATTCCTCCTCCAATGACAATGACCGTTTTCTTTTCCTCACTCACCGTTTCATCGCCTTCTTTTACATAAGTTTCATATGCTTTAAAACCACTGTTGCTAACGCATCGATAAAGGAAGGATGAGCATTTGGCATTTCTGGACGGTAATAGCTCGCTCCGATTTCCTC
This sequence comes from Anoxybacillus sp. UARK-01, assembly GCF_002075365.1. NCBI lineage: Bacteria > Bacillati > Bacillota > Bacilli > Caryophanales > Anoxybacillaceae > Anoxybacillus > Anoxybacillus sp. UARK-01. The sequence continues at coordinate 102,397 of NZ_NASY01000031.1, read as the reverse complement.
CGTCACTTGTTTACATTCAATATCATTATCATAAAGCACTTCTAAATGATCAGCAACAAATCCAACCGGTAGATAAACAAAGGACGTGTAGCCTTTTTCCTGATGCAGCTGCCTTGTCAAATCTTGCACATCTGGTCCAAGCCATGGCTCTGGCGTATTGCCGGCGCTTTGCCATCCCACTGCATAATGAGTGACTCCTGCTCCTTTGGCAATCATCTCTGCCGTTTCTTGTAACTGACTTGGGTACGGATCGCCTGCAGCTATAATTTTTTCCGGCAAGCTGTGAGCCGATACAATCAACACCGCTTTCTCTCGTTCTTCTTTACTCATTTGGCCATATATTTCTTTTACTTTTTCCACCCAATACTCAATAAATTTCGGTTCTTGATACCAGCTTTCAATCGCATGGATGATTGGACCGTTCAGCTTTTCGGCCTCTGCCTTGGCGCGCGTATTGTACGATTGAATGCTAAAGGTTGAAAAATGCGGTGCGAGCACAAGGCTCACAGCCTCCTCAATCCCATTTTCGTGCATTTTTTTGACCGCATCCTCGACAAATGGTTCAATATGCTTTAAACCTAAATACATGCGAAAGTCGATCTTATCTTGGATTTCATTTAAATGCTGTTCTAACGCTTCAGCCTGCTCTTTCGTAATTTTCGCTAAAGGAGAAATGCCGCCAATGGCTTCATAGCGCTCCTTTAAATCTTGAAGCTGTTCAAGAGGCGGCTTTCGCCCATGGCGAATATGCGTATAATAGCGTTCGATATCCTCTTCTTTATATGGGGTACCATATGCCATAACAAGCAGACCCATTCTCTTTTTCGCCATTTTGAACACCTCATTTTCTATTTTGCGATGTATATTCATGTATAAACGCGGTTAACCGCTTCAGCGTCTCTGGACGAATCTCTGGAAAAATGCCATGTCCTAAATTGAACACATACCCGGATTGCTCCATTCCCTCATCTAAAATTTGTTTAACCCTTGCTTCAATAACTTCCCAAGGCGCAAGCAGCACAGCAGGATCTAGGTTTCCTTGAAGCGCTTTTGTAATTCCTTGAGCTCGCGCCTCTTTAATCGATAAACGCCAATCCACCCCTACGACATCGAGCGGCAAATCGTTCCACTCTTTTGCCAAGTGGCTAGCACCCACACCAAACATGATGAGCGGAACATTTTCCTCGCGAAGCTCCGAGAAAATCCGTTGCATGGTCGGCTTAATAAAATAACGATAGTCTGGCACATTGACCGCCCCAACCCACGAATCGAAAATTTGAATGGCTTTTGCCCCTGCTTTAATCTGAGCTTTCACGTAGCGAATGGTCATATCCGCCAGCTTGTCCATCAACGCAAACCATGCTTTTGGCTCTGCATACATAAACGCTTTTGTTTTATTGTAATTTTTTGAAGGTCCCCCTTCAATCATGTAGCTTGCTAGTGTAAATGGTGCACCGGCAAAACCGATGAGCGGAACTGTCAGTTGTTCGGTCGTTAACAAGCGAATCGTTTCCAACACATAAGGAACATCTTCCTCTGGCTGGATCTCTCCGAGCTTCTCTACATCTTGAAGGGAACGAATCGGATTAGCGATGACCGGACCGATCCCCGCTTTAATATCCACTTCCACTCCGATTGCTGGAAGCGGTGACATAATATCTTTATAAAGAATGGCTGCATCAACCTGATATTGTTCGACAGGCAGCCGAGTGACATAGGCGCACAACTCTGGCTGGTGCGTAATTTCAAACAAAGAGTACTTTTCTTTTAGAGCCCGGTATTCCGGTTGTGAGCGTCCTGCCTGTCTCATGTACCATACAGGAACATATTCTGTTTTTTCCCCAAGACAGGCGCGCAAAAATGTATCATTAAATGGTAGTTTCGTTGTCATCATCATCCGCCTTCCTTTATGACATTTATGCCGTTACATAAGAAAACTTGGCCACAAGCCAAGCTGTGTACAATTACAACTATACAAGTTTCTCTCTTTAATGTATAGAAAACATAACGAAGTGTCAAAAAATTGACGATTTATTTTGTCAAATATGACAGAGCAGCTGTTCCAAGCATTTTAGCAGCAATTAACATCGCTCTTTCATCAAAATCAAATCTAGGATGATGATGCGGAAATGGGGAACTAACCTCCTCCGCTTTCGCACCAGTAAAGAAAAAGGTTCCCCTTACCTTTTGCAAATAGTAGGCAAAATCCTCTCCGCCCATACGCGGCTCCACTTCTTCAATCATCGTAACCTCAGAAACCTGCTTCGCGATGTCTACAATCAGCTTCGTTTCTTCTTCATGATTGACAACTGGCGGATATCCCTTTGTATACGTATACTCATACAAACAATCCGCAGCTAAACAAACGCCTTTTGTAATCCGCTCAATTTCTTTCTCAATCTCATCGCGCACAGCTTCATCAAAGGTACGCACTGTTCCAATCAGCTTTGCGGTATCGGCAATGATGTTAAAGGCGTTATCTGCGATGAATGATCCAACTGACACGACAGCTGGCTGCAAGGGATTCACACGGCGGCTGACAATTTGCTGCAAAGCAAGCACAAGCTGTGAGGCTACAACGATCGCATCTTTGGTGCGATGCGGTTCCGCACCATGGCCGCCCATCCCTTTGATCGTTATTTCGAATCGGTCAGCAGCAGCCATAATCGGCCCTGTTCGATATTGAATTTTTCCTGTCGGTTCTGTTGCCCATAAATGCGTGCCAAAAATAGCATCCACTCCTTCCAAGCATCCCGCTTCAATCATGGAAATGGCCCCGCCTGGCGCATATTCTTCAGCATGTTGATGAATCAGAACAATCGTTCCAGCTATTTCCTCCCGTATTTCGTGAAGCACTTTACCTAGTACAAGCAATGACGCCGTATGTCCATCATGTCCGCACGCATGCATCACTCCAGGAACTGTTGATTTGTATGGAACGTCCTTTTCATCTTGAATAGGCAGCGCATCAAAATCAGCTCGAAGCGCGACCGTTTTCCCCGGTTTTCCCCCGTGAATTTTGGCGACTACTCCATTACCGCCCACCTGTTCTTGGACAGGAACGTGTAACGCTTTATAATAATCAGCTATGTACTTGGCCGTTTGATATTCTTGAAATGATAGCTCGGGATGCTGGTGCAAATAGCGGCGAATCGACACCATTTCATCATAATAAGCCTCTAGGCGTTCATATAATCGAATATTCATTTTCTCTCCCCCTGTTTTTTTCCTTATTATATCATGATATGACAAAAGCTGCCTCTTTAATCAAAAGGCAGCTGAAATAGATGCAAACGAAAAATCTCCTGAACCCTCATGCCTACATTTCTTTTAGGGGCGGGGCAGTGAATAGGTCAAATCAAAAACATCGCAACAATGGTGGTTACGACTAAGCCAATCGTAACAGGCACCAAATTCCGCCGGGCTAGCTCAAATGGATCAACTCCGCAAATCGCGGCAGCTGGAATTAAAGCCCAAGGAACAAGCGTGCCTCCTCCCACCCAAATGGCAGAAATTTGTCCAAGCGCTGTCAGTGTAGCAGCACCTGTGCCGATGGCCGTTGAAAATAAATGCGCAATCGAACCGGCTAATGAAATGCCTGAAAATCCAGAGCCGTCTAATCCTGTAATGGCTCCCACGATTGTTAATGTGACCGCACTAATTCCCTTATTTAGAGGAACAAGATGAGCTAATGCCACTCCCAAATCATTGACAATCCCATGTGAAGAATTTGGTAAGTACTCACCGATAATCTTCGCAAATCCTGTATCACCAAGATAAAAAAATGCAGCAATCGGAATAACGGCGCCAAATATTTTAAAACCAAATTGAAAGCCTTCAATAAAATAATTCGTAATCTCTTCAAAGCTGTTTTGCTTATGAGCAAACAAAGCGATTAAAATCAAGATAAAAATGGAGGTGCCTCCAACTAAAGCGGTAGCATCTCCTCCTTGCAAATGCAAGTAGGACATAGCCACAACATTGAGTGCAAATAAAAACAAGATCATAAAAGCAAACGCTATTTTCGCTTTTTTGGATAGCAGAGAAGGAGGCTGTTCGGCTTTTGCCGCGGTAACGTTTTCATTAAGAGGTGAGCGTAGCTTCCCATTTTTCATATCACGGCGCAGCAATATAAACGCCGTTACCGTTGTTACGATCCCCATCACTAAAACAAGCGGAACGCTCGCAGCCACCACCTGTGAAACCGGGAGATTGGCGGCATCCGCTGTCAGCTTAGGCGCTCCTTGAATGACAAAATCACTTGATAATGCAATGCCATGTCCAAACAAGTTCATAGCCACCGCTACTCCTAAAGCTGGAAGCCCTGCGCGGATAGCAACAGGCAAAAGGACTGCTCCCATAATCGCTACTGCCGGTGATGGCCAGAAAAACCACGAAATCACCATCATTAAAAGTCCGATCGTCCAATATGCTCCACCTGGCGTTCGAATCAGCTTAGCAAATGGAGAAACCATCATATCATTGATGCCCGTGGCCGTTAATATTTTGCTCATTGCCACAATAACGGAGATTACCAAAATCGTTGGCAATAGCTCGGTAATCGCATAAATAAAACTGTTAAACACCACGCTAACGGCAGTGCTTAGTGAATGTGTGGCCACCATCCCCAGCAAGAAAATACCGATAATACAAACAAACGATGTATCTTTTCGTGCGACCATAAATCCAATAATCAGCACGATAAACAGCAAATACATCCAGTGTAGCGCTGTTAGCTCCACTCCCATACCTTATTTCCCCTTTCCGTTTTCCCCATCACGATAAACAAGGCGTTTACCTAACGGATGTGCTTACATGATATGAAAAACGGAAAAAGGTGTGACCGCCCCATTTCCTCGGAAATAGTCGAAAAAACAAAAATGCCGCTATAATTTAGCGGCATTTGAAATTTTATTCAATAATGCTATAAGTTGTTACGTAAGAAGGGCGGGGAAAGAGCTTAACTTGCTGTCCTTCTTCTTCTTTCGCTTTTCGTTCGTGATGTGCTTTTTCAAACGCGCGCGAACGCTGCCAATTTTGAAAATGCTCTTTTCCTTCCCACAATGTCATAATGATATACGTATCGTTTGATAAAGGGCGTAATACACGAATAGCGACAAATCCTGGTTCTTTTTCAATTAATCCGGCCCGCTGACTAAAGCGGTATTCAAATAATGGCCTTCCTTCATCTGTCACCGGAATATGATTGAGCACGGCAAATGATCCTCCTAAGTTTCCAACCGCATCAATCACTTCGTAATGACGCGGCTCCTGAAAAACCGTACTGCCATCTGTTTCATGAAAAAGCGCGGCTCCATCTTCTCCTTCAAGCAATAGCATCGTTTCATGAGCATAGCTGTCTTTCAATTTTTGCAAATAATCTCTTGTTCCTGTGGTCACATATATCTTTTTCATCTATTCACCCTCCTGCGCCGATTGAAATAAAAAAACAATAGCCAGTAACTAAAAACCAAACCAATAAACAGCAATAATAGACCATGCACCACATAGCCGAATACAAGCATAAAGAGCGCAAACACGATATTTTGTCCAAGCAAAAGCCAAAACAAAAGCTGAAGCACGGTTTTTTTCTTCAACTGATCAGACAATGGATATAATTTATAAAAAATATTGGAACGATGGTGCTGCTGAAGCCTTAATAATTGAAATCCAGTGGCATAAAGGAAAAATAAAGCAGCGATTATTTTCCCATAGATAGGCGGTACAATATAAAGGACAAGGCAGGAAATACAAGTTAACCGTATGTAAAGTCCCAAATAATCTCCTGCTCTTAAAAACGTCCGTAAATATAAATAACGAAACGCCTGCTCTTGACGATACGGGACAAAGGATAAGACAAAATCCATCCATTTACGACGCTTCGCCCGCTCTTTCAAATGAGGAACATCTGTAAAAATGTTAGCTAGCCGATAAAATGATAGTTGCGCCTTTTCTTCTTGAAGGATCAGATGTTCCCAGTTCAGCCCTTTTCGCTTCGTTGTCTGCATAAAGTAGAAAGACAAAGCCGCCATAATAAGCAGTAGCATACCCCAAAATAGTATGGATACGTTTTTTAACAAAAAATACAGAAAGACCATATTAAAAAGCAGTCTTGTTCCATAGCCGAAAGAACGAGCCCCCGTCGTTGCAAAACTTTGCTCTTTCCAACCAATCCACATATTCCATCCCTTTAAGGCTAATAAAATGATCCACAGCAGCCATATCGATAATGCCGAAAACTCGAGATGTAACGGAGCCAGAGCCAAAACAGCTAAAGAAAGCAGAGACGCCTGCATCCCCCAGCTGAATACAAAGGCGCGGCGAAGATAAGGCGTAAGTTTTGCTTCAGCCGGCAATAAAAAGACAAGATCCGCTTCTCTAAAAAAAGTGCGGACAGAGCCGTATGTAAGAAACATCGAAAGAACAACAGCTTCTACCATTGCATAAGGAAAGCTGCTTGTTAACGTTTGTAGCCATCGCTGATAGGCAAACGCACCAGCTCCCAAGCCAATCAACACCACAAACAACAAATGATCATTAAGCATATACCGCAAATAACGCCTTCGTTCAGAGCCGTAACGAACGAAGCGCTGCTTCCACAGTAAGCGGCTATCAAGCATATTCCTCTTCCTTTGTTAATTCAATATAAATCTCATCTAATGTCGCGGTCGGGAGCTGAAGCTGTTGGCGCAGTTCTTCTAATGTTCCTTTTGCCTTTACCTTGCCATGATGAAGAATGACAAATGCATCGCAATATCTCTCAGCAGTCGCTAAAATGTGGGTTGACATTAAAATACCGGCTCCTTTTTCTTTCATGCTTTGAATCAGCTGAAGCAGCGATTGGATACCAAGCGGGTCAAGGCCGACAAAGGGCTCATCAATAATATAAAGAGACGGCTCAATTAAAAAGGCGCACATAATCATGACTTTTTGCTTCATTCCTTTTGAGAAATGAGCCGGAAACCAAGACAGTTTTTTCTCCATGCGGAACTCTTTTAACAGCAGAGGCAGCCGATTTTCATATTCCTCTTTTGGCAAGCCATACGCCATCGCCATTAATTCTAAATGCTCTTTTAATGTTAATTCATCGTATAAGATCGGTGTTTCCGGTATGTATGTAAACTGACTGCGATACCATTGTGGATCATCGGCAAACGTCTTTCCATTGATCGTAATCGTCCCTTTCCTCGGCTCCATTAATCCAATAATATGCTTAATCGTCGTGCTTTTTCCTGCGCCGTTTAAACCAATCAACCCGACAATTTTGCCGGTGTCTACCGCAAACGAAACATCCTCAAGGACATTTCTGTTCGTATAACCGCCATGTACATGTTTCACTTCTAAAAGCGCCATGATTCGTTTTCCTTTCTTCCTAATTCAATCGCGTTACCGTCATTTTATCAAAAAAACTTGATTTTTTCCAAAAATGAGAAGCATATAAGAGGCTGATTAGGAGATGATAAATAACGAAGAGGGGATGAGGAACCGCTTAAACAGCTATTGATGATCATTGTGATTTGGTGAATCGTCCAAATTGAAATGAGGTGTTTACAAAAGATAACACCGCTTAAAGCAAAAGAGAAATCTCTTGTAAATGAGGTGTTTGTCGGAGATCATCCAATGATATCCAAGGCTTTTGTTCCTTGTGAAAGAAGATGATCATTGTGAACAAAGAAATGTTCATGAAGTAAAAACCCATAAGTAAATGAGGTGTTCATCAAACGCCATTTCATTGAATAAGTCCTTACCCCTTTTCATGACTGACAGGATGTGGCCATTCCGGCTTACATCCTGTTCTTTTTATGGTAAAATGTAATTAAAATCGCGAGAAAGGTGGCCGATTTTATGAGTGATTGCATTTTTTGCAAAATTATCAATGGCGATATTCCCGCCGCAAAAGTATATGAGGACGAGCATGTGTTAGCCTTTCTTGACATCAGCCAAGTCACAAAAGGGCATACGCTCGTCATTCCAAAAGTACATACAAAGGATATTTTTGAACTTACGTCCGATACGGCAAGCCACGTTTTCCGCGTTGTTCCGAAAATCGCCAACGCCATTAAACAGCAGCTTGCCCCAGTGGGTCTAAATCTGTTAAACAACAATGGTGAACAGGCTGGACAAACGGTTTTCCATTATCATGTTCACCTTATTCCGCGCTATGGAAAAGGCGATGGATTTGGCGCTGTGTGGAAATCACATGCCAGTGATTATACGTTTGCGGATTTACAAACCATTGCCGAGACGATTCAAAAAGGAGTGCAATAATCAAACAGGGAAGCGATCTGCTTCCCTGTTTGATTATTGAATGGCATCTTTAAGATCCTCATCTTCAATTTTCACGTTCGCGTCTTTAATCACTTTCGCTACTTTTGACTCAATCTGTGAAGCGTCAACCTTGCTCTTTTTCACTTCAAATTCGATTTCATCCTTCATTTGTTCGTAGGACGGCTTTTTCTTCTTATCCGTCACTTTAATAATATGATAACCATACTCCGTTTTAATCGGCTGGCTAATTTCCCCAACCTTCAAGGCGTATGCGGCATCCTCAAACTCCTTCACCATTTTGCCTGTACCAAACCAGCCTAAATCGCCGCCGTTTTGTGCAGAGCCTGTATCCTGCGAATACTCTTTAGCGAGCTTAGCAAAGTCTTCTCCTTTATCCAGCTTCGTCTTAACCTCTTGCGCTGTTTTTTCATCCTTGACTAAAATATGGCTTGCCCGTATTTCCGGCTTGTATTGATCGTAATATTGTTTTAATTCTTTTTCGGTTACTTTGACATCCGCTACCGCTGCTTTTTGGCGCAGCAAGTCCAGCTTCACCATGTCACGGATCGCTTTTTCGCCGTTTTGCTGAACAGCTAAATCATATTGCGTTCCGTACATCTCCTTTAAGTTCTCAATTTGCTTATCAATTTCTTTATCCGTCACTTTATACTTCTTGCTTAACACCTTTTCATACACAAGGTCGCGGATGACTTCTTTACCATACCGCTCTTTCATTGCGTTATAAAATTCTTCCTTCGTAATGTCGCCCGCTTTCGTCTCCGCAATGATTTTTGAATCTCCATTGCTACAAGCAGATAGTGCAAGAACAGAAGCTGCTGTCGCAACAGCAATTGTCCATTTTTTCATCCAATTCACAACTCCTACTATCAAAATTTTTTGCAAAAAACTACAACAATTAATATAACACATTTTCCCATAATACAAAAATGTTTTCCCCTATTCCACCATTGCGATTAAGATTTTTTTTCCTAAATATAACGATCTTATGATCCTTCTTCTTCAAACAAGAATAGCAGATGAAGAAAAAATCTATATCACAACTAGAGGCGTCAGCATGTGCCTGAAGCAAGCATTTCGACAGCCTTACGACCGAAACAACGCCGCTTTTCCAGAACTGAAAATGAGCGTGAATGAATATAGGGCACGTGCCTATACACACTTTATCGCGGCTGCATAAAATAAACTATCCAAAAACGAGAGCCCCCTTTTTGAAAGGAGGTGTTATAATGGGTGCACCTGTTCCTTACGCTGGTGGATTCGCGTTGATTGTCGTGTTGTTTATTTTATTAATTATTGTCGGGAGTGCATGGTGGTTCTAAATGCCTAATAAAAAAGCTGGCAGTCATGGCTGTCAGCTTTTTTTATGTAAATAACATTTCAAAATAAGAAGAAATAAGTAAAATAGTGATAAGTACATTAATGGTGCGGAACACGACCGGCTGTTTGTCCTCGGGAATTTCTTTTTGAACACAAAGCGTATTGGTAAGCTGATTAATAGAAAATAAAATAATGACAGCAAGGGGTATGAAGTAAATCGTCATGTTTAACTCCCCTCCTATTCCTTACAAAATTACTTTATTTACTTTACAATTTTTTTCTGGATAAATCAATATGTATTTTACCACCTTTAATTTTCCAGCATCAATAAAGAAATGTACCGATGTTTATGTAATCGTTGTCACTCGACATATTCACATTGACAAAAATATGAAGTTTGCGGTATTTTCCGATGGCCGCACAACCCAACAATGCCGCTTACAGCCAAGTTCATTTACGAGTAAGCAGCTTGTTAACCGACGCTCAGCCATGCTTTGGCGCAGCCGGGCAGATCGGCGACTTGCCTTCCAAGCTTGGATTTTTACGCATAACATTCGCTCATATTGAGCACAAAGACAACAAATGAATCAATTAAATCTGACACGCAAGTGTTGAAGCTCCCCCTTCCTAACTAAATGGAGCTAATAGGAGGAAAAGAATGCTAAAAATTGATGGTTGCCAGACTGTTATGCATACAAAAACTTATAGTTGGTTATTTTCTATTATTTGAATAAAATATATAACAAGGGGGAAGACGACATATGGAAAAACGAATGGCAAAACTTGAGTATCACCGATCACTGCTATTACAAATGGTGGATGAGTCCAAAAATCCTTTTTATTCTCTCGTTATCGCCGCTGATTTGGCAAAAGAAGAAGTAGAAGAAGTTCTTTCCCTTTGTGAAGAATTGAACAAAGAATATGAAAAACAAAAAGCGGAAGGCTTGACGATTTTCACTCCGCTTTTGCTTCATTTTGCCGGCATGCTCCATCCTCGTCTTCCGCTTGAAAAAACTATTGATGCTTTGCTAAAACAACGTTTGTTTGTTCCGCTGATGCAAGAATTTAAAAAGTTGATCGAAACGATTCCTTCCTCATGATTGGCTCGCTACTTCCTTCTCAGCTTCTGGCAACGTCTTTTTTATCAGCTTTCCTTCTTCCTCAATAAAATCTGTTTGAATATTTTCAAACGATTTTTCGAAAATCTCCATGAAATCATCCCCATAAATATTGCGGATAATACACATCATTTCTAAAATTTCTGGAAATTTTCCGTATAGCTCACGCAAAGGCAGTGCTCCATTCAACACAGCATTTTGCTTTGGATCATATGATTCCATCAGCTTCAAAAACACTTGCTCGCCTTTTTCTGTCAACTCAATATATGTGTTGCGTTTATCATCTTGTTTTTTAGAAAAGGACAGCAGTCCTCTTTCTTCTAGCTTTTTGGAAAAGTTAAATGCGGTTGATACGTGCATGACCCCAAATTTTGCGATTTCTGAAATAGAAGCTCCTTTAAAATGATAAGCAATCCATAAAATATGATGTTCATTAATGTTTAGATCGAACGGTTTGATCCACTGCTGCCAATCCTTTTCGATTGATTTCCAAAGCGCTTTGCTTAATTGTGCAATCCGCTGGCTAAACATCATTGCTTCTTTTATGGAATAATGTTGTTCTCCATGTTTCATCGTTCCACCCACTCTTCCCTCACCATTATTATTTTATTCTATTATGCCAGTAAAATAAAAATTAATAAAGATACAAATGTTAGAATTTTTAAATAAAGAATAACACATCTCGAGACTCATAGTTAAAGAACAAGGTACATATAGTGAAACATAGGAGGAGAATATGATGGTTTATATAATGTCCTTTTGTTATATTCTTAGTGTTGTTTTTCTCTGTCTTGCAGCAGCCACATTTTTTTCGCTACATAAGGCCAAAATGTATCCGCCCAAAAGAATATTGCAGCAAAGGCTGCTTTTATATATATTTGCCGCTGTTTTTTCTTTCTTGCTGGCCTGGTCGCTGCAGCACTTTTTATAGCAAAACCCGACCTGAAGCGATCGGGTTTTGTTGTTTTACGGTTGTGCCGCCATATTCGTCCGCTTAAAAATGGACGATACAAGCGGATATACGAATAAGATAGCAAGGGTGTTAATCAAGGCTGTTGGCAACACAACCGTAACGAACAAGCTTGAAAAAGCCGCACCTCCAGGCAGGCCGACAACAAGTAGAGCGACTGTCAAAAAAATCGTGCCAGAAACGATCGTTCCTATCGCTGTTAAAACAGCGGCCCCCTTCGTTGTTTGTCCATATTTTTTCATCATAAGCAACAAAGCCAAAAATATAAAGGCTGTCGTTGGTTTATCAAGCAGATTGGGCAATAGCCCCCCTGGAAAGCTTGTCGTAATCCCAGAAATGATGCCGGTTGCCATTCCCAGCAGACCGACTGACTTTTTATCAGGAAACAACAAAATGCCCAAAAACATCATCAGCAGCATCATATCTGGCTTCATGCCAAAAAAGAATCCAGGAATTGCACTGTGCAGCACTGCACCAATCCCCACAAACAGTGCAAGAGAAACTAAAACTTTTGCTTTCATTTTCTCATCTCTCCTCATCTAAGCTTTCTAACCTTCTCTTCTCTAGTACCTTTTGCCTATTACAAGATTTTTTACATTATACTACTTTATCGCATAAAAGTGAAGAAAAATTTTTAACCAAAATATTTTGGGAACTCCTTCATAAATTGCGCTAACGCTTCACATGCTTCCAAAGGAACCGCATTATAAACAGAAGCGCGGCAGCCGCCAACAGAACGATGTCCCGCCAATCCAACAAAGCCGCGTTCTTTTGCTTCAGCCAAAAATCTTTTTGTTACTTCTTCGTTTGGCAATGTAAACGTAATATTCATTAAAGAGCGGCTGCCTTTTTTCGCGTGCGGCGCATAAAACCCATCGCTTTCATCAATTGCGGCATAAATAACCCCTGCTTTTTCTTGGTTGCGTTTTTCAATCACTCCCACTCCTCCCTGCTCTTGGACCCATTCGAGCACAAGCGAGAGCATATAAATCGCAAAGGTCGGCGGCGTATTATATAAAGAATTACTTGTGCTATATGTGCGGTAATCAAGCATGGTCGGCAGATTTTCTGGAATTCTTTCAAGCAAATCGTTGCGGATAATCGCTACTGTCACACCGGACGGTCCTAAATTTTTTTGCGCTCCGGCATAAATGAGAGCAAATCTCGCCACATCGATCTCTCGGCTTAAAATATCGCTCGACATGTCGGCAATTAAATCGGTATCCGCATCCGGAAACTCGTTCCATTGCGTTCCAAAAATCGTATTGTTGGATGTGATATGTAAATAAGCGGTCTCTTCGGAAAGCTGAATGCTTTCATTCGCTGGAATGTACGCGTAATTCTCTTCTTTACTCGATGCGGCAATATGCGTTTCTCCTACTTTTTTCGCTTCTTTCAACGCTTTTTCCGACCAAGCCCCCGTTAGCACATAATTGCCCACTCGGCCATCTGTCAGGAAATTCATGGGCACCATCGAAAACTGCAAACTTGCTCCTCCTTGCAAAAAGAGCACATCATGCGTATCGGGAATATTCATAAGCTCTTTTAATAATTGCTTTGCCCGATTATGGACCTCATCATACTCTTTGCTGCGATGGCTTAATTCCATCACCGACATGCCGGTGTCGCGAAAATCAAGCAGTTCCTGCTGTGCACGCTGCAATACAGCAAGCGGAAGCGCTGATGGACCTGCATTAAAGTTGTATGCCCTTTTCATCTGCTAGATTCCCCCTACTTTATTTCTTTACTGAACAACAGTTATTTATTATCCTAACATGAAACCTAAAAAAATAAAGCTTATTTTTTGGAAATTCTAAAAAATAACTTTTGGGATCAGATACAATCGATTTACGGATGGTCCTTGTGCTGTTATAAATATGAGTGATCGCTATTTGTAAATCCCCGTCTCTTGATCACCGACATATCGGAGCACCATAGGCTTATATGGACCAAATGTTGATGTTGGCACATCAAGACGCCACGGATAAAAAATAAAATCCTTGTGCCTATCACAAGGATTCAAATGGTTGATAAAGTTCCTTTTTGCTTTGTCTACAACCATTTTATACAATTATCCCCATTCATAGCAGCATTTTTCTTAAAAACGCTTGACAGACAAGGAACGCTGCCGAGTGAAGGCGCTAATCGAACATAGCGTTCATAAACGGACGAACGGATGAAAGCGTTTGGCAACTGTTTGAAGCCTTGTGCCTATCATAAGGATTGCTGCTGCCGGCGCATTTTTTCCTCTCGAATGCGCTGCATATAAATTTCTCCTTCTTTTTCAATGAAGGCTTCATCGATTTCTCTCTCTTTAGCCGCCGTTCTCACCGTCATGTACCCGCTAAAAATAATTCCAGCAATGACAATATAAATCCACCATGGCAAAGATAGCACATTCTTCCCCCCTATCTACTCAGCTTGTCTTATTTCCACTATATGATTCAACGATCGTTTTTATGCACAAAAAAACAGAAGCGATCTGCTTCCGTTATGTTATTTTTGAAATGTCGGCTTATAAAATGAACGGTTGTCCAACGCAAAAATCCGTTCGGTAAACTCTCCGGGCTTCACTTTTTCCAATGCGCGATCAATCATATTCATTTTCGCATCTAAATTATCAATATAATGAAGAATCTCTGCCTCTTTCACCATTGGCGGCTTCGGACTCCCCCACTCTGCTTTTCCGTGATGGCTCAGCACCATATGCTGCAGAATGACGACTTCCTCGCCAGCAATTCCAAGATGCTCAGCCGCCTTGCCAATTTCGCCTACCATAATCGAAATATGTCCAAGTAAGTTTCCTTCAAGCGTATAGGTCGTAGAAATAGGCCCTGATAATTCAATCACTTTACCAAGGTCGTGCAAAATGACTCCCGCGTATAGAAGATCCCGATCCAGCGATGGATAAAGGCGAGCGATCGCTTTTGCCAAATCAAGCATCGAAACAACATGATAGGCAAGACCGGAAATAAATTCATGATGGTTTTTCGTAGCTGCCGGATACTCCAAAAATTTGCTTTCATACTTTTTGAGCAAATGTCTCGTAATGCGCTGGATATTCGGATTTTTCATTTCAAAAATATACTGCGTGAGTTTCTCCGTCATTTCGTCCCGCTTCATTGGCGCAACTTCAAGAAAATCGGCGATCCGTACCGGATCCGCTTGATTGGCCGGGCGAATATTGCGAATTTTAAGCTGTGTACGCCCCCGGTAGTTGCTAATATCTCCGAATACTTTGACAATGCTTTCCGGCACATACACATTTTCATCTTCTGATGAAGCATCCCATAGCTTTGCTTCAATTTCGCCTGTTTTATCTTGCAAAATAAGAGTTAAAAACGGCTTCCCGTTACTTGCGATCCCTTTGGCAACAGATTTTATCAACAAATAAACATCGACTTGTTCTCCGACTTCGTAATGAATAATCCCTTTTGCCAAGCCATTCTCCTCCGTTTCCGTATTTGCCTATCGTCTAGTATACCATATCCAGCTTAGGCAAAAAATAAGACCTTGCCTAAAGCAAGATCTTATTTCTTCGTTAGCTCAAGCGCTTTTTTCATATCTTTAAGCGAAGTCGATTTCCCATACATTAAAACGCCGCCACGGTAAATTTTCGATCCTAAAAAAGCAAACAACACAATCGTGCCGATTAACAACACAAGGCTCAGCGCTACTTCCCAGAAAGGGATATTCAGCATGCCGATCCGCAGAAGCATAATCATCGGTGTAAAAAACGGGATAAAGGAAGTCACCGTAATAAACGAAGCTTCAGGAGCATTCAAGCCAAACATGGCAATTAAAAAAGCGGCAATGACAAGCATGGTGACCGGCATAACGACCTGCTGCACTTCTTCCGCACGGCTGACCATAGAGCCAAGAACGGCAAATAACGTGGCATATAAAAAATAACCGAGCAGGAAAAGGACGACAGCATAAACGAGCGTCGAAACCGGAAGATGTTCAAAGCCTAAAAGCTGCAATAGCTCTTTTCCACTGCTTTTCAAGGAGCTAAAACCAATCGCAAATAAAACCAAAAACTGTGTCAAACTGAGGAGAGCCACTCCAATAATTTTACCGAACATTTGCTGAACGGGAGGAACGCTGGAAACCAGAATTTCCATAATACGTGATGATTTCTCGGTCGAGACCTCTGAAGCGATCATCGATCCATACATAAGCACGAACATATACATGGCAAACACTAAAACATAAACAAGTCCTCTTGCTTGATTTAATTCCTCTTCCGTTTTCGCGTTTTCCTCCAACGCGATTTTTTGGAACGACACCGGCTCATACAGCTGCGTTATTTGCTCCTGCTTTAAGCCGATTTTAGCCGTCGCCATCGCCGTTTTGATTTGCTGAAGCGCTTCTTTTACTTGATCGGATGTATCGCTATCAGCAACCGTCTTCGCATAATATACCGCTTCAGGCAACTGCTTATCATCATAAGCAATTTTTAAAAAAGCTTCCCATTGACCGCTCTCTACCTTTTGCTTCGCCGCTTTCTCCGATCCTTGAAAGAATTCCAGGCTGATCTTTTTGTCGCCGCTTTTTTCAAGCTGCGCCTTCAACGGCTTATACATCTCCTCCGTTTGATCCATCACCGCAATCGTTTTCTTTTCATTTTTGTTAAAAAAGTCAATAATGTGGGTGATATTCGTCACTCCAAGAATGAGCAAAGAGGTAATCGCAGTCGTAATAATAAACGATTTCGATTTCAGTTTTGTGATATACGTATGCCATAGGACAATCCAAAATTTATTCATATGCCGCACCTACTTTTTCAATAAAAATGTCATTCAAAGAAGGTTCCTCTAAAGCAAATTTCCGAATAAACCCTTTGTCGGCAATATGGGCCAGGATGTGTTGGGAAACGTCTTCATCTTCCACCTGCAGATGAATTCCTTCCGCTGTTTGCTTTGCTTTCATGACTCCCGGAAAATGGCGCAGCTCATCAAGCGGAAAATCAGCATGAATAATAATGTTTTTTTTGCCAAAGGATCGCTTAATCTCTCTCAGCGCCCCGTGGACTACCGGCTTGCCGCGATGCATAATACACAAATATTCACACAACTCCTCCACATGCTCCATGCGGTGGCTTGAAAATACGATAGTAGTGCCATTATTTTTTAAATCAAGCACCGCCTCTTTCAACAGCTCCACATTCACAGGATCAAGGCCGCTGAACGGTTCGTCCAAAATTAACAGCTTCGGTTGATGCAAAACCGCAGCAATAAATTGAATTTTTTGCTGATTTCCCTTTGACAATTCTTCTACTCTTTTTTCCGCATATTCAGGCACTTTAAAACGGTCGAGCCATTTTTCCATTTCTTGAATGATCGTTTGCTTATCAAGGCCGCGCAGCCTTCCTAAATAAATAAGCTGTTCCCTCACTTTTAATTTTGGATACAGGCCTCGTTCCTCCGGCAAATACCCAATTAAATGGCTTTTAGCGTATGTAATGGCTTCATCGTTCCATTGGACCGCTCCCGACGTTGGCTCAAGCAATCCTAAAATCATGCGGAATGTCGTTGTTTTACCCGCTCCATTTGCTCCAAGAAATCCAAACATCTCTCCTTCCGGAATACTTAACGTAAGGTGATCAACCGCAGTCACATTTCCAAAACGTTTCGTTACCTGCTCGAGTCGTAAGCTCATCGCTACTTCCCCCAATTTTGAAATAAAAGATAAAATTTCCACATTATATTACACGTTTTATGTTATCGAAAAGTTTCACATTTGAGAAGGAAATTTTCAAAAAACAGCAAAATATTTAATGTTCATTCATTATTCAGCAAAGGAGGAGCGATCGTGCCGACATTTACTTTAACTGCTTTTGATAAAAATGGAGAGACGTTATTAAACGAAACATTTGAAGCACACAATGAAGAAGAAGCTAAAAAAATCGGCGAGCAAAAGCTGCGTGAGCATAACTGTTACGATAAAACGCATCGTTGCACGACCTCAAGCGGAAAATTGATTTTGTTTCATCGTTAATGACAAAAACCCCGAAACATTCGGGGGTTTTTTCCGTTTCATACCACTGTCCATCGTGTTTATTTGACGTGAATCGTCACCGTCCGCCATGACGCGTTCATGTTATGGTTCGACAGCTGGGCCGATCCTATATTCCCGTTTTAACAAATCACGCGGGCGAATGATACGTTTGTTTTGAAGTGTGTGTCCGGGCCGCAAGCGGACGGTTCTTGCCCCACAGTCGCAAATATAAACAAAAAGCGGGTTTCCGATTTTAACGGATGCCCGCTTTCCGCCATATTTACGCAGAACGTTTAACGAAACAACTCGTCCATCATTTTCAGTTTTTCCTCTGTATAGTGTACAAAGTTTTCATTATATACTTTCGGTTCTTTCGGATTAGCAAAACGGGTAATCGCTCGCGTTTTCGGGTGGACAAATTTGCTTGATGCCCCACATCCGAGACCGATAATCGATTGTTGCTCTTCCATAATCATAATGTTATAAAGGCTTTCTTGTCCCGGAAGCGCATACCCTACATTTTCTAGATTACCGAGAATATTTTTCTGGCGGTACAAATAATAAGGTACATAGCCATGACGCTTTGTCCATGCTTCGGCGTTTTTCATCATCGTCTGAATCTCTTCACGGTCGGCCACTCTGTATTTTTCTTTGTTTTTTGTCATTTCTGACGCCCGTTTAAACGACAAAGTATGGACCGTCAATGACTCAGGCAGCAGCTTTTCTGTTTGCGCAAGTGTGTAGTTAAACTGTTCGATTCCTTCTCCCGGAAGACCGATAATTAAATCCATGTTAATGTTGTTCATCCCCATCTGGCGCGCCAAATGAAATTTTTCCACCGTCTCTTCAACCGTATGATGCCGGCCGATCGCTCTCAGCGTTTCCTGAATATAGGATTGCGGGTTGATGCTGATGCGGTCGATGTTCCACTTTTTAAGCACCTCCAGCTTTTCCGGAGTGATCGTATCCGGTCGTCCTGCTTCTACTGTTATTTCTCGGACGCGTTCCATATTTGGGAACGATTGATACATCTGCTCGTATAATCGATCCATTTCTTCAGCAGTTATACTGGTTGGAGTACCGCCGCCGTAATAAATGGTCGTAATATTGACGCCGCGCTCCTTTAAAAACTGTCCGACTTCTTTTATCTCATAATGGAGACCAGCTAAAAAGGCATCAACCGAGCCTTGGCGTCCATTAATCGCATAGGCTGGAAACGTGCAATACGCACACTTTGTCGGACAGAATGGGATGCCGATATAAATGCTTACTTCATGGGCAAGGTCATATAAATCGGGGACAACGGTTAGTTGCCGATCCACAATTTTTTGCATCAGCTGAATTTTTTCTTCGGTTATTAAATAATCTTCTCGAAGCTGGCGATGCGCTTCCGTTTGTGACAGACCTGACCGCAATTTTTGGTGCAGCAGCTTAATCGGGCGCACTCCGGTTAAAATTCCCCATTGCTGAATCATTCCCGTATATTCTTGAAAAAGTGTTAGATAAACATGAAAAACCGCCTGTTTCCATTGTTTCAGCCGCGCTTTCTCGTCGTGGCACAAACGCAAATCTGTTTGATAATCATGCTTCCATTCATGCCCGCTGGCCGTTTCAATGAGCATCCCGTTCACGATGCCCATTTCTTCTCCATGCAGCGAAAAGGTGACAACTATATCAGCAGCGGAAGAAGCTGGTTCAAATAATAACTCATATTCTTCAAAAAATAATCCTGTTATCACTTCAAGCGGGCGCTTAATTTGTTCCAAGGCATGTAATCCGTAAATTTGAATGCGCAATGATATCACCTTTCTACGTCAAACTTATTTAAGTGTACAGAAGGCCGTTTATGCTCGTCAAGTGACGATTATTTCCGAACATCATAAAAGGCTGAGATTTCATCTCAGCCCCCTTTCATCGCTTCATTTTCAATTTATGCAAAAACTCTGGACGCTGCTGCTTGCGAAAATGCTCTTTAATCATGTAAGCAACCCCGAGCTGTTCGTTAGAACGCGTAATCCAGTCCGCTGCCTTTTTGACCTCAGCAGGCGCATTTCCCATTGCCACTCCTAATCCCGCCGCTTCAATGGCTTGAATGTCATCGATTCCATCACCAATGACAACCATTTCTTTTAATGAAATTCCTAAAACATCCCCAAGTCTTTTGAGTCCATCTAGCTTGGAGACACCGCTTGGCACAATTTCTACTTTTCCATTCGGATGTTCAATCATATCAACCGTTGGAAATTCCTGTCCTAGAAGAGAAGTCACCTCTTTTTTCTCTTTTTCATTGGCAAAATATACGTCAATTTTAGGAACAGCAATTGGATCATCGCGCAGAACATCACTTAGCGAATCAACAAATTGAGTTGGATAAAAAAACGGATCTCCAGAAGACAGCACGGTTTTTACCACCAATTGCTTCTGAACCTTTTTACGATTTCCAAGCGAGTATCGTTCATGCATGAGTCGAACATTGCATGAATAATTTTCCAAAATTTGCACAATATTAAATGTCCGTTCCTCTGGAATGGTCGCCTCATATAATTTCTCATTTAACGATTTTCCGATGATCGCTCCTTGAAACGTGATAATCATCGTATTTAATTTTAACGATTTCGCTATTTTTCGCGCTGATAGCAAATTTCGCCCGGTCATTAATGTCACATATACTCCTTTTCGTTTGACAAATTCCACTGCTTCCTTTGTTTCCTTTTGCAGACGCCCATTCTGTTTTAAAATCGTCCCATCGATATTAAGAGCAAGTAATTTATAAGACAAAGCAGCTTCCCCCTTTTCATGTTGTCACACTTGCCTATCACATAGCTATGACAAGTAGGATAAAAAAAGAACACTCAATTGAGTGTTCTCCCTTATTCAGCAAATGAGCGATATAATTCTTCAAGCGGTTTCATGATGATTTGGTTCATGTCGGCAATTGTCATGCTCATGCGCTGTTCAAGCGCCATAAGAGTTGATAATTTTTCATTTTGCTGTGTCAGCGTCATTGCTTTTTGTGCTTGTTCCACTTCTTCTGGAGAAATGGCCGCTCCCGTAAACTGCTTTTCGTGTAGCTGCAGCTGCAATTGCCGGAAATGATTAAACATGCGATAGGCAGTTTCATCGCGACGCACCGCTTCATACGCCCGCTTGAGCTGCTGGAAATCCTCGCTCGTGCGAATCGCCTGCTCTAATTGTTGAGCCAGTGTATACAATGAATTGGACATAAAATAGCCTCCTAAAGATAAAAATTACGGTTATTCCTAAACATATGCGCTCCTAAAAAACAATATGACACCAAGTGATCAAGCGAGCTCCTCAGCCCATATATAACGGATGAATGAGTGGGGCGTCCGATCCCTTGCCGAATGGATGGCGAGAAAATGAAAACATATCACTACTGTTGGGGATTCAATTCATTTGCTAAAAAACAAACTGATAGGGCTTAACGTCAGCTTTTTTGCTTCTTCCTAATATTAACGCGACCTGCTAAAACCACAATCCGACAATCGCTTGAAAGATTCCGATGATTCCTCCCAAGAGCGCTCCTAAATACGTAATCATCTTAAATTCGCGCTGTGAAATTAACAGAATCATTTGCTCAAGACGTTCAACAGGAAATTTTTCCACTTCTTTACGAACAATATCAGCGACTTGCAAGCGTTCGATAAGCGCTTCTACTTGACCAATAATCCATTGCCGCGCTTTCTCTATTGACTTTGGAATCCATTCATTGATAATAGACTCACGATACATAGCTGCAAGATCTGCTACTTTTTTCTCCCATATTTCATTTTGATGAATGGCTTTTATCACCCAATTGCGCAGCGACTGCTGAATCCGTTCTTTCCCAATAAAAGCTTCCGCCTCTGCAACAGAAGCGGCGGACCACTTGTGCCACTCATCCAATAAAAGCTGGGCTAGCATTTGTCTTGTCCCTTGATGTTTAAGAAATTTAATCACTTCTGGCTGGACTTTGTCAACAAGATTTACATTGCCTAGAAACATTTGCAGCATGTTTCCAAACATGCCACGACCAATAAAAAATTCGTCAATCATTTGGGCAATCCGTTGTTTTCCATCCTCACTTTGAAAATAGCTGAGCACCCGATCTGCGATATAATCGGCAAAAGCACTTACCCTTTTCTCTACTTGAACGCGCACCTCAGCTGGCAGGACATCATAAATCCTTTTATTTCTTAAAGGAGCTAGTGAGCTTTCATACGTATCTTCGAGCCATTGTGCTATTTTGGCATCAATCCATTCTTTCGGGGCTCTCATGCCAAGCTGGCGAAGCAG
Organism: Anoxybacillus sp. UARK-01; assembly: GCF_002075365.1. Taxonomy (NCBI): domain Bacteria; kingdom Bacillati; phylum Bacillota; class Bacilli; order Caryophanales; family Anoxybacillaceae; genus Anoxybacillus; species Anoxybacillus sp. UARK-01. The sequence goes on along the minus strand of NZ_NASY01000031.1, from coordinate 80,407 downwards.
CCCGTCCACTGTTTGCTCGCTGCTCAGCCAACGATCGGCCAACTGTTGTCCCCATTGAATCACACCGTCTATCAGTTCAGCCTCCATCAACTTGCGGCGAATTCCTTCCGCTGTCAACAGATGCTCTACTACCATTTTCCCTAACTGATGCGCCAGTTCTTCACGCCGCTTTGGGATTAACCCTGGTGTAAAAGGAAGGCGTTTTCCATAGACATAAATCGGCTTATACGGACGAAATAGCATTTTTATCGCTAGCGCGTTAGTGACTCCTCCGATAATCGCACCAGCAGCAACCATAAACAGCACATACAAAACGGTTTCCATCTTCCTTCCTCCGCTCTGATGTTTACTTATTTGCCTAATGTCTCATTATATCGTTTGTTCGGTGAAAGCGCAAATAGGTGACAACGGAGGAAAAGATGGTCGATCATTTCTTGCACCAGCTTTATATAAGCTGTGCTTGTTCTCTCTCTTTCTGCATCCACTGAAAAAAACAACGGCTATGTTCCAATGAATGCGTTAGCGCTTGCTCTGCCGCATATTTCGGTGCTTTCGCGAGCTGAGTGTACATGCGATAATACAGCATGTTTTTTTCTATCTCATGAAAAAACAAAGCTGCCACCATTTCTTCAACGTGCTGCACAGCTTGACCTTTATCATTTAAGGCTCTTTCATACGGAATTCCTCTTGATACCATAAATAAATATTTCCATATTTCATGCTGTTTTTGTTCTTTCGCGATATATGAAGTCAGCCATGACTGCCATTGTTCATCACATAGTTTCTCTAACAATTGCTCCGCTAATTGCCATGTCACAAATGTAGCGCGAATCGCTTGTTCTAGCATATCCAACATATTTTCCCTCCTGCTATGCTTGTCCATTTGCCTTCATATATATGAATGAAGGAGTTTATATATGACAAAATAAACTTAACAAGCAAAGGAGGGTGGGAAGATGGATCACAAGCATCAAAAAGATTCCTGTCACGAAGGACGCGATAAATATTACATGGACATTGATCGCATGATTAATGAAGGAATGGCAGGAGGTTACGTACATGCGCGCCATGAAGCAACAAATATTGAAGAAGCACATGAGCTAATAGAAGAAGAACCGCCACATGAAATAAGCTAAAAGCAGATGCCGATTTTCCTTTTTACAGGGAAAATCGGTTTTTTTGTATAATAAACAATAGAAGACTGACGGCGAAAATAAGGAATCGGGCCAAGATAAAATCAGAATATGACCACCATAGCTGAGGGATTTTATCATTTCCCTAACACCGCGATATCAGTTCAACTGGCAACTAAAATAGATTTTCTCCGGAGTCTCGACGATCAGATAAGCCTGCTTCATTATCCAAAGACTGAAGCACCATCACTTCCATTCATTCGACTGTGAAATGGTCCATTGTTCCGCCATAGGTCCGTCAAAAAACAATAGGCTCCATCCAAAAGTTAAAACTATGACAAAGAAAGGAAGGCGCACAATGCTCGAACAATTAAAAGCTCATTTTAAAGATGCGCTGCTCATCAATGAACAAACAGAACAAATGGATAAATATGAATGGTTTTATACAAAACAAGGAGATCGAATCGGTATTTTAAAAAAAGCACTGACCGAGCGGGAAAAACAGCTGTTGTCCATCTTCTTTATCCCTATGCTCCAGAATCAGCGGCTACTGACAAAAGAGGAATTCGCTTGGCATTGTTTTGTTATCCAAGGAGATGATACACCGCTTCGCCTTCTTGATAACCACTCTCCTTATTACCGCTTTATTCACTTTCAAACCAAACAAACTGCAATAGATCAAGCGGACTTCCACGAAGCAATAGCCGGTTTGCTTGATGAAACATTTATGATTATTTGGGAAAATGAATATGGGGGAGTGATTATAGAAAAGCGACTCAGCCAGGTGGAAAAGCATCTTCCGTTTCTTGAGATGATCGATACCCTTTCAAGTGATTTTTATGTAACGCTCCATGTATTCATTGGCCAAACACATCCAAATCATCATGAGCTTTATCGCCATTTTCGCCTTGAAAAACAATATTTCAACTGGGCTAAAACATACATTCAAACACAAACCGTTTATACGATTGAAGATATATTGCCGATCGCATTGATTCATCATCATCCAGATTCGGAAACCATTCAACATCTCCGCTCCATCGTTCATAGCATTGATGATGAATTGCTCGAAACCATCAAAGTATTTTTTCAATGCAATTTAAATGTTTCATCGGCTGCCAAAAAACTTTATATGCACCGCAACAGCTTGCAGTACCGCCTCGATAAATTTATCGAAAAAACAGGAATCGATATTAAACATTTTAAAGGCGCGGTCGCTGTTTATTTAGCCATCTTAGCAACTGAATCCATAAAGAATCACTAATTCATCACGCTGCCTAAAATCTTCGCTATTTTTTGTGCACATTGTCCATTTACGCCTTCCGCTATTTTCCGTATGATGAAGAAAAAGTGAAAACGATTTCGCGGAGGGATTCAAATGGCTGAGCTTCGTTTAGAGCATATTTACAAAATCTACGATAATAACGTAACGGCTGTAAAGGATTTTAATCTCCATATCCAAGAAAAAGAATTTATTGTCTTCGTTGGCCCATCAGGATGCGGAAAATCGACAACGCTTCGGATGATTGCTGGCCTTGAGGAAATTTCAAAAGGCGATTTATATATTGACGGCAAGCGCATGAATGACGTAGCTCCAAAAGATCGCGATATTGCCATGGTGTTTCAGAACTATGCGCTTTATCCGCATATGAGCGTTTATGACAATATGGCATTCGGATTAAAATTGCGCAAATTCCCAAAAGCAGAAATTGACCGTCGTGTTCGCGAGGCTGCCCGCATTCTTGGACTGGAACAATATCTTGATCGCAAGCCAAAGGCTCTATCCGGTGGTCAGCGCCAGCGCGTTGCCTTAGGGCGCGCCATTGTCCGCGATGCCAAGGTGTTTTTAATGGACGAGCCGCTTTCTAACCTTGATGCTAAGCTTCGGGTGCAAATGCGCTCAGAAATTGCAAAATTGCACCAACGCCTAGAAACAACTACCATTTATGTAACACACGATCAAACTGAAGCCATGACGATGGCTACCCGCCTTGTTGTCATGAAGGATGGCGTCATTCAGCAAGTAGGCACGCCAAAAGAAGTATATGAAAAGCCGGAAAACATTTTTGTCGGCGGCTTTATCGGATCGCCGGCCATGAACTTTTTACGAGGAACACTGGAAGATGGCCAATTCGTAACCGGTTCCGTCACGATCGGCATTCCTGAAGGAAAAATGAAAATGCTGCGCGAGCAAGGATATGTAAATAAAGAGGTCATCTTAGGCATTCGCCCAGAAGATTTCCATGACGAGCCCGTGTTTATTGAAGCTTCACCAACTACAAAAATAATCGCAAACGTCGAGGTGGCGGAATTGCTCGGTGCCGAAACGATGGTTTATTCGCAAATCAACGGCCAGGAGATCGTTGCTCGCATCGACGCTCGTACAGAAATTAAACCAGGCGAACAAATCGAGCTGGCTCTCGATATGAATAAAGCCCATTTCTTTGATATCGAAACGGAACAACGCATACGGTCCAGCAATGAATAACGCCCTTCAACATCTGCCGCATCAATAGGGAATTTAAGCGGTCTTTTAGCCGTCAAATGTTTCAGCCCAATCGCATGATGAATGAAACGGCTCAGTTGCGGTCATGAGAAACAGGCCAAATATCCAAGGCAAGCCCGTCACTTGTCTCCAGCTATTGAAACCATTCCTCATCATATAGTCAGACGGAAGACAAAGTCCACATAAACTTTGTCTTCCGTCTTTTTACGCATCATCCATTCATGCACTTCGCTTGACAAACAAGGACAGTGGTACAGAATTCAAATGTTGATTATCAGTCTGCCCTCTTCATGAAGCAGATGTCACTCTTTTATAAAACGGACCTCCTCTATTCGACATTGAGGACAATAAAACAAATGAACACATTCATGATGTTTCAACGTCATTGGATATCCATCCACTTTTTTCATCGTATCAATCTCCATATATGGGCTATAATCATCAAAGTAGTCTGTTATTTTACCGTGATCCTCCAAATCTGTCCCACAGTGGGAACAAAAAAAGATTCGTTCTCTTAATCCATTGCAAAGCGGACAAATATTCATCTGTGCATCCTCCTGTTGAAAAGCTACCTCTTCTCAATATTCCCAAATAAGCATAGATAGATGTACTCGTGCTGCTAGTTAGCCATTGAACGCAACAATGATCGATATCACTTTGATCTCTATATTTCTCCTCTATGTGAACAGAGCATAATTCATGGCATCAGCAAAACGAGCACAAACCCGTGGTTTTTTACAAATTCTGTCCATTCATCATATATGCATAGCACAAGAAGCAGCAATCAGTCGATTGGAATTGGCACCATGATGATAAATGTTTTTTGGTCAACTTGACATTTTCACATTTATATAGATCCAGCGTCTGAGTCTGTTTTTTTGACAGCCGGATCAATGGAAAAACGCCGCTTTACAGAGCCATCAATAGGTCTGTGAAAGCGGCGTTTTTCCGAATCTTCGTCACGTGAATGTGCGGTGATATTTCAAGCTGAATTGATACAAGTGTAAAAATACCAAAAATTACTAAGAATGAATGAAGAATAATAATAAAAAAATGTTTCAAACTACTAGTACTACTTTCACATTCACTACATTGGGGTTCGCCAAGTTGGGCAGCATGCATCAACAGCATGCGGCGCTGGTGCAAATCCAGCCAACCCACCATTTAAATACTTAAATTAATAAGGAGATGATTTAACATGGCTCGTAACAACAACTCTAATCAAGTACTAGTTTCTGGTGCTCAACAAGCGATTGATCAAATGAAATACGAAATTGCACAAGAATTTGGTGTAAATCTTGGAGCTGAAACAACTTCTCGTGCGAACGGTTCTGTTGGTGGAGAAATTACAAAACGTTTAGTTGCTATGGCACAACAACAACTTGGTGGCCAGTATACTCGATAAAACTGCATATACATGGCAAAAAGCCCCGAGCAATGAATCGCTTGGGGCTTTCTCATTATTCGATAAGCCGCAAAAACTGTTTGGTTCGTTCATGTTGAGGGTTTATAAATAATTGTTCCGGTTTTCCCTGCTCAACAATGCGTCCATGATCCATAAAAATAATTTCATCTGCTACTTCTTTTGCAAACCGCATTTCATGCGTTACAACAACCATTGTCATCCCTTCGGCGGCCAAATCTTTCATCACCTTTAGCACTTCTCCTACCAGTTCAGGATCGAGCGCTGACGTCGGCTCATCAAAAAGCATGACTTCCGGCTCCATCGCAAGTGCCCGAGCGATGCCAACCCGCTGCTGCTGCCCTCCCGATAATTGAAATGGATATTGATCCGCTTGCTGAACCAATCCTACCTTTTTCAGTAAGTCCATGGCTTTTTGGCGCGCTTGTGCTTTCGCTTCCTTTTTCACCGTTACCGGTCCTTCCATTACATTCTCAAGCGCCGTCATATGAGGAAACAGCTGATAGTTTTGAAAAACCATTCCCGTCAACCGCCGGAAAGCATGAATCTCCTGCTTGGCAACGGATTTAGCAAAATCAAGCTCCTTTTCTCCGATCCTAATCTTGCCCTTATCAGGTTTTTCTAGCACATTGAGGCAACGCAGCAAGGTGGTTTTTCCAGATCCAGAAGGTCCGATAATAACAACAACCTTCCCCTTTTGAATCTTCAGATCGATTCCTTTTAGCACCTCAACTTCGCCAAACTGCTTATATAAGCCTTGTACAGAAATCATCATTTCTTATCTCCTTATCGAGCAATGTAACGATTCAAACGTCTTTCGATCCGATCTTGAATGATCGATAATCCAAAGCATATGACCCAATAAATCAAGCCTGCTTCCGTATACACCAGCAAAAACTCGTAGTTAGTCGAGGCAATTTCTTGCGCTTTTCGAAACATTTCTGTTACAAGAATTAAGGAGGCAAGCGATGTATCTTTCACTAAGCTCACAAACGTATTCGAGAGAGGCGGAATCGAGACGCGGGCCGCTTGTGGAAAAATCACACGCCGTAAGACTTGTCCATAGCTCATGCCAATCGAATAAGCAGCTTCCCACTGTCCCTTTGGAATCGATAAAATCGCCGCACGAATAATTTCAGAAGCATAAGCACCGACATTTAATGAGAACCCAATGACAGCTGCTGGAAAAGGATCAATGGTGACCCCTAAATTCGGTAAGCCGTAAAAAATGATAAACAGCTGAACGAGCAAAGGAGTTCCGCGAATAGCCGATACATATACTCTGGCCATTCCATGAAGCAGCTTGATGCCGGAAATGCGGGCAAGCGCCGTAAGAATCGCTAATAACAATCCGATAAAAAATGTAATAATCGTTAACGGAATCGTATTATATAAAGCTCCCTTCACTAGAGGGAGAAGGGAGCTTTGAGCGATTGATGCAAGCCGCTCCAAACGATCATGATCCATCATTATGTTATTTAGATAACTTAGATACATCTTGACCAAACCATTTCTCTGAAATTTTTGCGTATGTTCCGTCCTTCATCATATCTTGTAAAGCTTGGTTAACAGCTTCCACCAATGAATCATTTCCTTTTCGGAACATGAGACCGCTTTGCGAAGCATCTTTGTGTGTAGCGACAACTTTAATCGGCGCATTCGGCTTTTGTTTTAAGTAATCAAGCACAGACAATCTATCATTAATCGTAACATCTACCCTTTTTGAGCTTAACAATTCCACTGCCTGATTAAAGCCTTCCACTCCGACTATTTCCGCGCCGTATGAACGTGCCAAGTCGGCAAAATTGCTTGTCATGGATTGGGCGGATTTTAATCCTTTGATGTCCTCAAACTTTTTCACTTTGTTGTTATCCTTATGAATCAGTAAAACAGCAGCTGATGTCGTATACGGAATAGAGAAATCGTATTTCTCTTGCCGGTCTGACCGAATGCCCACTTGGTTGGCGATCATATCAAACCGCTTCGCATCTAACCCGGCAAACATCGCATCCCATTGCGTTTCCATAAACACTGGTTTCACACCAAGACGCTTGGCCACCTCTTTCGCAACCTCTACATCAAAACCTGTTAATTCCCCATTTTTGCCATGGAAGGTGAATGGCGGATACGTTCCTTCTGTACCGATGCGAAGCTCTCCGTCTTCCTTTATTTTTGTCAATAAATCCGTTGAATTTTTTGCTCCATTATTTTTCGCTCCATTATTCGCTTTCTGGTTGCCGCATCCGCTTAACAGCAACGCAGCAATAACGAGCAATAAAGAGCACATAGTAAACAGTTTTTTCATTGATGAACCCCCATTATTCCTATTGGTTTTATAACATATGTCATCATAAAAGAAATAAAAGAAGTTGTCAAATCCATTGTTTTTTGACAAGCTGATGATGAGGAAGAGAAGCTAGCAGACTGCCTTCGGAACGCGTAACAAAGGCTTTCTTTTTAGAATAAATCAGTAATTTATATTACAAATGTTGATGATCTATTTATTATAGCTGCCAATAAAAAAGAGTGTTCATCACTCTTTTCAGACTGTTGCCAAGCGCTTTCTCGACCGTCTTGATTATGCCTAAAATAGTTGTAGACAAAGTCCAATTGGACTTTGTCTACAACTTACTCCATTACGCATTTTCAGCAATCGGTTCATTTAATGAAACAAGTACCTTGCGGATTCTTCGGTTTTCCACTTGACGAACCGTTAACGTAAGAGGGCCATATTGGAGCGTTTCTCCGACGTTTGGAACGCGCTCAAACATTTCGAATATCCATCCGCCCAGCGTATGAGATAAGCTTTCCGGCTCATCAATCTCCATCAGTTCACAAAACTCATCAAGCGGCAACTCGGCATTTAACTCATAACTGTATTCATCAATTTTATGAACATTTTTTACCGCCTCGTCATGTTCATCCCATATTTCTCCAACAATCTGTTCAATAATATCTTCCAATGTAATCAGACCAGCTGTTCCTCCGAATTCATCCACAACAATGGCCATATGCACTTTACTTTTCTGTAAAGCCGGCAGCAAATCGGAAATTTTCATTGACTCCACAACAAAGAGAGGCTTTCGCAGCAGTTCGCGAATATTCACATCCCTTTGCTGGACAAGCTGGCTAAAAAAATCGCTTTCGGACAGGATACCGATCACATGGTCAATATCTTCCTCGTACACAGGAATGCGCGAATACCGCTCCTCTAAAAAAATATCGCGGATTTTTTCGATCGGCATGCCGGCCTCGACAGCGACCATATCAATGCGGGGCGTAAAAATTTCGCCAACTAAAATATCATTAAAATCAAGCGAACGATGGACAAGCTCCTTTTCTTTATTATCGATAATCCCTTCTTCTTCGCTTAAATCAATCATTTCTTTAATCTCTTCTTCTGTTACAGACGGACCTACGATGCCATGTGTCAACCATTTTGTCAGTTTTCCTTTTAAACGAGCGAACAGCAATGTGATGGGAAATAGCATTTTGATAAACACGTACATCACACTTGAATATTTCAAAGCAACCGATTCAGCGTGTTCTTTTGCAATCGATTTCGGTAATATTTCTCCAAAAATTAACAAAAGAAACATCATCGCGATACCGCTGACCAACAGACCGACATCTTCTCCTAATAAAGGAAACGCTATTTTGGCAGCGATCAAGATAGCGGAGATATCGACAATGTATTTCGCTACAATCACGGTAATTAACACATGGTCTAAATGCTCTGCAATATAGAGAACTCGCTTGCTTCCGTTCCGCTGCTCGTCTGCATCATGCTTAAAGCGCGCTTTATTTATCGAAGAAAACGCCGCTTCTGCTGAAGAAAAAAAGGCTGACAAAAACATCAATAAAAGAAGTGAAATAAGAAGGCTCAGAGGCAATTCTCCCAAAGAATATTCACACTCCTAAACCGTTTCTTTGTTATTATTATCCATTCTATTTATATGTATTATCATATCAAATTTTTCACAAAATGCCTATAGCATAAACAGTGCAAAAAGCTGCAGTCATACGACTGCAGCTTTACGAATCTAAAATCACAGCGCCAATCACAAAAATCAATGTTAACAGCGAAGCAATATTTAACGTAACCGATAGCTCCTCCATTTTTCCCCTCCTTATTCATCGACAAAATCCCCCACCTATAAGGTAGCACTTTCTTTGGAAACAAACGAAATAAAAATCGTACAATTTATTGACAGATTCAAATGGTTCAAACCAATCCTATGACCCGGCGCTTTTTTATTCCTTGATTTGAACACCATCTTTTAGCCTAAGGAAGAAGGGAAAACTTTAGCCGATCACCGAATGCTTCACAGCGCCACGAAAGCGACTGAAAATCGCATGGTTCAGACCTTTGCTACACATTTGTACTACACCGCAGTTGACCTCTTCTCTCTTTATTTCACCTTCAAGCCGGCTGATTATAGCGCTTTTCCTGCATAAAAAATCCCTCTGAATAATCAGAGGGCGAGTTATCCTAAATAACGATAATAAATCGTTTTGGCCGTTTGAGTATCTTTCGTCCCATGAATGAGCGCACGCCCATCCTGAAAGATGACAAAGCGATAGTCTCCAAGAGAAACCGATAGGAGATACGGGTTAGCTTCCGCAACCAATCCTTGTCGCAAAAACAATTGCGCCAGCTCCTGCAAATCATAATTGCGCTTTGTAGCAGGGCGAATTTGCACGGAATCCCGTCCGCATAATACGGCCGTTTTCGTTTGCATTTCATACGATAAATAGGGATAAGTCGGATGTTGACCGCAAGATGGACAATGGCTCTTTTTCACTTGATCCACACGAATGGCGGCATATTGATTATTCCAAACATCAAAAGAGACTAACTTCCGGCGAAGTGAGCTTTTATCTCCGACTAATAGCTTCAGCGCTTCTGCCACTTGATAAGCAACGACCATTTGTACGGCTGGGCTGATAATTCCGGCTGTATCACATGTCGGACCGCCCGCAGGCAGCGTTTCAAGCAAGCATTGGAAGCATGGCGTTTCTCCAGGGAGAAACGTGTAACTTAATCCATAACTGCCGACACAGGCTCCATAAATCCAAGGAATGCGATATTTGCATGACACGTCGTTAATGGTCATGCGCGTTTCAAAATTATCGGTCGCATCAATGATGACATCTGGTTTAAGCTCGCTTGCTATTCTTTCCAATTCCTCCGCGTTGGCATCGCCAATGATCGCTTGAATGGAAACGTCCGAATTAATTCGTTCCAGCCTTTGCTTAGCGGCAATCGCCTTCGGAAGACGTTGTTTCGCATCCTCCTCACTATATAATTGCTGGCGCTGCAAATTGCTCCATTCTACATAGTCGCGATCGATCAACGTTAATTGGCCAATGCCTGCCCTTACAAGCGCCTCGGCACTTCCTGTTCCTAATGCTCCCGCTCCAACAATCAGGACATGCTTAGTGGAAATCCTTTGCTGTCCCTCTTTGCCGATAGGGGCAAACAACTGTTGGCGTGAATACCGTTCATTCAAACAACGCTCATTCCTTCCGTTGGGCTGCTTGCTGTCGCATACCGTTTCCGCGGAATTCTTCCTGATTCGTAGCCAAGGCGTCCTGCTTCAATGGCCAGCTTCATCGCCTTAGCCATTTTTACCGGATCTGCTGCGCCAGCAACAGCTGTATTTAATAAGACGCCATCGGCTCCCATTTCCATAGCAAGCGCCGCATCCGCTGGGCTGCCAATACCTGCATCTACGATCACAGGAACTGTTGCTTGCTCAATAATAAAGCTTAAATTGAGAGGATTTATAATTCCCTGACCTGAACCAATTGGAGATGCTCCTGGCATGATCGCATGGCATCCCATCTCTTGTAATCGTCTTGCCAGCACGACATCATCCGATGTGTAAGGAAGTACAATAAATCCTTCCGCTAAGAGCTTTTCCGCAGCTTTTAGCGTTTCTACCGGATCAGGGAGCAACGTTTTATCGCAACCGATCACTTCCACTTTAATCATATCACATAGACCAGAAGCTTTGGCTAATCGGGCAATGCGTACAGCCTCCTCTGCCGTTTTCGCACCTGCTGTATTAGGAAGCAGCTTATATTGGGTTAAATCTAACTGTTCGAGAAAATTAGGCTGGTTGGGCTCAAAAATATTCATCCGCCGTACAGCGAATGTTAAAATTTCAGCTCCCGACACTTCAACTGCTTCTTTTTGGATTGAAAAATTCGGGTATTTTCCTGTCCCTAATAAAAGCCGTGATTGAAATTCATATGGTCCAATTTTTAACATCATCATCCGCCTCCTACAAAATGAACAATTTCAATGCGATCTCTATGACACAAAGATATTTCAGCATAACTAGGCTTCTCGATAATATCCGCATTCACTTCAACGATGACAATCTTTTGATCTAATTGAAAATGAACAAGTAAATCAGCAACTGTTCGAACATGGTCAGGCACATGAACCATTTCTCCATTAATTAACAATTCCATATTTATTCACCTCTACACTGTGCTTATGGCATCGTGATGTCTTGTCACAGCAAAAGGGGTGATATCAAGTTCTCCGCTTCCCTTCCCTTCGACAAGATCCGCGATGAGCACCCCTGTAAGCGGGCTTAATAAAATGCCATTCCGATAATGTCCAGAAGCAATCCAAACATTTTGATAATGAGGGTGCTTTCCTATATAAGGCAAGCCATCTTTTGTTTGCGGTCTGATACCTGCCCATGATTTCTCCAGCTCGGCTCCGCCAATGCTTGGAACGAGCTCTTGGGCTTTTTCAAGCAAGTGAGTGACTCCTTGTACGGTTACCTTTTGATCAAAGGTATGCGGAGTGGAAGTCGCTCCAATTAATATTCTGCCGCCCCTCTTCGGAACAAGATAGCAGCCATTTTTAGCAAATAACGTTGCTTGAATAAGCGGCTTTTCTGTTTTAACAAGCAGACATTCTCCCTTAACAGGATAAATGGAAAGCGAAAGACCCGTCTTTTCGAGAAATAACGCAGACCAAGCCCCGCCGGACACAACCACAGCGTCTGCTGCAATCACTCCTTGATTGGTGCGGAGTTCATATAAACCTCCCTGCTCTTTTATATCGATGACTTCCGTAAACTCATGCCACTGCGCTCCATATGCCATGGAAGCTTTAGCAAAAGCAAGCGAGAGATGCGGGGCGCTTACTTGTCCGTCTTCAGCGATGTACATAACTCCCTTAAGCGTTGGGTTCACATTCGGTTCAAGACTTGCCAGCTCCGAAGCGGACAGCCATTGAACAGGCTGTCCCATCTTCCTCCAAAACTCATAGTGTTCTTGAAGCGATTTTTGCTCTTCCTCTGTCACGGCTACTTTTAGCATGCCTTTTTGCACATAGCCAATATCGATGCCGGTCAGCTGCTTTAGCTCCTCTGCAACTTGTCCAAACATGGCACGGCTTTTCAAAGCCAATGAAATCAGCGGGCTATCGCTTGCAAATTCCGACTGCGCTCCAAGCATCCCTGCAGCCGCACTGGATGCTTGACTCGCGATTCGCTCCTTTTCGAGTACGACTGTGCGTACATTTCGTTTCGCTAACTGAAACGCGATCGAACCACCAATGACTCCGCCGCCAATAATCGCAACATCATAATGATTATGAGCCATCCTTACCCCTTCCTTTATTTATTTACATGCCGATCCTTTCGTATCAGGATCACATGCTTGCATAGCATAACGTTTTACCTGAGCCAACGGATCCTTCGCTAAAAACACACCGGACATCACGGCTACTCCGGCAGCACCTGCGCACCATACTTGTGAAACATGATCAGGTTGAATCCCGCCAATAGCGATGACAGGAATGCGAATGGTTGCAGCGATTTCCTGCAGCTCGCTGACTCCTCTTGCCGGTATCCCCGCTTTACATTCTGTCGGAAAAACATGTCCATATATACAATAATCGGCTCCATCCCGCTCCGCTTCGATCCCTTCTTCTAATGAATGAATGGAGCACCCAACAAGAAGCGACGGAAAATGAGCTTTGACCGCTTTTACTGATAAGCTATGATACGCCAGCTGTACTCCTTTTACCCCGCAGGCAACGGCTACATCGACCCGGTCATTTACAATGATCTTTTTGGCTGGCACACCAGCATAAAGTAGAGCCTCAATCCATTTCACCAGCTCTTTTGCTGTTTTGTTTTTTTCTCGTATATGAATCGCATCCACATGCGAATGAATGAGCGAAGAAATGGCAGCAAACTCTTCAAGCGACTGAGTTCCCGTTGAGATGACATGAAGCGCTTTCTTCATCAAAATCCCTCACTAACGCACATCTGTTACTGGAATATACGGCAAAACGATTCCTGTATAGCAGGCAAGGGCCGTTATGCCAATGATGATCAGCAAAAAGATAACATCATATTTGCTAAAGCCAATTTGATAATAAAACGTTCGATTGGTCTGATTAGAAAACCTCTTCGCCTCCATTGCCACCGCAATGCGCTGTGCTCGGCGAATGCTTTGCGATAAAAGCGGAATCGCGTATCGCTTTAGCTTGGTGTTGAGCCCGCGCTCCGCATCCGCTCCACGTACTTTTAAAGCATTACGCACGGTCTGAAATTCCTCCAGCATAATCGGCAGCAAGCGAATTCCTGCCAAAAAGCTGTACGCATATTTGGGCTTCAGCTTTAACTGCTGCATCAGCGAATAAAACAAGTAAACAGGACGCGTGGTTAAGGAAAAAAGCAAGCCTAAAAGCGCAAATGATAAAGCGCGAAAACCGAGATGCATTCCCCTTAAAAAGCTTTCTTTCGTAACATGCACAAGTCCCCATTGAAACCAAGTCGTTGTTCCCTCCCCAAACATCGTCATGGAAGAGGCGGTCGAAACAAAAATCACGAAAAAAGGGACAAAGAAAAGCAACAAGTATTTAAGCGGATAACCAGTATAAAGGAAAAACAACAGCAAAAAGCCAAGCGAAAAATTCATTAATACATTTGGGTTATGCACGAATAACACAGCCACAAATAATGCCAGCATCACGAGCAATTTTAAGCTCGGATTCGTTCGGTGAAGCCATGTTTCACGATAGCTTATATTCCATCTCATGGCTCGCATCCTCCTTGCCTAATTCTTCATCAGCTGTCGTTTTCCTAATGATCGGTTCATCATGAACGAGCTTTCCTTCAGCAATGGTCCATCTTCTTGTGGCAAAATGCTGCACAATTTGTTCATCATGAGTGACCATCATAATCGTTGCTCCTTGCTCCCGGTATGATTCAAGCAATTCTAATAGCGCGAACGTATTTTTGGCATCTTGTCCAAAAGTCGGCTCGTCCAATAAAAACACTTTTTGGCCGCCAATGATGGAGGCCGCAACACTCAAGCGACGCTTCTGCCCCATAGACAGCTGATAGGGGTGCTGATCTCGTTGTTTTTCCAAGTGAAAGGCCGCCAACAGCTGTTCAACCTTTCTAGAAATTTCTTCTTCCGTGCGCTTTTCTAAGCGAAGAGAATAAGCCATCTCTTCCCAGACGGAATGGGTCACAAACTGAAACTCTGGGTTTTGGAAAACAAAAGCCATATGGCGAGCGATTTGTTTCGTTTTTTGCAGCTGTTTGCCATAGAGTTCATATGTGCCCTCGGTTGGAATCAACTTCATGAGCGCATGCAGCAGCGTGCTTTTGCCCGCTCCGTTTTTCCCCGTTACCGCAATCCACTCTCCTTCGCAGACACTTGCTTGGTCGATGTGAATTTTGGCTTCTTTTTTGCGATATCCTTTCATTTCTTTTAGATAAATGATTTCATGATCTGATGCAGAAGCTGGCTGTTCATTTCTCCGCTTTTTCCTATAATCCTCCCAAACTCCCGGATACCAAATTCCTTGTGAAGCAATCACAGATTTATAGGTTTGAAAGATCGAAGCCGCATCGCCGTCCGCGATCATGTCTCCGCTTTCATTAAATAAAATGATGCGGTCCACGAAATCCAGCACATGTTCAATTTTATGTTCGACGACAATCACCGTTTTATCATGAGCAATTTGTTTTACCGTCTTCCAAATTTCTGCGGTTCCCTCTTCATCAATCATCGCTGTCGGCTCATCAAGAAACAGTACATCAGGCTCAAGCGCAAGAACCGAAGCAAGCGCCAGACGTTGCTTCATTCCTCCCGATAGCTCATGAATATTTGTATGTGGCTGGATTGATAATCCAACCATTTGCAGCAATTCACAAATGCGATCATCCATTTGTTCACGGGGCACCCTGATATTTTCTAACGCAAAAGCAATTTCTTCATCCGCAAACGGCATGCAAAATTGCGAATCAGGATCTTGAAACACATATCCCCAGTTATCAGGCACCTGAATATGTTTCGCCTTCATAGGAATGTCCACTGAATGCGGAATTAATCCGCAAAGCACTTGCAACAGCGTCGATTTGCCGCATCCAGATGGACCTAACAGCAATACTTTCTCCCCTCTTGAAAAAGAAACTGACAAGTCTTTAAACAGCAAGCCTTCTTTTCCGGGGAATTTGAGCCGCAGCTGGTCAACAAAAGCTACGAGTTCCATTTTCTTCACCCTTTAACGGTCTAGCTGATCATAATCTTCTTTTGATGCGGAACGAACCATTTGCGTCACTCCAGTGGCTTCAAGTGCTTTCACTAAAGAGGAAGCAAACACGCCGGAAATTAAAATCGCGCCAACAAACCGTGCAACAAAGAACAATGTTAAATTCCATGGAGCCAGCGCTTCAATGTATCCTTTATAATAGTCCATAATTAACGAACCAATGGTTGAGCCAATCGCCGCAAGCGACACAACAAACACATCAAATCGCTTATAGCGGAACGCAGCGAAAGCAAGCTCTGCAAACAATCCTTGTACGACACCGTAAATCAATACTTCAAGTCCCCACTCAGAGCCGGTCACAAATTCGCTTGATGAAGCAGCAATTTCCGCCAAAAGGGCAATACCAGGCTTGCGAATAATTAAAAAGGCAACAGTAGCGGCAATGAACCACATTCCATAAATGAGTTGATCAAGATGGAAGCCAAACGGCTTAACAAAATAGTAGAATGGTCCCCATAGCTTATACACAATTCCAAATACAATGGAAATGACAATTGTAATTAAAATATCAGCTAATTTCAATCCCTTGGTTGTCTGCATCCTTTACTTTCTCCTTTCCTTGAATTGGCCATGTTTCTAAACGGTACGCCATTTCCCAAAATGAATATTCGTATTGGCTGCTAATGATAAAATGCTGTTCCATTCGCTTGCGATCCGCTTCCGACACGTTTTCTGCTACCGTATCTAATCGCTGAATTTGTTCTTCCACTAACTGACGGAACCATTCCGATCCATAAGCGGCAATCCATTCTTGATAAATCGGCTCCTGCGGCGTACAATGCTTTAATCTCTCACCAATTTCGTAATAAAGCCAATAGCATGGTAAAATAGCAGCAATCACATCGCCTAAATGACCTTCATACGCTGCCCTGTACAAATGAGAAGTATAGGCGTAAGCCGTCGGTGCCGGAACGAACGAAGCTTTTTCCTCCTCCGTGATTCCGAGCTGCTTTGCAAACTTCTCATGCAAAGATAGTTCCGCTTGCTGAGTATTTTGCGCATGATGCGCCATCCGCGCTGTTGTTGCCAAATCAAACGCTCGTGCAGCTCCAAGCGCTTGTACTCTAGCAAAATGGCTTAAATAATAGGAATCTTGCAAAACATAATAACGAAAGCACGCCAGGTCGAGCGCTCCCTCACCAAGCTCCTTGACGAATGGATGATGAAAGCTTGCCTCCCAAATAGCGTCTACCTTTTGACGCAATAACTGTGAAAATGACATGTCAATCCCTCCTTCATTTGGAAACATATCCATGCTTGAATCAATAAAAAACCACTTTCTTTCGCGAGCGCAAAGAAAGTGGTTTACAAACATTTATAAAGCCAGTACGCCACTTCCACTTCCCTACGCTGGCATAATCCAGATCAGGTTCTAAGGGTCTCAAAGGCACACTTTGATCTCAGCCTATCTAAAGGCCCCCCTAGTGGATGATTAGAAGCATGGATATAAAGTTATTTAAATTTATCATATCACTGTTCGTATGATTGTCAAGTCTCCCCTCCTATCATTGCTTCCTGATCGGCAATTCTGTATGATAGAGAAGGCAAATAACTTAATTTAATGGAGTGAAGAATGTGGCAAACGTTTTTTTGAAGCGAAAGCGCAAAAAGCGGCTGGAGCAAGGCCATCCTTGGATTTTTCAAAGTGAAGTAGACTACATTGAAGGTGATTTTGAACCAGGCGATTTTGTGAACGTCTATAACCATCAGCATTACTTTCTCGCAAAGGGGTATATTAATCCTCGCTCACAAATGATTGTGCGCGTCTTAACTCACCATGCAGACGAAGAATTGAACGAAACATTTTTCATGGAAAGGATTCGTCAAGCATGGGCATATCGGGAACGAATGATTCCAGGTGTCCGTTCTTGTCGCGCCATTTATGGTGAAGCCGATTTTTTGCCGGGGCTTATTGTCGATAAATACGAAGATGTACTTGTTGTGCAAATTCTTTCCCTTGGAATGGAAAAGCGAAAAGACTGGATTTTAAAAGGCTTGCTTGAAGTATTTCAACCAAAAGCGATTTATTTGCGCAATGATGTATATGTCCGCGAACTGGAAGGGCTTGAGCAAGAAAAAGGATTTTGGTACGGCACATGCGATACAGAAGTGATCATTGAAGAAAACGGGGTAAAATACATCGTTGATATTGAAAACGGGCAAAAAACAGGGTTTTTCTTTGACCAACGGCAAAACCGCGCCGCCATTCGCCCGCTCATCGACACGGATACAACCGTTTTGGATTGTTTCACCCATACAGGCTCGTTTATGCTCAATGCTTGTTTATACGGAGCAAAGCATGTCACCGCTGTCGATATTTCCGATCACGCGATTGAGACAGCGAAACGAAACGCAGCACTAAACGGTTTTACGAACGTTGATTTCGTTGTCGCCAATGCGTTCGATTATTTGCGAGAGGCCGTGCACGAAGGAAAGCAGTGGGATGTCGTGATTGTTGATCCCCCGGCATTCGCCAAATCGGCTCACTCTGTTCCAAAGGCCTTGGGCGGATATAAGGACATTAACTTAAACGGTTTAAAATTAGTAAAGGATGGGGGATTTTTTGTTACAGCCAGCTGCTCCTACCATGTCCATGCTGATATGTTTCAAGCGATGGTGGAAGAAGCTGCATTTGATGCAAAAAAAATTTTGCGCCAAGTCCATTGGAGCGGAGCCGGCTATGATCATCCGAAGCTGCTTGCTGCCGATGAAGGCGATTATTTAAAATTTGCCATCTACGAAGTGCATTCACGCAAATGACGGACATCAAGCACGATGTCCGTCATTTCACCATCCTTTTTTCTGGCGCAATTGCTGAATATGTGCAGTATGATGCTTCCCATGCCAAGCATACATAGCCACAAATGTATATAAATCGATTTCCATTTTGGTCCCTTCATGATAGAACGTTTTTTGAAAATCTTCTGTTGCCAACGATTCAAGCAGCTGTGTCCAACGTCCATGAACTCCTTCAAGCAAACGCAAAGAAAGCTCGACTGACACCGAACGGGCATCGACCGTTTCGGCCCAAGCATTTTCATCAAATGGTTTAATGGAAGGAGCCGCTTCGGTAATCGTCCATTTTGTGCGCAAAAACGCATTCATGCTGGCATCCGCCATATGGTGGACCACTTGCGCTACCGTCCAGCCCCCCTCACGATAAGGTGTGTTCAACTGCTCCTCATTGAATCCACTGACAGCTTCACGCATCGCTGTTGGCAATTGACGAATATCAGCGATCCATTCCTTTATCTTCTCTTCTTGAAACAAAGCTGGCTTTTCAAATTTTCCAATCGGATAGCGAATATCATTCATTTCTTCATCCCTCCCACTTAACCATTCGCCCTATCACTAAGTAAATCCTTTGTTTGTTCCTAACACCGTATCTATAAAGTATAGATCTTCCCCCCTCCCCTTTGTTTAGAGATGGGAGACTTCTCCGTAGATCTGTTATTGACCATTGAAAAAATAGCGCTTCTTCTTGCCAATCAGCTATCAATTCCATTTTCTATATCAAACATAAATGCAAGCGATGAACAACCAACCGCTTCCAGAGAATTTCGTTCGTCTGAAAGCGATGCTGTTCGGTTGGACGGACTGAAATCGATGATCACCTGCCCGCTTTGAGCAAATGTTGACTCATCAAACGATAGATCATTGCATAGGCTCCAAATGCTAAATTTGATTTATATAAACACGCGCTTCGTACGGCCGCAGCTTAAAACGGGTCGCGTTTTTATGCGGCTTGACCTCATAGTTTTGCAGCGCTAAATGGTCTGAAGATAGTTTGATGGCATCATAGCGATAAAGAACCGATTTAGGGCTCAAATTGACAATCACAACCGCTTGTTCATGCCCAAGTGTCCGCGTATAAGCGTAAATCGCTTGATCATTTTCTAAAATTAGATCATACATGCCGTAAACCAATACTTCATGTTCCTTGCGCAGACGAATCATTTTTTTATAAAAGTGGAAAACTGAATGCGGATCGTTTTGCTGCCTTTTTACATTGATCGTTTTATAGTTTTCATTGACTCCTAACCATGGCGTTCCTGTAGTAAAGCCGGCATGAAGCTCGTCAGACCATTGCATCGGCGTGCGGGAATTATCGCGTCCTTTTTGCCAAATCGACGGCATGATTTCTTCATGTGAACGTCCCTTTTCCCGCTCGCTTCGATAAAGGTTTTTAATCGCAATATCACGATATTCATCAATCGATTGAAAACGGACATTGGTCATCCCGATTTCTTGTCCTTGATAAATGAACGGAGTTCCTTGCATGAAAAAGTAGAGCGCCCCCAGCGCCTTGGCACTTTCGTTAAGATATTCCTTATCGTTTCCCCATGTTGAAACAGAGCGAGGCTGATCGTGATTTTCAAGGAACAAAGCATTCCAGCCGCCATTTTCAAGCCCTTTTTGCCATTTCGTCAACACACGCTTCAATTGGCGGACATCCACTTGATGATTGATGGTTTTCTCCCATAATCCCAGATGTTCAAATTGAAAGATCATATTAAAAATGCCTTCTTTTTCTCCTACCCATTCCCCCGCCTGCTCCACCTTTACGCCATTCGCTTCTCCGACAGTCATAATATCGTATTGCGCAAACGTTTGCATTTTCAACTCTTTTAAATATTCCATAATGCCTTCTTGATTCATATGGCCCGCAAAGGAAGGAACGTAATCCAACCCCTTGGGATTCGGCAAGTCTGGCAGCCCAGGCTTTTTCTTAATATGAGAAATCGCATCAACACGAAAACCGTCAATCCCTTTATTCAGCCACCACTTAATCATTTCATACAACGCGCGGCGCACCTCATCATTTTCCCAATTTAAATCAGGCTGCTTCGCCGCGAAAACATGCAAGTAATACTGTTTTGTCAACGGATCATATTCCCAAGCCGATCCGCCAAAAATACTTTCCCAGTTATTCGGCTCTTTTCCATTTTTACCATCGCGCCAAATATACCAATCGCGTTTCGGGCTATCTTTTGCAGAACGTGACTCTACAAACCACGGATGTTCATCGCTTGTGTGATTAATCACCAAATCTAAAATGACTTTCATGCCGCGGTTATGCGCTTGCTGCAACAGTTCGTCAAAATCGTTCATATCTCCAAACTCTTCAGCAATGGCATAATAATCACTTATATCATATCCATTGTCGGCATTTGGCGATGGATAAATCGGACAAATCCATATGATATCGATTCCAAGATCGTGCAAATAATCAAGCTTTGAAAGAATGCCGCGAAGATCCCCGATTCCATCTCCATTGGAATCCATAAAGCTTCGCGGATAAATTTGATACACAACCCCTTCTTTCCACCATGCTTTATTCAAAGTAGTACCTCCTCTATTCATCGACATGCAATATCCTAATTATTAAGTTACATGATCCGCTATCGAGATACAATACACTTTGAGAAAAAAGTAAAAACGCTCCTGAATGATCCCCAATCATAAGCATACTCAAGACGGACAATAGCCTCTTTCGTAGCGCCATCGGATACCAAGATTTTTCACAGGAAGTAACAGCCATCATCAAACAAAGGAATACTTGCCGATGATAAACCGAAAAGCAAATAATCCCACCATTCATAACTTAAAGCCTGTAAAAAACATGGGCGGAGACAAGTCGGTGAACTTGCCTCCGCCGCACCAAAACGCAACCAAGCGGCGAACAACTAGCTGCTTTCGACTGCTCCCTTTTCAATTATTCATTCCGTCCACTGAAACGTTCTTGCTTCTCGCTTCTGTCCATTTTTTCCATTTGAAGCTATCCATATCAAGCAAATCAAACATCGTCCCTTCTCAATCTATCCTCTTTGCCGCTCATATAACTTTAAATGATGATACACAGCTTTAAGCAACGGGGTAGTGATTTGATGCTGCTTCGCTAGTTGAAGCAAATATCCTTGCAAATGATCGACTTCGACCATTTGCCCTTTTTCCATATCGCGCTGCATGGAAGATTTCATTTGCGGCGGCATGCTATTCATTTGCGCCCATTGTTTTTCCTCAATGCCGTCTTCAATTGGGGCCCCGTGCGCTCTCATAATGGCTCCGATTTCTTTCAATAAAGCTAAAAGAATTTCTTGCCCGTATTCTCCTGAGCACACCAGACCCATCGGAACACGGAATAATGTCGTCACACCAGACATCGCTGCAATAAATAAATATTTGTGCCACATATCAGTGACAATTTGTTCACTCAACTCAAATCGTGCATTGCATGATGAAAACAGATCATCAAGTCTTTTCACCCGTTGGGTAATCTCACCTGACCATTCACCGAACTTGACAGTGTGAGTAGGACTTGATTGAATAATCGTTCCATCTTCTGCAAGGGTTGTTTCAATAAAACAAAGTCCTCCCAATACGTTCTCTTTTCCAAACTCCTGCCAAAGCAAGTCCATGTGCGCAATACCATTTAATAGCGGTAAAATAAGCGTTCCTTCTCCTACATATGGCTTGACATCGCGAATGGCTTCAGGCAAATGATACGCTTTGTTAGAAAAAATGACAACATCAAACGATACTGCTTCCTCTGCGGCAACAAGCAGCTTGGGAGTTAGCTGTGCGTCACCATGGACACTGCGAATGACAAGCCCTCGTTTTTCTAATTGCTGTTTTCTTTTTTCGCGAACAAGAAACGTGACATCTACTCCTTTTTCCAGCAGACGACCGCCAAAATAACCGCCGACTGCTCCAGCCCCCACTACTAATATACGCATCTTTGATTCCTCCTTAGCAGATTGGATGAAACGTCCCTAAACCGACAATCCTTCACCGATAAAACAAAATAAAGGCTCCATAAAAAAATCCTATCATGTTCTCTGGCATTTCTAAACAGCAAAGAAAGAGAAAAGGGAGATCAGAATCCCCCTTTTTTCAGCAACACCGAGATACTTTTCCACCTTTGGCGTTATATCTTGCATCTTGTGCCTCGCAAAAAAACTCCTTTCGCGACTTAATCGGTTCTCCCGGGTGATGCGTTTTCATATGTTCAACATAACGTTCATAATTCGGCACCCCAACAAGCAAATCGAAAAATTGCCGCCGATATTTGATCATATTTGCTAGAAGCTTACGCATAATGCTTAACCCCATTTCCATCATCCCGTGGAATATAAGGAGCTTCTTTAAGAGGTGTTGCTTTATTATTCAATACTTTAATCCAAATGTTAATCGACGAAATGAGCACAGCTAAAACGACGAGCATAAAAATGCCGCATAACGCTGCATCTACATAATCATTCATAATAATTTGCCGCATTTGCGCTTCTGTCGTCGCTGGTGCTAAAATATTGCCTTCGTTTAGCGCATTTCTGAATACTTTCGCATGTGATAAAAATCCAATTTTAGCATCCGGATGGAACAATTTTTGAAATCCAGCTGTCATCGTTACAACTAATAGCCACACTGTTGGCACTAACGTTACCCATGCGTATGCCTTTTTCCCCATCTTAAATAAAAGAGTCGTTCCTAATAAAAGGGCGATACCAGCAAGCATTTGGTTGGCAATACCAAACAGCGGCCATAATGTATTGATTCCGCCAAGCGGATCAATGACTCCTTGATAGAGGAAATATCCCCATCCGAGTACACATAAAGCCGTTGCAATAATATTGGCCGGCAATGAATCGGTTTTAGCAAATGGTTTATAAAAATGTCCGATAATATCTTGAATCATGAAGCGGCCAACACGCGTTCCCGCATCAATCGTCGTTAAAATAAATAGCGCTTCAAATAAAATCGCAAAATGGTACCAAAAAGCCATAAATGCTTTTCCACCAATCACTTTTGAAAGGATCACTGCCATCCCAATAGCCAAAGTCGGTGCACCGCCTGTACGCGATAAAATCGTTTGCTCCCCTACATCTTTGGCCAACTCTGTCAATGCGTCTGGGGTAACGACAAATCCCCAAGATGAAACCGTTTGGGCAGCCTGGACTACATCTGTGCCAATAGCAGCTGCTGGACTATTAATCGCAAAATAAACCCCTGGTGTTAGCACGCA
This sequence comes from Anoxybacillus sp. UARK-01, assembly GCF_002075365.1. Classification (NCBI taxonomy): domain Bacteria; kingdom Bacillati; phylum Bacillota; class Bacilli; order Caryophanales; family Anoxybacillaceae; genus Anoxybacillus; species Anoxybacillus sp. UARK-01. The sequence goes on along the minus strand of NZ_NASY01000031.1, from coordinate 56,719 downwards.
TGCCGCGACAAGAGCCATTACCGCTACAAACGACTCCATAAGCATCGCCCCATATCCGATTGGGCGGGCATGACTTTCGAGTTCGATCATTTTTGGCGTCGTTCCGGAAGAAACAAGAGCATGGAATCCAGAAACAGCTCCGCACGCAATGGTGATAAATAAAAATGGGAATAAATTTCCTGAAAATACAGGTCCTGTTCCATCCACGAATTTAGTCACAGCAGGCATTTGCAAATCAGGTGCAACAACAAGAATACCAAGCGCTAGACCAACGATCGTTCCGATTTTAAGAAAAGTGCTTAAATAATCGCGCGGCGCTAGCAATAGCCATACAGGCAACGCCGAAGCCACAAATCCATAAGCAATCATTAAAAGAGCAATTGTCTCCCCTTTAAATGTAAACATATTGGCTAATGTCGGATGTTCAGCCACATGCTGTCCCGCAATAAGGGAAACAATCAGCAGAACAAAACCGATCAATGAAGCTTCCCCTACGCGGCCTGGCCGCAGATAGCGCATGTAAATTCCCATAAAAATCGCAATCGGAATCGTTGCCGCAATGGTAAACATTCCCCACGGGCTTCCTACAAGCGCTTTCACAACCACCAACGCTAACACGGCTAATAAAATAATCATGATACCTAAAATCCCAAGCATAGCAACAAGCCCTGTGAAGGAGCCCATTTCTTCTTTAATCATTTCACCAAGTGACTTTCCGTTGCGGCGCATTGAAGCAAACAAAATGACAAAATCCTGTACCGCACCTGCTAGTACCACACCGACTACAATCCAAAGCGTGCCCGGCAAATATCCCATCTGTGATGCCAAAATAGGGCCAACAAGCGGGCCAGCTCCTGCAATAGCAGCAAAATGATGTCCGAATAACACCCATTTATTCGTCGGCACATAGTCTTTTCCATCATTCATCACTTCAGCTGGTGTTTTGCGATTATCATCCAGCTCAAATACTTTCCGCGCAATAAATTGGCTATAAAAACGATAAGCCACTGCATATACACACACCGCTGCCACAATGAGCCAAATCGCATTAATCGTTTCGCCGCGGTGCAGAGCCAATACCGCAAAGCCAATGGCTCCAATGATCGAAATCAATCCCCAAATCACGATTGATTTAACCGCTTTCAAAATCCTCTCCCCCTTTGCACTAAAAAATTATCCTCTACTCACAGCGATTATACTAACTATTCTGAAAAGTTACCCAAATATTTTCTTAACATGAACAAAACTAGACATAACATGTCAAATTACACACCTAACATGCACCATTTTCAAATTCCCGATCTCAATAGGAACAAAATGTATATTTTCAATAAAATGTAATTATATAAACTGTAAAAAGCGGAAATGATAAAAATAAGGCAGGGCTCTTTTTCTATATACGAGGCGATATAGGATATAGTCGATGATCAACAAACAAAATCCATTAGTAAAGGGTTAAGAAAACGTGAAAGCAATTGAACGGTTGTTATGGAGTATTGCTTTACCAGGATTCGGACAGCTTTTGAATCAAAAGTATCTCAAAGGAACCATCTTTATTTTATTAGAATTTATTGTAAACTCTCAATCCCGATTTAATGAAGCCATTCGCCTGAGCTTTTTGGGAAAAACAATCGAAGCAACCCAAGTCATTGATTTTCAATGGCTTATGTTTTATCCGTGTTTGTATTTTTTTGCAATGTGGGATGCTTATAAAGATGCTGACGGTGGTCGCTCTCCTTACGCTTTTCTTCCATTCGTTTTTTCAGCTTATTTTGTCACAGTTGGACTGATGTACTCTTCCCGCGTTACCATCTTCGGCATTTTTTTTGGACCAATTTGGCTGCCAATGCTCTCAGTTATTCCTGGTGTGCTCACCGGTTTACTGATTCGCTCGCTGCTTATTAAATTTCTCCCACTTCAAAAATAAACGCGCCGATCGAGCGCGTTTTTTATTTTTCCACTTCAGAAATATTATAGTTGAATTTTCCATTGATTTATTATATGATGATACCAGTGCAACTAACAAACACAATATATTGTATCGAAGAATAAAAACAAAAACTATATATAGTAGAACAAACCACAAGTAAAGGTGTCCCTTAGGACTTAATAGGGAATCTGGTGTAAATCCAGAACTGCCCCCGCAACTGTATGTGCGGACGAAATGGAAGCTCCACTGTATACGAAAGCTTATACGGCGCGTATACGGGAAGGATCCAAAGTAGGAAGAAGCACAAGTCAGGAGACCTGCCTTGCTTGTTTCGTTTCACATTCTTCGGGGAGGGAGAAGATGAAGCGATGGTTTAAGAAGGGAAGTTTTATTCCTTTTTATACTATCGTTTCATCCACTCAATCCGGAGTGGATTTTTTTATTGGAAAGAGGAGGAGCCGATAATGACGTTTACTTTTCAAACCGTTTCTCAAGAAGAATTGATTGCCTGGATTCATGATCTTACAAATGAATTTCCTCATCTAGACACATCCGAATATATCAAGCGTGTGCTTCGCATGATTCAAAACAAAGACACTGCGTCCTTCGAACAAATGGCAAATGATTGCATTCTTGAGGGACTTTCATATATTAGCGAAGCAGAACCAGACTGGACCTTTGTTTGCGCCCGCATTTATTTACAGAAGCTTTATCACGAAGCAGCTCAAAATCGCGGTTATCATCCAAAAGAACGCTACGGTGATTTTTACGAGCTGGTCGCTTCTCTCGTTTCCAAGGGAGTTTACAACCATTCTTTGCTTGATGATTATGAAAAAGAAGAAATTAAAGAGATTGGAGCGATCATCAATCCAGAAAAAGACAAGCTATTTACCTATATCGGTCTCCGCACGCTTGCAGATCGCTATCTTGCCCGTGATTATGAAAGAAATTTATATGAACTGCCGCAAGAGCGCTTTCTCATCATCGCGATGACATTGATGGCCAAAGAGCCAAAAACGCAGCGACTTGCCTTTATCCGAGAAGCATACTGGGCATTAAGCAATTTATATATGACGGTTGCCACTCCGACTTTAGCCAATGCAGGAAAAAACTATGGTCAGCTATCAAGCTGCTTTATCGATACGATTGATGACAGCCTGCAAGGTATTTACGACAGCAATACCGATATTGCTAACCTTTCCAAGGCAGGGGGCGGCATTGGCGTCTATCTCGGAAAGATTCGCAGCCGCGGCAGCGATATTAAAGGATTTAAAGGGATTTCATCCGGCGTGATTCCATGGATGAAGCAATTGAATAACACCGCTGTCAGCGTCGATCAGCTTGGCCAAAGAAAAGGAGCCATCTCTGTCTACTTAGACGTGTGGCATAAAGATATTTTTGCTTTTTTAGATGCCAAATTAAACAATGGCGATGAACGGATGAGGACACACGATTTATTCACAGGCGTTTGCATCCCTGATTTATTTATGGAGCAAGTAGAAAAACGCGGAGATTGGTATTTATTTGATCCACACGAAATACGACAAATCATGGGATTCAGTCTAGAAGACTTTTATGATGAAGAAAAAGGGGACGGCAGTTTTCGTCAAAAATATTGGGAATGCGTTCAAGAAAAGCGCCTTTCAAAAGAGAGAGTTCCAGCTATTGAAATTATGAAAAGCATTATGCGCAGCCAGCTAGAATCAGGCACACCATTTATGTTTTATCGCGATGAAGTGAATCGAAAAAATCCGAACTCACATCTCGGCATGATTTATTGTAGCAACCTTTGCACTGAAATTGCCCAAAATCAAAGCCCGACCGTGATGGAAAAACAATATGTAAAAGATGGGAAAATCATCATTGAAAAAATCCCTGGCGATTTTGTCGTCTGCAACCTATCATCGATCAATTTAGCTAAAGCCGTTATGGACGATGTGCTTGAACGGCTCGTCCCTATTCAAATGCGCATGCTTGATAACGTGATTGACTTAAACCAAATCCCTGTTTTGCAGGCACAGTTGACAAATCAAAAATATCGGGCTGTCGGACTAGGCACATTTGGATGGCATCATTTGCTCGCTTTAAAAGGCATTCGCTGGGAATCAGAAGAGGCCGTTTATTATGCGGACGAGCTTTATGAACAAATTGCTTATCTCACTATTCAAGCAAGCATGGAGCTTGCTCAAGAAAAAGGCAGTTACCCAGCGTTTTCTGGATCTGATTGGCAGACAGGGGCCTATTTCGATAAACGTGGCTACAACACTTCCAAATGGATTCATCTGAAAGAAAACGTAGCTAAACATGGAATGCGCAACGGCTATGTGATGGCGATTGCTCCCAATGCTTCGACATCGATTATTGCCGGCAGTACCGCCAGCATTGATCCGATCTTTTTGAAGATGTATGCCGAAGAAAAAAAAGATTATAAGATTCCAGTTACAGCGCCAGACTTAAACGAAAAAACAACTTGGTACTATAAATCAGCCTATCATATTGACCAGTATTGGAGCATTCAACAAAACGCGATGCGACAGCGCCATATTGACCAATCCATCTCATTCAATTTTTACGTAATGAACACCATTAAAGCAAAGGATTTATTAGCCCTTCATCTTGCCGCTTGGAAATCCGGTTTAAAAACAACCTATTATGTTCGTTCAACATCAAGCAACATTGAAGAATGTGAATCATGCGCAAGTTAATATAAGGAGGAGTTATGATGACATCTGCTTTAACGAAACGAATCATTATGGACCCTGAAGCGCCCAACCGTTCCACGCGAATCATCAACGGACGATGCTCGAATGTGCTCAATTGGGACGATATTGCCTATCCTTGGGCATATGCTAAATATAAACGAATGCTCGCCAATTTTTGGACACCATTTGAAATTAATATGTCCCAAGATGTCAAGCAATTTCCATTATTAACCGCACGTGAACAGGATGCTTTTTTAAAAATTATCGGCCTGCTAGCCTTACTTGACAGCATCCAAACAGATTATGCAGGAAAGGTTGCTGATTACATTACCGACTCAAGCATCAACGCGCTGATGATCATGCTGGCTCAACAGGAGGTCATTCATAATCATTCTTATTCTTACGTACTTTCTAGCCTCGTTCCAAAACAAAAGCAAGATGAGGTATTTGAATTTTGGCGAAATGAGCCTATATTGCGGAAAAGAAACGATTTTGTCACAAACGGATATAAAGAATTTGCCGAGCAGCCAAATGTAGAAAATTTATTAAAATCCATTGTCTATGATGTCATTTTAGAAGGCTTATTCTTCTATTCCGGCTTTGCTTTCTTTTATAACTTGGCACGCAATCAAAAAATGGTGGCCACAAGCACTATGATTAATTATATTAATCGCGATGAACATATCCATGTCGACTTATTCGCAAAAATATTCCAAGAGGTTCTGCGCGAATATCCAGAATATCGGACAGATGACTTAGCGGCATTTGTTCAGCAAACCTTTATTCAAGCGGCCGAATTAGAAATCGAATGGGCGAGCTTCATGATCGGCCATGATATTGAAGGCATTCATCTTGAGGATTTACATGATTACATTAAATTTTATGCGAATGTCCGCTGCCACCAGCTTGGCTTCGAGCGTCCATTTGAAGGCTATCGGACAAATCCGCTCCGCTGGATTAAAGCCTATGAAGAAGTAGATCTAGGCAAATCCGACTTTTTTGAACAAAAATCGCGACAATATACAAAAGTGAATGTCGATAATGGCTTCGATGAGCTCTAACAAAGCATCCGCCAATCATTCATGGCCGATGAGCCGGCAAACAAAATCCATTAAACATCCCGTCATTTCTATTTCTGCATCAGAAGGACTGAAAAACGCTTGGCAGACAAGAAACACAGCCGAACGCAAACACAAATCAAACCAAGGCGTTCACGAATAGACAAATAAAGCCTCCCTGCCGGATAAAAGCGTTTCGGCAACAGTCTAAAGCCGCCAATCATTGATTGGCGGCTTTAGCTTCCCCTTTATTATTTTCTTTTCCCTTTTTGATCATGCCAGCGCAAACGACTCCAGCAACGACAAGCAGCTCAAAACCATATTTAATCACAGGATTAGCAAAGTATCCTTTTAAAAACGGCTCATCAACAATCATCTTTGAAGCGGTCCACGCAAGAATGGCACCACCGATTGTAATAATGATTGGAAAACGCTCCACCCATTTCAAAATAAGGGTACTGCCCCACACAACGACTGGAACCGAAATGAGCAATCCCAAAACGACTAATAAAAAGCTACCATGCGCAGCTCCTGCTACTGCTAATACGTTGTCTAAACCCATTAACGCATCAGCGATAATAATGGTTCGAATCGCCTCCCACATGCTTTTCCCTGCCTGTACTTCATGCCCTTTTTCTTCCACCAATAGCTTATAGGCAATCCAGATGAGTAAAACTCCACCGACTAGCAGCAAACCTGGAATTTTTAATAACCATACAACAGCCAGGGTTGCCACGGCGCGAATGACAATCGCTCCAACCGTCCCCCATAGAATCGTTTGCTTTTGTTGCTGTTTTGGCAAATTGCGTGCCGCCAGCCCGATTACAATCGCATTATCTCCAGCTAATACTAAGTCGATAATGATAATAGATAAAAGAGCGGACCAAAACTCCATTGAAAATAACTCCATTTAGCATTTCCTCCTTCCATTACACTCCGTATTTACGCTTTAAGTGATGTGGCGATGCTTCTATCATTTTCTGCAAAATCCACATAAAAATTGCCACATCATCAAAAATACCAAAAATACCTAACCAATCAGGGAGCAGATCAAACGGAAAAACAAAGTAGGCAAATATGATCAGCACATATGTCATCTTTTTAGAAAGCGGTATTTCATGAGAACAAAAAAATCCAACTAAAAATGGGATCAAGCGATAAGTGTGAAAAAGCAATCTCGCTTTTTTCCAGGCTTTTCTCATTCTCTTCCTCCTTTCTTCATGTAATGAAAAAAGACCTTTACCGTTATGGTAAAGGCCTTCTATCAAAACAGACCTTTACCATCGTTCGGTAAAGGTCTTGCTAACAACATCACCGTTGCCAACAAAGCCGAGGGTATATGCCACCCTGAACTGACGACTTTGCTGTAAAAGCTACTCCCCTTTTACGCGCATTTTTCCTATATGCTTACACCCTTATAATAGTCGATTGGCTATAGACTGTCAATATGTACTTGGCTCAGTTAGCATTTTTTGGACAAATTGCTTGCCAAACTGTTTGCAACTCTCCCTTTCTTCACTAGTCGGTGCCAATTCAATCTTTAATCCTTCCAGCACAACAGCTGCCCCTAATTCCTGTAATTTTTCCACTAAAATATCAACCGCGGCTCCGTATTTTTCATAGCCGGAATCACACGAGCCAAATACAGCTGCTTTTTTTCCTGATAAATGAATGGAATCCATTTCATCATAAAAATCAAGAAAATCGTCCGGCAGCTCTCCATCTCCCCATGTATATGCTCCCAATAAAATGCCATCATACGCTTCCAGCTCATCTGCGCTCGCATCCAGCACCTCTTTTACCTCCACTTCTATTCCCTCTTCTTGAATTCCTTCTAAGATGGCATTTGCTATTTCCTCTGTATTTCCTGTCATGCTTGTATACACCATGATTACCTTCATCATGACAATCTCCTTTTCTAAAAACGAATGATAATCATTATCAATAATCATTCTATTTGATAAAGATTATCATTGTCAATTATATTTTTTTATTTCGGTTCAATGAAAATTCGTTTCCACAAAGTAAGGGAGGCTCTATCAATAAATCCATGCTGGTTTTCCGATATTCACTAACCGTTTCGATGATTCTTTCGGTTCATTAAAACGGCTTTCTTATAGCAATTTTTCAACCCGAACGCCTTAACAAAATAAAAAAGCAGGTAGCCTCTGCTTTTTTATTCCTATTTTCAACATCATGCTTTCTGGACTCTTAATTGAATTCGATTTCCAAACGGATCGACTGTTGCTGCTTCTGTTCCTGTCCATTCAACTTTAGCCCCTATTGCTTTCAAGCTTTCAATCGCCTTTTCAAGCTCCTTTTCATGCGGAAAAACGATAGAAAACAAGCGCAAACCAAGCGCGTTTTCCGGCGGTTTCGGAGCTCCTACACCTATCCATGTATTCAATCCAATATGGTGATGGTACCCTCCAGCTGAAACGAATAATGCATGATTGTCCATGCGAATTGTAATATCAAATCCTAAACCTTGGTGATAAAATTGTTCTGCTTCATGCATATGGGCAACATGTAAATGAATATGACCCATTTTCGTTTTTGGCGGCAATCCTGTCCAAGGAGCGTGATCTGCCTCTGCTAGCAATCCCTCTACATCAAGTGACTCGGTCACCCCTTTGTATTCGCCGTTTTCTGCTTTTTCCCATTGCTCTCTTGGCCTATCAGCATAAATTTCAATGCCATTTCCATCTGGATCAGCCAAATACACCGCCTCGCTGAATTGATGATCTGATGCGCCTTGCAGCGGATAACCTACCTTCAGCAAATGAAGCAGCACACGTGCTAGGGTAGAACGATCGGGAACTAAAATGGCAAAATGATATAAGCCCGTCGTTCGCGGCGGTTTCCTTACTGTATCGCTGCTTTCCTCCAATACAATAAGCCGCGTGATCCCGTCAGCTGTTAGCACCGCTAAGTTTCCTTTCTGCTCTAATAGTTGAAGCCCTATCCATTTCGTATAGAAATGAATGGAGCGATCGAGCTTTGCGACACGTAAATGAACATGGCCAATCTCTACTTTCGGATGAATCGTAGATCTCATGAATGAAGACTCCTTTGATTTATTTTAATTTAATAATATTTAAATTCGAGATAAATAAGCAAGTGGTTAAACAAAAATGTTTATATCATAAATATTAAATGGAATTTCACCAAATTTCTCATTGATGCAAAAGGAAATGTCATTCAGCGATAGGAGCCGAACGAAGAACCAGCCGATTTTGCAAACTTTCCCCAATCAAAACAGCATAAAAACGAACACAAGCAACAGTCTGCTGCAACGTTTAGGCAAACTGTTGCTTTTTTTACCGTCTTTTCCAGTTGAATCGTACATAAACATAATCTAACGATAGAACGAATGGCATCTGTCAAAATAAGACTTCGGACGATTCACAACAATGGACAGATTTCTTTAGCTTTAACAGCTAAATAATAAATGCGGGATCTATTTTTCGCTACAGTATCCCTTTCATAACCTTCTTTCTAGAAAGCTAACTGCGCCAAATCATACGAGGCCCATCATCCAAAAATCGGTTACATCCATATAAAAAGGATCGCTGATTATAAAAGAACAGCAAAAAAATACAGTCCAAACATGGCCACAACTGCAAACATTAAAGTTGATAAAAAGAGAATCAACGGTCTTGATGTCCGAAAGGTTTGTTCATTAATTTGTTTCGCTTTTTGAAAATAGCTGACAGTTGAAAAAATGATGGTGCTGACTCCAGCCAGTACCGACAGTATGCCGATCCATTGCACAGCTGCATTCGGCAACGTATAGAAAGAAGATTTGATATGTAAATTAATGATTAAAAAACCGATACCGGTAATAGCGATCGCCGTTCGAATCCACGCTAAATAGGTTCGTTCGTTTGCCAAATGCTGCTGAATATATTTTGAGTCAATAGTAGCGACTCGTTCTTTCTCCGCTTGCATATTGCGCACCTCCCGCTCTTTCCTGTACTATACATGAGAAAAAAATAGGGTTCAATCCTAAGATCATTTTACCAATTTTCGATTGCGTTTTAACGAAAGTTCTCACGGGAATATGGCTAGAATCTCGTATATACTAATGTCCCTTGCACCAGCCCCTAATATAGATGCATAGATAAGCTTGCATTTTTTTCACGATCAGATGGCCGCACAAAACCGGAAAATGGGCTGAAACAGTACTTTTTAGATTTTTGTCATACACTTCAATAAATAACGAAGTCAAATCTATAACCGCCTCGTCTTCAACCTCGATGTTCCTCATCCCTCCTTCCACGGTTAAGCCTGATTGATATTTTCCCATAAAAATTGCACCCTAATTGCTAGATCTATCTAACAATTAGGGTGCCCAACTGCCAGTAGCTTTGTTCATTATATAAATTTCCGATGCACCGTCTTCCCTTCATATGTGAACAGTACCGGTTTATTTTCAACAATTGTTTCCATATGAACGGTTCGTCCCCAAAGCTGATAAATATAAGGAAGCACCTTTTCTAAATATTTAATATCAAGTTCAATTCCTTCATACCAATGCTTTAAATACAATTCGCCATTGCGCATATAATCTCCGTCATTAACGGTAATGTATGGAAATCCCCCATTCACACGAGTACTGACTAGCTGATCGCGAACATGCTCCCAGTCTTTGTCAACAATTTTATAATCCTTGCCTTGTTTTTGGAATAAGTACATATCCTCACGCATCACTAGCTCTTTCGTTAAATAGTTGCGGAGAAAGGAAATATCTGAATCAAGCTCGCGCACCTCAAAAATTTTGGCACGCCCTGATCCCGGCTGAACGCCCCTTCTTTTCATCTCCTCTGTTGGATTATTCCATCGTTCTTCGATATCTTCAAATATTTTCAACCCTAAATAATACGGATTTATGCTTGTGCGCGACGGCTGGACAACTCCCGCATTGAGCTTAGCAAACTCAATCGCTTCATCGCTCGTCAAATCCATCTCCCGCAAAATGCGCTGGTGCCAATAGGACGCCCAGCCTTCATTCATAATTTTTGTTTCAAGCTGCGGCCAAAAATAGAGCATTTCTTCCCGCATCATTGTTAAAATATCGCGTTGCCATTCTTCCAGCTCGCGGCTGTATTCTTCAATAAACAAAAGCACATCCTTCTCCGGCTGCGGCGGAATTTTTCGCCGTTTTTTGCGCGGGGGAGCGGTGGATTTATTTCGTTCATCGAGCAACCATAAATCATCATATGGAGTCGGCTTTACGCCCTCTTCCTCTTCTTCAATTTCTGTATCCGCAAGCGTCCACGACAGCTTCGACCGAAGCAGAGATGGATCAATATGCTCCTGAATAGCCAAGACTGCATCTAAAAATTTTTCCACCTCTAATTTTCCATACTGGTGTTCATAATGTTTAATCCGCTCTGCCGTCGCAGCCATGCTTTCGACCATATCTCGTTTTGTGTTGCTAAAGCGGACATTATTTTTGAAAAAGTCGCTATGGGCCAAGACATGAGCGACAATCAATTTATTTTGAATTAATGAATTCGAATCTAACAAAAATGCATAGCATGGATCGGAATTAATAACTAGCTCATAAATTTTACTCAGCCCTAAATCATAATGAAGCTTCATCTTGTAAAATTGTTTCCCAAAGCTCCAGTGAGAAAAACGTGTCGGCATTCCATAGGCGCCAAATGTATAAATAATGTCAGCAGGACAAATCTCATATCGCATCGGATAAAAGTCTAAGCCAAAGCCTTCAGCAATCTCCGTAATCTCCGCAATCGCCCGTTCTAGCTCTTTCAACTCGCCTTGCCTCATGCGCATCTCCTCCTTTTTCTCTTATCCTAAATGTATGAGAAAAAAGAGCATTTGATACGTGTAGATCGCTTGTTTATCCACCCAAGCTTTTAGAAACAAGGCATGCCTATAAACTGTCCTCTTATGAAGAAACGCTCACCGTAAACGGAACAGTAATCACCTTTCCTTCGTGTTGAAACTGTGCCCAAACTTGATAAATTCCGTCTTTAGGAAACTGGACCATAAATGAAGCTTCTGATCCTTCGGCCTGTTCGTCAATCGGATGCGCGTGCAAATAATCATAGCTTCCTTTTCGGATAATGACAACATGTCCCATGGCACCTAAATATGGCTGTAAATGAATAGGCTTGCCGCTCTTTTCATCTTTTAAACGAAATGTCAATGTCGCCTCTTGTCCAGCTACGAGCTTATCAAAAGACAGCGTAATTTCTTTTCCCTCTGCCACTTTAGTTAAATGCTCGTCCGGTTGAAGCGGAACAGCCTTTGCCTTTTCTCCTTGAACGACAACATCATCATTTTTAACTGTAGGATCTCCCCCTTTTGGAACATAATCAGCATACAGCTGATATTCGCCACCGCTTGGGAACGTGACGGCCGTTGTAAATAAGCCGTTACCTTTATATTTAGGATGCAGATGATCAAAATACGATAAATCGCTGCTTACGATAATCAGATGCATCTGTTTTTCATGCTGAATTTCAAAATCTTGAACGGGATTCCCTTTTTGATCCTGAATTTGTATCGTTAAATGGGCTTGTTCATTGCTTTTCAGAGGCTTTTCCGCAAACTTCCAAACCATTTGCGTAGCCGCATGATTTTCTTTACTCATGTGCTCGTGCATTTCGTTATGAGCCACGCCCTGCTGCTGATCTCCGTGATGCATTTGCTCGCTTTCATGGCTGTTGTTTGATTGGCTGCAGCCACTGGCTGATATAAAAATCGCCATAAGAGTGAAACATATTTTTTTTCTCATTTCGCTTCTTTCTCCCCTCAAATAAAGAATGTATGGCAAAATGCTAAACTGACGGCACACTCCAAAAAAATATACACATTAGCCGCCGACAGTGCCAAAGAAACAGGCCATAACTTTTTATGGAAAAAAGAGAACGCAATATCCTTTTGTGGTTCCAACATTTGCATAATGCGATAATTCAGCGGTGATTTAGCAAAATGCGCCGCTCCTTCATTTAACAATTCATGTTCTCCCATTTCCGCTACTTTTAAGAGGACGTTTCCAAGCGGAGTGCTGTTCTTCATTTTTCTCATCGCGTGTTGATCAGCAAGCAATTCTCGTGAAATGCGGTAATATTGTGCAAGGTGCTTGATAAGAGGAATGTAACCTAGTTGTTCAGAAACCGTCTTTATCAGCATAAGCTTTAACGGATCTCGCTGCATCGCGTGAAATTGTTCATGAAACAAGATGGCGCGCAGTTCCGCCTCTGAAAAATGTTCGATAACAAAAGTGGATAGCACGATTTTAGGCTTTATGAAACCAATCGTCAGTGCAATAAACTCTTCATTCTTAATCACTAAAATTCGATTGCCCAATTCCGGGTACTTAACGTTCATATGCTGAGTACGAACTTCATCTGCCAAAAGCAAAAACGCCGTGTACCACTTTTTAGATAGAAACAGTTGCTTCCCCATATTCCCAATCATTTTTATTAATAAAAAAATAAAAAACAGACTTAGAGCTGTTGCAAATACAACATTCTTATCGTTGGCTGTCATGGAAAATGGGTATTTTAACCACTCAAGCACAATGGCCGCAAAATGATGAAATAAAAATAGCGCTATTTCGGCTAGAGTTAATGCCGCAAACAAAACCACACTAGCAAATACAAGAGTTGATTTGCTTTTTAAAGTCATTCATTCTTCCCTCTTTTAGATTCGTTTAATTTTTCCTTTAATTTTTCCAGCAAAGAAGGATCTAAATCACGAATTGCATCCACCATATGCGCTACAGCCAGTCCGCCAAACTCTTCAATTAAACCGTATGCGACTGATTTCGTTTGCTCGGACAAAAACTGCTCTTTCGTTTGAATGGAAGTAAAATAGGCTATTCTTCCCCTCATTTCTTTACGAAGATGGCCTTTATCCGCTAGCCTGTTCATGACGGTCATCACCGCATTGATCGAGATTGGCTTTTCCCGGCAAATATGCTGTTGAACATCTTTAGCCGTAACCTCTCCTGCTGTCCAAATATAATTCATGACCTGTGACTCCAATGCTCCAAAGAAACGTTTTAAACCTTCTTCATTCATCTTAAAATGATTGATTTTCAATCTTTATCCTCCTCTCAACTACAATATGTAGTTATATCCTACATACTGTAGTTGAAAAAGTCAAACAAAAAACACCACTGTGAATGTGGTGTTTTTCTAGCTTGCTTTTTAATGTTCGTGTAAGCTTGATACGGATACCCGTTGTTTATGATTTGGATTTCCTAACGGATAAACAACCGCCATTTCATTTTGTTCATCTACTTGTTCAATATAAATGCGTTCTCCGTTATAAGTGACGTCGGCCATGATCGGAGATGCAGCAATTTCTCGCGCCCTTCTTACATCCATTGCACTTGTCCTCCCTTTTGAAATTGATAACGATTTTAATATGGGCCATTGTTTCAATGAATATACGCATAAAAATCAACAAAAACACCAGCATAAATAAAGGAATGATCTTCATGACACACAATCTAAGCGGCAAAAAAATAGACAATGAGCCATGTGCAAACATACACAAAATCTGCCGCTCAAAAATACACTCTCCTCTTTCTCCGCGCATATCATAAAGCGAAGAGAAAGGGGGGAAAGCTATTGTACTACTATGATCCATATGCTACTTATTATCGTGAACAGCCTAAAACAGGCAGTATCCGAAAATTAGCAAACGATTTATTAAATGGAATGAAAGGAGAAGCTACCGCTATTCATTTTTATACCCAGCTCATGCAGCTGGCAAAGACAAACGAAGAAAAGTTATACATCTCTCATGCGTTGAAAGATGAACAAGCGCATTTACAACAATTTGTTCATTTGTACATCTCCTTGTTTGGTGCACAACCTGTTTATCAAGCTGAGTCGAAAACCTTTTCGTCATTTGCTGAAGGATTAAAAATAGCTCGAGAAGACGAATTTGAAGCATATGAACAATATCGAAACACCTATCTTTCGACCCATGATCAGCATATCCGCGATGTGTTCTTTCGCGCAATGACCGATGAAATCGAGCACGCGCTTCGTTTTTCCATCTTAGCCCTTGAGCAAGCAAGAAGCTGATGCTAAAAGCGTCAGCTTCCATCTTATGCCCCCGCCTACACTCTGTTTAGAGAGGGTGGATCATCCATATATCTGGATATAAGCTGCAATAAAGAATTTGGCGGTTTTGCTCATGGACAAGCCTTATTGATATAGAAGTTCAAGATGTTGGTTCTCTAACGAACAGATAATGACCGATTTTGGCGGACAGGCAACAGCCAAAAAATAGACCCCTCGTTTCTTTTTGTAATCCAATGGTGGATATATCACCTAAAATAGACGAATGACCCTCTCCCACCCATGATCCGTTAAGAGGCGGGAGACTTCTTGGTGGAGTATGTTAAACATTCCACTCCACATAAGGAAAAGTTAACATTGTCACTCGTATATTTCTTTTGCTTGTTGAAATCGTTTATAATTGGGAAGGGACAAATTTAAAAATAAAAAGTGCGGTGATTAGATGGAGCAGCATTTACATCATTTTATCGAGCAATTCGGCTACATTGGCATTATGGTTGCTTTAGCAGGAGGAGTCATTGGCCTCCCTGTTCCTGATGAAGTACTATTAACATATGTTGGATATAACGTTTTTACAGGCGCCATGTCATATCCGGCAGCACTAGGCTGCAGCTTCATCGGTGCGCTCCTCGGCATCTCAGTCAGCTATTACTTAGGCATACGCTTAGGAACCTCGTTTTTGCACAAATTCGGTCCAAAAATGCATATGTCAGAGAAGAGGATTGAGCAAGCAAAAGTTCTCTTCGCTAAAATGGGACCTTTCCTCTTATTTATCGGCTATTTTGTTCCCGGGATTCGGCATGTTTCAGCATTTCTGGCCGGAACGAATGAATACCGTTTTAAAAAATTTGCCGCTTACGCTTATACAGGCGCTTTTTTTTGGGTATTTACCTTTACCACTTTTGGAAGGATATTAGGAAGAGATTGGAAAAATATACGGCATTATATGGAGCATTACAGCCTCTACCTTCTTGGCATCCTCATGATTGGTTTATTGATTGCCGGTTATGTTTACTACCAGCGCATAACAACAAAGGAAAATGCATCATAAAAGCACAAGGGTATCCCGCTTAATATTGGGCACCCTTGTGCTTTTGGCGTGCTATCGTGAAAATCATCTCAGCAGAATCGCTTAAGGCTTCGCTTCTCCTTTTTGAAAGGTGTCGGTTAAAATCCCCATAAATGTTCCAAATCCAAACATAAACATGGACGATCCCATAATCCCTAAGCTAATAATGGTGAGAAAGAAATCTTTATTGTAATTGTTTGCAATGAAGCTTAGTAAAAATAGTGCAAATCCAACGATCAACCCTACTGAAGCCATCATTTTACACATTTGTGTAATCGCTTTCCCTTCGTACCGTGTATTCATATTTATCATCCCCTTTCTTTAAGGATAATATTTTTGTCACAAAATTGCAACATTTCTAACAACTATTTTATACCATTTTCGTTTATAATTATTTTTTACCTCATTGAACAACATTTACACCACAACAAATACGCTGTACATCATAAACTAACAATAGCTCCTCGATGAAGGAGGCATGCACATTGAACACAATGGATTATGATAAAGCGTTATACTACACCCACCGTTCCGAATGGGATCATCTGCTTATTTTAATGGTACGTACACAAGATGATTTGCTTTCCAAAAAAATTGAACATTTTCTTCATGCTTATAATTTTGAGTATGATTATTCTGTCATTCAGCGACGACTCACCTCCTTGCTGCGATACATTGACCATGCTTTAGAGATGAGCGAGAGGGAGTACGATATTGGAGATGAGCCATATATACATTATTCTCCATAAAAACAAGGAAGGGATTTCCCTTCCTTGTTAGCATGTTTTATACCAGATAAAATTACTCGATTTACCGCGCATTTTTGATAAAAAGTTTGCGGCCAAACATGCCGCTTTTAATTTTATTGATCGTTTTATAAAGCGGTGTTGTTTCATCAAAAACGGCCCACACTCCATATTGATGCAAATCCTAGTGTGTGAAGTTCCCTCTCTAAATAGACAGATGATGCTCTTTTTTTACTGGAGAGGAAAACTTTATCACAGCCAAAGTAGAAATGATTAATAAGATGCTTAATATGGCATACGGAAGCAAAATATGCTGAGCCGCAACAGCGCCTGTAAACACACTTAACAATAGAGTCCGGATCATAAATCCTAAAGCGCGGAACAAACTGTCCACTCGACCCATTTTATCATTGGGGATGCTTTCCATCATCAATGAACTGCGCGCTACTCTTGCCCCCGCATTGGCAAATGCCGTAAGAACCACAAGTACATAAAAGATCGCCGTCTGTTGACATAAAAGAAACATCGTGATACTAACTGCATAAATACCGACGCTTAAAGCGACACTTCTTTCTATCGCCATGCGTTTCAATAAAATAGGAGTCACCAGTCCAGCTATAGCGGCTCCAATTCCATACACCATACTTTGGATGCCATATACGGAACTGCCTTGCTTCAGCACATCGGCAATATAAATGGGATGAAGATAATTGGTCATCATGACTCCAATAAACGGCATAAATGAAGCGAGAAGGAACCAAAATAACGATGGTCTCTCCTTCATGTAGCGATATCCTTCGAGCATCTTTTCGCGGAACAATGATTGATCCTTGCTCTCAACAAAAGAACGTTTGTACGGAATCAGCCATATGCACAAAAAGGCCAGTACATAGGTCAGTGCATCAAGCGATAAAATCCATGAAAATGGAATGTGGTCAATCATTACGCTTGCCGCTCCTCCAGATATGACCGTCGCCAACTGACCTTGAATTTCCATCATTCCATTTAACTGTTTATATTGCTCCTTAACAAATAATTCTTGATTGAAAGCAAACAAGGTTGGATAAATAAGAAAATAATAAAGGGAGCCACTTGCAAACAAAACGGCTAAATGCCAAACTTTATATTCTCCTGCTCTTCCAAGCAAAGCAAAGAGTAACGAGATGGAAAATCCTATTACCTCCCCAGCAAGCAATATTTTCTTCCGAGAAAAACGGTCGATCCACATCCCGATATATGGCGTCAACAAAAACATCATGATCGTTATCGCAGTTGTCATATATCCGAACGCCGTTTCGCCGCCGCTTTTTTGAACGAAAAGCCAAGGAATAGCTGTCATCGTAATCCCTGTTCCAATAGATGAAAAGGTATTGGCTAGTAACAAATAGTGCAATCGGCGATCCCGATAGAGGCTATTCATGATCTATCTTTAGCCATTTGGAGGCCTTCATATAACGAGTCAGAGTCGCTATAATCACATCAACCTGTTCCGCTGCTGTGGCTGTCAAACTTTTCTCTGCAAAGCTTACCGGATCCAGCACAAGCTGATTAGGAATTGCATTGGCATATACACCACGCATAACCGTTCGCATGTTATTGAGAGCATTTATGCCTCCTTTTCCTCCTCCACCAACAGCAATTAATGCAACTGGTTTATGCTCAAATTCGTTTTTTCCTAAGAAATCAAGCGCATTTTTTAGAGCCCCGCTCATCGCACTATGATACTCCGGAGAACAAAGAACAACACCATCAGCTTGTTGAACGAGCTGACGCAGGCGAATAACAGCCGGTAACAGATTTTGGCTTTCTTCCCCGTTGTATAGCGGCAATGCGGGCTTGCTTAAATCAATTAGCTCAGCTCCATAATTCTTCGCAATATATTCTGCAACGATTCCAGTTCTCCCCATTTGACGCGGACTTCCATTGATTACTACTAGTTTCATGCTCATCTCTCCTTATGATTTTTCCTATTTTTAATATAAGCTACATAAATGATCGCTAACTCCTTCAATAAACTGATTTTCTTTTACGAAAATGGACGGAAAGGACACTACAACTAAAGTCCGAGATGTTTGACAGCGTACAAAGCGGCTTGCGTGCGATCAGCAAGTCCTAGTTTTGCCAAAATATTTGATACATGTGTCTTGACTGTTTTTTCTGTAATCATTAAAGAGGCGGCAATTTCTTTATTACTTTTTCCTTTCGCAATTTCAGCCAATACTTCTTTTTCGCGCTTCGTCAGTTCCTCTATCTTATTTGCTGGCTCTTGATAATGCAA
Source organism: Anoxybacillus sp. UARK-01 (assembly GCF_002075365.1). Lineage (NCBI taxonomy): Bacteria > Bacillati > Bacillota > Bacilli > Caryophanales > Anoxybacillaceae > Anoxybacillus > Anoxybacillus sp. UARK-01. The sequence continues at coordinate 37,862 of NZ_NASY01000031.1, read as the reverse complement.
ATGATTCATAACATGCGGAATCACTTTAGTGTGGAGTTCGCTTTCTCCTCTATGTATAGAACGGATAACAGCAACGAGATGATCAGGCTCAATATCCTTTAATTGATAACCAGATGCGCCAGCACGAATAGCTGGAATCACATGGTCTTGATCAGCAAAGCTTGTTAAAATGAGAATCTTCGTCTTTGGAGATCGTTCCTTCATTTTCTTCGTCGCTTCAATTCCATCCATGACCGGCATAACAAGATCCATGATAACAAGATCTGGCTGATGCTCCATAACAAGTTGAACGGCTTCCGCGCCATTTGCCGCCTCTCCAACAACCTCAATGTCTTTTTGAGTTTTTAAAAAAAACACTAACCCTCTTCGTACGATATGATGATCATCGACAATTAACACTTTTATACTCACAATTTCCCCTCCTTCTTTAGTGGGATCGATAATTCAATTGCTGTTCCCTTTCCAATGGAGCTTTTCATACTAAAAACGCCGTTTACTGCTTCTACCCGTTCTTTCATGCTCTTCAATCCCAGCGATAACGTTTCTGCTCCTGTATAATGAAATCCGCACCCTTTATCGCTAATTTTTACAGCCACGCGTTCGTTTTGCACGGACAGCATGATCTCCACTTCGGAAACACCAGCATGCTTTTTACAGTTATTTAACGCTTCTTGTCCGACCCGCCATAAGCATTGTTCGATTTCATTGGGTAAATCAAGCACTCCTTCAATATCAAGCTTTACATTTAATCCAAGCATTTTGCTATAGTTCATCAATGCGCTGGCAACACCATTTTCTAAACCTTGGGGACGAAGCTGCCAAATTAAGGCTCGCATTTCATGAAGCGCCTCTTGTGCTAATGTTTGCATATGCTCTAGCGCTTCTTTTATGTTTTCTTCTGTCGCTATTTCCTTGGCACCGCTCGCTGTCAGCAGCAATGAAAACAGCAATTGGCTGACCGAGTCATGCAAATCGCGCGCCAGTCGATTTCGCTCCGCAAGCAAGGCAAGCTTTTGTTCATTTTCCACAAGCTTTATACGTTTAATAGCCGTTCCGATCTGATAAGCAACTGACTCTAAAAGAGCTAGTTCCTCTTTGGAAAAACGCTGTTTATGAGGAGAAGCAACATTTAAAATCCCAAACTGCTCGTCTCCGGCACGCAAAGGAACGGTCGCATGATGAGTAATTCCGTTTGTTTCTCCTCGATTTTTTACTATCGCTTCTTTTAGCCGTTTGCACTCGATAATATTGACGGCGTTTTTCAGTCTGCCATCCTGATAACGCTCTAAACACCAGCATATCCCTTCACACATCGGTTTTTTATTTTCTCTCATTAAAGCAGGCGGCAATTCATAATCAGCCATTAAAGTATAGGTTCCATCTTCTTCAACCCAAAAAATCCATCCGCATTCCAGTCCTGTAACATCGATTAGCTGTCTTAACACCGTCGGCAGCATTTCTTGCAAATCATTGGCCTCATTTAATGTTTCAGCGATCGTTTTCATCGTCTGCAATGCCTGAACACGCTTCATCTCTTTTGCCATTTTCTTTCTCCTTTCTGTCAGGATTCAAGCTTCCTCTTATGAATTTCCTGATAACCATTCGCCAAAAGTGAATCCACGCAACGAACGATCAATGACTGGTGGAAAATGAGCTTGCCTTCGTTCATATATTCGTGTGACCAAGCTTGAACCATGCTGCCTTCGATGCAAACGTGTGAAATAGCTCATTGTTTTGGTTTAATCGTTGAAAACGAAAACAATATTTATCATTAAAATCCCCATGCTAAAAGATGCGATTCCAGCTGCTATAAAAAAAGACAATGCCGAAAAAGGCATTGGCCCAGACTGTTGGACAAACGCTTTCAAGACAGTCTGAGATGGAAAAAAAGAACTCAATGGAGGCTTAAAATGATTGTAGACAAAGTCAAAATTGACTTTGTCTACAATCTGAATGCATGCCGCAATAGGGATGGTCCTTTCCTTACCCGCTAAACAACTGGATATGTCTGTATAAACGGATGAAGCACAATCTCATCAATAAGCATATGCTTAGGAGCGCTAGCCATGTAAATCACGGCATTGGCCACATCACGCGCCTGTAGCCATTTTTGCTTTTCCGGTGCTCCTTGCACCGAATTCGCAAAATATGTATCCACCATTCCCGGGTTGATCGTACCAACGCGAATGCCATATTCTCTCGCTTCCTGTGCAAGCGAACCAGAAAAACCTTGTACCGCATATTTTGTCGCCGTATAAGCCGCTCCATTAGGGATCGTATAGCGCCCCACATCCGAAGAAATAGTAATAATCGTTCCTGTTCTCCGCTCTTTCATATGAGGAAGGACCGCTTTTGTTCCAATAAATACTCCTTGGACATTAACTTCAAAAATCTTTTTCCATTCTTCGAGCGTTGTTTCCTCTATTGGCTTAAAAAATCCGATTCCCGCGTTATTGACTAAGATATCAATTTGTCCAAACTGCTTCAGCGTTTGGGCCACCAATTCACTCATTTGCTGTTCATTTGCTACATCAGCTTGAAATGTTTCCACAAATGGCGCTCCCTGCTCCTTCAGTTCCTTTCCGGTCTGATGAATCGTCTCTGAGCTTCCAACGAGCGCCAGTTTTGCCCCATGCTGAGCCAGTTGAAAAGCAATTTCTTTTCCGATTCCGCGTGAAGCACCTGTGACAATCGCTACTTGATCTTTTAACACGGTCAACATCCTTTCTGCTGCTATATCCTTTTTTTTAAACATACGAGACTTCATGCTTAGCGGCTAGCGGATTCATTTAAATAAGCATGCACCTGCTTCATAACAGCTTCAGACAATTCGTGTAAACGCTGTTCACTATCATCCATCGAACGGCCTTTCACACCAAAATAAACTTTGGCCTTTGGCTCAGTTCCTGACGGGCGCAAGCAAAACCAAGATCCATCCTCCAGATAGTATTTTAACACATTAGATTTAGGCAGCGTAATGGCCGTGACCTCTCCGGTTGCTGTTTCTACGCGCTCACGGGCTTCATAGTCTTCGATCATCACAATTTTCTTTCCAGCGACCTCCGTTGGCTGATGCTGTCGGAAAGAAGCCAACAGAGCTTGAATTTGCTCCGCCCCTTCTTTTCCTTTCAATGTGAGCGATTCCAATCCTTCGCGATAATATCCATACTGCTCAAATAACTGCATTAAAGCATCATATAAAGACAGCCCTTGCTTTTTATAGAAGGCGCATACTTCAACTGCCAATGCAGCTGCTTGAATCGCGTCTTTATCGCGCGCGAAATCGCCAATTAAGTAACCGTAGCTTTCCTCATAGCCAAACAGAAAAACATATTGCTTTGTCTGTTCATACTCTTTAATTTTTTCCCCAATAAATTTAAAGCCTGTTAACGTATCGACTGTTTCAATTCCAAATGATGCAGCAATATCGCGGCCAAATTCCGATGTCACAATCGTTTTTAAAGCGACTCCGTTTTCAGGAAGGATTCCTTTTTTCTTTTTTTGCGACAAAATATAATGAAGCAGTAAACCGCCTGTTTGATTTCCTGTTAATACAACATATTCACCCGTTTCGTTTTTTACGGCAATCCCAAGCCGATCCGCATCTGGGTCTGTAGCGATGAGCAAATCTGCTTCCATCTCTTTCCCGAGTTGAATGGCCCGTTCAAATGCTGCATGCTCCTCTGGGTTTGGAGAAGAAACAGTTGAAAAATTCGGATCGGGAAGCTCCTGCTCTTTTACCACAGCAACGTGCTTATAACCAAACGCTTCAAGAGCGCGGCGCAACGGCTTATTAGCTGTGCCGTGAAGCGGCGTAAAGACCACTTTCACATCAATTTCTTTAGGAAGCTCTGGATTAAGGGAAATTGTCTTTATCTGATCGATATAGGCTTGATCGATCTCTTCTCCAATGATTTGAATAAGTCCTTTTTCTTTTAATACTGCTTCTTCTTCCACATGGAGAGCTAATTCATTTTCCACTTTATTCACATAATGAATCACTTGATCAGCGGCATCGGGCGGAAGCTGTCCACCATCAGGGCCATATACCTTATACCCATTGTATTCTGGCGGGTTATGGCTTGCAGTAATCACAATGCCTGAAAATGCCTTTAAATAGCGCACGGCAAATGAAAGCTCTGGTGTCGGACGGAGCTCATTGAATACGTATGTTTGAATTCCATGTGTAGCCAAAGTTCGCGCCGCTTGCATCGCAAATTCTGGCGATTTATGCCGAGAATCGTAAGCGATAACAACCCCTCTTTTTTTCGCTTCTTCTCCGAACGACTCTATGTATCTTGCTAACCCTTCAGATGCTTTACGAACTGTATATATGTTCATACGGTTAACCCCTGGGCCAATTTCTCCGCGCATCCCGCCCGTGCCAAATTCCAAATTTTTATAAAAGCAATCCTCCAGCCATTTCTCATCCCTGCTTTTTTGCTGAAGTTCCTGCTTTATCTCTTTTTCTAAATGCTCATAAGTCATCCATTGCTCATACTTGCTTTTCCAGTTCATTGCCATATCCCTCCCTGCAAAATTCCCTTACTTTTGTATTCGTCACCATCATACGATATTCCTGTTCTAAAAAAAAGCAAATGTTTATTTAGCACAAAAAGGATGCCCCTTGATTAGAGGCATCCTTTTTGTTATTCTTGTGGCTGGGAAGGCTCAGAAATATTGGTAAGGGCTTGTTCTGCAGCATTGTCATACTGCTGATTAGTAGCAATATCCCCTAGAGCCACAATCCCGCGAAGCTGGTTGTTTTCAACAATCGGCAAACGGCGAATTTGATGCTGAGCCATCACATTTGCAGCTTCTCCCACGCTCATATTTGGCGTTCCTGTCACAAGGTTCGTTGACATTACTTGGGACACCGGAATGGAAGCGCCTTTTCCATCTGCCGTTGTACGCAATGTAATATCACGGTCTGTAATGATTCCTCTTACTTGACCGTTTTCTACAACCGGAAGAGCGCCAACATTTTTCTGGCTCATAAGCTCGGCGGCTTCTTGAACCGTTTGATTCGGAGAAACTGTCGCTACATTTTTTGTCATAATGCCTTCAACAGTGTTGTTATTCAATGTCATCCTCTCCTTTCATCGATTATTGTCACCACTTTGTTCGGATATATAGATAGAAAATAATGTTTGCACACGTATGCTCATGATCCAATAAACACCAATAAAAAGACTGAATCCCTCGGTTTTTTGTCGCGAACTAAGCATGATTATAGGATATCGTTCTTGAACAACGAATGCTTTGCCAACAAATGAATTTGCCGCTGGCGTTCTTGTTTAGGGAAAAGTTAGAAAGGGTTGTGCTTAGCCATTTCGCATGTTAATAATGGATCATCAACATTTTTAATGTTTGCATATTTTTATCTCGTCATCGTCAAAATAAAAACGGGCGCTGTACATCAGGCCGCCCGTTTTCCTTTTATTGTATTTTATAAACGCGTGCTTCCCATGGACGCAAGCGAATTTCATGAAGCTCTTCGCTTTCCTCGACAGGATAATTGTGAATAAGCAGCTCTTTTGCAGTATATACAATATCCTCAGGCAGGCGAAAAACAGGGGTCTCGTTCGAAAAGTTCGTGATCACCACCAATTTTTCGTTTTCAAGGGCTCGCGTATAAGCATAAATCAATGGATGGTCTTCTAAAATTAAATGGTACGTTCCATATACAATAACAGGATGCTGCTTGCGAAGCTGTATCAGTTTTTTGTAATAATGAAAAACCGAATCCGGATCTTGAAGTGCCGCTTTTGCATTGATTTCTTTATAATTTGGATTGACCTGAATCCAAGGCGTTCCATCGGTAAAACCAGCGTGTTTGCTATCATCCCATTGCATCGGCGTTCGTGCATTGTCACGCCCTTTATAATAAATTTTTTCAAGCACGGCTTGCGGGTTCTCACCGTACTTTTCAACATATTCTTTATACATATTAAGTGTTTCAATATCGCGGTAGTCTTCGATCGATGAAAAACGGACATTGGTCATTCCAAGTTCTTCCCCTTGATAAATATACGGCGTTCCCTGCATCATATGAAGAAAGGTCGCCAGCATTTTGGCAGACTCCACGCGATATTGCTTATCATCTCCAAAACGGGATACGGCGCGGGGCTGATCGTGGTTATTTAAATAAAGGCTATTCCATCCTTTTCCTTCTAACTCTTTCTGCCATTTTGTCATTGTTTTTTTCAAATCAGCCAACTTCCACGGCCGAATATCCCATTTTCCTCCAGGGCCAGAATCTAAATCAACATGCTCAAATTGAAATACCATATTTAGCTCGCATCGAGCCGGATCGGTATATAAAATTCCTTCTTTTGGAGTCACACCTGGTGTTTCGCCGACCGTCATAATATCGTAATGGGATAACACCTCCCGATTCATTTCCTGCAAAAATTCATGCACATGCGGTCCATTCATAAAATATCGGCTGCCCGATGCATATTTCTTCCCATCGTATACTTCTCCATCCGGCAGTTCGGGCACTTTCGAAATCATATTGATAACATCCATTCGAAAGCCATCGACCCCTTTGTCGAGCCAAAACCGCATCATTTCATAAATTTCTTTCCGGACATTTGGATTTTCCCAATTCAAATCTGGCTGCTTTTTTGAAAACAAATGCAAATAATACTCTCCAGTTGCTTCATCATACTCCCATGCCGAACCGCTAAAAAACGACTCCCAATTGTTTGGTTCCTTCCCTTCCTTTCCCGGGCGCCAAATATAATAGTCTCGATAGGCATTATCCTTTGATTTCCGCGATTCGATAAACCATGGATGTTCATCCGATGTGTGATTGACCACTAAATCCATCACCAATTTAATACCGCGCCTATGCATTTCTGACACCATTTCTTCCCAATCTTCCATCGTTCCGAATTCATCCATAATATTTCGGTAATCGCTAATATCATATCCATTATCATCATTAGGCGATTGATATACAGGAGATAGCCAAACCACATCAATTCCGAGTTCTTTTAAATAATCAAGCTTAGAAATAATCCCGCGAAGATCGCCAATTCCGTCACCGTCAGCATCCTTAAAGCTGCGCGGATAAATTTGATACACAACCGCCTCTTTCCACCACTTCTTCTCCATTCTCATCACTCCCATCTATGTCTATATGAAAACGATTTCATATATATGTATTTTACTACAAGATCCTACCTGTGCCTACTAATTTTACATTTTTCCTATCCTCCGCTATAATGAAACTATTCAAAATACATAACGGTAGATCCCATCGCATGCACGGCCACACGTGTATATGGAATGCAGCTTGCCATGCTAATTTTCGACGATCGGGCGGCCAAACAATGGCGTTATATGCCCCTGATGAAAGCAAGTCCACACGCTTGCTTCCGGTCGTCCGCTTCTTCTGCCTTTCTGTTTATATGGATAATCCATCATTGGAAGATTCAAGCTTGCCATAGACGGCAAACCGTAATAGGCATCACACACATCGTGCAAAAATTAAAAAAGATAGTAGGGAGCATGATATGAGTCGAAAGGAAAAAATGCTAGAAAATTTATTGCTGGGTGCATGGGGAACTGCTCTAATCGCCACATTAGGAAGTCTTTATTTTTCGGAAGTGATGAAATTCATACCATGTGATCTTTGCTGGTTTCAGCGCATTTTTATGTATCCGCAGGTCATTCTTTTAGGACTAGCAGCTATTCGCAAGGAATATAGCATGGCACGATATAGCTTGGCGCTGTCTGTGATCGGCGGCACGATTTCACTTTACCATTACTTAATCCAAAAAGTGCCTCTACTCCAAGAGCATGCGATTACTTGCGGCCGCGTTCCATGCACAGGCCAATACATTAATTGGTTAGGCTTTATCACCATTCCATTTTTAGCGCTCACAGCGTTCTCCATCATTAGTCTACTAAGCACGTTCATCATCCGAACAGTGAAGGAAGGGAATTTCAATTGAAAAAAATCTTGATTTTCGGGACCGTTATCCTCGCTTTATTCTTAGCAATCTCTTGGATCACGTCTTATCAGCAAACTGAAAAAGCAAAAGACAATCCTTATAAAAAAGAAAAGTTAGATCCCGCCACCATTGAACAGCTGGATGATCCAAACTACAAAAACCTCATCCTACCAGATGAGCTTGCTAAAAAGCTCGATAATCATGAAACGGTGACAGTATATTTCTATAGTCCTACTTGCCCACACTGCGAAAAAACAACACCGATCGTCGTTCCACTTGCCAAAAAAATGGGCATTGACTTGAAATTGTTCAATTTGCTTGAGTTTGAAGACGGCTGGGATACGTATCATATCGATGGGACACCGACCATTGTCCACTTTGAAAATGGCAAAGAAGTAAAGCGAATTGACGGATACCGTGAGGAAAACGTTTTTCGCGATTGGTTCGAATCGATTAAGTAAAAAGGGCTCTCATCAGCAAGAGTCCTTTTTACATGACCCAATCATTTTGCGGCCGCGAATACATGCTAAAAATACGGCGGCGTTTTTTCCGGAACTGGTCAATAGTAAACGGAAAGGATATTCCAAACTTCCCAAGCAACTGAACATTCCGTGCAAATAAATGATGATATCCTTCTTGGATACCATGATGTTCAATGCACTCAATGACGGTAAGGAGCGATTGCAAGGCCGAAATCAATTGGAATGCTTCTTTCATCGTGCCGTTATATCGCAAACCTTCCATAGAGAGAATTTGCAACTGTTCAAATTTTTGAATCTGCTCATCGTCAAAATAACACGGAAATACTTCGCTATAAAAACAATGAATTAAATCGCCGATATGTTCCTCATGCTCTTTTGTCGCTGCATTCACTACCTTCAATGCTACATACCACCTTTTTCTACTACATTCTACTCTTGCATGTTCAGATCGTTCAACGATACTATGAGTGTATCATACATACTGAATCAATAGTGAAAGAAATTATTTCCACAATGCAAGAATCTCCCATCGGTTTCTTACTGCTATTGTTTCATGACTCTATTAGCGGTAGTGGACGTTACATGTAAAAATGATCGATATAACTCGATCCCTTGGGAGGACGATCCGTTTTTGACGGTCAGGCGACCAAATAAGGAATGTTCTAAAAGCTATATGGTTTGTCCCAATCGCCTAACTCTTGTTGAATTTAGAGCGTAATAGGCCAAAACGGGGCGCACGCTGTTGGCTATCTCTCTGCACTACTTATTCAGTTTATAAATGATAGAAAATGAAGGTGAAAAATGTGCTAACAATTCGCAAAGGAGAATGGCTAGAATTTACTGTACCGTCCGACTGGCACGGACAAACGATCGAATCTTTATTAAGGACCATGTGGAATTCACCAAAAAAATGGCTTCATCAACTCCGAATGGAAAAAGGAGTGAGAGTAAACGGAGAAACAGTGTCTTGGCAAACCCGCCTGCAAAAAAACGACCGATTCCAGATATGGGTGTATAAACCTGAGACGTCCGACATTTTACCAAACTATCAGGAGCTTGATATTTTGTGGGAAGACGAGCATCTTATCGTCGTAAATAAGGCTGCTGGAATGGAGGTCCATCCAACCTCTCCCAATCAAACAAACACATTATCCAACATTGTAGCAGCCTATTTTCAAACAAAGGGGATTTTTACAAAGGTTCGGCATATCCATCGCTTGGATCGGGATACATCAGGAGCTATTTTATTTGCTAAACACGCTTTGGCAGGTGCCATATTGGACCGTATGCTGGAACAGCGGCAAATCAAACGAACCTATGTAGCTCTTGTTCATGGAATTTTAAAGGAGAAAAGCGGAAGCATTGACGCACCAATCGGACGGGATCGCCATCATCCGACAAGGCGAAGGGTATCAAAAACCGGCCTGGCCGCTGTAACCCATTATCGGGTTCTCGATACGGACTTTAAAAAGCAAACTTCATTGGTCGAACTTACGTTAGAGACAGGACGCACACATCAAATCCGCGTGCATATGAGCTATATTGGTCATCCTTTAGTCGGCGATCTTTTATATGGGGGAAGCGCCCAACCATTGTCAAGACAGGCGCTTCATGCATTCAAGCTCGATTTCCCGCACCCTTTTACCAATGAATTCATTCGCTGCGTAGCTCCTTGCAATGATAAATGGCTGCCTAATACCCTCTGGTCATAAAGCTTGCCTTGCAGACGCTTTTATCATGCACCATTAGTCTCGCTCGGCTGCATTGATCGTCTGCAAGCGTTTTTCTTCAATCGCCATCCATAGATGAGGATGAAAATAGCTGTAGACAAAGTCCAAATGGACTTTGTCTACAGCTTAGCTTTGTACACTTTGCTATCAATAATGAAATTGGGCCTCTCCATCACCATGTAGCGAATGATCTTCCTCTTGAGCTTCCTTTCTCGTGACTTCAATCGTTTTTACATGATGACCATCCATCTCCAGCACCTTCAACCAGTAATGATCCACCTCGATGCTGTCGCCTTCTTTGATATCATAGTGTTCTGTTAAAATCCAGCCGCCGATCGTATCAACGTCACTATCATCAATTGACAGACCAAATAAATCATTGACCTCGCTAATCAACACTTTTCCATCAACCACTGTATGCAGATCATCAATTTTTTGGATTAACGGAAGCTCATCAACGTCAAACTCATCTTGAATTTCACCAACAATTTCCTCCAAGATATCTTCAACCGTAACAAGTCCTGACGTTCCGCCATATTCGTCCACTAAAATCGCCATGTGAATACGTTCTTTTTGCATTTTTACAAGCAAATCATGAATGGCAATCGATTCAATCACTTGAATGATTGGACGAATATAATCCTTTAGCTCCTTCGTTTGTGAGCGATTAGCGACGAGATCTGTAAATACTTCCTTTACATTAATTAAACCGAGAACGTGATCTTTATCTCCATCAATCACCGGATAACGTGTATACTTTTCTTCTTTAATGATCTCTAGATTTTCTTGAATCGAATGATTGATATCAAGAGCTACAATCTCTTTGCGCGGTACCATGATCTCCTTTGCCACCCGGTCATCAAAACGGAAAATGTTATTCACGTATTTATATTCCGACTGGTTAATTTCCCCGCTTTTATAGCTCTCTGATAAAATAAGCCGCAATTCCTCTTCAGAATGCGCAAGCTCATGCTCTGACGCAGGCTTCAAGCCAAACAAATTGGTTACAAGGCGTGCAGATGTATTCAGTGTCCAAATAAATGGATACATGAGCTTATAAAACAAAATAAGCGGCTTTGCTGTAAATAATGTAATAGCTTCAGCTTTTTGAATTGCGAATGTCTTCGGCGCCAGTTCACCAACAACCACATGCAAAAACGTAATGCTAGCAAAGGCAATAATAAAAGACAAAACATGCGAGAGAGATTCGGATAAATCCAATCCTTCAAACACCGGCAGGAGCATTCGCTCAACAGTCGGCTCCCCTAGCCAACCTAATCCTAACGATGTAATCGTAATCCCAAGCTGGTTAGCTGATAAATACTCATCCAAATTTGAAATAACATTTTTCGCGGCAATCGCACGTTTATTTCCTTCGCTAATCAATTGATCGATTCTTGATGTCCGCACCTTGACGATAGCGAATTCCGAGGCAACGAAAAAGCCGGTAATCGCAATTAATAAAGCCACTATCACTAAATTAAATATGTCCAATTAGTTTCCGCACACGTTGACCGTGTGCGGATTACACCTCCTACAAAACGAATTGTATGTTACTCTTCATCGTTATTGCTTTGGGTAAAGATAAGTATATATTTCAACAGCTCAAGCACCGAAATAAGCGCAGCGGCCACATAAGTCAAAGCGGCTGCCCCCAGCACCTTGTTCACTCCACGCTCCTCTTCACGCTGGATAATTCCTTCAGCAAGCATAAATTTCTTCGCTCTTGAGCTTGCATTAAATTCAACGGGCAGCGTGACGAGTTGAAACGCTACGGCAAAGGAAAAGAAAATAATGCCTAGTCCAATAAGGGAAAGCTGCTTAAAAAGAAATCCCGCTATTAATAAGAACGGAGCGGCTCCAGATGTGAAATTAACAATCGGGAACATGCGGTGGCGAAGCACTAGCGCTCCATATGATTGCTTATGCTGGACAGCATGGCCGACCTCATGCGCTGCCACAGAAACGGCGGCGATGGAACGTCCGTAATATACTGGTTCTGATAGGCGAACAGCACGGGAAATCGGATCATAATGGTCCGTTAATCTTCCTCGAACTGGCTCAACAGGCACCTGATAAAGACCATTGCGGTCTAAAATCATTCTGGCCACTTCCGCTCCCGTTAATCCGGAAGAAGCTAATACTCTTGACCATCTTTCAAAGTTTCCCGAAACTTTAAATTGCGCCCACAGAGAAATGCCAAATGCAATCATAATTAAAAAATCCATCGGATGAAAAAACATTCATAAACCCTCCGTTAATGGTCGCATAACATCATGAAAAACATGTTATACTATTTAATATTTTACTGTACCTCGCATTTTTTCGTCAAACAAAGTCCTCTTTACCCTTTAGTATGGAAAAAATGAATACATATACAAATTCCTTTTTATTCTTGTCCGCTTTTTCAAGATGATTCGCTCCATCTTTTTTATCATGCTCATAGCTTATTCTCTTCTCCCCTTCAGCCGTGTTTTCGCCATATCAAATTGAGGGAACCTTTCGATCTTTTCGTTTTATTGGATCTCCATGATTCGCAAATGGAGCCAATGCCGAAGTCATGTATATATAGACGTAGCTCTTGTTCTATTTCATCGTTGGGTTTCAGAACAAGAAGCTTCTCCCCCCTATAAAATTAAAAAGGCTTCCATCATGAAGCCTTAAATTGATGATAAACATTTTTATCCTCCATCAATGGCGATCGCTCTTCCGCTTATGAGCTTCTTTCGTGCGATTTGCACCTCCCAGCTGCATTCTTTATTTGTGTTTTCAAGCCAGTTTGATGTGGAAGCATCGCTACAAATGGAGGCTATTAAAATGGTTGTAGCCAAAATCCATGTTCACTTTGACTACAACCTGAAAACCTTCTCTTATGACACCTTTTTACAGCAAGCAACCTTTTTTCTCACAGTACGACGTCTTAGAGATGAAAGGATACATGAATCTCTCCCAACTCCACTTTATAAGGTGCGAAACTTCTTAGTGAATATGTTAAAAATTAAAATTATCTGGATCGGGACCGATCCGCTCATTTTTATTGAGGGAATTAATTTTCTCCATGTCCTCTGCCGTTAATTCAAAATCAAAAATGTTTGCATTTTCTTTAATACGATGTGGAGTGACTGATTTTGGAATAGTCACCACTTCGTTTTGCAAATCCCAGCGAAGAATCACTTGTGCCGGTGATTTTCCATATTTCTTTCCGATTTCAATTAAAGTGGAATCATGAAGCAATTCCCCTTGCATAAGCGGCGACCAAGCCTCCAACTGAATTCCATGCTGTTTGCAGAAGGATCGAAGCTCTTCTTGAGTAAGGCGCGGATGATACTCCACTTGGTTTACCATTGGCTTAATTTGACAATCCGCAAGCAAATCTTCTAAATGATGAATCTGAAAATTACATACTCCAATAGCGCGCACGCGGCCATCTTTGTATAGCTGTTCAAGCGCACGATACGTATCCTTATACTTCCCTTTTACAGGCCAATGAACCAAATAAAGGTCCACATAATCAAGACCAAGCTTTTGCAAACTGTCCTCAAACGCTTTTAATGTAGTATCATATCCTTGATCTGAATTCCACACTTTTGTAGTAACAAAAAGCTCTTGGCGCGGCACGCCAGATTCCTTTATAGCCTGGCCGACTCCTTGTTCATTTTTATAGACTGCGGCTGTATCAATATGACGGTATCCTACTTCAATCGCTGTTTTCACCGCTTGAACTACTTCCTCGCCATCCTTTACTTTCCAAACACCAAATCCAAGCCACGGCATTTTGACACCATTATGTAAGATCGCTCCATCATGTAAGCTGTTCATTGCTTCTCCTCCTTCCAATTTTTATGTTTTCATTATCGCTTTTTTTGCTTTTAAAAGGCAAAAGATATGCTTGATCAAAAAACCGGCTTCTTATCGTCCTGTGGCGATGTTAGAAGCCGGTTTCATCTGATCTCATGAATTTTTTATTTTTGTAAACCGTTTTTCACCCATTGGGCGACTTGCACCGTGCGTTTTGCTTGATGTTTGACAGCCGCCTCAGCATCTTCAGCAATATTGCCGTTTTGATCTACTGTTACACTTGTACCATACGGATTTCCTCCGCCAGCAAAAATCGCCGGATCGGTATATCCTGGCGCTGCCACAATGGCCCCCCAATGATACATCGTTGTGTACAATTGCAAAATGGTTTGCTCTTGACCACCATGAGGATTTTGAGCGCTTGACATAGCACTTACCACTTTGTTGACAAGCTTCCCTTGGAACCAAAGCCCCCCTGTTGTGTCTAAAAATTGTTTAAGCTGCCCTGGAACATTGCCAAATCGGGTTGGTACGCTGAAAATAATCGCATCTGCCCATTCCAAGTCATCTAGCGTAACCGTTGGAACATCTTTTGTTGCTTCCACATGTGCCTTCCAAGCAGGGTTAGATTCAATGGCTGCCGCTGGAGCAAGCTCAGGAACTTTTAATACCTTTACGTCTGCCCCTGCGTCTTTCGCTGCTTCTTCTGCCCATTTCGCTAATTTGTAATTGGTTCCGGTAGAACTGTAATAGATGATCGCTAAGTTGACATTGGTCATATCCATTCTCTCCTTTATAAATATATAATCTCATTCCGCCTTTTAAGGCAGATCAATGAGCATTACCCGCGTATCGGTCTCAGCGGCTATTTTTAATTGAGGGGTTTGAGCCATTCGTGCAGAATCTCGTTTATATAGATTAACTTCCTCGTTAACTTTCAATTCTCCATCAATCACAAACAGGAAAATGCGACGGCCGCCCTCCTGCTCAAATATGATCTCATTTCCCGCTTCGATATCTGACAAATAGATGGTTAAATCCTGATGAATGTGCGCCACATTAGGAGATTGTGGGTTTTTCGCTACAACAGGAAGCCATTGGTTTTTCAATTGGCTTATATCAAAGTCGGTTTTCTCATAAGACGGAGCAAGGCCGCGACGTTCTGGCAAAAACCAAAGCTGCAGCAAATTCACATCCTCTGTCGCTGATGGATTCACTTCAGAATGAACAATTCCAGTTCCTGCCGACATTCGCTGAATGCCGCCAAATGTAGTAATGGCTTCATTGCCTAAACTATCTTTATGCTTCAGCTGACCGCTAAGCACAATCGACACAATCTCCATCTCCTGATGGGGATGTGCACCAAATCCACGAAGTGGTTTGATCACATCATCATTTAATACACGCAAGGGGCCAAAATTTACGTTAGTGGGGTCAAAATACTCAGCAAAAGAAAAACTAAAGTACGTATCTAACCAACCATGAGTGGCATGATATCTTTCATCTGCCGGATATATTTGAATCAACCTAGCTCACATCCTCCCAAAAGTCAAAAATCTCGAAATCGAGATAATAAATTTTGATCTAATAAATTTTTAATTCGAGATTTATTATACAAACAATAAATGCCATTGTCAACCTATTTTGAATAAAAAAACATACACTTCCTTTTTTACTTTTTTGTATGAGCATGGAGCCTATATAGTGTAATGACGGCTGAAGGAAAATCTACTTCTTTGCCTTCGGCCGCCGATTTTTCTGAAGATATTGGTTCATGCTGAACCATGCTCTTTCAAAAGCAATACAGTCAGCATGTCCAAGAATTCATTTGCTGAAACTCTTGCGATGGCTATGTTCCATGGTTCTTTTCTGTCATCCTCCACCGTCCATTACTGGGCGATGGTCATCTTTTGATTCATCTCAGGATTGCCCTCAGTATGAAATTCCTTTTCCATTTTTGAAACAACAACTGTAGCTACCCCGTTTCCGATGAGATTCGTGATAGCGCGCGCTTCCGACATAAAGCGATCCACTCCAAGAAGCAATGCAATTCCCTCTACTGGAATCATCGGAAATGCTGTGAGCGTTGCCGCCAGCGTAATAAACCCTGATCCCGTTACTCCTGCCGCTCCTTTCGAAGTCAGCATTAACACACCTAACAATGTGAGTTCTTGCCATATGGTCAGATCAATCCCGTACGCTTGCGCAATAAACATGGCCGCCATGGAAAGATAAATCGATGTTCCATCTAAATTGAAAGAATATCCTGTCGGAACCACAAGACCAACGACCGATTTAGAACACCCATACTTTTCGAGTTTTTCCATCATTTTTGGCAAGGCTGACTCTGAAGAAGATGTCCCGAGCACAAGCAAAATTTCGTCTTTAATGTATGCAATAAATTTAAAAATGCTAAATCGATAAAATTTAGCAATCGCCCCCAGCACAAGCACGATAAATAAAAACATTGTCATATAAACAGATCCCATTAGCTTTCCAAGGGCCACTAAAGAGCTTAATCCAAATGTACCGATCGTATAAGCCATAGCGCCAAAAGCCGCAAGAGGAGATACTTTCATTACCATGTTAACAATACGGAAGAAAATATCAGCTAATCTTTCAAATAAATCTACTACTGGCTTTGCTTTTTCTCCCATTGCCGCTGTCGCTAATCCAAACAGTACAGCAAAGAAAAGAATCGGAAGCAGGTCTCCCTTCGCCATCGCTCCAACCACATTATCAGGAATAATACTTAATAAAAACTCGACAATCCCGTGGTCCGTTGCTTCTGCCTGCTTCGTATACTGGGAAACATCGCCCCCCTTTATCGCGTCTATATTCACTCCTGCACCAGGCTTGATAAGATTGACAACGATGATCCCGATAGCTAAAGCAAACGTCGTCACAATTTCAAAATAAATGAGCGCTTTACCGCCAATTCGTCCTACCTTTTTCAAATCCCCCATGTTTCCAATACCGATGACAACAGTAAAGAAAATAATGGGTGCGATCAGCATTTTAATTAACTTAATAAACCCATCGGCTAGCACCTTTAGCTGCGTTCCAAAATCAGGAAATAAAAAACCTACCAAAATACCAAGTACAATTCCCGTGAGCACCTGAACCGTTAAATTTTTAAAATGAATCCTCATCCTTCTGTCCTCCTCTATTTGACAACGCTTTCATTTATCATTTCCTTTATCTTAACAAATAACAAAAAAGTATGAATATTATGTTAATATTGTTCATTTTGTTCATTTTGTTCTTCAAACCAAATCCATAAAAAATACTGAGCCAATGGGGCTCAGTGCTGAATCTTCCGCAAAAGGTCGTCGCCAAATTCTCTCTGAAATTCTTTATATAATGATCTAAATGACTGCTTCCATTTTTCTCTTTCTGTTTCTGTAAGTTCATAAATATGCATTTGCTGATTTTGTTTCATTCGTTCCAATTCTTCTTGATTTTGTTGTTTAGACTGCTGTAAATTCCATCTCGTCGTCTCCTGCATGGCTTCGGTAATTTTTTCTTGAATATCTTTTGGTAAACTACCCCAGAATCTTCCGTTGACTATAACAGCATAGCCAAGATAGCCATGATTACTGATTGTTAAGTATGGTTGAAATTGATAAAACCCTTTTGAATAAATATTGGAGATCGTATTTTCTTGTCCATCAAA
Organism: Anoxybacillus sp. UARK-01; assembly: GCF_002075365.1. NCBI lineage: Bacteria > Bacillati > Bacillota > Bacilli > Caryophanales > Anoxybacillaceae > Anoxybacillus > Anoxybacillus sp. UARK-01. Next base: position 20,212 of record NZ_NASY01000031.1, on the reverse strand, counting down.
TTCATGCTTCTCTAACGATTCATAAACATGGTCAAAAGAAACCACGATCGGATTGGCACCTAAAATCTGAAACTGTTTGCTAATGACTTCACTCGGCATCACCCGAAACCTTAATCCTGAAAAATCGTTTGGTTCAATCAATAGCCGGCGATTGCTCATCATCTGTTTAAAACCATTGCTCCATAACGCAAGCCCTTTCATCCCTTCGCGGTCAAGCATCGCTAATAATTGCTTTCCGGCCTCTCCTGTAAATACTCTTTCGACATCGCTATAATCTTTAAAAATAAACGGCAAATCCAGAACCTGCCACTCTGGAATCAACTGTGTGACTTTTGACAACGATGGCGCAATCATTTGCACATCACCGCGCAATAAGGCATCGATTTCTTCCCCGTCTGAGTATAAAGATCCATTTGGAAATACTTCTACCTTCACCCGGCCATTTGTCTTCTTCTCCACCAATTGAGCGAATTTCTGCGCTGCTAATCCTTTTGGTGTATTTTCAGCTACAACGTGGCTAAAATAAATCACAATTTGCTTGTTTAACCCTTGCTGTTCATCATCATAAACAAGCTGCTCCGGCTTTTGAATTTGTATCATCCATACGATTACAGCAGCTAAAATAGCCAATAAGCCGGTGATCATCCATTTTCTTCTCATGCTTCTCTCCCGCCACCTGTTTTCTGCTTTGAGAAAATTCTAACATATACAGAGAGAAATGATAAAATAGATAGAAGAAAAGTTTTATGCTTTATGATCAAGACACAATGGAGGATCTGTTTTGGGAACCCATCGCTTCAATCTTTCTCCTGTTTTTTCTGCTACCTCTCACGGCCAAAAAACAGAGAGGCAACAGGCAAAACAACTGGCATGCTTTGTCTTTCTCAGAAGGAGTTGACAGATGAAAAGACTATCGATTCGTTGGAAAATTACAGCCCTTATCTTTTTTATTGTGAGCTTCTCTTTACTGTTAGGCGGCATTGTGATTGTTGGAAATTTCGTTCACACAAAGGAAGAAGAGCTGAAACAACGCGCTCTTTTAACTGCGCGCACGGTCTCTGAACTTCCAGAGATCAAGCAAAATATAATAGGAACACCAGCTGGGCGACACTCTATTAATGCTGTGGTGGAACGTTTACGAATTATTCATGGAGCGACCTATATCGTCGTATTAGATCAACATCGCATTCGATTATCCCATCCTGTGCAAGAAATGATCGGCAAGCCGTCATTTGGAAAAGATGAAGGCCCTGCCTTCGCTGAACATACATACACATCTAAAGCTCGCGGTGAAATTGGCACGGTTATTCGCGCATTTGTTCCGATTATGAACAACGATCACCAGCAGATTGGCGTCGTTATCGCCGCTTATCAGCTTCCGAGCGTCCTAGAAGCATTATTATCCTTAAAAATAGAAATTTTGCTTACCGCTGGCCTTTCTTTATTGTTTGGGGGAATCGGATCTTGGCTGCTTGCTTCTCATATTAAGCGGCAAATGTTTCAACTGGAGCCGCATGAAATTGCGAAGCTGCTTGTTGAGCGAACAGAGACATTTAATGCGATGCATGAAGGGGTTATTGCCATTGATAAAGATGAAAAAATTACGATTTTTAACGACAAAGCGAAACAAATGTTAGGAATTTATGAAGATGTCATTGGCAAACCGATTCGTTTGATCCTTCCCGATACACACTTACCGGAAATCCTGCAAATCAATGAGCCAATCTATAATAAAGAACTGCAAATTCGGCATTTAAATATTTTAAGCAACCGAATTCCTATTAAAGTAAATGGTCAAATTGTCGGAGCCGTCGCTATTTTTCAAGATCAAACAGAAGTCAAAAAGCTGGCGGAGGAATTGACAGGAGTGAAAGCCTTCGTCAGCGCCTTGCGGGTTCAAAATCACGAATATATGAATAAGCTTCATACCATTGCTGGCCTTATTCAGCTCGGCCATAAAGAAAAAGCGCTTGAATACGTATTTAAGATAACTGAAGAACAGGCCGAACTGACTAAATTTTTAAGCCAAAAGATTAAAGATGATAGTATTTCCGGACTGCTGCTTAGCAAAATCCGCCGCGGAAAAGAGCTCGGCATTCAAGTCATCATCGACCGCCATAGTCAGCTCAAAAAACTCCCAAGTGCGTTAGACCATCATGATTTCGTGATCATTCTTGGAAATTTAATCGAAAACGCCTTCGACTCTTTTCAAACGATGATTGAGCGAAAGAAAGAAATTTATATTAGCATTGAACAGAATGATGAACTCTTATGCCTTTCAGTAGAGGATAACGGTTGCGGTATCGATCAGCGCCATCTCCCTTATATTTTTGATGAAGGATTTTCAACAAAGGATAAAAAGAACCGGGGCATCGGCTTATATCTCCTTCAACAAATCGTCAAGAAAGGGAACGGAAAAATCCATGTGGAATCAGAGATGGGCAAGGGAACCATTTTTACTATTACATTCGACATGTAAGAAAAGGGGAAAATAAAGAATGTACAAAGTGCTATTAATCGAAGATGACCCGATGGTGCAAGAAGTCAATCGGCAATTTATTGAGCAAGTTCCGCACTTTAAAGTGATCGGTATATCCTCGAATGGAATCCAAGGAATCGAAATGGTGCGCCGTCTTCATCCTGATTTAGTCATCGTTGATATTTATATGCCGCACCAAGATGGACTGGAAACATTGCAGCAGATTCGAACAGAGGGGCACGCCGTTGATGTCATTGCCATTACCGCTGCCAGCGATATAGAGACGGTAAGACGTGTACTGCAAAACGGCGCATTTGATTATATTATGAAGCCATTCAAATTTGAACGATTAAAACAGGCATTAGAAAATTATCATACTTTCCGACAAAAGCTGACTATTAAAACCACATTAACACAGCAAGAATTGGACGGGCTTTTGCAAATGCCGCAGATCGAAAGAAACGGCGGACTTCCAAAAGGATTGAATGAGATTACACTTCAAAAAATCATCAATTACCTTCAGCAACAGGCAATTCCTGTTTCAGCAGAAGAGGTGGCTGAGGGAGTCGGAATTGCCCGCGTCACTGCCCGACGTTATTTGGAATATCTAGAAAAGCAGCAAAAAGTGCAAATCGATATTCAATATGGCGGAGTCGGCCGGCCTATTAACCGCTATATGTTAAAACATTAGCTTTTCTATATAAGTGATGAATGACTTTAGCAATTGGCCCCATTTGCGAATGATCGAGGCCCCGCGAAAAAAGGGAATAGACGGCCCATCCAAAAGCAGAACTCTATTTTCTTCGATGGTCGGAGACAAATCTACGACTTGCCTTTTCGTCCCAAGAAGGTAAGATAAAGATCTGAAAGCAGCGCTGCTCGACCGCCCGCGCCCAGACCATCGCAAAACCGGCCAAATTCTATCATATAAATACAATCATGCCATGTAGCTTATGATTGTGATAGAATGATGAATAATCCATCCTTTTCACAGGATTCATTCAAAATCAAGAATATCCATGCCCTGCTTGTGGGAGAACAAGCAACAAAGTAGTTTGATTCTAAATGATTTTCTATCCATTTTTCAGAAAGCGACTAGCGTTAAGGTAATAAGCGTCATTTGAACTTCTATTTTCATCCATTTTCTAGCTCCCCCTCCACCTACACTTCGTTAAGAGATGAGGAGCTTCTCGATGAATGATGTTAAAAGGTTATAGTAAAAAAATAGGCAGAAAGCCTCTATTTCGCATATTGCGGCACATTTTTAGTAAAATAATGGATAATTCGTACTCTTCATATGATATAATAATGATATTCTTCCATTTATTTAAGGAGGGCTTTTTATGAAATCACTATACAAAATATTGACACTGTTTGTAGCAGGAACTGTTCTTCTAGCTGGTTGTGGCACAAAGCAGGAAACTGAAAAAACGGCAACAACTCCAAACGCTAACACTGCCAGCACTCAAGACAACAGTAGCACAGACAACAGCAACAAAGACAGCAGCGTCAGCACGAATAATAACAATTCGACAGATCATCATAACATAGGCACTGACAGCCCGAATACGGACAATGCATCTCAAACAGAGGCCAAACCTCCCACTAAGAAAAAGCTATCTTATACTAAAGATGGAAAAACATATGAAGAAACAGGAAAATTAGAAACAAGTGAAAACCAATCCTTCTCTCTTTATGTTTTAGGGAACTGGAAGCTTGAAGCAGAAGAACCAAATTCTGATGTTCTCCTAAAAGATCGTTCATTTGTCAGAATCCGCCTAGTGCAGCCAGACGACAACGAAACGGACTATGCCAAAATGGTCGAAGATCAAGCCAAGGCAGTAACCTCCGACGCTGTCCAGCAAGAAACCAATAACCTGCAAGGAATGCTTCATCAAGCGGTCTGGTACAAAGCTTATACAAACGATACGGCCGTAAATGTGCTTTGGATCAAAGGAAACGTTCCAATGATTGTTAATATCCAGACACCGCGTAACCAAGAAGTGTTGGAACCTATTTTTGCAATGCTAGAGACGATTCAAAAACTGGATACTTCCCAAACGAATTAATTCGCTTGATTTGGCAATGGGAAGGTGGGAGATTTCTCGGTGGATCTGTTAAATTTTTTGATTTTTAGGAAAGGTAATTTCAAAACAGGTCCCTTCACCTAGCTTACTTTTCACTTTCACCTTCCCATAATGCTGGTCGATAATCCATTTCGCAATGGAAAGCCCCAAACCTGCTCCATCTGATGCGGCGCGAGCTTTATCGCTTTGGTAGAAGCGATCAAAAATTTTCGGAATGTCCTCTTCTGCAATACCGATTCCATTATCCTGTACTTTTAGTATAATAGAAGATGCGCTTTGATGGCAGGAAAGATGGATTTTTCCTCCTTCCTTTGTATATTTCATGGCATTATCTAATAAAATCACAATCAGCTGATGAATCCTTTCTCTATCTCCCGCAAATAAAAGAGAAGGTTCACTATCTAGCGTCATTTCTTTTTGCTGATAGGAAGCAATTTCATCATAATGATTGACAATTTCCCGCAGCAACTCATCGATTCGAAATGGCTCCTTTTTCATCTCGATCTGATTTGAATCCGAACGGGCCAATGTTAATAAATTCGCTACCAGCTTAGAAAGACGTCTGCATTCTTTAGCAATGACGGAGATATCGACAATTTTTTCTTCGATGGTCGCCGAAGGAGAGCGAAACAATAAATCCGTTTTCGCCTGTATAACCGCTAAAGGTGTTCTAAGCTCATGAGAGGCATCGGAAACAAACTGCTGCTGCTTTTGCCAAGCGCTTTTAATGGGCACCAGCGCTCGTTCAGCAAGAAAATATCCCGCCGCCACCGAGCAAAGAAGAGCGACGCCGCCTCCTGCTATCATCAGCAGCAACAGACGATTTAAAATTTCTTTTTCCGAATTGATATTCCGCAATATTTGCACAGTTATTTTACCAAACGCCGTATCTATAGAGACAGCCATTGTTCGAAAATATAAATGGTCAATTTGGATATCATATAGCTCATTTAACTGTTGGGGATAAATGGTGAGCTCGTTCTGTTGAAACAATGTTGTGTTCGCATTCGGATCAATGATTTTTCCTTGTTCGTTCCAAGCAATAATAAAAAGGCGAGGATCCCGCAGCGGAGCGATTCTTTCTCCCGCCTCCCCATATTGAACTCGCTCCATCGCACGAATAATGGTCTCATCCACATCTTTATATAAGCGCGTTTGCAGATACGAATATAAAAAAACACCAAGCATGCTAATAAGAATGAAAAAAACAAATGAGTTTAAAATCGTCAGTCGAATATGGGTACGTCGAAACATAGAGGTCTCTCCTATGATTCCGCAAGCATGTATCCCACGCCGCGAATCGTTTTAATATCTGTATGATAGCCAAACGGCTCCAGTTTTTTGCGCAAATGATGAATAAATACCTCGACAATCGCAATCGTCGTATCTGAATCAAATCCCCATACACGATCATAAATTTGTTCTTTCGTTAAAATCGTTCCTTTATTATTGATCAGATATTCCAGCAACTCATATTGCTTCGCAGTCAAGCGAATGAAATGATCATCGACTTTAATATCCTTTTCTTTTCCTAGCAATTCAATCCCGCGATAGCGAAGGGTTTGATTCGTCGTTAAGCTGCCGCTTCTCCTTAATAAAGCACGCAGGCGCGCCTGTAGCTCCGCAGCCTGAAACGGCTTTACCAAGTAATCATCCCCGCCAAAATCAAGTCCCTTTACCCGGTCCTCAAGCGAATCTTTTGCCGTTAAAAATAGAACTGGCGTTTGAATCTCTTCTGCTCTCATTTTCTGAACAATCGCAAAGCCGTCGATTTCAGGAAGCATTACATCCAATATGATTGCATCATAAATATTTTGCCGTGCCAAAAATAGCCCTTCCTCGCCGTTTGTCGCACTGTCTACTGTAAACTCATCATTTAAAATTTGAATAATCGATTGCAATAAATCCACATTGTCTTCTACGATTAATAGCCGCACCCAGTTCCCCTCCTTCGTTCCAATATACAACAAAACGAAGCGGTCGCAAAAGGCGATCGCTTCATTTCCAAAATCAATCATAACGGAGTGCTTGAATCGGATCGAGCTTTGCCGCTTTGCTAGCCGGAAAGACCCCAAAGACAATACCGACAATTAACGAGAACAAGAATGCAATGAGCACGACAGACACAGAATAAGACACAGATAACTTCAGCGTCACAGAGAGTATTTGGCCAATTCCTAAACCAAGTCCAATGCCGATTATCCCTCCAAAAGCACTTAACACAGCGGCCTCAATTAAAAATTGCAGTAAAATATCTCTTCGTTTGGCACCAATGGCTTTACGAATTCCAATCTCTTTCGTTCGTTCTGAAACGGATACGAGCATAATATTCATAATCCCGATTCCGCCGACTAAAAGTGAAATACCTGCAATTCCTCCAAGCATCATGGTCATCGTATTTGTCACCGAACTCATTGTATCCATTAAATCTTGCTGATTAAAAACACTATAGCTATCTTGATGGTCTGGGAACATGCGCATCAAAGTTCGTTCGATTTCTGCCATTATCCAGTTTAATTGTTCAGCACTTTTTGCTTGAATATACATGGTTTGTACATTGGTATTCTTCGTGATACGCTGTGCCGTTGAAAGCGGCAGCAAAATAACATCATCGCCGCTTTGTCCCATGGAACCTCCTTTGGATGCAAGCACCCCTACTACTTTAAAAGATATTCCATCCACCTGAATATATTTTCCGACCGGATTTTCCATTCCAAACAGCGTTTGCGCAGTATTAGCTCCTAAAACAGCTATTTTTTGGCGATATTCTACATCGATATCTGACAAAAAGCGCCCTTGGCTAACTTGAGCCTCTCGCACAGTCTGATAGGAAGCAGTCGTCCCGATCAACGATACTTGCGTAGCGGTCGTGCCATTTTTAACACTTACACGCCCTGATACAACTGGAGCGATCTCCTTTACCCCGTCCAGTTTACGAAATTTTTCGGTATCTTCTACCGTCAGTTTTACAATATCTGAATTCATCACATTGACCGTTAATAAATTGGTTCCTAATTGATTAATTTGCTCTGCTACAGCTTTACTTGATCCTTGGCCAATCGAAATTAAAACAATGACAGAAGACACGCCAATAATAATTCCAAGCATTGTTAAAAAAGAACGTAGCTTATTGCCGCGAATGCTGCGCATCGCCATTTTAATCGACTGAAGAAGCCTCAATGAAATCACCTCTGCTTTCAAATAAACGACCATCTTGAATACGTACGATGCGCTTCGCCTGTTTGGCCACTTCCCAATCATGGGTAATGATAATAATCGTATGCCCTTGTTCATTTAGTCCTTTCATAATGTTAATAATCTCTTGACTCGTTTTACTATCAAGTGCTCCCGTCGGCTCATCTGCCAGCAAAATAGGAGGATTGCCCACAAGCGCTCGCGCGATTGCCACACGCTGCTGTTGCCCGCCTGATAGTTGGCTTGGCAAATGATGAGCACGTTCTATTAATCCGACTTTTTTAAGGCATTCTTGCGCTATTTGCTGCCTTTCTTTTATTTTCATTCCTCTATACAATAGAGGGAGTTCGACATTTTCCAGCGCAGTTAGGCGCGGCAATAAGAAAAAATTTTGAAAAATAAAACCGATTTTCTCATTTCGAATGGCTGCTAGTTCATTGTCATTCAATCTGGCAATTTCTTTTCCATCAAGAAAATAGCTGCCAGCATCAGGCCGATCCAGGCATCCGATCATATTCATAAAAGTCGACTTTCCTGAACCAGAGGGTCCAACAATCGCCAGGAAATCGCCACTGTGAATCTGCAAAGAAATTCCTTGTAAGGCTTGGACCACCTCACCGCCTAGGCGGTATGTTTTCGTCATATTTTGTATTTCAATAATTGACTTGGCCATTTGCCTACTCCCCTCCTCGGTAGCTTCTGCCACCCATACCGCCTGCCCCATTCATTCGCGGCATCCGGTTCATCATTCCGCCAAACTCCATTCTGTTATTCATATTTGAGCTTGTAACTGCCGTTCTCGGCAATTGAACAATCTCTCCCTCTTCTAATCCTTCAGTGATTTCTACGTAATCTTCATTATTGATCCCTGTTTTTATGATCTGTCGTCTAGTAGCTTCACCATTTTCCGAAGAAGATGGGTCAGTGACAACAACAAACTTTTGTCCATTGATCGTATTAACAGCTTCAATCGGCACGTATAACACGTTATCCTTGCTTTCTACTAAAATACTTGCTTCTGCTGTCATGCCAACCTTCACATTGGTTGGTTTATCAAGATGCACTGTCACATCAAATGTTGAAACACCATTAGAGACGGTTCCCTCATTTGCAATAGAGGTCACCTTGCCGCTGTATGTTGTATTGGGAAATGCATTGATTTTCACACTTGCGGTCTGGCCTGCTTTTATTTTCGGAATATCTAATTCATCGATTTGTACCGTCACTTGTAAATCATCATAATTAGTAAGATGAGCAACAACTTGACCTATTGTTACTCGCTGTCCTGGCTCTACTGCTACTGATGTCACCGTTCCAGCTGCCGGCGCCGTAATTGGATCGCTGCCATCTGTAAAAGTTATCAGCTCTTGCCCTTCTGTCACTTTCTCGCCTTCAGAAACAAGGACTTCGTCTACTTCCTTGTTGGCTTTTGCTTTGAGATCTTCGCTTGTAACAGGCTGGATCGTTCCATTGCCACTCACCTTCACTTCCAACTTTCCTTTTTGCACAGAGGCTGTAGGTGTTTGCGCTACAACAGTATCTTTTTTGCCCATTGACCAAATCCAAACACCTCCGCCAATCACCACAATGGCAACAATGAATATAACTATCCATTTTTTCAATACAGACTCCTCCTTATGGAAACTATTTAAATTGGCTAGTCCTATTATGCAAATCATTTCTTAATTTTTTCTTAATAAAATGGCTTCCTTCTGAGGGAGGAGCTTGGATCTTTCACTTTCCTAGCGTTTCACTAACCCATTCTTTATGTCAGACTGATAAGACAGGAGCGCTTTATCTTACAGAATCCTATTTACACAAAAAAGCATTCGTGGCGATCGCCCGCGAATGCTTAAAACGAAAAACGATGGGAGGGTTATTTATATAAGTTTGAAAATAAAAGAAATGATCTTTAATGAACCGCCCCACTTCCACTCCGTTAAGAAGTGGGAGACTCCTCGATGGATGATGTTAAAAGGTATAAAAACAGTTGCTTTATTTCACTAATCCTGCCTCATCCACCGGCCATATCCGTAATACAGCCTTACCTACAATATCCTTCATTGGCACAAGTCCAAAATAACGGCTATCCTTGCTGACTAAACGGTTATCCCCTAACACAAAAACGTACCCTTTTGGAATGACTTTTTTATTTGTAATTTCCTGCAAAGTAAAATCTCCTGTCACAAGGCCTTCCGTCTCATTTTTCTCCTTCCATGTTTTTAAATATGGTTCATTATAGGCTTTACCATTAATGTATAAAGTATCATGCTTCATTTCAACGGTATCTCCGGGTAAGCCGATAATTCTTTTGATATACTTTTCTTTTGAATCAGGAGCATTGAATACAATGATATCAAAGTGCTTGTATCCCTCCCATTTGCTGAACTTGCTCACGATCAGGCGATTATCATTTTGCAGAGTCGGCAGCATGGACTCCCCTTTCACAATATAAGGAGCAAAAATTAGATTTCTAACTACGACTGCAATCATAACGGCAATTCCAACCGCCTTTCCCCATGATACGATCTCTTCTTTCCAATTTGACATGATCCATTCCCTCTCTTTCTTCTCTGCATTTATCCTTTTGTCGTTTCATTCCCCATATTGATCAATCTTTACAGGTCTGGCTTCTGCTGCGAATTCAAGCCACGCCATCTTCTTAAATAAACATCTATGTATGATCATCCTCACTATTCCAATTATTACTATATGAGTTTATCATATCATCGAGAGAGAGGAGCTAGCAACACCTCGATGTCCTGCTTCGTAAGAAAAGGGCAAAACATCCACCTACTGGCGAAGATCGTACAAGCCCCACTGAGGAGAGCTCGAACCAAGCCAAGTTTGGTCCTGCGCCGTCGCTGAATGAAGGAACCGCCGCAATACGGAGAGGAGCGATTCGAGCCGATGGCGCTTGAAGCTAGACAGCGCCTCACTTCTTTATAAAAAAGGCAAGATCATAAATTCTGATATGATAAAAAAACCCCTGCATCACGCAAGGGCTATACAAGTGTTTTATTTTCCTCTTTTCTAAAAAATGTGGTCATCGCGTGAAACACATCCGATTTTTGCTTGAGAATATAGTAACGAAATTTCTCATCTTTAATGTTTTTATAAGCAGACATGAGAGTCGAATGGCGATTGTACTGGTTCACCTCTCCATATCCAAACATATTGGACACCTTCATTAATTCATTCACAAGCTTTACACATCGGGCGTTATCGGAGGTGAGATTGTCTCCGTCTGAGAAATGAAACGGATAAATGTTATAGCGCGAAGGTGAATATTTAGTTTCCACCAATTCAAGCGCTTTTCTGTAGGCTGATGAACAAATGGTTCCTCCGCTCTCCCCTTTTGTGAAAAATTCCTCTTCTGTTACCACCTTCGCTTCTGTATGATGAGCGATAAAAGCAATTTCCACCGTTTCATATTTTGTACGCAAAAACCGTGTCATCCAGAAGAAAAAGCTGCGAGCCATATACTTTTCCCATAGACCCATAGAGCCACTCGTGTCCATCATCGCAAGAACAACCGCTTTCGAATCTGGCTTGACGACTTCATTCCATGTTTTAAATTTTAAATCTTCCGGATAAATTGGATAAAAGCTTGGATTTCCGCTCATCGCATTTCGCTTAAATGCGGACATCATCGTTCGTTTTTTATCAATATTTCCCATCAATCCGGTTCGGCGAATGTCGTTAAACTCAATGTGTTGAACAGTATTTTGATCTGCTTCCTTTCGTTTTAGATCCGGAAGCTCTAACTGGCTAAATAAAGCCTCTTGCAGCTCTAATAGTGAAACTTCGGCCTCATAGTAATCGTCTCCTGCTTGATCACCAGCTCCTTGCCCCTTACCTGGTCCTTTTTGTCCTTCTCCAGAACCATCACGAGCAACCACGTCACCTACTTGACTGTCCCCATCTCCTTGGCCGACATGTTTATTTTTATCGTAGTTATAACGAATTTTATACTCATCTAAAGAACGAATTGGAATTTTAATCACATCGCGACCATTTGACATAATGATGCTTTCTTCAGTAATTAAGTCAGCTAAGTTATTTTTTATCGCTTCTTTTACTTTTTCCTGATGCCTTTTTTGATCATCATGTCCTTTCCGATGGAGGGACCAGTCTTCTTTTGATACAATAAAATTTCCACTCATTGTTTCCCCTCCTAATCACATTTTTTACCCTTTCATCATATACTGGTGTTGGCGTCTACAAACATACAATAATGGCGGTTGTTTACTCTATCCTATGCAAAAACCAAAAATAATTGACAAATAATTAAGAAAATTAGTCCCCATTTCTCCGTAAGACAAGCCTAAAATCCCAATGGATGAAAAAAGCATGCCTGATGCTGAGGCATGCTAGCGATTCAATAAGCTTCCGACATAACGGAGCAAATCATTGGCAGACGTTGAATTATATCCATATTCATCGATAAGGCGGGCAACCACCTCGTTAATTCTTTTAAGTTGTTGCTCATCCGGCGTTTTTGTGGATGTTGTAATTTTTACGATGTCCTTCAAATCAGCGAATAATTTCTTTTGAATCGCTTCCCGCAATCGTTCATGGGAGTTGTAATCAAATCGTTGCCCTTTTCGCGCATATGCTGAAATACGAATTAAAATTTCTTCACGAAATGCTTTCTTTGCATTTTCCGAAATGCCAATTTGTTCTTCGATCGAACGCATGAGTTTTTCATCCGGATTCATTTCTTCTCCTGTTAACGGATCCCGCAATTTTGTTTTATTGCAATACGCTTCTACATTGTCTAGATAATTATCCATTAATGTTTTAGCGGATTCTTCGTACGAGTAGACAAATGCTTTTTGCACCTCTTGCTTTGCAATTTCATCATACTCTTTTCGCGCCAAGGAAATGAAATTTAAATATCGCTCGCGATCTTCTTTTGAAATAGATGGATGTTGGTTCAGCCCTTCTTTTAATGAACGAAGCACATCTAATGCATTAATGGATGGCACTTCCTTGCGAATAATGCATGAAGAAATGCGGTTAATCACATAACGCGGATCAATTCCGCTCATTCCTTCATCGGTATATTCCTTCTTCAATTCCTCTACATCGACTTCATTAAACCCTTCTACGGTTTCACCGTCATATAAACGCATTTTCTTCAGCAAATCAATATCTGGACGCTTTGGCTCCTTCAATCTCGTCAGAATCGTAAACATGGCTGCGACACGAAGTGTGTGCGGTGCAATATGCACATCTGCAACATCGCTTTCCCGAATCATTTTCTCATAAATTCGTTCTTCCTCAGACACCTTTAAATTATATGGAATCGGCATCACAATAATCCGTGAATGAAGCGCCTCATTCTTTTTGTTAGAGATAAAAGAGCGGTATTCCGTTTCGTTTGTGTGAGCGACAATTAATTCATCTGCGCTAATTAATGCGAATCTGCCAGCTTTGAAATTTCCTTCTTGTGTTAGTGAAAGCAAATGCCATAAAAATTTTTCATCACACTTTAACATTTCTTGAAATTCCATCATTCCGCGATTCGCTTTGTTCAATTCACCATCAAATCGATAGGCGCGAGGATCAGACTCTGAACCATACTGAGCAATCGTTGAAAAATCAATGCTTCCTGTTAAATCGGCAATATCTTGTGATTTAGGATCGGATGGACTAAATGTACCAATTCCGACGCGCTTATTTTCTGAAAAGAAAATTCTTTCGACCATTACATCTTCAATTCGACCGCCATATTCTTTTTCCACTCTCATCATGTTAAGTGGCGAAAGCTCTCCTTCAATCCGTATTCCATACTCTTTGTAAAAATCATCACGCAGGTGATGGGGGATAAGATGGAGCGGGTCCTCATGCATTGGGCAGCCTTTAATGGCGTATACAGCCCCTCGTTCTGTTAGTGAATAAGCTTCCAATCCCCTCTTTAACATCGTAACAAGTGTTGACTTCCCTCCGCCGACCGGTCCCATCAATAACAAAATACGCTTCCGAACATCCAATCGTTTCGCGGCAGGGTGAAAATATTCTTCTACTAGGCGCTCAAGTGCTTCTTCTAAGCCAAACAACTGCCCGCTAAAAAAATTGTATCGTTTTTTTCCATCTACTTCCTCCACCCCGGCATCTTTAATCATATTATAGACACGCGAATGAGCGGACTGGGCAACCCATGGCTTTTCCTTTAAAACCTGCAAATATTCGGCGAAGGTTCCTTCCCACTTTAATCGTTGCTCATCTTCCCTGTATCTTTCGATTTTTTTTAAAATATCCATAAAGAACCTCCTTAATACTTGATGACTAACAACGAGATTATTACAATGTATGCGAGGATGTCCTTGATCATTCACTATAAAACAAAAATTTACTTGTTCCTCTAAACAATACTTGTCCCATGGGCTATAATAATAAGGAGAAGCGACTATTTATCACATAAGGAGGAAATTCACGATGAGAACATTACTCGTGCTCGGGGTCATCATTGCCTTTTTATCTGCCATTTTTACAGCTGGATATGACGACAAGCCAAGTGTAAAAAACTAAGTAATAAAAAACGACCTCCTCATGAAGGTCGTTTTTTGTTAATATAAGCCTTTAAATCCTTGCTGCCTGAGGGCTTCATACACCAGAATGGCAGCCGTATTGGATAAGTTTAATGAACGAACTTTATCGTTCATCGGGATGCGCAAGCAACGATCCATATTGTTTTCAATCAATTCTTTTGGAAGACCGCTTGTTTCACGTCCAAATACAAAGAAATAGTCCTTTTCGCGATCGCTAAAATCAAAAGAATCGTAATGCTTTTGACCAAATTTTGTAATAAAATAAAACTCCCCATCTTGATACTGATCAAATAACTCTTGTAACGAGTCATAGTAAAAAATATTGACATACTCCCAATAATCCAATCCTGCCCGCTTTAACATTTTATCATCCGTAGAAAATCCTAACGGCCGGATCAAATGCAATACTGTGTCCGTTGCTGCGCATGTACGTGCAATATTTCCAGTATTCGCTGGAATTTCTGGTTGATACAATACTACATGTAAAGCCACGTTTACTCACCTCAGATTTGATCTTTCTCGTTTTATTATACTATCCCTTATCCTCAATATGAAAAAATTTATACTGAATACTTGGAGTGTAGGCACTCGAATCTTCATACGACCAATATCTCATCCGGCTATTCGTTGTATGAGCATTTACGAGCGGCATGCCTTTTTGGTCTTTCGCGACTACAATCGTCGAGTGGTCAAAACGTCCGTCTCCTTGAAAATCATAACAAATAATATCGCCAGGCAACAACTGCTCTGGAGAGGTAACCTCTACTGCGTTCCACCCGGTATGCGCTCCTCCCAAATACCACCGAAAGGCATGAGCGACGGTCCAGCTATAGCTCCAATTGTTATTTTGCATCCACCATCCCTTGCCGCGCTCCGGATAGCCAACCATCGGCATTCCTCCCGCGTACAAGCATTGAGAAACAAAATTTGTACAATCAACGGAAAATTTAGGGAAACGGGGATTATAGCTGTTCCACCATGTTTCTGCATATTGAACAGCCTTGATTCGATCATATACATAAGCCTTTTTTTCTCCTTTTGCCATTCGTTCAACTGTATGTTCAGGCTCTATTCTATCTAAAATCGTCAGCTTATGATCTTCCACTAATTGTTTTTGCTCAAAACAAGCGCGCCTTGGCTCTGTCATTTCCTCTATATACATCCATTCACGTTGCTTTACTAAAAATTGATAATGCACGATATAATCAAGATCGATCTTCTCCCTGAGCTTCTGTTTTCGCCAAACCGTTCCCTTTATGCTACATTTTACGATTTCCGCATCCCGTTTCTGGAATAATTGCAGTTTTCTTTCAATCATTGGATCGTCTTTGCATCTCGATAATGAAACAAAGGATTGTGCCCGTTTTCTCAGCAGCTCTTCTAACTCTTTTTTCACATTGCCCACCACTTTTTCTTTTTTATTTTACATTATGTGATGGTCGGCTGATTTTTTCCATTTTTCCTTCTATTCATCAACAACTGCAATCCTTTTTTTATTTCTCGCAATACTTCTTCATCTTTTTCAATTTGTAAGGCCTCTTCTAAAATGGGCACAACATTTTCATCACCAATTTTCCCTAATGCCCAAGCTGCTGTTCCCCGGATGACTGGCCGACTATCTTCCTTTAGCAATTTTAACAAATCAGGAATGGCTGTCCGATCTTGAAAATGAGCTAATGCCAAAATAGCATTTCTTTGAATCGGCTTTTTCCCCCTCCATGCACCCGAAAGAGTCCCAAACTTTTCTCTAAACTCTCGATTCGTCATATGGAGAAGTGGCTTAAGTAATGGCTTCACCACCTCTGGATCCGGTTCCATTTCTTCGTGAAAATGAAAGTCCTTTCCTTTGTTTTCTGGGCACACTGTTTGGCAAGTATCACATCCGTATAAACGGTTGCCAATTTTTTCACGAAATTCATCTGCGATAAAACCTTTTGTCTGCGTTAAAAAAGCAATGCACCGTTGAGCGTTGAGCTGTCCCCCTTGGACAAGCGCTCCTGTCGGGCAAGCATCGAGGCATTTTGTACATGAACCACACCGATTTTCTATAGGATTATCTGGAGGAAACGGTATATTCGTGATCATTTCTCCTAAATACACATATGATCCAAACTCTGGAGTAATAATCGCACAGTTTTTGCCGCTCCAACCGATCCCGGCTCTCTCAGCCACAGCCCGATCCGCTAATTCTCCCGTATCTACCATTGATTTAACCTTTGCATTTGGCACTCTTTCTAAAATAAACTCCTTTAGCTTTAACAGACGCTCTTGCAAAATAATATGATAATCCGTTCCCCACGACGCCCTGCAAAAAATTCCGCGTTTTTCCTCTTTTGTGCTTCGAGGCGCATTTTTCATTTTTGAAGGATAAGCAAGCGCGATAGAAATAATGGATTTCGCTTCATCCAACAGCAGAGCGGGATCGGTTCTTTTTTCAATATCCGGCTCCTCAAATCCTGATTGATATCCAAGCTGTTGCTGAAGACGAAGGCGTTCCTTTAGTTCCACAAACGGATCAGCACTTGCAAAGCCAATTTTATCAATTCCGATGGTTTGGCTGTATTGAATAATATCTTCTTTCAATTTTTTCACATCCATGCTAATCCCTCCTTTCGCTAAAATATTAAATTCATGGTAAAATGAAATTAAAAACTAGAGGTGAACATATGAACATCAATATATCACAAACACTCAAGCATATCATTCCAACCTTCAAAGTAGGAGTCATCACTTACAACAATATCGTAGTAGACGATTCTCCGCAAATGTTGAAGGGAAGATTGCAGCTTTTTCAAGAATCCATTTATTTTGAATGGCACGAGAAGCCTATTATTGAAATGAAAGAAATCAATGAATGGCGGCAAATTTTTAAAGCCATTGGAACTGATCCAAGTCGATATCGTCCTTCTTCAGAAAGCTTATATCGGCGTATACAAAAACAGCAATTTATTCCTTCCATTCACTCAGCTGCCGACATCAATAACTTCTTTTCCCTTTATTATAAAATACCGATCGGAATTTATGACGCCGACCAAATAAAGGGAGATATTTCGATTGAAGTCGGTACAGAGGAAGATCAATATCAGGCGATCAATGGCCGCCATGTTCAATTAGCTAAAAAACTGATTGCCAAAGATGAGCTTGGTCCATTTGGAAGCCCTATTGTAGATTCTGAACGCACGGCCGTTACATACAGTACCAAACAAGCCATACAAATCGTATACTTATCTCCAGCAATGGAGCAAACCGAGTGTGCAAAAATGATTAGCTCCATTCAAAGCATGTTCACACAGATTCATGGAGGAGAATCGACAATGAAAATCATACAATAAACGTGCATGTAAAAACAAAAAACGCAATGCCCCGTTCTCCTAAGAAACGAAACACTGCGTTGTCCCCTATGTATGTATAAATGGAGCGGGTGATGGGAATCGAACCCACGACATCAGCTTGGAAGGCTGAGGTTTTACCACTAAACTACACCCGCATAATTATCAAATTTTTCATTACAAATTTCTAGTGTCCCGATATGCCATGCCTCTTCCTCTACCAGTTCATTCTAAGATGCTTTGTGCGTCGAGGCAACTCGTCGTCTATACAATGATGTATCGCTCGTGGCTGAGAGGTTTTACCATTAAACTACACCCGTGCATATACTATAATAGCAACCACAGCTAAACAAAATTGTAATTTTTCGAAGCAAAAAAAGTAAAATTTTGTCGAAGCAAATTTAAAATAAAAAACAGGTCATCCCTGTTAAAATAAATGGTGCCGATGGTGGGAGTCGAACCCACACTCCCTCACGGGAACACGATTTTGAGTCGTGCGCGTCTGCCAATTCCGCCACATCGGCAAATCACAAACATCAGAACATGATATATTATACCACAAAACAAACTATTAGTCAACTAATTAAACAGCAACAATTATATTCATTACATTTGATAAAGGCGGCACCCGGATTCGAACCGGGGGTAAAGGTTTTGCAGACCTCTGCCTTACCACTTGGCTATGCCGCCATCAAAGCGGAAGACGGGACTCGAACCCGCGACCCCCACCTTGGCAAGGTGGTGTTCTACCACTGAACTACTTCCGCATTTGGCTGGGGTAGCTGGATTCGAACCAACGCATCACGGAGTCAAAGTCCGTTGCCTTACCGCTTGGCTATACCCCAATCCTCTTCATATTCAAAAGGGGCGACTAGTGGGAATCGAACCCACGAATGCCAGAGCCACAATCTGGTGCGTTAACCACTTCGCCATAGCCGCCATGCTGGAAAATGGCAGGGGCAGTAGGAATCGAACCCACACCGGAGGTTTTGGAGACCTCTGTTCTACCATTAAACTATGCCCCTAACTGGTGGAGGGGGACGGATTCGAACCGCCGAACCCACAGGGAGCGGATTTACAGTCCGCCGCGTTTGGCCACTTCGCTACCCCTCCATTACTCAAAAAAGTTAAAATGCCGACTGCAGGACTTGAACCCGCAACCTACTGATTACGATTCAGTTGCTCTACCAATTGAGCTAAGTCGGCTTCATCCATAGAACTAACCATAAAAGCACATGTGTTCTGTACCTCTTCCTCTTCAAGATATTTCAAGATGTCCAATGCGTCGAGGCAACTCGCAGTCGTTTCACCGATGCTTCGCTCGTCTCTACCAATTGAGGTAGGCCGGCTTATTTCTATGAAAAATCAGCCATGACATAAGCTTTTTTGCGCTATTCTTCTAAATTATTCACCAAAGACAGCACTTTTCTCAGCAACTCATTCGCTTTATTTACAAACATTCACACAAAAATGGTGGCTCGGGACGGAATCGAACCGCCGACACAAGGATTTTCAGTCCTTTGCTCTACCGACTGAGCTACCGAGCCATACGCATTTATGGCGGTCCCGACGGGACTCGAACCCGCGATCTCCTGCGTGACAGGCAGGCATGTTAACCACTACACTACGGGACCATTTTGTTTGGTTGCGGGGGCAGGATTTGAACCTGCGACCTTCGGGTTATGAGCCCGACGAGCTACCTGGCTGCTCCACCCCGCGATGATCATTAGCTTATTAATATTGATGGCGGAGGAGGAGGGATTCGAACCCCCGCGCGCCTCTCGACGCCTCTCGGTTTTCAAGACCGACCCCTTCAGCCAGACTTGGGTACTCCTCCAAACAATTTCAAAATGGTGGACCTTGTAGGACTCGAACCTACGACCGGACGGTTATGAGCCGTCTGCTCTAACCAGCTGAGCTAAAGGTCCAAAATTCATAATATGGCGGTGGAGGGGATCGAACCCCCGACCTCACGGGTATGAACCGTACGCTCTAGCCAGCTGAGCTACACCGCCATACGTTAAATCATGGTGGAGCCTATCGGGATCGAACCGATGACCTCCTGCGTGCAAAGCAGGCGCTCTCCCAGCTGAGCTAAGGCCCCTTCGTTCCAAATGGTCGGGAAGACAGGATTCGAACCTGCGACCCCATGGTCCCAAACCATGTGCTCTACCAAGCTGAGCTACTTCCCGTATGGCGCGCTCGAGAGGATTCGAACCCCTAACCTTCTGATCCGTAGTCAGATGCTCTATCCAATTGAGCTACGAGCGCAGATGCCGAGGGCCGGACTCGAACCGGCACGGTAGTCACCTACCGCAGGATTTTAAGTCCTGTGCGTCTGCCAATTCCGCCACCCCGGCGTGGCTGGAGCGGAAGACGGGACTCGAACCCGCGACCCCCACCTTGGCAAGGTGGTGTTCTACCACTGAACTACTTCCGCATTGGCTCCTTATTCTTTATCATGGTGCGGGTGGAGGGACTTGAACCCCCACGCCGTGAGGCGCCAGATCCTAAGTCTGGTGCGTCTGCCAATTCCGCCACACCCGCAAAAAGTGAGCCATGGAG